>CAMFMO010000028.1:0-30225 GCA_945963595.1 uncultured Clostridia bacterium | reverse complement strand
TTAATGTGCTTTACGCCTAACCTTTTCAGTTAGGAACGTGTCGCACGACAATCCATATGGTGTAAGGCAATCAGTTTCCGCTGAGCGTTGGTTCCGGCCCCCATTTTCTGGGTGGAACCAATTAAAACACGCACTTCGCCGGAGCGCACCTTTCCAAACAGCTCCTTTTTGGCGGCTTCTGTTTTGGCGTTGTGGATGTAGGCGATCTCGGATTCCGGGATGCCTTTGTCCAGCAGCTTCTTTTTCAGATCGTCATACACATTGAACTGCCCGTCATTGTGGGGTGTAGACAGGTCAACAAATACCATCTGTGTGGACTTTTGCGCTGCTGTCCGTTCCCAGATGTTGTACACATTTTCCGCACAGACGGCAACCTTTCCCGAATCACTGTCCGGTAACATGGGATTGATCAGCCGCTGATCCAGTGCCAGCTTCCGTCCGTCGTTGGTAATGACCAGCATGTTGTCCTCATTGGAATCCACCTGCTTATTGCGCACCTTTTCCGCTCGCTGGGATAGGCTGGCCACGATCTCCTTTTGCTGCTCCGAGGGTTTCAGCACCACATTGTGGTATTCCGCCTCCGGCACCGGCAGCTTCAGCATATCCGCCGTCTGAATATCCGCAATTTCCTTGAACATGGACATCAGCTCCGGGAGGTTGTAGAACTTGGCAAAACGGGTCTTGGCTCGATAGCCGGTACCCTCCGGGGCCAGTTCAATGGCGGTGACGGTTTCTCCAAAGGTGGAGGCCCAGGCATCAAAATGGAGCAGGTCATTTTCTTTCAGGGCGTTGTATTGCAGATATTTCTGCATGGTATAAAGCTCCACCATGGAGTTGCTGATCGGTGTGCCGGTGGCAAATACCACGCCCCGGCCTCCGGTCAGCTCATCTAAGTAGCGGCACTTCATATAGAGGTCACTGGACTTCTGGGCTTCCGTCTGGGAGATACCGGCCACATTGCGCATTTTCGTAAATGCGGCGAGATTTTTGAACATGTGGGCCTCGTCCACAAAAATCCGGTCAACACCCAGTTCCTCAAAGGTGATAACATCGTCCTTGCGGCTCTGGTCATTGAGCTTTTCCAATCTCTGCTGAATGCTTTTCCTGCTGCGCTCCAGCTGCTTCACGGAAAAGTTGTCGCCGTTGTTGCGTTTCAGATCCCGAATACCGTCCAGGATCTCCTGCTTCTGCTGCTCCAGAATGAACTTTTGCCGCTCTTGGGACATGGGGATCTTTTCAAACTGGCTGTGGCCGATGATGATGGCATCGTAGTCGCCGGTGGCGATCCGGGAGCAGAACCGTTTTCGGTTCTTGGTTTCAAAATCCTTTTTGGTAGCAACCAGAATATTGGCGGCGGGATAAAGCTGCAAGTATTCTGCGGCCCACTGCTCGGTCAGGTGATTTGGCACCACAAACAGGCTTTTCTGACACAGCCCCAGCCGCTTGCTCTCCTGGGCAGCAGCTACCATCTCGAACGTCTTCCCTGCCCCCACCGTGTGGGCAAGCAATGTATTCCCGCCGTAAAGAATATGGGCAATGGCATTCACCTGATGAGACCGCAGGGTGATTTCCGGGTTGATGCCCACAAAATTCAGATGGCTTCCGTCGTACTCTCTGGGACGGATACTGTTGAACTTTTCATTGTAGAGCCTGGTCAGCCGTTCCCTGCGATTAGGGTCTGCCCAAATCCAATCCGCAAATTCCTGTTTGATCTGCTCCTGCTTTCCCTGGGCAATGGCGGTCTGCTTCGTGTTGAGGATAGCCACCTTTTTACCGGAGTCATCATATTCATAGTCGAAAATCCGTACATCCCGCAGATTCAGGGTTTCCTCAATGATCTTGTAGGCGTTGATGCGTTCCGTACCAAAGGTATTCTCAGAGCGGACATTCCCTCGGTCCAGACTTTTTCCGTCTACATTCCACTCGCCGGTGTAGGTGCTGTAATGCACCTTGATGTTCCGTCTCTGGTAGTAAGGCGTCCGCAGAAGCTCAAAGGTAAAATCCCGCACAACCTCGGTTGGCAGCCAGGCAGCACCCAACCGGACAGAAATCTCACTGGCTGTCAGGTCAACGGGCTGCACCGCTTCCAGGGACTGTACATTGACGGAATACCGTTCATCTGTTTCGGCAAACGCCCTGGCGGTGCGCAGCTTTTCCCTGACATTGCCGGAAAGGTATTCATCTGCGGGCAGGTATTTATGGGCAACATTCTCATTTCCGTCATGCTCCGGATTTAAGAAGATAACGCCTTTCAGATCAGAGAGAATTTCTTCTTCGCTCTTGTGGGTCAGCTCCATCATGTAGGGCATATCAACTTTTGCTTTTTCAGCCAGTGACAGGGCCAGGGCCTCTGAAGCGGTATCTACGGAAGTTACAGAAATCTTCTGCCGGATGGTCCGCTTGGAGAACATATCCGCTTTCCGCAGGAAATTGCCCTCACTGTCCCGCACCTCCAAAGAGGACAATAGATAGTAGGCGTTGTCGGTAGAAAAGGCGGAACTGTTGGCACGGCTGTTGATCCGGCCATACTTCTCCGCAAAGCTGTCATAGAGGGCATTTAAGCGCGCCTGCTCTGCTTGGATCATGGACTCCGGGTAGTCCTCGGTCTGGTATTCAATGAGCTTTCGCACACAGTCCCGGATACCGATAAGCCCACGGATGCGCTGTTCGGCGGTGGCCGATACAGAAACCGGATCCATCCGGCTGTTTTCCCGGAAGTACAGTTTTCCGTCCACAACGGCGAAACTAAAATTCCGTACACTGGGGTCAGCTGGCAGGGTGTCCGCCTCCTCCACAGGAAGGTCGTCCAGGTCTACAGTCTGCATTTCGCCTTGTATTTGGCCAATGGCGGCAGTGAGCAGGGATTCCAGGCTCTGCCCCTCCTGGGGAATACAGGCGGTTTCCATACCGTAAGGGCCGGACGCTTCCTGCATTTGCCCCAGAACCATTTCCGGGTGGGAGACAAAGTAGGCGTTCATTTTCAACCCCTTTTCATCGGTGTCCAGATGTACCCAGTCCGGCTCCAGGTCCGTCATACCGCTGCGCTTTTGCAGGAACAGAATGTCGGAAGTGACCGCTGTACCCGCAGCGGCCTTGAAGGTATCGTTTGGCAGCCGTATGGCTCCCAGCAAATCCGCTCTCTGAGCAATGTACTTTCGCACAGAGGGATTTTCCTTGTCCATGGTGCCCTTGCTTGTAATGAATGCCACCACGCCGCCGGGGCGCACCTTGTCCAAGGCACGGGCAAAGAAATAGTCGTGGATCAGGAAATTGTACTTGTCGTACTTCTTGTCCAAAACCTTGAACGTCCCAAAGGGCACGTTGCCAATGGCCACATCAAAGAAACTGTCCGGCAGATCGGTTTTCTCAAAGCCCTGTACCGCAATGCTGTTCTTCTGGTACAGCTGCTGGGCAATACGTCCGGAAATGCTGTCCAGCTCCACGCCGTACATTTTGGAATTTTCCATATTCTCCGGCAGCAGACCCATGAAGTTGCCCACGCCGCAGCTGGGTTCCAGAATATTGCCGGTCTGGAAGCCCAGATTGGACAGCCCCTTGTACATGGCCCGGATCACCACAGGCGGGGTGTAGAACGCCGTCAGGGTGGATTCCCGGGCGGCGGCGTATTCGTCCTCGGTCAGCAGGGCTTTCAGCTCGGCATAATGGGCGTTGGATTCCTCAAAGAACTGGGGCAGGCCGCCCCAGCCGACGTATTGGGAGAGAATGTCCTGTTCATTTGGTGTAGCCAGACGGTTTTCGGATTCCAGCTTGTGCAGCAGTTCTATGGCATGAACATTGTGGTAGAAGCGTTCAATAGGGACACCCGCACCCAGATCATTTGTGCGGATGTGATAGTTTCTGCGGTCACCTGCGGGAATTTCGGGATGGAGCGTATGGGGCCGATTCTGCGGACGCTGGGTGGTAGGCAAAGTGGGAAACGGCTCTGCTGCACCCACATCTGTCATAACCTGACGAATAAAGGGGGTGTTATTTAGGGCCTCCGGGTCAACAAGTTTTCCATCCACGATTCCGCTCTTAGCCAATTCTTCCCGAACCTGTTGGGGGTCAATGTCATCAAAGGGATCTTCCTCTACGTCCGGTGCGGAATCATTAATTTCCACTGCCTGGGGATGGTAGCCTCGCATTTCCTTGACAGCTTCCTCCAGGGTATCATAGGGGCCGTCCACATATTTGGCGGTTCCGTTTACCACATTGTAATGGTTATAATAGAAGCCATTCACATGATACTGTATCTGGATTTCTTCGCCGCTTTCGGTAAAACGCTGAACGACCTTATTGCGGATACCGTGGAGGGCAACCTTGGCAAGTTGCTCGTCCGAAAAGGCCACAAGTTCGTCAAAATCCGGATCAACAAGCTCCTGCTCGGTCAGTTCTTTCAGCGTGTCATATTTTCGGGAATCCACGATGATGCCGTCAATGGACCGGTCCAGCCTGAAATCCACCAGGTCAATGCTGACCTGAACAGGAACTTCCTCGTCTGTAATGGTGGTGTAGGCAATATCCACTTTACGCAGATCGGAAAAATCCGGTTCGCTGTCATATTCTTCGGAGCAGAATTCTGTTATAAGCTTTTTTGCTTTTTCCAAATCCTCGTTGACTGCCGGATTTGGCTGTGTGGGGTCTGGCAGCGGACCGAGGGTATACGCCCTTCCAAACACGGAGAATGTGCCTGTTCGGTAGGCTTCCATAGCCTCCATGCCTCGCTTCCGGGCTTCAAAGAAACGGTCATTGGGCTGTGTTGCATCCATAAGGGGCTGCATCATGGTTTGGTAGATGGTATTAACCTGTTCCGGGTCAGAAAGCTGCTCCTGGATTTCCGTAACGCCCTCCCAATAGTCAAAATCACTTCTGGGGGTGGGCCGCTGAAATCCGTCCGGGGTATTGGAAAAGAACGACATGATCCGTCTGGCAAGTTGGTTGATCTCATAGTCAGCCATTTTATCCGCATCACAGGGATACAGATAAGTGCCGGAGGAAATCATATTGGACACCCATTTGGTGACGGCAGACCATTTCATGTGCAGCTGGGCATACGGGGCAGTTAAATCTCCATGGCTAAAGGAAAATCCGGCGGAGGTATAGGTTTTGTTGTCATTTCCGCCGTGGTAGCCACTGTATTCCCCGTGCTGCCGTTTCAAGAATTGTTCCCGCTCTTTCGTGTCCGTGTTTTGGCTGAAAAAGGAGAATACGTCCAGCCGGGACCGGAATTCACGCTCATGCCCACGCAGTGCCTGGTTGATTTCATCATCGGAAATGAAATACCGCCGCAGAGGGGTAAATCCTTCCGCGGCGGTGAATGTCAGGGGTATTCGCTGCAAATCTTCCAGCTTTTGCAGCAGCTGGGCAGGGTTATACAGGCGGCTTACCATAAGGCTGCGATCATTGGCATGGGCGGCCGCAAATAACGTCCATTCATCCACAAGCTGTTTCAGCGTATCCGGGGATTCCAGAAGCCGCTGCATCTGGGCCTCGATTTCGGGAAAGCCCTTATTGGAGGAATAGGTTTCCCTTGTGAGGGGAAGATACCCGGCCTCTTTCGCCTGTGCGGAACACTCCCGTACCGCAAACGCAAGGGATCGGGCAAGTCTGCGCCGCTCAAAGTCCGGGACCTGTTCAAGCTCCTCTTTGGGCATATACCGCCCCATATCCAGCAGTTCCCGGATGCGCTTTGCGGCCTGCTCCCAGGTGACGAGGGTGGTATGCAGTTTCTGGACCGTGCGCCCGGTGGAGATGCGAATGCCCTCCGGGTCATACCAGACGGCGTATTCCTGGCCCTGGATGATCAGCCCCGCACCGTTGGTTCCATAGCTTCTTAGCAGGAAAGCGGCGTTGTCCGGCTTGTCCTTCATAAAGTAGGCACAGATGATTTTCCGGCTGTCCTGGTCATTAAAGCCCATGCACAGGGCTTCGTCAATGATCTGCTGAGGAAGCTGCAATTGCGGGAAGAAGGTCTGCTGTGCTTCCTCCGATACAGAAAAGCCGCCGTCCAGGAAGGTAATCTGTTCCTCCACGCTGGGCAGCGGCGATTCTTCAATTACGTGTAGATCAGCTGATTGTAGATGATCTCCTCTACTGCCTGCCGGATGTTGTTCATCCGCTGCACCCACAGCATCTGATCCTGAGCTTTCAGTTCCTCCGTTACGCCCTGCTCCTGGGCCATCTGCTGGGTCAGCTGTTCCAGCATCCGGTTGGCCTCCCGGTCCACCTCCTCCAGATGGGCGTTCAGGGTGCCCTTCATCAGCATCCCGGTGTACAGCCCCTCCCGGTGCTTGCGGAGATAACTGTGCCGCAGCATTCCGTACTTGCCTACCTTGGGACGCTCCGGGGGAATCAGGTTGGGCAGCCGGTAGTCCCCCTGCATTGTGTAAGTCAACTCCATTATTCTGGCTCCTTTCCAGTTCATTTTTTCTGGCTTCATTGTACACAGTGTCTCCGAAAGAATCAAATGTGCGAAGCTGCTGCCGTTCCAGAGATTTCACGGCGACACCAATTTCTCGGAGGATGGATTCGGATGAGGCGCTGACAGCCGAACCCAACAGGGAGGCGGTGATCTCGGTATTGAAATCCTGGATGCGCCCAAAAACATCATTGTCCAGCTCGGGCGCATAGCCGCAGCGATGGAGAACCATATAGCGGACACTCTCACCAACGGATTCCTTAAACCATCTGGCGACACTGCCGTCGTCCAGTTCTTCCAGAAAGCTGTCCTGCTTGTTGTTCAGCAGGTCGGGAAGGTAATCTCCGACGGCTTCCTCCGCAAGCTGCTGGGAAAGTGCCTCTATGCAATTCCCAAACGGTCCGTCAAAATCGTACTGGAACCGGCTTTGCAAGGTATCCATGACTTCGCTTTCGTACTCCGGCTTCATCTGCCAAAGGGAAATTTCCCGATTCTCCCGGCTGTTGGTATCTGAAACATCGAACACATAGCGGATACGATATGGAAGGTTTGGGTCCCGGAGCAGGGCAATACCGGTGGCACCCCGGTTTACCCAGCGGCCCAGCCGGTTCCACACGCCGATTTCCGCACAGGCGGTGGCATCCGGGCGTTGCGCATGAATCAGCACCTGCTCATGAAAACCGTACTTGTAATTTCGGGCCGCAGTTTGAAGAAATGCTGTGTATTTTCCGGGGCTGCTTACAATCTCCTGGGTTTTGGAGGAGAGCAGCTGAGAAAGAAATTCATCTTTTCTGGGCATGGCTCCTCCTTATCGAATGGTGACGGACACTTCCACCGTCACGCCGCCATCCTGAATGGAGGCGTACAAAAGCCCCGTCCTGGCGTTGGATACTTTCGTCACCATCTGATTGAGCCGGCATACCGTGCCGTTGATTTCCTCCTGACTGTCGGCATAGTAGTAGCCTCGTTCATCGCTGCAAATGGGGTAGCCATCCTGCCGCAGGCTGTTGATCTTCCTGCGCAGGCCCCGTCCATCAATGGAAAAGAGCCGCTGCAGCTCACGGCTGTAAACGGCTCTTTCTCCACCGGTATGGTACTTTTTGAGATACTGGCAGATCGCTGTTTTCTTATCCATTGGTTCACATCCTTACTTTTTCAGCAGATTATGTCCGGTTTATGTGTCCTGGGCTTCGATACCGGAAAACTCCATCCTTGTGGACTCCCAGTGTATTGCGCCGGTGAACAGGGCTTTCATAGCTGCGTCTTCTGCCTTTTCAGGGGAATCCGCCTCTACAGTGACATGCCCCTGGCTGATTGCCTGGACGGTAACTTCATACATCATCTTGCATCCCTCTCTCTGTGATTTTTGATAGGTACACCCTTGGCATCGTAATTCTTGGGGTCGGCGGCGGGCGTGTCCCAGCCGAACATGCTGCCTGCTACCATAGCGGCTCCCTGCGCTCTGGTGATACCGGCAGCTTCGTTGAGAGCGGCGGCAGCCTCTTTTGGGGAAATACCATCCTGCGGGTACTGCCCTGTGGGGGTATAACCGTTTTCGCCCCTGGTAATGGAGATAATCTCACCGGTGCTTTCCAGAGTACTGACACACTTCTCCGGGAGCGACTGACGCAGGGGGATGAGCCGGACACCGTTGCGCTGCGCCAACTCCGCAAACTCGCAGATGTGGTAGAGATTGTTTCCAACCTCCAGATGGGTTTCATCTACAAACCGGCAGGGCTTATCCTGCGTTTCTCCAGAGGGGAAGGTCATGCGGATGCTGTCACCGTCCGCAATGCGGAACTTCTCCTTGTAGTTGGGGGTAATAAACCGAATGCCGTACTCGGCGTTCCGCATATGCCGGTCCAGATAGTCCCGCCGGTAGCAGTAGATGTAGAAATTGTATTCGCCTCGGTTGGGGTTTAAGCGCAGCAGATAGGCATAGTCCTGGGTATTCACCCGAAAGCCAGATTCATCCCGCCCAAACTTCGGCGTGGTGGACTGATGACAAGCACTGGACAGGCTTCTCCGGTCTGCCAGAATACCGCCGTACTGAGGACTCTCCCGCAGGGCGTTCACCACCGTATCCAATTCAGCCTGAAATTCCGGCGTTTTCAGATAGGCCATGTTGTCGAACCAGCTGGAATAGAACTCTTTTCCGGTGGAGCCGAAGTCCCCACGCAGATACCCGATACATCCCGTCTGGGCATCCAGCTGGTGACTCTGACGGTAGGTGTATTTCTGTTCGGGCTGGGTCAATTCTCGCAGTTCCATTAACGTTCACGCTCCTTTCGCTTTTCAGAATGTTCCCGCTGATACTGTTCCAGTCCCAGCTTTGCCCACTGAGGGAGCTGTTCAGGCTCCAGTGTCCCGAGAATGTCCCGCCGTTCAAACCGGGAGCTGTCACCGGAATACAGATCCACGCAGAAACAGGCAGAACCTCGGCTGTGGGGACTGGCTCCAAAACCGCCGATGCAGAGTTTCAGCTGGCGGGTTGCCAACTGATACTCCTTCCGCAGCACACCGGGACGGATCACAACGACTTTTTCATTCAGGTCATCGTCATAGGTAACGGGGGTACAGTCCTTGTTGGTCAGGGGTGTCACATCAATGCCCTGAAATTTGGGCTTCAATACCTCCGCACGGGTTTTCTCCGCCTGTTCCGACAGCCGATCCGCAAAAAGCTTGACGATTTCGCAGTAATCGTCACTGACCATGACCTCATTGTAGAGTGCCGCAATTTCGTTCTGCTGGCAGTAGGCGCACATGTAGCGTTCCTCCGGTTTGGCCTTCAGGTCCTCGCCAAGGACGATTTCCCGGTCCCCAATGCGGAATGCCTGGATGATCTCATAGCTGCCGGCCTTTCTTTTTTCATCTTCCATTTTCTTCCTCCATTCTTTCGCAAATCACTAAGAACCGCTGCCTGCCGCCGCTGGCGTAAGGATGGCAGGTCAGCAGGGTTATCAAATCCCGCCCAGGCTGAATTTTGATGGCATCAATATCATTGGGCTGGATGATTTTGGTTTCTACCACGCTGTAGTGGAGGGTTCCCCAAAGGTTCGTAATGTCCACCGAATCCCCAACCTGCAATTCCGGCACATAGCGGAAATAGGGCGCACCATTGTAGCCCCGGTGACCGGCAATGACGGCGTTGGTATTCTTGCCACCAATGGGGATACTGGTCTGCCCCAGTTGGGCGGCCCCGTCTGCCATGTGCTTGTCGGTGGCTCCCAGATACAGGGGCATTTCCATTTCCAGCTTTGGAATGGACAGCACCCCAAACACATCCTCGGCTTGGCCGCTGACGCTGAACAGCACGCCCGGCTGTTCGGTGGCTGCCAGACTGCTGAGCTTCGACTGGTCATCTTCATACAGCTCTCGGTTGTAGGCTTCCAGCATTTCCAGCAGCTCCGGGTAGGGCGTGGGCGGCTCTGTTTCCTCAATCGGTTCTGTGGTAAGCGGATTATCCAATGTGCTTTCCGTGGGACTGGTGCCATAGAAGGATTCCACAGAGCTTTCCATTCGCTTGCCTGTGTAGTAGTTGTTGATCGCCGGATACAGAAGGATCCCCATGCCCACCAGGTACACCCACAGGAACAGCAGGGTCATGAGAATGCCTTTACGCCGCATTGTTTTCTCCTTTCTGCGTGAGCCAGACAATGAACAGAATCAGGCAAATCAGAGCCACAATACCAATGGCAAGATACACGCCCTTCTCGTACTCCTGTTCCCAGGTGGAATCTACCGTTTCGCTTGTTTCAGCCAGTTCTATGGTGGGATTTTCCGTGTTCTCCGGGGTGTAGGGAATCCGGTGGCCACGAACCAAAAGCCTGTGGGTATTGACCCCAAAGGGGGTGCAGGTCACAAGGGTACACAAATCCTTGCCTTCCTCCAGCCCCAGATAGGTGGTGTCATGGGGCAGAACGGTGTTGATCTGGTCAACCTCATAGGCCAGGACTTCATTCAGCACCTCCAGATAGAAAGTGTCCCCAATTTCCAGCTTGTCCAGGTCGGAAAACATCTTCTGACTAGCAAGTCCGGAGTGGCCGGTGAGAATGGCGTGGGTACTGCTGCCGCCAATGGGCAGGGAGCTTCCTATGAGGTGGCCCACACCACGCTCCAAGGTTTCCTCCTCCGTACCGTGGTAGATGGGCAGGGTGACGGCCAGCTTTGGAATATGGACATAGCCCATGGTTCCGGTGCCGGTAAGGTCCAAGAGCTGGGCGTATTCCTCTACAGCAGAAGTTACGGAATCCTTGGAATAGCTGCCATACTGGACAATGCTGCTCCACAATTCCTCATTGTACGCCTGGGCTTTCGCCCTGGCCTCCGGGACGGCGGTGTCTGGCAACGCCTGGACAGCATCCTGATACTCCGTATGGATCTGGGACTGGTGGACCTCATTGTAGCGGCTGCTGAAGATGGGATAGACGGTCAGCCCCAGTGCCAGCAGGAAAAACAGCACCGCCAGGGAGATGGTAATGATCGTTCTTTGCTTCTCTCGGATAGGATTTCCTCCTTTCGGACGGCACCCCGGAGTGTTTTTCCGGGGTGCCAGATACTTACCGGCCATTCTTCTTTTTGACAGTCAGAACAATGACACCGGCTGCGGTGGACATCAGGAGAATGCCTACCAGGCTGTACATCCAGGTGCCGTGATCGCCGGTCTTGGGCAGGTCAAAGCCCTTGGTGTTCTTTACGGTCAGGGGAACCTCGGCATTGGCAGAGCCGTTGTCCTCCAACATGGTGACATCATTCTTGTCCACAGTTGCGGAAGCGGTGGGGTAGTTGTGGGACAGTGCCCGCTGGGGGATATTGGCCAGCTTCAGATTCTCTCCACCGTCAAAAGCGTAGTGAGGGTCATTCTGGAGAACGCCCAGCACATCCTTGGCGTAGACATTGCAGGTATTGGAAGTGTTTTCCTTGATGCTAATGGTGACAGTGATTGCGTTTTTCAGCAGAGTATATCCGTTAGCCGTCTGGGTTTCGGTGACGGTATAGGTATCCTCCTCCAAGCCCTTGACCATGATGTGTCCGTAGGACTTGCCCATGGTGACGGGGGTAAAGATGGTGGCTTCTGCTTCCTTGTTGGTATGGCCGGTGACATAGTAGACCCCTTCCTCGTCATTGCGCTTGGCAATGATCCAGGTGCCGTCGGTCTTGTTCTGAATTTTGAACTTCACGCTGTCATAGAGCTTGGTTTCCGCGGCGGTTTCCGCATCCACATCGGAGAACAGCTTGGTCAGATCCAGGCCAAAGGAGAACACATGGCAGTCATCAATGAGGGTGTCGTAGTAGTCCCCGGAGGTACGCTTCCAGGTCAGAATGACGGTATTCTCATTGCCCTTTTCGCCGTAGACAAAAGACTTGTCGGCGTTGATGACGGCACTGTAGGTCACACGGGCGGTGTAATTGGAGTAGCCGGTGTAGAGCTTGCCGTTCTTATTAGCGGTGGCCCCATTGATTTCATCCAGACCGGCCTTGGTAATGTCCACGGTCATATGGCGGCCATCCTCACTGTAGGTGACGGTGAACTTCCCGGAATCCTTGTTCCAGAAGGCGGCCTTGTCGGTGCAGGCGGCATCCGTGAAGAATTCCACGGTCATACCGGCTTCCTTGTTGTAGGTCAGACCTTCGCAGAGGGTATCGTAGAAATTGTAAGTGGACAGAGCCGTTGCCTGGGAGGTGATGGTGGGCAGAGTGGAAAGGATCTGGTATTCCATGGTGTCCCCGGCGGAACCGGTGGCGGTGTGGGCAAAGCCGTCGGTGATGGAGACAGAGCCCTCGTGCTTTCCGGTATCGGCCTTGGCCTCCCGGACGGTTTTCTCTAGGGTGGGAATGCCGGTTTCCTGTTTGGGGTACACGACTACATCATAATTCCAGGCAGTGCCGCCATCCTGGGAAGCGGAGTTGTCATTGCCGGTGACAGTGGTCATGGGCAGGGAGACGAAGAACGGGTTGGTCGTGGAAGTGACCATTTCGGGGACCTTGGTTTCCACCAGCAGATACAGACCTACGGGCAGATCCTTGGCAGAGGTTTTGCCAACTTCATTGGTGGGAACCATAGCCGTGCCGCCGTTACGGATAAAGGTTTCCAGAGCGTTCTTCACCGTGGTGGAATTGGCTTCCAGACTCTGGGCCAGGGCCTTGTTCAGCGTATCAGAGGTGTAGAAGTAGCGGTCAGCATCCAGGCTGTCCGCCTCGGCGCAGCGGTTGGCACCGCTTTCCAGACCGATGGCTTTCAGCAGATCGGCGGCATCCGTCTTGTGGAAGCCGTAGAGGACCTGGGTCGTACCCTGATTCTCAAAGGTCACAATGTCCGCGGCTTTCAGATAGGTGAATTCCACACCGGCAATGGCATATCCCTTGCTGGTCTGGCCGTTTCCCAGAGCGTTGCCGTTCTGGCCGTCGGTGTCGCCTTTCCGATTGGTGTTTACCAGGGCATTTTCCACATAGCTTTCCTGCCAGCCGGTGGAGGGAAAGGCATCTTCATCCCACACGCCGTCCTTCTTGGCGTTGGTGTAGTCGAACTTCCAGATGGTCAGGCTGCAAGCGGCATCCTGGTCGATGGTTTTGGCTTCATCTGCAAAGACAGCGGGAACGCTGGACAGCAGCAGGACAAGGGTCATAAGGGCGCAAACAATTTTCTTCATGGTTTTCATAGTAAAGTCCTTTCTGAATTAAGATTTTGAATTTGAGGTTAAAAAATCCGGGGCGTTTCCCCGGTTGATTGAGCTTAGATTTCCCGCTTGCGCAGATACAGGATTGCTCCTGCGCAAAATGAGAAACAGGATATGACTGCAAACGGCAGCACCGTTAGGTCAGTGGAACCGGTCTTAGGCAGAGCGAAGGCTTCTCCGTTGACCACCCGCAATTCCATTTTGGTATTGTCTGCGGGTAGAGTTCCTACAAAGGCATAGTCTTTCAGCAGCGTGTAGCCCTCCGGGGCTTTCGTTTCCGTGATCCGATATTGCAAGGTGATGGGCAGGTTTTCCCAGGTCAGCAGACCATCCTCACCGGAAGTCTTACTGGCGGCTGCAAGGTTTTCTTCCGAAGGCTCACCCAGAGTACAGACACCGTTAGAGCCTGGAATGACCGGATACCAGAGACTCCCGTCCTCGCTGCCTTCCAGCAGGAAGGTGGCTCCCGCCAAAGGTTCGTCCTTGGTGTCCACCTTTCGGATGGTGATTTTCCCGGTGCGCAGTTTGTTGAGGAAAGATACCTCTGCCGTTTTGCCTGCAACAACAGTGACGGTTTTCGGGGCTTCTCCGGAATAGAGGCTGTCAGCGGGCAGCACTTCCTCCACGGTGTAGTCTCCGGGGGTGAGATTGCCGGTGAGAATTTTCCCGTTTTTATCCGTGGTAAAGGGAGAACCGGAAACTTCTTTCCCGCCCGTATCCGTGATTTTGAACTTCCAGCCCTCCAACGTACCTTCCGGCTTTACGGTTTTCTGGATGGAAATTCTGCCGCTGTAGTTGTTGATAAACTCCAGGGTGGTTTTCTCATGGGAGCGGATCACTAGCTTTTTCACGGAGTCGTCCATTTTCCAGTAGTCGTCCCGGAACTCCTCACTGCCAGTTTCCTTGACCCAGTAGGTGCCGGGTTCCAGATAGATACCTACGGTGCCGTCCTGGCCGGTAATGAGGGTACGGAGTTCCTGGGTACAGGCTTCATCCGCATAGACAGTAATATGCCAGCCGGAAATCTCGTCGCCCGTGTTGGTGGATTTCGTAAAGTAACCCAGGCCCTGCTCCTTGTTCAGCCACTGGTCAACGGCGGTTTTTCCGTACTCCACGGTAACGGTGTGGTAGCCCAGCTCTCCAGACCAATAGGGGTCCTCGGTGGGAGATTCCATAACGAGATATTTTCCGGGGGCAAGATTGGAAATGCGGATGATTCCGGTTTCGTCCGTGGTAAAGGGAGAGCCAGGAACTTCCACACCATCCTTTTTGACGATGAACTTCCAACCGTCCAGGTGATTGCCGGTGTTGGTAGACTTTCGGATTTCCAAGGCACCGACGGTCAGCTTGTTATAGAAGCTGACGCTGGTGGTAGTGCCGTTGGAGATGCTGACCATCTTTGGATTCTCTCCGGAACAGGTGTAGCGGGAGGAAATGGCACTGTTGGTGTGCCCCAACTCCTTAACGTAGTAGGTTCCGGCGTTCAGCCGGGTGATGCTGATTCTGCCGCTTGTGTCCGTGGTGTGCGGGCCGGATACCAGGGTGGTGCAGGCGGCATTGGAATACACACCGAAACGCCAACCAGATAAATTCTGACTGTCCTCCGTGGTTTTTACCAGGGCAATGGCACCGGGGTCCAGGGCGTTGATCTTAAAATAAGCCCGCAGTGTATCCACCTGGGGAGAATACAGCTTGACACAGGTCTGGTAAGTGCTGCTGGCACTGTAGTAAATGGATACGGTGGAGTTTTCCGCAGAGGGCAGACTCCGGGTAGCGCTGAATAGAGCTGTGGGAGAAATAGAGCCTGTTTTGGTGATGGTCAAGGTATTCCCGGACTTGGAAAACGAAGCACCGTTCCCATTGGTGAAGGAGAAGTTTCCCAGTACACCGTTGGAATCCGTAACGCTTACCTGGTTCCCGCTCATGGTGATGGTGGGTGCGGAGCCGGAGGAACGGCTGGTGAAGCTGGGGATTTTCATGGCGTTCTGGACACTGGAAACAATGCTGTTGTACTTCTCCGCAAAGCCGGAAACGCTGGCGACACCCGCATTGTAGAATACATCCCCGCTGGTATAACCGTTGGAGCCACGGCGGTTGAAGGTATCCGCATCCCGCAATCCTGTCACGATCTCGTAGATCAGGAACTGAGTAGCGATCCGGGTGGACACATTGGGGTTGTTGGCCATGGCCGTGGCTTTGACACTGTAATTGCTGTCCCACAGCTGCCGGGAGTACAGCAGCGTCAGGGCGATGGCCTGGCGGTAGGAATAGGGCATGGCATACCAGACATTACTGCCACGGGTGCTGCCGTTGCCGGATACCCCCAGATCCTCGTCCATGTAGTTGCCCGAAGTGCTGGCTGCGTAATTCTTGCAGGGTTCGATGCAGTACAGCGGATCGTCCTCATAGGGAACATTGTTGTACCGTGCAAAGTGCCAGCCCAGATTTTTGATGTAGGCTGTTTTTGCGGCATCGCTTCCATTGGGATTGTAGGTCACAGACACCTGACTTCTCAGGACCGTGGTGTAATTGGGGCTTGCCTTGTCAAACAGAAGCACGTTGGTGACCGTGGAGGCGCAGGCAGCAAGCCGGTCATCCTCAACGGCATCTTCCGGGTCATCTTCTACCGGGTCAGCTTCCGGTTCTGTAACTTCCGTTTCCAATCCCGTGGTCTCCGTTGCCTTTGGCGGTTCAGTAGTTTCTGACGGCGGCTCGGTGGATTCTGAGGGAACTGCCGTTTCCGGTGGAACTGTCGTTTCTTCCACTGCCTCCGTTGCGGCCTCGGATGCTTCCACTTCCCCGGTGGGCATTGCTTCATCCGCAAAGGCACAGGGCACCAGCCCCGCCAGCAGCACGGCCACCAGAAACAGACAGAACCCTCGTTTCATAATTTTTCGCATGGCATTTTCCTTTCCATAAAAAATCACCCGCCGATTTTGGCAGGTGTCTACGTTTCTTTCAGCTGGTACAGCTGGTAATACAATATAAGGGGGAGTGTGAGGGGGAGGAGAACGACAAGCTGGGCGCATTATCTGTCACGCTCCTTCTGCCGGAGCTGATACCGGTGGTAGTACTCCAGAGCTTTGATCACATAGTCCTCCGTCTGCTTGGCGGTGAAGTTTTTGGGGATGAAAGGCTTCAGCCGTTCCGACTGGAAGCTGATTTTCTCTTTCTGGTTGGGCTTCTGCTCACAGAGAATGGAGAGGATCACGTCCGGGTTGAGCTTGCCCGCCTGGGAAAAGCTCTTCATCTTGACGGCCTGGGCAAGGGACGGGGTGGCGTCCTCATAGCCAATGGATTCCAGAAGACTGGCTTGCTCTGCCTCCGTCAGATAGGAGAGCTCCACAGCGGGACGGAAAGCAATGCGCCCGGAGTCTACCATTTCCAGCAGGGGCGGAATGAGGTGGGTAAGGCGGATGTATCGCTGTACTTGGCGTCCGCTGTCACCTTGGGCATTACCCAGTGAATCTGCACTTTCTAACTTCTCGACCACTGGTCGGGAAGTTAAATCGTTCCGTTGCCCCTGCCTGTTCATCGCTTCCAGCCGCATCTTGTAGGAGAAGGCTTTCTCGCTGGGCAAAATGGTGGTGCGCTGGAGATTCGATTCCACCATGAGAATAATAGCCTCGTCCCTGGAAAGCTCCTTGATTTCCGCTTTCACGGTGGTCAAGCCCGCCAGCTCGCAAGCCTTTGTTCTGCGGTGGCCGGACACAATTTCATACCGTCCGTCCGGCTTTTGCCGCAAGGTCACCGGGGTGATGATGCCCCGGCTTTTGATGCTCTCCACCAGCTGATCCATATCCTCATCCAGCCGGACGTGGAAGGGATGCCCCGGAAACTCATCAATTTCCGAAAGCGGAATTTCATGGATTTTGGGGAGCTGAATTTCGGCTCGCTCCTTATCGTCCATGAACAGCTCATCTAGCGCCGTCAGGCCGAGATCGATCTGCTTCTTTGCCAAGCTCCATCACCTCCTTTGTAAGCTCTGTGTAGGCCTGGGCTACCCGGCCTTTGGGGTCGAATTTGTAGATGCTTTGCCCCTCGCCGGAAGCCTCGGAGGCCCGGACGGAACGAGGAATTTCCGTATCGAACACCCGGATGCTGCTGCCCAGCGTGGAGCGCAGGGCGGTAATGATATTCTTGGCGTTGTTGGTACGGCTGTCCACCATGGTCACGAGAATGCCGTCGATTTTCAGCCTGGGGTTGATTTGCCGCCGTACCCTGCTGATGGTACGGATCAGCAGATTCAGACCCTTTGTGGACAGAAAATCCGGAGAGGAAGGGATGATAACGCTGTCGGCAGCCACCAGGGCGTTGACCGACATAAGCCCCAACGAGGGCATACAGTCAATGAGAATGTAGTCGTAATTTTCCTTGACCTGGCCCAAAACGGATTTCAGTACCTGCTCACGGGACATGGCATTGAACAGGCTCATTTCTACGCCGGATAGCTCGACATTAGCAGGAAGCAGGTCAACGCCTTCTTCGCTGTGGATAATGATGTTCTCCCAGGGAATAGCAGTATCCTGAATTTCGGCGTACATGGCTGTGGCCAGGGTGCTCTCCAAATCATCGTCCGGATTCCGAATGCCCAGGCTGATGGTCAGGCTGTTCTGCGGGTCATCGTCCACCAGCAGCACCCGGTTTCCGGCTCTGGCAAGGCCCACGCCAATACTCAACGTAGAAGTCGTTTTCCCAACACCTCCTTTCTGGTTGACAAGTGCAATGGTTTTGCAGTGGTTCATAATGTTCCTCCTAGTAATTTTTATTTGTTCCACCAAAACACAGAAAAGCTTCTGCACTTTGGTCGGCGCATTTCATTCGGCCTCGCCCCCAAAATGCGCAAAGGGAAATCATCTGACGCTCGACTGCGAATCGAGTCCATGGGCTTTTCACCCCCGCCGGGTCCTCCGCCAGCTCCGTAGAGAAGTATCATTGTCCTGTCTGAACCGTCGTCGCCTTGCCGGTGGCAATCCGGCAGTGGAGGTCGTGTTCCTCGCTCAGCACCTTTGCTTCAACCCTTGCGGGCTTCCTCGCTTCTACCCATTTGGGCAGGTGGTCACAGCGCACGAACCTCCGGGCTCTGGCCCAGAAGAATGTATCAGATGAATGATTATGAAGTTTTCAAGGTACAGTGGAGGGCTTCGCGGAAGTGTCTCTGAAAAACCCCCTCAATTGGTAGGCAGTGAAAAGGCCCAAAACTCAACCAAATTTCAAAAATTTTTATAAAAATTTTATTTGCAACAGTACTGGCGCTATTGGCGCACAGCATAAAGGGCTCAATTGCAAAAAGTAAGTGCATGGTGCTAGTATTTTTATCATGGGCAAATAACCCGGCGGATATAATGTTGGGGGCGACGAGTAAGGATTAAGTACATGTCGCATTGGCAGATAAAGCAAATGCGTCAGACCTTTCGAGAAAACGGTCTGACGCATTTTTGCATAAGAGTCTGATTTGAAATTTACTGTACAGTTCAAGGTGAGCATTACTTAGCATAGAAAGGTAATAACACAAATTCCCAGATAAAACAGAAAAGGGCCTTGCTGTAAAGTTCATTCAGCAAAGCCCTTTTGAATAATTTATTTGTGTAGTGGTGTGCCTTCCGCACTGGCAATCCAAGTTTTGTTCTACACCATTTTTACACCATTTTGGTATGAAATGGCATAGAGATATAGAAGGTTATAATATAGCAAAATGTTTCTTAAATGTAAGAAATGGGGAAATATTGGAATTTATTGAGAGATATTGTAATATGGAATCAGGCCGGATTCCCACGATACCTAATTTCATATTGTCTCATTCTCCTTTAAATTCCTTTGATTTCTCTAGATTGTTTCAAAATGGTCCAGCGGCTGCCGCACCAATTCCGCACCATTTGTTAGAGCAAAGGACATATCATTACATGATAATTATAACAGATACCGTTCTTTTCCTCAAGGGTTATTTTTGGTTTGCGGGAAAAGAATTGCCTAAAACAATACACACGTTTCACCTTGATATTGTACGTCTTCCCGTATATAATAGCGCTGATGGAGTTTGGAGAAAGGATGTATGGAGATGGAATATATGTCCTGTCCTGAGGCGGTGAGAAATTGCAACATGGGTAAGGTGCTGTTAGTAGAAGATAATACAAGTGCAGCAAAGAAAATTGTGCGTTATATTGGCAATATATCTGCCGATCTGGAGATACATTCTGTTTCCGAGGCGGGAGAAGCCCTGCAATACGCAAAAGCAAACGATGTTTCCCTTTTTATCCTGGATATTCAGTTAGGGGACTATAAAGGAACCAGTTTGGCAAAGCAGCTCCGCGAATTGCCGGAATATAAATATACGCCGATTATTTTTGAAACGGCATTGGCGGGAGAAGAACTTTCCGCTTATCGAGATGTGAAGTGTTACAGTTTTCTTGTAAAGCCATTTGGCGAAGAGGAATTTGTAACGGCATTTCGTGACGCGCTGGGATTGTCTAAACAGATGAACCAACAAGCAAAAACCATCCAGATTGCGCAAAAGCAATTTATCTTAGAATATGTTACACAGGATATTGCCTATATCGAAGCCTTTGGGAAAAAACTTGTGATCCATACCAGCAGCCGTCTGTCCGGCGTCAAAGAAGATACGATTTCCGGGTACACTTTGTCTGGTTTGTTGGCGCTGTTTGATGATCCGGCATTTGTTCAGTGCCATAAGAGTTATGTTGTGAACAAATCCCATATCGAGAAAATTGACAAATCCGGGCGGAAGATTTTTCTGAAAGGATTTGCGGATACAATCCCCATCGGAAATAAATATCAGGCCGAATTATGGGGGTAAGCATGGACTTTCTAATAAATCTGATACAGCTAGGATTGGATGTGGGAATACTGGCACTCTGCTGCGAAGTCGTTTTCCGGCAAAGGACAGAAAGAAAGGCAAAGGATTTTTTCATTTTCCCTATTCTTCTTGTGCTTTGTGCTGCGCCGAGACTGGATTTCTCGATTGACGCCAATATGACGGCATCCTTCCGCAGGGAAGGTTTTGAAATACTACCGGCAGACAATCTTGTTGGATTGCTGTTTTTGATTTTTGCAGTGTTGTTGTTGAACAGTATTTTCTTCGATTCCAATTCCAGCGGTACAGTTTTCTGCGGCACAATGGCGGCTTCCTCCATTTTCCTGTTCGTCAAATGTCTGTGCGCGGTTCTTTTTGCTGTCTGCGGGGCTACGGATAGTTTCCTCCTGTTGGGCAGCCGTATAGCGGCATTGTGCCTTATCGTCGTACTGGCGTTCACGCCGCTTTTCGGTTTCATCCATCAGCTCGTCCAAAGAAGCGATTTTACAATTTTAATCGTATCTACCGATATCGCTGTGTTTCTCATGGCAGTGCTTTCGATCCTCTCTTTTGATGTGGATCGGCTTCTTGCCAACCTATGGGGAATTATGATACTGATCCTTGCGGTCCTGCTGCTGGACAGTATATTGCTGTTCCTACATCAGCGCCGAACGCAGGAGCAAAAGCGCATCCACATGATTGAGCAGTATGTGCCGATTGTGGAAGAGCTGATCTCACAGGTCAGGGCAAGGCAGCATGAATTTAATAACCGGATGATGGCGATTGAAGCTGCCGTTGCCTCTGCGGATACTCTGGAAGAAGCCCGGAAGGAAGTGGCGGCTCTCACAGGAAGTATTGGAATCGGTTTGAATGACAGGGAACTGCTCTCATGCGACAGCAAAATGGTTGCCGGGATGCTGTTTGGAAAAATAAAGCAGGCAGAAGCAGCAAACCGTCACATAGAATTATCGTTACACGGTCTTTTCAAGAAAACG
The DNA here is from genome assembly GCA_945963595.1 of uncultured Clostridia bacterium. GTDB lineage: Bacteria > Bacillota > Clostridia > Oscillospirales > Oscillospiraceae > Faecousia. The sequence continues at coordinate 9,324 of CAMFMO010000028.1, read as the reverse complement.
GTCACCCCTGAAACAGAATGGATCGAGGCCATTGGGATTTTATTGGATAATGCAATCGAGGCTTCGCCGAAAGGAAGTACTATTTTTTTATCCAGCAAAAAACAGGGGGATTTTCTGGAGTTGACAGTTTCCAATCCGGCTCCGCCGCTGTCCAATACTGAATTTATGGCCTTGTTTGGAAAAGGCGTAACAACAAAGGCAAATCGGGACGGCCACGGCTTTGGCCTGTATAACATCCTGCGCATGACGGAACGGTATCATGGAAAAATCCTGACCCGCAACGAATCCATTTTGAATGAAAATTATGTTGTCTTTGGCGTACACATGCCATAAAAAGGGTATGAACGAGGGTTTTAAGGGAACGAAATTTGTTTTGTTCCCTTAAAACCCTCTTTTGTTTCCGGCCTATTGAATCGCTTGAAAGCGTTTGATATACTGGAAAAACCAAAGAAAGGGATGAATGAAATATGATAGACCTTGTGAAAAATGAGTGGAAAAAAGTTTTTCTGCCGGTGCTATTGACAACGGTTCTTCTGGCAATCGCCATGAGTGTGTTGTCCTGCACAATTTATCAAAACTATACACTACACTACGATTTAGAGGCATGGGAAGTTGGAACAGAACTGTTTTCTCTGCTTTATCCGCTGTTTGTTGTGGTGCCGCTATGCTGGAATTTGTATTACGAACGCAAAAACAACTTCCTGCTCTATGTCATGCCACGAGTGAAAATGAAGAAGTATCTGACTGCCAAATGGATTGCGTATGCGCTGGGAACCCTTTGTATGATTGTAATCCCTTATATACTATCGGCGGTGTTTGCCCTCTATGTGAAACCGCCAGTGGTTCCTTTCGTTAAAAATCCGTTTCGCCATGTATTTGAAAACGCATTTATAAAGACCCCGCTGTTATATGCAGTTGCCCTATCCCTCTGGAGAGGCATCGTCAGCCTTTTTGTAATGACCTTCGGTTTTGTCCTCGCTTTATACTGCAAGAACATTTTTGTGATCCTTACCGGGCCGTTTGTGTATTCCGTTTTAGAAAATTTTGTCTTGGCGATTCTCCGCTTGGAGAGACTGCGGCTGGTCGTAGCTTTTGATCCCGCAACAGTTGATCCACGGGTCGTGTCAATCTTCTCTTTCTTCTTTGGCCCAATCGTTTTAAGCATTGTGATTGGCCTGACAGCGTTTCTTCTTTCTAAGAAAAATGCTGTCGTAACCATTTAGGAGTCCATTATGATTGCGCTTATCCGGAAAAATCTCCGTTTGTGGGGATACGGAAAGTCGCTTGCCCTATTTGCCGGATGTATGCTTTTTTCCATCAGCGGGAGGTTAAACGGAGGGATTGCATACGAGCGGCACATCTTATCGGCTGTAACAGACCATTACTATCTGACCTATTTTGTGCTGCCGATTGTACTGCTAAGCTGCTTTTCCTTTCTTGATGACGACGGAGAGCTAATCATCCTACGGTTTCAAAGTTACCATTCTTATTTTCTGAAAAAATGGGTTGGGGTTGGTTTGATTGCAGTCATTCTGATGGCTGTTCAAACTGGGGCAATTCTTCTGTCTGGTATAGGATTGCCTTTCGGCAACGACTGGAATATTGTCGGAGGAGCGACAGAAACAGAGTTGTTTCCCATATTGCAGCAGGTTTTCTCGAATCCTTTACAGGCGTTTATGGGATTTACGCTCTATCAGTTTATGGGGTGCTGGTTGATCTTTGGAATCTGTATGTGGATTGGACACTTTGCCGGGAGAAAATGGACTGTCCGAATCATTATGGCTCTTTATATCGTTTCGGCTGTGTGGATAAAGCTTCCCGCAATTCAAAACCTTCCACTAACAGGTTTTAATCATTTGCTGATTTTTCACCACAATTTTGGAGCGCCGGCTCGTCCATGGATTACAGGATTCACGCTGCTGCTATTCATGCTGACAATTCTGCTTTCTGTACGGTTCGCATGGCGGGGACATTTGCCGCAGCTTCGCCTGAAATGTCACGGGATTGCCGCGTACTATTTCTATGAGCTGATGACGAAGCGTAATATTCTGATCCTTCTGACTGTTGTGGTTGGAATTACGCTTTATAAAGGGCTGGGATATGCAGAATCCGACGCAGAATGGATATATTCGCTGTTTGCGGGACACGGAACAGGATATTTTCAGGTGTTCCCGTTTCTGGAAATGCTGATTACCAGCGGTGTACCGCTATACCTGCTGGCGGCTTTTGTGGAACATACGGTTAACGGACAATCTATTTTTATTTCTGTGCGTGCAAAAAGCCGCAGGCATTTCGTGAAGGGAATCCTATCGGCCAGTACAAAATTTCTCATAATATATGCGTTCTTTTGGCTGATGGCTGGTCTTGTGGGGGGATTCCTATTCCGTACGGGCTCAATAATCCCTTCGTTTCGGCTTCTATTCTATGCGGTTTTGATGAAGTACCTTGATATCCTGGTGCAATATCTGATTATGTTCAGTGTTTACATCGCAACAAGGCAGGTTACAATCGGTTTCCTTGTGTTAGTAGCGGGAAATCTGCTATGTATCTTTCCGGGGCGCTGGATGACATATTTGCCCTTTGGCCTGTCCAGCCTGACAAGGATTTCCGTTGTGGAGCCGGGAATTGGAATTTCTGCTGTATCCGCCCTTGGGATAGAGACTGTCATTTCAACGCTGATGATTGCAGGAATCCTTATGTGGGGCTACAAGAAAATATTGAATTAGGAGGACAGAATATGCGTTCCTATATTGAAGTAAAAAATGTATCAAAAAGTTATGGCGGCAAGCCAATTCTTCAAGATGCTTCCCTGTCCATAGAACAGGGAACAACTGTTGGTTTGGTTGGCGCGAACGGCAGCGGAAAGTCAGTGCTGTTCAAGATTTTATGCGGTTTCGAGAAGCCTGATCGGGGCAGTGTTTATGTGCGCGGCAAACAGCTCGGTAAAAATGGCTGCGACTTTCCCGAAAGTTTGGGTGTATTTATCAATTCCCCCGGTTTTATCGGTATTTACAATGGCTTTCAAAATCTGAAATTCCTTGCGGACATTCAAGGGAAAATTGGAGAAAAAGAAATCCGACAGGCCATGAGCAAAGTGGAGCTTGACCCTGATAATAAAACGAAAGTAGACAATTATTCTCTTGGCATGAAGCAGAAGCTGGGGATTGCACAGGCGATTATGGAGGGGCAGGATATTCTGATTTTGGATGAACCTTTTAACGCACTGGACTACAAAACCTATGAGGATGTAAAAACCATCATCCGTATGCTGAAAGCGGAAGGCAAAACCATTTTTCTGACTTCACACCATTTCAAGGACATTGAACAACTATGCGATCAGGTGTACTCGATTGAAGATTGCCAACTCGTTCCGATTACGGAAGAAATCGCAGCACACTATCGGGAGATGGATTGACTGATAAAATCCTTCCGCCAGCTTTTTATATTGGCGTACGCAATGTGAATCGTCTATCATGCTATAAATGAGCAAATTTTTCAGTTTGCACAAATCAAGATGTCCTTTGTCCATGCAATGAAGACAAATGTAGGGAGTTACTCTTCAATATGGAGACGAAATTGTGCAGTATCACAAATTTGCTCATTTATAGTTGTTTAAATAACAAGATGAATTATTCGTTAATTTGCGAAGAAAATTCATAAAGCAATGGGCTTCATAGCTGTAACGCGGCAATGTAAGGTACAGGATGTTCTTCGGAATAAGGAATGGAGGCTGCTATATAGGGTAGAAAAACCTTCGGCAAAATGAAAGGACTGTAAAAAGGGGCTTGACATTTCCTGCAATGTATATTATATTATCGATAAACAAATATCGGTAACAAAATATCGGTAGCTTGATATTGATAATTCGTAAAGGATGGCTTGCTATGGAAAAACAGTATGCTCCCGTAACCAACGAACAGGAATTGACAGATGCCATTTCCCGGTGCCGGGTAGCCCAGAAGAAGTTTGCCGAGTACACCCAGGAGCAGGTGGACAGGATTTTCCTGGCTGCTGCCACCGCCGCCAACCAGATGCGGATTCCTCTGGCAAAATTGGCCGTGGAGGAGACCGGTATGGGTGTGGTGGAGGACAAGGTCATCAAGAACCATTTTGCCTCGGAATATATTTACAATGCCTATAAGGACGCCAAGACCTGCGGCGTCATTGAGGAGGACGCCGCTTACGGTACGCAGCGTATTGCGGAGCCCATCGGTGTGATTGCTGCGGTGATTCCCACAACCAATCCCACCTCCACCGCTATTTTTAAGACATTGATCTGTCTGAAGACCCGGAACGGCATCATCATCAGTCCCCATCCCAGAGCCAAGGGCTGCACCATTGCCGCGGCCCGGGTGGTGCTGGAGGCTGCTGTGGCGGCCGGTGCGCCGGAGGACATCATCGGCTGGATCGACCAGCCCAGCCTGGAGATGACGAACCAGTTGATGCGGGAATCCGACCTGATCCTGGCTACCGGCGGCCCCGGCATGGTAAAGGCCGCTTATTCCTCCGGAAAGCCCGCCCTGGGCGTGGGCCCCGGCAATACCCCCGCCGTCATTGACGACACCGCGGATATCCTGCTGGCGGTTTCCTCGGTGATCCACTCCAAAACCTTTGACAACGGTATGATCTGTGCCTCCGAGCAAAGCGTTGTGGTGCTGGACGGGGTATACGAGGAAGTCAAGGCAGAGTTCATCCGCCGGGGCTGCCATATCCTGACGGAAGAGGAAGCCCGGAAGGTCCGGGAGACCATCCTGGTGAACGGTGCCCTGAACGCCAAGATCGTGGGCCAGCCTGCAGCCCGCATTGCCGCCATGGCCGGGGTGGAGGTGCCGGTGAGCACGAAAATCCTGATTGGTGAAGTGGAGTCTACGGACCTCAGCGAGGCCTTTGCCCACGAAAAGCTGTCTCCGGTGCTGGCAATGTACCGGGCGGCGGATTTTGGTGATGCGCTGAAAAAGGCGGGCACCCTGGTGCGGGACGGAGGCTTCGGCCACACCGCCTCCATCTACTTAGATGAAGTCAATCACAAGGAAAAGCTGGATGCCTTTGCCCATACCATGAAGGCCTGCCGGATTCTGGTCAATACCCCCTCTTCCCAGGGCGGCATTGGCGACCTGTACAATTTCAAGCTGGCGCCCTCTTTGACCCTGGGCTGCGGAAGCTGGGGTGGCAACTCCGTTTCGGAAAATGTGGGCATTAAGCATCTGCTGAACATCAAAACCGTTGCCATTCGGAGGGAGAATATGCTTTGGTTCCGTGCACCTGAAAAGGTTTATTTCAAGAAGGGCTGCCTACCGGTGGCTTTGGCAGAGCTGAAGGAGCACAAGAAGGCCTTCATCGTTACGGACTCCTTCCTGTACAACAACGGGTACACCAAGACCATCGAGCAGAAGCTGGACGAAATGGGCATCAGCCATACCACCTTCTACAATGTGGCTCCCGATCCCACTCTGGCCTGCGCTCGGGAAGGTGCTGCCCAGATGGCGGCCTTCCAGCCGGATTTGATTCTCGCCATCGGCGGCGGCTCTGCTATGGATGCCGGTAAGATTATGTGGGTGCTGTATGAGCACCCGGAAGCGGACTTCCAGGATATGGCCATGCGGTTCTGCGATATCCGCAAGCGTGTGTATACCTTCCCGAAGATGGGCGTCAAGGCCTATTTCGTCGCCATCCCCACCTCCGCCGGTACCGGCTCCGAGGTGACCCCCTTTGCCGTCATTACCGACGAGAAGACCGGTGTCAAGTATCCTTTGGCGGACTATGAGCTGCTGCCCAAGATGTCTATTGTGGATGCGGATATGATGATGAACGCTCCACGGGGCCTGACGGCGGCCTCCGGCATCGATGCCGTGACCCACGCGCTGGAGGCCTATGCTTCCGTCATGGCAACGGACTATACCGACGGCCTGGCGCTGCGCAGTCTGAAGCTGATTTTCGAAAACCTGCCAAAGGCCTATGACAACGGCCCCAAGGAGCCCCGGGCCAGAGAAAATATGGCCCATGCGGCCTGCATGGCCGGTATGGCCTTTGCCAATGCGTTTTTGGGGGTGTGCCATTCCATGGCCCACAAGCTGGGGGCCTTTCACCATCTGCCCCATGGCATAGCCAATGCGCTGATGATCGATGAGGTCCTGCGCTTCAACGCTGCCGAGGTTCCCACAAAGATGGGCACCTTCCCCCAGTATGACCATCCCCACACCCTGGCCCGCTACGCCGAGGTGGCGGACTATCTGAAGCTGGACGGCAATACCAACGAGGAGAAGCTGGAAAATCTGATCCGGGCCATTGATGAGCTGAAAGAGCGGGTGGGCATCAAGAAGACCATCCGGGACTATGGCATTGAGGAGCAGGACTTCCTGAAACGGCTGGATGCCATGGTAGAGCAGGCCTTCGACGACCAGTGCACCGGCGCGAACCCCCGGTATCCTCTGATGCGGGAAATCAAGCAGATGTACCTGAACGCTTATTACGGAACTGCTGAAAAGGTGTAAATATAGAATATGAACGATCGAAGGGGGATGCCAAAGCGAGGCAGCCCCCTTCGATCGTTCATAGATGGAAACAAACAGCGATATGCACAGATGTGCTTGAGAACACTGCTGTGATAATATGGATGATAGAGCGGGCCAAAAGAGAAAAAAAGAAGCGGCGAACCGTTCCCCATATGGCAGCTGCGGCAATGGCGGTTGCAACGGTTGTGCTGACTGCCGCTGCGGCAGCGCCGCAGTCGACGCCGGCACCAAAACCGGTTTCGCGGGCGACGTACACGGCTCCGGCAGAGCTGCCGACGCAGCCGGAGCCGACGCTTTCGCCCCCTACACAGCCTGCTGCTGCCCCGGCAGTCCATGTCCACAGCTATACTGTCCAGACGGAACAGAAAGCCAGCTGCACGGCACCGGGCGTGCTCCGGCATGTCTGCGACTGCGGAGAGGAATACACCGAGTCTATCCCGATGACGGACCATACGCCGGAGATTATCCCCGCGGTAGAGGCAACCTGCCAGGCCACCGGGCTGACAGAGGGAGAGCGCTGCAGCGTATGCGGAGAAATTCTGGTGCCCCAGGAGGAGACGGAGAAGCTGCCCCATACGTTAAAGAAAAAATGGGGTGCCTACCCAACCTGCACGACCCCGGGTTACACTTCCGAGCTTTCCTGCACGGTCTGCGGTGAGGTGGTTCAAAAATCCAAGCTGCTGCCGGCGACCCACCATGCCAATGCCGTTACCTATCCGGGTTCGGCTTCTACTTGCATTACCCGCGGCCATACGGAGAGCACCTATTGACTTGCTGGCCAGGCTGCCGGAGATGTACCCCGATGTGTTCACCAACACCCCCACCTATGGTGGTGTCCAAGCTTTGTCTGCCTCTTCTGTGGATCTGCGGATTGTGGCAAAGGTGGACGAAACCCAGCTTTATCGTGCCCAGCGTCTGCTGAACCGGGAGCTGAAGCTGGCGCTGGATGCCGGCGGCATTGAGATCCCTTTTACCCAGGTGGTCGTCCATCAGGCAAACGATTGATTCTTATCGTTCAGGCCGCGCCCAATTGGAGGCGCGGCCTGTTTCTGCGGATTGCCTTTTGAAAGGAACAGGAGTATAATGAGGAAAAAGGAGGAATTGTCAATGACAACGGAAGAAAGAATTTCGGAGTGGATGCAGGGCCGGGAGAATGAGCTGGTGGAGGCACTGGCACCCCTTATTGCGGCGGAATCCACCCGCTCGGATGCAAAGCCCGGTAAGCCCTTTGGCGAAGGGCCCGCTCTGGCCCTGGAGCGGGCAATGGAACTGACAAAGTGCTGGGGATTCCGGACGGAAAACCATGAAGGCTATGTGGGGACGGCTGATTTGAATGACCGGGACGATGGGCTGCACATTCTGGCCCATCTGGATGTGGTTGCTGCCGGAGACGGCTGGGATACGAATCCTTACTGCCTGGTACGGGACGGAGACCTGATCTATGGCCGGGGCACGGATGACGACAAAGGTCCCCTGGTGGCGGCGCTGCTGGCTATGCGCTGTGTCCGGGAGCTGGGCCTGCCGCTGACAAAAAATGCCAAGCTCATTATGGGCACGGATGAGGAATCCGGCTCCGAGGATATTGCCCACTACTATGCGAACCATCCCTTTGCACCCTATGCCCTGTCACCGGACGCGGATTTTCCTGTGACCAATATTGAAAAAGCCCATTACAGCCCCAGATTTTCGGCATCCTGGGAGAAGACGATTTCACCGGGTGTTCGCGTTTTGGCATTGGACGGCGGTATTCGCGTAAATGTGGCTCCGGCAAACTGTACCTGCCTGGTGGAAAATGCTGACCGGACACAGCTGGAGGCTGTGCTGGAGCGGGTCTCCGGGGAGACGGGCGTTTCGCTGACGGCCGTCTATGAAGGAAATACGGCGAAGATCACCGCTGTGGGTGTCCAGGCCCACGCATCTACGCCTGACGAGGGCAAAAATGCCATTACGGCGACCCTGCAGGCCCTGTGCGTGCTGCCTCTGGCCCAGGGAGCAGCAGAAAAGACGGTTCGGCAGCTGCACGAGATCTTTCCCTATGGGGATAACCGGGGCAAGGCCCTGGGCATTGCCATGGAGGATGCTGTCTCCGGCTGCCTCACGCTGACGTTCTCTATGGTTCATCTGGATAGCACTGGCTTCTGGGGTGTTTTTGATTCCCGGGATCCCCTGTGCGCCACGGAAGAAAACACCTGCCATGTGACGGAAGCGAAAATGGCCGCTTTTGGGTGGGAATGCAAAGGCAGTTTGGGGCCTGCTCATGCAGTTGACGGAGAGTCTGATTTCATTAAGGTCCTGCTGAATGCCTATGAAACCTACACCGGGCGGAAGGGCTATTGCGAGGCCATTGGCGGCGGTACCTACGTCCATGAGATCCCTGGCGGCGTTGCCTTTGGTGCAGGAGAGCATGACTTTGACTCTCATCTGCATGGAGCCAACGAACGGGCAAGAATCAGCCAGCTGTTGAAGACAGCTATGATTTATGCCCTGGTAATCAGCAAGCTCTGCGCCTGATTCCTCTTGCAGATCTTTCCAAATTTGCGGCAGCGAACGATTTTTCGCTGCCGCAAAACGCGGGGGAGCGTGTTCACAAAATGCGGACAGATGTCTATGGCCAGAACTGCCAAAAAAGATTCAACTTTTTTGTAAAAAATTCTTGACAAATGAAGCAGTGAATGATATCATATACAAGCTGTCAGCGAGACGCCTCTTGTGAGGCGCTGAGAGCGGCTCTACGGACCGAAAAACCTTGAAAAAGACAAAAAGAGTCTTGACAAGTTGAACGGCTTGTGGTAGTATAAAAGAGTTCAAGCGA
>CAMFMO010000027.1:0-31171 GCA_945963595.1 uncultured Clostridia bacterium | reverse complement strand
TATATTTGTTGTTGTTTTTGCTTTTGGAATGACGATCCACTTATTGATTTCCGATTTGGCTTTTGGTATGGATTGTCTGAAATCCTCTTTTCAGATGTTATTTTCTATTATCAATCTACCAAACTTAAATTTGGGGCAGTTACAGGTTATCTTGGCGTTGACGGGGCTTCTCTCCATGCTGGCAAGCGTCAGTTTCACATTGTTTCTGTCCGCTAAATGCAAGGATTCCTTAACGGTATTACTGGTTTCTCTTGTCATCCTGCTTTTGCCGACGTTTGTTTATTCCGCTCTTGCTAGTGCTACTTGGATTTCAACAATTCTTCCGTCTGCGGGAATTGGTATGCAGAACAATTTTCTGTATCAGCTTATCAATTTCAACTATCTGCATATCGGAGAAATGAGTTTTTGGACGCCATATATTATTTTGATTTCTGCCGTAATTGAAGTACCTGTTTTTCTGTTTCTTTCAATTCGTTCTTATTGTAAACATCAAGTGGCGTAAACGAAGTTCAAAATAGAATAGTTCGATAATCTGCCGCACGACGGCAAAAGAAAAAAAGCCGTCGTACAGCAGAGAGATTTTCACGCGCCTATGATGCGGCGGCTTTGATTTTCAGAGCCGCCGTGTCTTTTTGCCTATCAGAAATCTTTGACGACCTTAACGCCAAACAACCAGCACGGCGACCCGTAGGAGGATACCGCCGTGTCACTTTTATTTTTGCACAATTCGCATGATCTACATCAGCTAAAAAAAGCATAGCATCCCCTCCGGGTACGTCTGGCCTCGGATATGAAATCTGTCAGTATGCCAACTGCAATATTGTTTCGCGTGCCCGTACAGCGTTATGCTGTGCGGGCGTTTTTGTATGCCCACACTTCGGGACAACTTGTCCCAAAGCCACCTGCCCCGGTTGCCGATCCCCGCCGCCCCTTCGTTCAGATCGCCTATCCACCCACAAGAAAAATCTGAACGGAGGAAATATAAATGACTACGATCAATCTGAAGGACTTTTACGCTTGGTACACCCACGATGAATATATCGACGTTCCCGATGAGGTAGCAGAAGAACTGAAGGCCGACAAACGGTATGAGGCCGCCTATCGCCGCCGTGTCACCCGCAACAAAGCGCAGTATTCGCTGGACTGCGATGACGGTATTGAGTATTCCGCCTGTCTGCATGAGCCGTCCCCGGAGGAGCTGGTGCTTCGGCAGGAATGGTTTTTCTACCTCTGGAACGCGCTGAACACTTTGCCCGAAACGCAGGGCCGTCGTGTGGAGGCGTGTGTTATTGACGGCAAACGCTATTCCGAGGTTGGACGGGCCGAGGGCGTACATAGTGGCTCGGTGCGCGGCTCTGTCCTGCGGGGCCTTGAAAGCATGAAGGAATATCTGAAAGAAAACTGGTAATGTCGGTTAAAATCATTCGATATTTTGTCCTTGGTATATGAGGGGTGAACTTTGGGACAAGTTGTCCCAAAGTCCCCCTCACAGGGAAGGACCGAGGGGCGGCGCTGCGGCGCCGTCCCTTGGTTTTATCTATGCGAAAGGAGGCGTAATGCCGGAGCAATACACCTATCAAGTGGAGAAAATCCATTTCATCGTTACCCCGGTCTATAAGGACAAGAGAACGGGCGAAACGATGGAGAACATTCTCTTGAAGCTAATCCTACAAGAACAAAAAGCGGATTGAGAATGACCGTGAAAACTGGGTCATTTTCAAGGATGTGCATGAGCCGATCATTGACCGCGCCGTGTGGGAGCAGGTCCAGCAGAAGCGAGGGAAGATACGCAAGCGCCGTACCAACGATGGGGAACGCAATATGTTTTCCGGTCTGCTGGTGTGTGCCGATTGCGGCAATAACCTCCACTTCCATTTCAACCAGGGCAACCCCGATATCAAGTATTTCAACTGTTCCAACTATAAGGGCAACCGGGGGACCTGTACCTCTACCCATTATGTCCGGGTGGACTTTCTGGAACAGGTGGTGCTTGGTGAGATCAAGCGGCTGACGAAGTTTGCCAGCCACTATGAGGACGATTTCGTAAAAGCGGTGATGGGCAGCACCCAGGAAAGCGTGGAGCTTGACCGCAGGCTGAAACAAAAAGAGCTTGCGTCGCTGCAAGCCCGTGACGAAGAACTGGATGGATTGTTTGAGCGTATCTATGAGGACAATGTTTCCGGCAAGCTCAGCGACGACCGTTTTGCCAAAATGTCCCGCCGGTATGAACAGGAGCAGAAGGAGCTTGCTGAAAAGATCAAGGCGCTCCGTTCCGAAATGGACACGCTGGGTAGCAGGGCCATGACTTCTGATATGTTCATCTCCACCGTCCGCAAATACACACGGGCCAAGAAGCTGACGCCCAGGATGCTGAATGAGCCGATCGAGCGCATCGAGGTCCATCAGGCGGAGAAGATCGACGGCAAGTGGGAACAGAGGTTGACCATCCATTACAACTGCGTGGGAACAATTTTCATTCCAGATGTGTTCCCTTTACCCGCCCCGCAGGTGTCCGTGAATACGAGAAAAGGCGTAGTCGTCAACTACGCCCCATGCCAAATCGCTATATGACACATAAAGAAAGGCGAGTGTTCTTACAGCCTTTCAAATGCTATAAGAACACTCGCCATGGTCGGAGTGGCGGGATTCGAACCCGCGGCCTCTTGGACCCGAACCAAGCGCGATACCAAGCTTCGCCACACCCCGATAGCCTTGCTATTATACTCAATTATTGGCAGTGTGTCAAGTCTTCTGACAGAAAATTGCGGGGCAGAAAAATTTGGGGGCTCATTGCGGAAAATTGCCGGGGGTTGTGAAATCGCGAGAGACGGTGGGATGTTCCTTGACGATTTGGCGCGCTTATGCTGCAATCGAATCGGAAGCAGACACCTTTCACGGAGGTGTCCTGCTGCCCGGGACGGGCGGCGGATTGGAGAGAAATGAGACATGGAGGCGCGTTTTTATGAACAAAAAGCAGAGTGATTTTCTGACCCAGACGGCCCAGCGGCTGCATCTGTCTGTAGATGAGCGCAGCGGTACCCTTTTTGGGGAACAGGGCGGGCTGAAAATGATAATGATGCCCAGCACGGTCAACCGAGACTATGCCGCGCCGGTCTTCTCTCTGACCCGCGGCGGACAGGAGCCGGATGCAGCGGAGATGAAGACCTTTGCCAAGGGCAATAAGCTGGTGATGAACTGCGTTGTCCGCAGGAACCGGGTAGAATTCGTCCTGAAAGCGACCTTTGGCAGCGTCAAGAAGATCGATCGGCTGGAGCAGGCGGCCCAGGAGATCGTCGCGTTTCTGCGCAGCAGAGGATACCAAAGCTGCTGCCAGGGCTGCGGCCAGGCGGTGGAGGCGGAGGCCTGCGTGATGGCAGGCGCTCCCTCGCTGCTGTGTGACAGCTGCTACCGGCAGCTGGGAGCCAACCAGGAACAGCAGGAGGCTGCCAAAAAGCCGGAAAATGCGGTTGCCGGTACAGTGGGCGCACTGCTGGGCAGTATCCTTGGCGTGGGCTGTATCGTGCTGCTGGGGCAGCTGGGCTATGTGGCGGCCCTGTCCGGAATTGTTATGGCGGTTTGTGCGTTGAAGGGCTATGAGCTCCTGGGCGGGAAACTGTCAACCAAGGGCATTGTCATTGGCTGCGTGCTGATGCTGGTGATGACCTATGTGGGCTTACCGGCTGGATTGGGCAATCACCGTGGCCCAGTATTTTGAGGCCAGTTTGCTGGATGCCTGCCGGGCAATTCCTTATCTCATCGATGAGGAGGTTATTGAAGGTGGGGCATACATGGGGAGCCTTCTGGAACTGTACCTGTTTATGCTGATCGGCGCAGTGCCCACCATTATGGGCTCGGTAAAGGGCAGAAAGCTGGCAAAGGTGACCTATCGTATGCAGGCGCGGCAGGCGGTTGGCAGCACACCGGAGCTCTAAAAAAACAAGGAATGAGGCGGGCAGGCATCCCCAAAAGGAAAGCCTGCCCGCTTTTCTATCGGCAGTGCATGGTGCTCCTCCGGGTGGCATACCATAGAGCAGGGGGGTGATACGGACGTGGCGTATCGGATCGAATATCCCGGGAAGAAAAAGGCAAAAGGGGTTCCGGTTTGGGTTATTCTGCTGGCGATAGGCGGCTTGATGCTTCTGCGGCAACGGCTTGGGCAGTTTCTACTGCCGGGTGACCCGGAGGTGACCGGCCGGGCGCTGGAAATGCTGCTCACGCAGCTGCGGCAGGGGATCGGGGCAGGGGAGGCGGTGAGTACCTTCTGCAAAACCGTGGTGCAGGGGGCGGGGCTTGGATAGAATCTGGGTTTCCGGATGGGGCTGTGTGGCGCTTGCGCTGACGCTTCTGGTGCTGCCCCTGCCCTGGGTAGCGGCAGCGGTTCTGGCGGCAGCTGTCCACGAGCTCTGTCACTACCTTGCCATTGCGGCTTTGGGCGGGCAGGTGGGAAGAATTGCCGTGGGCTCTGGCGGAGCGGCCATGGAATTGGGCTGTCTCAGTCCTGTCCGAGAGCTGTTGGCCGCTGCGGCGGGGCCGGTGGGGAGCCTGAGTCTGATGCTGATGGGCCGTTTCTTCCCAAGGCTGGCGCTCTGCGGTCTGGTGCAGGGGCTTTTCAACCTGCTGCCCATTTATCCGCTGGATGGTGGGCGGATTTTGCGCAGAGCACTAGAACTGGCGCTTCCGGACCGCGCAGCAGCGGCGATTACCTGTTGGACGGGCTTTGCATTTGCGCTATGCGGCACGTTTTTCTGTCTTCGGCTGGGATTTTTGCCCGGTGCTGTGGTGTTCCTGGCGGCTTGGATTCGGGGAAACAGAGCGTGCACAGAAGAAAAAATCCAAAGCAGGAAAGGAAATCCGCCAAATTTCGAAAAATAACTTGCAAACATGGCCTGCACCGAGTACAATATATGGGCAATTTACGCAAAGAGGTAACAAGATGACAGATTTGAAAAGCCGCATCTTGCCCACGGTGCAGAAGCCGGCCCGGTATGTGGGCGGCGAATGGGGGCAGGTGTGCAAGAAGAAGGAAGAGATGGCCGTCCGCGTGGCCTTCTGCTTCCCGGACACCTATGAGATCGGCATGTCCAATGTGGGGATGCGCATTCTCTACGGGGTCATGAATCAGATCAGCGATGTGTGGTGCGAGCGGGTGTTCGCACCCTGGGGGGATATGGAGCAGGCCATGGTGGAGAATCACCTTCCCCTGTGGGCGCTGGAAAGCCAGGACCCGGTGAAGGACTTCGACATGGTGGCCTTTACCATCGGTTACGAGATGTCCTATTCCAATATCCTCAATATGCTGCGCCTTGCCGGTATCCCGCTGCATTCTGCGGACCGGAAGGGCCTGAAAAATATGGTCTTCGCCGGTGGCGTCTGTGCCTTCAATCCCGAGCCTCTGGCGGATTTCGTGGATTTCTTCTCTCTGGGGGAGGGAGAGGACATTACCGTGGAGATCCTGGATGTGTATAAGCGGGCAAAACGGGAAAACTGGGACAAGCCCCGTTTCCTGGAGGCCGTTTCCAAGGTCCCCGGGGTCTATGTGCCCTCCTTTTATACCCACACCTATGACGAAAGCGGCGTGCTCACTGCGGTGACGCCCAAGGACGGCGCGCCGGAGGCGGTTACCAAGCGCATTGTGGAGGATCTGGACAAGGCCTATTTCCCAACAGAGATGATCGTCCCCTCCACGGAAATCGTCCACGACCGGGCCAATCTGGAAGTGTTCCGTGGCTGCATCCGGGGCTGCCGGTTCTGCCAGGCGGGCTTCTCCTGCCGTCCTGTGCGGAAGAAGAGCCCGGAGGTACTCTACGATCAGGCTGTGAAGCTGCTGGAAAGCTCCGGCTTCAATGAGATCACCCTGTCCAGCCTTTCCACCTCGGACTATCGGGGGCTGAAAGAGCTGACGGACAAAATGCTGCCCTACTGCGAGGCAAACCACGTCGGCCTCTCCGTACCCTCTCTCCGGGCGGACAACTTCTCCCGGGAGCTGATGGAGAAGCTCCAGGCCGTGCGCAAATCCGGCCTGACCTTTGCCCCGGAGGCGGGAACCCAACGGCTGCGGGATGTGATCAATAAGAACCTGACGGAGGAGGAGATACTCTCCACCTGCACCCAGGCCTTTGCCGGAGGCTGGAACAGCGTGAAGCTCTATTTCATGCTGGGTCTGCCCACGGAGACGGACGAGGATGTGCTGGGCATTGCGGAGCTGGTCTACAAGGTCATCCTGGCCTGGAAGGAGCACGCGGTTAATAAGAAGCGGGGGCTCCGTGTCCATGTGGCGACGGCCTATTTCGTGCCCAAACCCCACACGCCCTTCCAGTGGGAGCAGCAGATTAGCCCTCAGGAGTATCTGCGCCGCTGCAAGCTGCTGAAGGAGCACTTCTATTCCAAATCCATTGAGTACGATTACCACAGCCCGGACCTGAGCCGCCTGGAGGCTGTCTTTGCCCGGGGTGACCGCCGCCTGGGGCCTGTTATTGAAGAGGCCGTGAATATGGGGGCCAGACTGGACGGCTGGGATGAATACTTCCGCTATGATATCTGGCAGGAGGCCTTCCGCAAATGCGGCGTTGACCCGAATTTCTATACCGTTCGCGGCTACGGCGAAGAGGAGCTGCTGCCCTGGGATATGATCAATGTGGGCGTGACGAAGAAGTTCCTGCTCCGGGAGCGCAAGCGGGCCTATGCCGATACGGTGACCCCGGACTGCCGCAAGGGCTGCGCGGGCTGCGGGGCCAATTGCCTGCTAAAGGAGGTGGCCTGCGATGCCTAGACTTCTGTTTGAGAAGACGGGCACTGCCGTCTGGATGTCCCATCTGGATCTGATGCGGGTGTTCCAGCGGGCCTTCAAGCGGGCGGGGCTGCCCCTGACCCATACCAGGGGCTTCAACCCCAGACCCTCGGTGTCCATTGCCCTGCCGCTGTCCGTTGGGGTGGAGAGCGTCTGCGAGCTGCTGGATTTTGACCTGGAAGGGGAGAGCGTCCCTGTGGAGGAGATTCGGGACCGGCTGAATGGAGCCCTTGTTTCCGGAGTCTGCGTCCGGGAGTGCTACGAAAACGGCCGCAAGCTCCGGGACCTGAGCCTGCTGCGCAGCCGGGTAACCCTGGAATACGACACCGGTATCCCGGAAGGGGCCGGGCAGGCCATCCGAGATCTTTTTGCCAGGGAAAGCATTCCCGTGGAAAAGAAAGGCAAGAATGGCACGGTAGAGCAGGATATCCGCCCCATGATCCGCAGCATGGATGTTGCAGCGGCGGCACCCGGGGAGCTTATGCTGGACGCAGTCATCTGTTGCCAGAATCCGACCCTGAACCCCGCCCTTCTTGTGGGGGCCGTCTGCCGGTATCTGCCGGAATTTGCCCCAAACCATTCCCGCATTGCCCGAAAAGAAATTTTTGACAATACACAAACTGTTTTCAGATAAGGAGAAATGAACATGGAAGAGAAATTTTTTCTGGAAGAATGCCCCATTTGCCGCGGCCCCGGAATGCTGATGCACGAGGGCGGCTGGAACGTCCAGGTGGAGTGCGCCGACTGCTCTGCCCACACGGTCTATGTGGAGTACAATAACGAGGAGGAGAAGCAGTCCGCCGAGCAGATGGTCATCCGTTTGTGGAATATCGGAAAGGTCGTCACCAGTGAGCGGGGAGAGTAACGTCCTTCCCCGGATCCGGGAAGCGCTGGAGGGGCTGCACGCCGTGGCACCGGATACCGTAGGCGATCGGCTGCACTTCTCCCTGGGGGAGCTGCTGGTCAAGGTGGAGGTTTTAACAGCCGGAAAGTCGCTGATGCACCTGCGCGCAGAGATTTTTTCCGCGTCCGCACCGGAAAAGCTCTGTGTTTCCGCGACGGCTGTTTATGCTTTTGTTCCTGCAAAATGATCTTTCGGGGCGGCCTCCTGGGCCGCCCCGTCCCGCGAGGAAAAAAGTCAAAAAAGGGATTGACATTTTTCTTATTCTATGCTAGAATACCCACACTGTCAGGGGACAGCAAGTGAATATCCGGGTGTGGCGAAGTTTGGTATCGCGCTTGAATGGGGTTCAAGAGGCCGCTGGTTCGAATCCAGTCACTCGGACCAAGGCAGGAACTGTTTAGTGGTTCCTGCCTTTTAACGTGCGGCAGCGCTAAAATAATTCGAACCCATCAAATGTAGAAGTCCGGTGGACTTCTGCCAAACACCGGCTAGACGGTGTTTGCTCCATAGTGTACTCGAATCCAGTCACTCGGACCAAACGCAGGAGTCAGTAGCTCCTGCGTTTTCTTGTTTTGTAAAATAGGTTCCCGATTCGAACCCATCGGATGAAACAGTCCTGTGGACTGTTTCCAAATTCCGGCTGGACGGAATTTGCACAGGAATGTCCCTGACAGATTCTCCCCATGTCTTTGAAAAGCGCCTTACCGCGGAGTAATTTCTGCGGCAGGGCGCTTTTTCGTTTTAGAGGCCTTTTAGAGATGGGGCAGCTATACTGATGCTTAAATTGAGTGCCAGAAAGAAGGAACGCTGTGAAAGGTCGAAAAAGATACGCGGCATGGGCATTCCTGCTGCCAAATTTGCTGGGAGTGGCTGTCTTTGCGATGTTTCCCATGCTGGAAGTGCTCCTTGGGGCCTTTCGGTCCGCGGTTGGCGGCAGATGGGTGGGCTTGCAGAATTTCTGCACGGTGCTGGAAAACCGTGCGTTTCGTCTGGCGGCCCGGAATACGGGAGAATTCATGCTGGTGTGCATTCCGCTGCTGCTGATGCTTTCTTTGCTGCTGGCTTTGGGGCTCAGGTGGGTCTGGGGCGGGCGGCAGCTGCGCAGCGCGTTTTTGCTGCCCATGGCGGTTCCGGCGGCCTCTGTGGTGCTGGTGTGGAAGCTCTTTTTCCATCAGAACGGGCTGCTGAACGGGGCGTTCCAAAACCTTGGCCTGCAGGGCGTGAACTGGATGGGCTCCGGGGCCTCCTTCTGGGTGCTGATCATCAGCTATCTCTGGAAAAATCTGGGCTATACCGTGGTGCTCTGGACGGCTGCGCTGGGGGCGATTCCCGGAAGCATTTATGAGGCGGCACAGATCGATGGAGCCAATTCACTGCAATGCTTTCTCCATATGACATTGCCGAATTTAAAAACCAGCGCGTATTCCATTGCTGTGCTGTCCCTGCTCAATTCCTTCAAGGTGTTCCGGGAGGCCTGGCTGGTGGCGGGAGACTATCCCCAGGAGCGGATGTATCTGGTGCAGCACCTGTATAACAATTGGTTCCGGGAGCTGGACTATGACAAAATCGCGGCGGCCTCTGTGCTGGTCAGCTGCGTTGTGCTGGGGTTGATCGCCCTGCTGCGGCGGGGCTGGGACCGGGAGGAACAGACATGAAGCGAAAGCTGCTTTGGATATTGTTAGGGCTGCTGGCGCTGGGAATGCTGCTGCCAATCTGGATCGCGGTGACAGGGGCCTTTTCGTCTCAATGGGAGCTGACGGAGAATCTGCGCCCGGTTCTGGGCAGCAGTCAGGGGCTGGCCAAGTGGACGCTGCTGCCGAAGAGCCCAACGTTGCGCGCTCTTGTGGAGGTGCTGCTGGACAGTCCGGGATTTTTTACCATGTTCTGGAATTCCGTTGCAATCACGGCGGTAATCCTTTTGGGGCAGTGCGTGTTTGCGGTCCCGGCTGCCTGGGCGCTGGCCAAGCTTCGGCTGCCCAGGGGCCTGGGCAATCTCTATATGGTGCTGATGCTGCTGCCCTTTCAGGTGCTCATGTATCCGGAATACCTGGTACTGCGCGCCCTTGGCCTGCTGGATACCCTTTGGGCAGTGATCCTGCCCGGAATTTTCTCTGCCTGCCCTGTCTTCCTGCTTACAAGGTTCTTTGCGGCAATTCCGGAGGAAATTCTGGAGGCGGCACGGCTGGACGGGGCAGGGGAATGGCAGATTTTTCTCCACATTGCCCTGCCTATGGGGCTGCCGGGCCTGTTGAGTGTGGGAATCTTGAGCTTTCTGGATGCCTGGAATCTGATTGAGCAGCCCATGACCTTTTTGAAGAGCCGGGCGCTTTGGCCGCTGTCCCTTTTCCTGCCGGAAACGACCTTGGCGGATGTGGGGTTGGGCTTTGCCGCAGCGCTGTTGATGCTGATTCCGGCGCTGCTGCTGTTTGGACTGTGCCAGAATGCATTGGAACAGGGAATTGCCCCGTCAGGAGGAAAAGAATGATGGAAAAGAAAACACTTTGGAAGGCTCTTGGGATTTTCTTCGGAGTCATGGCACTGTTTACCCTGCTGTCCCGAGCGGTTTATCAGCAGGGAACGGCGGTTGTGCAGACGGCTTCCCCGACGGGCGGCACCATAAATCATACGGTACGCTTGCAGGGGAAAACGACCCAGAAGCAGGAACTTGCTGTGACCACACTGCCGGGGCTGCGGATTGGGGCGGTTTTGGTATCGGAAGGGGAGCAGGTCAAGGCGGGGGATGTGCTGTTTTGCCTGGATATGGACTACCTGGAGGAAAAGATCACGCAGCAAAGCCAGGAGGTGCGAAAGCAGCAGCTCTCCGTGCAGGATGCCTGGAGCCAAAGCAATGCCCAGGCCCGGCAGCGGGCCAATGCAAAGAATCAGGCGGAGGAAAACTACAATGCAGCCGTTTTCAGCGCAGAACAGAAGCGCAATCAGGCAAGAACTGCTCTCGAGCAGGCCCAGAAGCAGTTGGAGGATTTCTATGCCGGCGTCTCCGGGGACAGCGAAAAGAAGCAGGCCTTGGAGGCGGCTGTCCGGGAAGCGGAAGCGGGACGGACAGCTGCCCAGGGCACTCTGGATGCATTGATGCAGGAGCGGCAGACAGCCATAGGCCAGGCCATTGCCCAGGCGGATACCGGGGAAGCGCCCCTGACGCAGGAGGAGAGGGCGGCAATTGAAGCCCGGATAGAGGCGGAGTACGCCACAACCCTTGCAGAGGCGCAGACGGCGCTGACCCAGGCCCAGGCGGCAGAGGAGCAGGCAAAGCAGGCCTTGGCAGACTTTACACCGGGAGAGCAGCACTCTGAACAGGAGCTGAAGGATGCTCTGGCACTGGCAGAGAGCACCTTTGAGCAGGCCCAGGCCCAGCTGGAAGACACCGTGCGCACCTATGGTCAGGCGCTGGAGACGGCCTCTTTGCTGGAAAGCGCCGACAGCGGTGCCCAGATTGGCCAGATCACCTATGAACAGCTGCGCGCTCAGCTGGAGAAGCTGGAAGCGCTTCGCGATTCCGGCGGGGAGATTCTCGCTCCGGCGGACGGCGTTGTAACCGCCTGCTATGTCAGCACCGGCCAGATGACTTCGGAAACCACGGCGCTGCTGCTGGCGGACAGCAGCCAGGGCTGGCGGTTTACCGCAGAGGTGACCCGGGAGCAGAGCAAGTACATCGGTACAGGCGACAAGGTGCAGCTGCGTCTGGAAAGCAGCGGAAAGGAATATAAGGATCTTCCCGTCGTCGCCTTTTCTCCCAAGGACGATGGCGGCACGCTGACGGTGGAGCTTCCGGCGGCGGACATACCCCTTGGAGCCGGGATGGAGCTGAGCTTCACCAGGAAATCCCAGGCCTACAGGTGCTGTGTGCCCCTCTCTGCCCTGCATATGGATGCTCAGAACCGGGCCTATGTGCTGACGCTGGAAGAGGTGGATACGGTTTTGGGAAAGCAGCTTAAAGCCGCCAAGACCTCGGTGACGGTGCTGGACAAAAACGAAACCACCGCAGCGCTGGAAGCGGGCGACATTGGAGACCGGCAGGTGATCATCGGCGCGGACCGGGCGGTGGACAGCGGAAGTCGGGTGCGGGTGGAATGAGACGACTGGTTCTTACACTGGCCGCGCTGCTCTGCGCGGCGGCCTTTGCCTTTGCCTCGCTGGCACAGAAGCGGGGAAGCGGGATTTTTTTGCAGCTGGAAACGCCCGTTTCTGCCACTCAGGCGGCGCAGCTTTCGGCCCGGGAGGCGGAAGAGACGCAAAGCGTCGGCTTTTGCTTCTATACCATCCTGGATGGGCAGCGCTTGACCTGCCCGGACACCGGGCAGACGGCAGAGGTGACGGTTGTGCCTGTTTTTGGAAACGGGAGCTTGCTGGGGGCGGATGCCCTTTCCTGGGCAAAGGGCTGCGTTCTGGACGGCAACACAGCCCAGGCCCTTTTTGGTACGGATGCCGTGGGCGACCAGCAGGTGGTACTGGGGGATGAAACCCTTCCGGTTTTGGCGGCTGGCCCTGCTTTGACACCCGTTGCCCTGATTTCTGCCGAACAGGAAACCCGCCTCGACCGGTGCGTCCTCGCCGGGTGGGACGGAAACGGCGGGCAGACGGCGGAACAATTCATGTTTCGCCACGGACTTTCCGGGGAAATCCTGAATTTTTCTCCGCTGCTTGTGTTTGTCAGGAATTTCTGCCTGCTGCCGCTGTGGGTGCTGCTGCTGTCTCTGTGCCGCCTGGCCGGGAAGCGGGTGAGATGGCTCGGCTGGCTGGTGGGCCTGGCGGGAGCGGCTTTGCTGGGCAAGTGGGTGATCGTCCCGGAGGACGCCATTCCCTCGGTCTGGTCGGATTTTTCCTTCTGGGGGCATTGGCTCCGGGCGCAAAAAGAGAACCTATTGTCCATTTTTGCCTGGGCTCCGGTGGAGCGGGCATTGCAAATGGAGCAGAATATGATAAAATCGGTATTGTGCGCTATGGCCGGAACCCTTGCGGCGGTCATTGGCGGAAGGAGGTAGTGTATGCGCTTGCTGCTGATTGAGGATGATGAAAGCCTGTGCCTGTCGCTGAGCTATCAGCTGCGGCAGGATGGCTTTGCGCCGGAAACTTGCCATGATGGAGAGGAAGGCCTGCTCTGGGCACGGCAGCAGGGCTACGACCTGATTTTGCTGGACCGTATGCTGCCCGGCATGGATGGGCTAACCCTGCTGCGGCAGCTGCGGCGGGAGGGCATTCATACGCCTGTCATTTTCCTGACGGCCTTGGGCCAGCTCGGCGACAAAACCGGCGGCCTGGATGCCGGCGCGGATGACTATATTGTGAAGCCCTTTGCCTATGACGAGCTTTTAGCCAGAATACGCTGCGTTTTGCGCAGACCTGCGGTGCTTTCGGGGGGCGATTTGCTGCGCTATGGGGACGTAACCTATGACCCCGGCAGTCTGACCTTGCGCCGGGGAGCGGCTTCCACGGCGCTTTCCAAGCGCCTGGGGGATTTGCTGGAGCTGTTTCTGCGCAATCCCGGCCAGACCCTGCCCCGGCAGACCATTCTGCTGCGGGTATGGGGTATGGAGACAGAGGTGGAGGACGGCAATCTGGATAACTATACCTATTTTCTCCGGCGCAGCCTGCGCAAGGTTGGAAGCACCCTGCGTCTGACAACAGTGCGGGGGATCGGCTACCGATTGGAGGAGGGGGATACGTGAAGAGACTCCGTATAAAGCTGACGGCCTTTAATACGCTGATCACCGGCACAATTCTGCTGTGCCTGACTGCGCTGTGCCTGGGCATTTCAGAGGAAAGCGGGCGGGCAGAAGCTTTCCGGAATTTTGGCACCCAGCTTGCCACAGCTGCAACATATTTGCGGGGGCAGGAGCGGGTGCGTATGCAGTGGTTTTCCCAGTTGGAGTCTGCGGGGAATCTCCATGCCGCGGTGACGGATGGGGGTTACCCGCTGTTTTCCGTGGGCTTTGACCCGGAGCGCACCGGCAGCGCCGCGGATATGGCCAGGGTCATCGCCGCCCGGGAATACGGAATGCCCAAAGGCAACCAGAGCTTTTCATGCATCTTTTCCATGACGGCAGAGGACGGCACGGATTATTTTGCGGCGGTAGCCAAAATTCCGAAAGGGGACAGCGCCCTGGAGCTAACCCTGCTGCGGCCCTTGGACGATCTGGAGCAGCGGTTTGTACGCCAGCGATTACGTGTTGGCCTGGGTGCCGCCGTGGCGGTGGGGCTGCTGGGCGCCTTTTCCTGGGGCTTCACGGGCCGGGTGCTGCGTCCTGTGGCGGAGAGCAGACAGCGGCAGACCCGGTTTATTGCCGCTGCCTCCCATGAGCTGCGCACGCCGCTGACGTCCATCCTCTCGGCCGCCGCCGCCATGGAACGGGCGGAAGGGGAGGACAGGGAAACCTTCTCCCAGGTCATCGCCCGGGAGGGGCGCCGCATGGGGCAGCTGATCGAGGATATGCTGGCCCTGGCCAGTGCCGACAGCGGCGGGTGGCAGATGCATAAGCGCCCAGTGGAGCCGGATATGCTGCTTCTGGAATGCTATGAAACCTTTGCGCCCCAGGCTCGGGAGCGGGGGCTTGGGCTGCGTCTGCTTCTGCCGGAGGAGTCGCCGAAAATAACGGCGGACCCGGACAGAATCAGCCAGGCGCTCTCCATCCTTATGGACAATGCTTTGAGCTATACGCCGTCTCCCGGGACCGTCACGCTGGGGTTGCAGACCGGTGGCAGGAAGCTGCGCATCTTTGTGGCGGATACCGGCCCCGGCGTGCCGGACGGGGAGAAGAAGCAGATATTCCAGCGGTTCCACCGCAGCGAGACGGCCCGCACGGACCGAAACCATTTCGGCCTTGGCCTGAGCATTGCCGCAGAAATTGCGGCTGCCCATCAGGGAAGACTCTGGGTGGAGGATAACCCGGGGAGCGGCGCGGTATTTATCTTAGAGCTTCCTTAGAGCAAACCTGGAGGTGCTTTAGAGAATGGCCTGCTATGCTTATCCCATCGTCGGCGGGATAAGCCGTTGGCGGAAAGGAGAAAATACAATGCAGAAACGTTTATTGGCAATTTTACTCGCCCTGGTTCTGGTGCTCACCGGCCTGGCCGGGTGCGGAAAACAGGAGACGGTCATGCCCAAGGCCACCGTGGCCAAGGGCCGCTATGTGGAGCAGGAGCTATCCCTTCCGACATTGGGCTATCCCCTGGACATGACCACCCTGGAGGACGGACGACTCCGCCTGGGACTCATGACCGGGGAACGGGAATACCGCTTCTTCACCCGGGAGACGGACGACAGCTGGTCGGAGGACTTGCGACTGCCGGAGAGCGCGAAGGCCCTGGGAGACCTTGACCTGGTGCGGCTGTTCCGGGATGGCTCCGTGTTCCTCTCCGGTGTCGAAGAAATTGGAGACGGGGTGTATCAGTACCATTTCGCGATTGTGTCACCGGATGGAGAGCTGCGGGAGCTGCCAATCACCTACCCGGAGGCGGACGAGACCGTGGGCTACCTGCTGAGCGGCGGAGACGTGACGGAGGATGGGCGCTTGATGCTCCTTTTCTCTTTCGATGATCTGCGGGAAATCAACCTGACGGACGGCAGCCTGAGCGGAAATCTCAATGAATGCGGCCTCTCGGTCGGACTGGATGCCCTGCGCTGTGCAGGGGAGGATACATTCCTGCTCAGCGATGACGGCTGTGCCCGCCTGCGTGACGGAAAGCAGGAGCTATTGACAGATGTGCTGGGAAAGCAGCTGATGGCAGCGGCCCAGGTCACCGCCGGAACCCCCGGCAGCAGCTGCCTCTGGCAGAATCAGGCGGGCTATCTGTTCTTCACCACCAATGAGGGCCTGTTCAGCTTTGTGCCCGGGGGCAGCGTTACGGAAGAGCTGATCAGTGCCGACAGGAGCTCTCTGGGAGACCCCAGTTTTCAGCCTACGGTTCTGGAGGGCACGGAAGACGGCGTGTTTTACATACTGGGGCAGCAGGACGGCTGCGCCGTGCTGTGCCGGTATGTCTTTGATGCCGATGCACCTCTGCAGGCCACCAAGCAGCTGAAGGTCTATAGCCTTTATGAGGACGACGATCTGCGGCAGATCATTGCCAGATTCCGGAAGTCCCATCCGGAGACCGATGTGACGCTGGAAATTGGCCTGACCGGTGAGGACGGTATGACGGAAGCGGATGCCCTGCGGACGCTGAACACGGAGATCCTGGCGGGTTCCGGACCGGATATTCTGCGGCTGGACGGGATGTCCACGAAAAGTTACCTGGAAAATGACGTCCTGCTGGACCTGTCTGATCTTCTGACGGAAACGCCGACGCTCGAGAAGATCACAAAATGCTATGCTTCCGGCGGAAAGGTCTGTATCCTTCCGGCAGCTTTTGCAATTCCGGCGATTTATGGCCTCCAGGACCTGGTTTCCCAGATCACGGATCTGGATTCTCTGGTAGACGCGGCAACCCAGGCCCTTGCCCGGAATCCGGAGGCCCAAAGCCTGATGAACGGTATGATTCCCCAGCTGGTGACGGACTGCTTCTACGACAGCTGCTCCGCCGCCTGGCAAAAGGAGGACGGTACGCTGGATGCTGAAGCGTTGGGGGCGTTTCTCAATGCGATGCAGGCGATTTACGACCTGGACGCGCCCATGCGGGAGCAGTATTCGGATTATCTCAAGCAGCTGGAAGCAGAGGGGGACAACATCTACACCCCCGGCGACTATACCAGCATTTCCGGCGCAAGGGGCATCGTGATGAACGGCACGGCCCTGTCCGCGGGAACCTTGGAAAGCATGGAGCAGTGGGCCGGCGCCCTGGCAGGCGAGGACCGGCTGGAGGGGTATGCGCTGATGCCTCTGAATCTCCAGGCCTCCGGCGTGTTCCTGCCCCGACAGCTCTACGGTGTTCTGAAAACCACGGAAAATGAGGACGGGGCCAGGGAATTTGTGCAGTTTGTCATAAGCGAGGAGGTCCAGGAAAACGCCTTGTCCTATGGCTTCCCGGTGAACCGGGCTGCCTTTGACCGGCAGATCCAGGAGGACAAAACCGTGGAACACAGATTTTCCTCTTCCGATGAAAACGGCAATATGATCTCCGTAGCTGCCCGTTATCCAAGTGCGGCAGAGCGCAAGCAGCTGGCTTCCTGGGTGGATGCGCTGACAACGCCCGCCATGACGGACCGCACCGTCCGAAAGCTGGTATCCGACCAGGCCGCCGCCAGTATGCGGGGCACCTGCACCACAGAAGAGGCGGTGAATCAGGCATTGCAGAGCCTGAACCTGTATCTGTCCGAGTGAAGAACAGCCTTTTTACAGAAAAAACATTTGAAAAATAAATAAAGTTCTGCTATAATGGCCGTGCAGCGAGTGGCGGGTATGCGTAAATCCAGTTGGGCATACCCGCCCTTTCTTCGTCAAGCCCCATATTCATCGTGTTGCGAAATGCGTAAGTCCGGATGTAATGATCTGGGCTTACGCATTTTTTATGAAAAGGTGGTTCCAATGGACGAAAAAAACACATTCCTGGGCACAGAGCCCATCGACAAGCTCATGCGGGGCTATGCCGTCCCCTGCATCATCTCCCTTCTGGTAGGCGCGCTTTATAATATTGTCGACCAGATCTTCATTGCCAATGCCAGCTACCTGGGCTCCTTCGGCAATGCGGCCAATACCGTCGTCTTCCCGCTGACGGTGGTGGCGCTGGCCATTGCGGTCATGGTGGGCGACGGCTGCTGCGCCTTCGTCAGCATGGCCCTGGGCAGAGACGAGCCGGAGAAGGCCAAGCGCAGCGTGGGCAATGCGGTTGTGCTGATCGTTGCGGCAAGTGTCATTCTGACGGCAATCTATCTGATTTTTGCCGACAGCATCATTGCCATGTTCGGCGGCACGGTAAATGAGGAAACCTTCCAGTGCAGCCAGGAGTATTTCTTCTATATTTTCTGCTATGATGCAGAGCTCATTACCGAAATGGCGAAGCAGTCCGGCTTTGCGGAAAGCTATGGAAGGTCTTCGTTCGTGCAGACATGGCCTTCCGGGCAAAGCGCATTGTGGAAGAGTACGGCGAGCGGACCGAGACTCCGGAGCAGCGGCTGAAGGATAAGGATAAGCGCAGAGGCACCTATTATCGCTTCTATACCGGCCAGAAATGGGGGCAGGTTCAGGCATACGATATGACGCTGAACAGCGGAAAGCTGGGCATTGAAAAGTGCGCGGAGTTGATTTGCACAATCCTGGCATAGCATTCTTGTGGAAAATGCCTATTTGCATAATCTGAGCCGACTGTGATATCCTTATGAAAAAAGGAAAAGGAGCGTTTCTTATGAAGGAATACGAGATCCTGGTGGAGACCATCAATCCCTGCGGCGGGGAAGCCCACGCCAAAAAGGAGATCCTTGAGGCGGAGTGCGAAAGCCCGGATAGCTATGTGCAGGCCAACGCCCCCTACCCGGTTATGGACCGGGTGCAGACCAAAACCGGCGATTTGCTGATCATCACCGGCGACGGCAAGGGGAGCATGGTCCGCTACACGTTCACGGAGTGCTGAGCCGATACCTTAGAATTGGATAAAATAACAGCGCAAATATCCAAGGAAATTGCGAAAAAAGTGCTTGCATTTCCTATGATTCTATGCTAAAATAAGTCGGTCTGAAATCAAGGTGTGTCCTCTGCCGCGAAAAAGCGCGGGCATGAACGCCTAATATTTAAGGAGGACAATAAAATGGATTTGGTAAAAGCACTGAACAGCCAGTACATGAAGGAAGAGCTGCCCGAGATCCGGGTCGGCGACACCGTCCGTGTGCACGTTCGCATCAAGGAAGGCGCTCGTGAGCGTATCCAGGTTTTCGAAGGCATCATCATTGCCCGCAAGCATGGCGGCATTGGTGAGACCATCACCGTTCGTCGTGTTTCCTACGGTGTCGGTTGCGAGAAGGTCTTCCCCCTGCATTCTCCCAACGTGGCTATGATTGAGACCGTCCGTAAGGGCCAGGTTCGCCGCGCGAAGCTGTACTACCTGCGGGATCGTTTCGGCAAGGCTGCCAAGATCAAGGAGAAGGTTTAATTCTGCTTTTCATAAAGAAAGAGGGCTTTGCCCTCTTTTTTTATGCTCTGACGAAAATTTTGCTTTTTATTTCTGGAAAATACCTACAAACTGTGGTACAATATTCCATATTATGCCTGGAGAGAAACAGGAGGGAACAAAAGTGGCACGATTTGAATCCAAAAAGCAGAAGGAAGAAAATCCGGGGTTCCAAAAGAGCGTTGTGCTGTATCTGCACGATTTGTGCTGGATGCTGTCTGTGGTTATGATCGTATTTCTTGTCTTTTTCCGCATTATCGTGGTGTCCGGCCCCTCCATGCGGCAGACGCTGCTGGATGGGGACTATTTGCTTTTGACCGGCAATCTCTTCTATCGGGAGCCGAAACAGGGGGACATTGTGGTCCTCAGCAAGCAGGCCTATGATCACGGGAAGCCCATTGTCAAGCGCGTCATCGCCACGGAAGGGCAGATTGTGGATATGGACTTTGAAAACGGTATTGTCTATGTAGATGGCCTCCCTCTGGAGGAGGATTACACCAACACCATGACCAATCTGGACGAAGGGGCTGTGTTCCCACAGATCGTGGAGGAAAACTGTGTCTTTGTCATGGGTGACAACCGCAACAATTCCAAGGACAGCCGCTCCCTGGAGATTGGCCAGGTGGATAAGCGGGAGATTCTGGGCAAGGTTGCCCTGATTCTCTTCCCGGGAACGGATGGCGGCTCCCAAAAGCGGGATTTTCAGCGAATCGGAAAGGTAAACTAAATGGAGAATATGAATATTCAGTGGTATCCGGGCCACATGACAAAAACCCGGCGGCAGATCGAGGCAGACCTGAAGCAGGTGGATGCGGTCTGCGAAATCGTAGACGCCCGGATTCCTCTGTCCAGCCGGAACCCGGATATTGACGCCATCTGCGGCAGCAAACCCAGAATGATCGTCCTGAACCGCATGGACTTGGCAGACCCTGCCGCCACAAGCCGGTGGAAAAGCTATTTTGAGAAGAAGGGCATGGCTGTCATTGCCACGGACTGCAAGACCAAGCGGGGCATTTCCGGCTTTACCCCTGCGGCCCGGAAGGCCTGCACCGAAAAGCTCCAAAGGGATGCGGCGAAGGGCATGAATAGACCCCTGCGGGTTATGGTGGTAGGGATTCCCAATGTGGGCAAATCCACCCTCATCAATCAGATTTCCGGCAGAAAAGGCGCCAAGGCGGAAAACCGCCCGGGTGTGACCCGGGGCAAGCAGTGGGTGACGGTGGACGCGGGATTGCAGCTGCTGGATACCCCGGGAATCCTCTGGCCCAAATTTGAAGACCAGGAGGTTGGCATGATGCTGGCCTTTACGGGGGCCGTCAAGGAGGGCGTCATCGATGTGGAGGAGCTGGCCTGCCGCCTGATGGAGCTGCTGCTGGAATACTATCCGGAAACGCTGAAGGAGCGCTATAAGGTTGAGGCTCCGAAAGGAACCCGGGGCTACGAGCTGCTGGAAATGGCAGGAAAGAACAGAGGCTATCTGCTCGCCCGGGGAGAGATCCACACCGAGCGGATGGCAAAGGTGCTGCTGGATGAATTCCGCGGCGGAAAACTGGGGAAATTTACCCTGGAGCAGCCCAAGGAGGCAGAGCTATGAGTGAAATCAATCTCTGGGAGATCGAGTCGGAGCTCCCGTTTGAGCTGATCTGCGGTGTGGACGAGGCGGGCAGAGGCCCTCTGGCCGGACCGGTGTGTGCGGCAGCGGTCATCCTGCCCAAGGGACTGGTGATCCCGGGGCTGAACGACAGCAAGAAGCTCTCCGACAAGCGCCGCCGGGAGCTGTTTCCAATCATTCAGCAGGAGGCGGTGAGCTTTGGCATTGCTTTTGCAAGCCAGGAGGAGATTGACGAGATCAATATCCTGCAGGCCACCTTTCTGGCCATGCGCCGGGCGATGGAGCAGCTGAACCCCCAGCCGGAATTCGCCCTGATCGACGGTAACCGGGAGACGGACTTCGGCGTGCCCTGCAAGACGGTCATCAAGGGCGACAGCCTGAGCGCCAATATTGCTGCCGCTTCCGTGCTGGCCAAGGTCACCCGGGACAACTGGATGATGGAAGCTGCGGAAAAATACCCGGGCTATGGCTTTGAAATTCACAAGGGCTATGGCACCAAGGCCCACTATGCGGCCCTGGAAAAGCTGGGGCCTTGCCCCATCCACAGAAGGTCCTTTTTGAAAAAGCTCTATGGCTAATCTGCTGGGCCCCTGGGGGGAAGAAAAGGCAGCGGAATTTCTGCGCCGGAAGGGCTATGCACTGGTGACATCCAATTACCGGTGCAAATTCGGGGAAATTGACCTGATCGTCAAAAACAGGCGCTATCTGGTTTTTGTGGAGGTCAAGCTGCGCAAAAATGCGGCGTTTGCCCAGGCACGGGAATTTGTGGACTACCGGAAGCAGCAAAGGCTCCGCACCACGGCGTCCATGTACTTATCCCGGTATCCCACAGGCTTGCAGCCCCGGTTCGATGTGATCGAAATCTATGCACCCCAGGGAACGGAGACAAAAAAGCTGATTATCAATCATTTGGAGGATGCATTTGAATGAATTTTCCGGTATTTGATCTGCACTGTGACACCGCCCTGCGGCTGCTGGGCGACGACGTGAATCAGGCAGGAAGCCTGAATGCGAATGGCGGTCATATTGACCTGACGCGGGCGGCAGAGCTTTCCGGCTACTGCCAGTGCTTTGCCTGCTTTACAACGCCCTATATGGAAAAAAAGGACTGGTACGGCCTGTCTCCCGTTGTTGTTTTTGAACGGGAAATTGCCACCATCCAGCGGGAGATCGACAAGAACAAAAGAAAGATCGGCCTGGTATATAGCGCCGATGATATCCGGACAAACTACGAAAAGGGAAAAATGTCCGCCCTTCTGACCATTGAAGGCCCGGCGGGCTTTGACTTTGACCCGGAGCTGCTGGAAAGCATGTTCCAGGCCGGCTTCCGCATTTCTACCCTTGGCTGGAATGAAAGCAACGTCCTCACCGGCTCCAACCAGACCGGAGAGGGCCTGACAGACCTGGGGCGGGAATATGTCCGCAATGCCCAGGAGCTAGGAATCCTGGTGGATGTGAGCCATATCAGCGATGCAGGCTTCTGGGATATTATGAAGATCACTCAGGCGCCTGTGATAGCCTCCCATTCCAACAGCCGGGCCGTCTGTCCCCATGCCCGGAACCTGACGGACGATATGTTCCGGGCCATCCGGGATACGGGCGGCGTGGCAGGTATCAACCAGTTTGCGGAATTCCTGGGGGAAAAGCCCACGCTGGACACGATCTGCGACCATATTTTCCATTTTCTGGAAATTGACCCGGAGTGCCGTCATATTGCGTTGGGCGGCGACCTGGACGGCTGTGAAGCTTTGGCCCAGGGCTTTGAGGGTGTCCAGAGCTATCCGACTCTGGCCCAGCGCCTGCTGGAGCGGGGCCTGACGGAGGAAATGGTTATGAATCTCTATTGGAACAATGCTTTGGGAGTGATGGACGCTGCGGTACGCAACAACAAGAAGTAAGGAACCCCTTTATGATGCAAAGCAAGCATTCTCCCAGGACAGAAGCCCGGATGGCGGGCTGTATGTGCCGGAGACGGTGCCCCGGCTGAGCGGGGAGGAGATCCGGAATCTGGGAAAGCTGCCGGAAAACGGCGCCTTTGTCCGGCTGCTGGGTATGTACCTTGACCTGGGGATTACTGCCTGGGACCTGGATTTCTCCGTAGGCCGCCGCTGGGTTCGTGCCCGGGAGCTGGACCGAAGGACGGTTTTGGCGCAGTGCTGGCACAATCCGGAGGGGGAGCTAAGCTACGTTCTGCGCTTTCTGTCGGAACGGCTGGGGTGCAGCTGCGGCTTCTGGGCGAAAACCTGCGTCAAGCTGTCGGTTATGGGCATGCTGCTCTCCCGGATGGAGCAGGAGGAGACAGATCTGGCGGTGCTGTCCGGAGATTTCTCCGGCGTGCTGGCGGGGGTGTATTTGAAGCAAATGGGCTTCCCGGTAGGGAAAATCATTTGCTGTTGCAATGAAAACAACAGCCCCTGGGAGCTGGTACACCTGGGGCAGCTGCGGACCGATGGGGTCTGCGAAAAGACCCGCACACCGCTTGCGGATGTGGTGCTGCCCATGGGAATGGAGCACCTGCTGTACTGCATGGGCGGCCCAAAACCGGCAGTGGAATATGCCAAGGTTTCCTATATGGGCCTGGCCTATGAGCCGGAACAGAGCCTTTTGCGGCAAATGCAGCGCGCACTGTTTGTGGGCGTGACCAGCGAGAGCCGCCTGACGCTGACGCTGACGGGCGTTCTGAAAAATTATGATTGCCTGCTCAGCCCCTATACGGCCATTCTCTATGCCGGGGTGCAGGATTATCGCTCTAAGGCGGGGGAGAACCGCAGGGCGCTGCTCCTGTCGGAGCGCAGCCCGGAACCGGACGGCGATACCATTTCTATGCTGCTTGATGTGCCCGGGGCAACGGTCAGGGAATACTTGAATACGGGGAGGTGAGTGTGTGGCGCTGTATGCCATAGGCGATTTGCATCTGTGCCTGGGCGCGCCGAAGCCCATGGATGTTTTCGGCGGTGCCTGGGTTGGCTATATGGAAAAGCTCCGGCAGGGATTCCGGGTGATTGGCCTGGAGGATACCACGGTGCTTATGGGCGATCTGAGCTGGGCACTGGACCTTCCCAGCGCAAGGGCAGATTTTTCCTGGATCCAGCAGATCCCGGGCAGAAAAATCATTCTAAAGGGAAATCACGATTATTGGTGGAGCACGGCTGCGAAATTCGAGAAATTTTGCCGGGAAAACGAATTCACCCAGATGTATCTGCTGAATAATAACTGCTATTTCTATGAGGACTATGCCATCTGCGGCACCCGCGGCTGGTTTTTCGAGGAGGAAAAGTCCGGTACCCACGATGAAAAGGTGTTCCGCCGGGAGCTGATGCGCCTGGAGGCGTCTCTGAAAGCGGCAGGGGACCGGGAGAAGCTGGTGTTTCTCCACTATCCGCCCAGGTACAAGGGATACACCTGCCAGGAGATTCTGGATATTCTGGAGAAATATGGTGTCCGGCAGTGCTTTTATGGGCATTTGCACGGCGGAAGCCACAAGCTGGCGCTGGAAGGGCTGTGGGATGGCATTTTCTATCGCCTGCTGTCTGCGGACTATGTGAATTTCCAGCCTCAGCCGGTAATCAAATGAAAACTTTTTAAGAAAAGTGTGGACAATTCCTGCTTTATTTGATAGAATATACCGGCTATGTAAAAATATAAATAAAGGGTGCGTTCCAAAGCACCTATCAGGAGGTATATTTACATGAATGTTAAGAGCGTAGAAAGAAACGGCAATCAGGCCACCATCGTGGTGGAGATCGACAAGGAGCTGATGGAGCGCGGTGTCAACAGCGCTTACATGAAGGCTCGTAAGAGCATCATGATCCCCGGCTTCCGCAAGGGCAAGGCTCCCCGGAAGATGATCGAGGCTATGTACGGTGCCCATGTCTTCTACGAAGACGGCCTGGAGGAGATCTTCCCCGAGATCTATGAGTTCGCCGTTGCCAGCCAGGATGGCTTCAAGGCCATTGGCCGCCCCAGCCTGACCGATATGCAGATCGCTGACGACAACACCGTCACCCTGACCCTGACCACCGACGTTTACCCCGAGGTCACTCTGGGCCAGTACAAGGGCCTGGAGGTTGAGAAGGCTGAGCCCACCGTTACCGACGCACAGGTTCAGGCCGAGCTGGACGCCATGGCCAAGAACGTGGCTTCCACCGAGAGTGTGGACCGTCCCGCTGAGATGGGCGACACTGCCAACATCGACTTCGAGGGCTTCGACAATGGCGTTCCCTTCGAGGGCGGCAAGGGCGAGAACTTCGACCTGACCCTGGGCAGCCACTCCTTTGTTCCCGGCTTTGAGGAGCAGATTGTCGGCATGAACGTGGGCGAGGAGAAGGACATCGACATCACCTTCCCCGAGGACTATCACAAGGACCTGGCCGGCAAGGCTGTTGTGTTCCATGTGAAGGTCAACAAGCTGACCATGAACATCATCCCTGAGCAGGACGATGAGTTCGCCAAGGATGTTTCCGAGTTCGACACCCTGGAGGCTCTGAAGGCCGACATCCGTGCCAAGGCTCTGGAGAAGGCTCAGAAGCAGCTGGATTCCGATTTCGAGAACGCTGCCGTTGAGAAGGCCGCCGAGAACACCACTGTGGATATGCCCAATGCTCTGGTTGAGAAGGAGCTGGATGTGCAGATGGAGCGCTTCGGCTACCAGCTGCAGATGAGCGGCTACTCCATGGAGCAGTACGCCAAGATGATGGGCGGCGATGTGAACACCATGCGCAATGCCTTCCGGCCCACCGCTGAGAAGCAGGCCAAGATCTCCGTCACCCTGGAGAAAATCGCCGAGGTGGAGAACCTGACCGTCACCGAGCAGGACATCGAGGAAGAGTTCGAGAGCATGGCCAAGCAGTACGAGATGGAGGTTTCCAAGGTCAAGGAGCTGGTTCCCGTTGAGGAGTTGACCGAGTCCCTGAAGACCCGCAAGGCCGTGAAGCTGATCGTGGACAGCGCCGTTGCCGTTGCGCCCAAGGCTGAGGAGAAGACCGAGGAATAAGCCTCTTTCCAAATGGTTAGAATGTTTCACGGCAAAGCCTAGACAGTCGGCTTGAAAACAAAAAATACGGATCGCGGGGGAAGCAAAAGGCCCCCACGGTCCGCCGCGTGTTTTCCATGGCTGTCAATTGAAAGGAGACATCACCATGAGTTTAGTACCCTATGTTGTTGAGCAGACCAGCCGCGGCGAACGCAGCTATGATATTTTTTCCCGTCTGCTGAATGACCGCATTATTTTCCTGTCCGAAGAGGTCAACGATACCACAGCCAGCCTGGTAGTTGCCCAGCTGCTGTATCTGGAAGCGCAGGATCCGGATAAGGACATTCAGTTCTATATCAATTCCCCCGGCGGCAGTGTGACAGCCGGTATGGCCATCTATGACACCATGCAATACATCAAGTGCGATGTTGCAACCATCTGCGTGGGCATGGCCGCATCCATGGGTGCTTTCCTGCTGAGCTCCGGCACCAAGGGCAAGCGGATGGCTCTGCCCAATTCTGAAATCATGATCCACCAGCCCTCTGCGGGCACCCAGGGTCAGATTACGGACATGGCCATTCATCTGAAGCGGTTGGAAAACGTCAAGACCCGGATGAACCGCATCCTGTCCGAGAATACCGGCAAGAGCATCGAAGAGGTCACCGCCGCCTGCGAGCGGGATAATTTCCTGAATGCGGAAGAGGCAAAGGCCTTCGGCCTCATCGACCGGGTTCTGGAGCATCATTGATTTTTAAGAGAAACGAGGTGCCGGAAAATGGCAAGAACAAGTGAGCCGCCGGTTCGATGCAGCTTCTGCGGGAAGCGGGAGTCCCAGGCCGGTCGGCTGATTGCCGGCCCCGGCGTGTATATCTGCAGCGACTGTGTGCAGGCCTGCAGCGAGCTGCTGCGGGATGAGATCGATGTGGGCGGCGGTGCCCCCAAGCTGGAAAAGCTGCCGACCCCCATGGAAATGAAGGCCTTCATGGACCACTATATCATTGGTCAGGAAGAGGCCAAAATCGCCCTGTCCGTTGCGGTCTACAATCACTATAAGCGCATTACGTTCCCGGACAATTCCGATGTGGATCTACAGAAGAGCAATATTCTGCTCATCGGCCCCACGGGCTGCGGCAAGACCCTCTTTGCACAGACCCTGGCCAAGATCCTCAACGTGCCCTTTGCAATCGCAGACGCTACCACGCTGACCGAGGCCGGCTATGTGGGCGACGACGTGGAGAACATTCTGCTTCGCCTCCTGCAGGCTGCGGATTTTGACGTGGAGCTGGCCCAGCGGGGCATTATTTACATCGATGAAATGGACAAAATCGCCCGCAAGAGCGAAAATACCTCCATTACCCGGGATGTGTCCGGCGAGGGCGTGCAGCAGGCGCTGCTGAAAATCCTGGAGGGCACCGTTGCCAATGTCCCGCCCCAGGGCGGACGGAAGCACCCCCAGCAGGAGATGATCCAGGTGGATACCACCAATATCCTCTTCATCTGCGGCGGCGCCTTCGATGGGCTGGATAAGATCATTGAGGCCCGGACGGACCGGAGCACCATCGGCTTTGATGCGCCGGTGGAAAGCCGGAAGAACCGGGATGTGGGCAAGCTGCTTGCCCAGGTGGAGCCCCACGATCTGATGAAGTTTGGCATTATCCCTGAGCTCATTGGCCGTATGCCCATGATTGCCTGCCTGGAGAGTCTTAGCCAGGAGGACCTGGTTCGCATTATGGTAGAGCCCAAGAACGC
Source organism: uncultured Clostridia bacterium (assembly GCA_945963595.1). Taxonomy (GTDB): domain Bacteria; phylum Bacillota; class Clostridia; order Oscillospirales; family Oscillospiraceae; genus Faecousia. Next base: position 4,092 of record CAMFMO010000027.1, on the reverse strand, counting down.
CATTGTCCGCCAGTATCAGAAGCTGCTGGAGATGGACGGCGTGGCTCTGGAGATCACCGAGGATGCCATGAAGGCCGTTGCCAAGAAGGCCATTGACCGCCAGATCGGCGCCAGAGGCCTGCGGGCAATTCTGGAGAAAATCATGACGAACATCATGTTCCAGATTCCCTCGGATCTGACCATCCAGAAGGTGATTCTGACACCGGAATGCGTCGAGGGTGGGCAGCCTACCATTGTGCGAGATCCTGCTCATCCCAGAGAGCCCCTGAACGGGAAGAAATAATGCTTTAAGGGGGTGGAGAAATCTGCCCCCTTTTGTCTTAATAGGTACTTTTTGGTGCCATTAACTCCACAAAGGAGGGAAAATACAATGAGCGAGATGATTTATGCCGGGAATATGCCGGTCTTGGCCCTGCGGGGGCTGGCCATTTTCCCGGATCAGACGGTCCACTTCGATGTGGGCCGGCCTAAGTCTGCCCTGGCGCTGGAGGCGGCGATGAAGGAGAATCAGACCCTCTTTCTGACGCCCCAGAAGGACATCATGGTGGACGACCCCAAGCTGGGAGACCTGTATACCGTGGGTACCATTGTCCAGGTCAAGCAGGTGCTGAAGGCCCAGGATGAAAATCTGCGGGTCTTGGTCACCGGCCTTTCTCGGGGACGCATTACGGAAATGCGGCAGACAGAGCCGTATTTGGCCGGGCAGGTGGAGTCTGTCTCCTGCCCGGAGAGCGGCAGCGGCCCCAGAAGCCATGCGCTGCGCCGGGAGGCCAACAGCCTCTACGCCGCCTATACGGAGTACACGGAGCACCCGGCTCAGCTGATTCAGCTGAAAATGCTTGCCAGCGATGACGACGGCTTCCTTGCGGATTCCATCGGCCAGAATTCCGGCCTGGACATCCAGGACAAGGCGGCCCTTTTGGCCCAGCTGAACCCCACCAAGCGCCTGGAAATGGCAGTTGCCATGCTGCGCCGGGAGATTGAGGTTCTGAAGCTGGAATCCGAAATCCAGGACAAGACCCGGGTCAATATGGACCAGAACCAGCGGGACTACTATCTGCGCGAGCAGATGCGTGCCATTCGGGAAGAGCTGGGCGAGGAAGACGAGAATGCAGAGCTGGACGAGGACATTGCCCGCATCAAGAAGCTGCATCTTGCCGAGGAGCAGGAGAAGAAGCTGATCAAGGATGCCGAAAAGCTGAAGAAGCAGCCCTTCGGCTCCTCCGAAGCCTCCGTCCTGCGCAACTATCTGGACACGGTGCTGGATCTACCGTGGAATGTGAAGACCAAGGACCGGGTGGACGTGGCCGCTGCACGCAAGGTGCTGGACAAGGATCACTTCGGCATGGAAAAGGTGAAGGAGCGGATCCTGGAGACCATGGCCGTCAAGCAGATGGCCCCGGACAGCCAGCACCAGATTCTCTGCCTGGTAGGCCCTCCCGGCGTGGGCAAAACCTCGATTGCCTATTCCATTGCCCGGTGCATGAACCGGAAGATGGTCCGCATTTCCCTGGGCGGCGTCCATGACGAGGCCGATATCCGGGGCCACCGGAAGACCTATGTGGGAGCCATGCCCGGCCGCATCATGACGGCCATGACCCAGGCCGGGACCTCCAACCCCGTTGTCCTGCTGGACGAGATCGACAAAATGGGCTCAGACTACCGGGGCGACCCCAGCGCGGCGCTGCTGGAGGTGCTGGATGCGGAGCAGAACAGCACCTATCGGGACCATTATATTGAGATCCCCTTTGACCTGTCCGATGTAATGTTCATCACCACCGCCAACACCTTGGATACCGTCCCCAGACCCCTGCTGGACCGTATGGAGATCATCGAACTGGGCTCCTATTCCGATGAAGAGAAGCTCATGATTGCCAAGAATTACCTGGTGCCCAAGCAGCTGAAAAAGCACGGCTTGAAAAAGACCCAGCTGCGCATTACGGATGATGCCATTCGGGAGATCATCTGCTGCTATACCCGGGAATCCGGCGTTCGGAACCTGGAGCGGGAAATCGGGGCCATTTGCCGGAAGGCAGATATGCAGCTGCTTTCCCAGGAGGAGCCAAAGAAAATCACCGTCACCGGCGGCAATCTGGAGGACTTCCTGGGCGTCCGCAAATTCCTGCCGGACCGTCTGCCGGGCAGCGACCAGGTGGGCCTGGTCACGGGCCTGGCCTGGACCAGCGTAGGCGGCGAGACCCTGGAAGTGGAAGTCAATGTGATGGAGGGCTCCGGAAAGCTGGAGCTCACCGGCAACCTGGGCAACGTCATGAAGGAGTCTGCCCATGCCGCCCTGAGCTATATCCGGGCCAACGCCCAGAAGCTGGGCGTTCCCGCGGACTTCTATAAGACCAAGGATATCCATGTGCATTTCCCGGAGGGGGCTGTGCCCAAGGACGGCCCCAGTGCCGGTGTGACGGTCTGTACGGCAATCGTCTCCGCCCTGACGAATACCACCGTCCGGCGGGATGTGGCCATGACCGGCGAAATTTCCCTTCGGGGCCGGGTCATGCGCATTGGCGGCCTGAAGGAGAAGACCATGGCGGCGCTTCGCCACGGCATCCGCACGGTCATTATTCCCAAGGACAACGAGCGGGACCTGGAAGAGATCGACCAGACCGTCCGCAAGCAGCTGAATTTCGTCAGCGCTTCCACGGTGGATACGGTGCTGAATGCGGCGCTGAACCGGACTGCGGAGATGAATCCCGCCATTCTGGGCAGCTTGCCTGAGGACGTTTCCGCCAAGGCAAGACGGCCGGAGCTGCAGCAGTAAGGAGGCGGCTATGAATTTTCAGAACGTAGAATTCTTGATTTCCGCCGCCTCGCCCAAGGATTTCCCGGGGGAACGGCTGCCGGAGATTGCCTTTGCGGGCAAGTCCAATGTGGGCAAATCCTCCGTCATCAATCGCCTTTTGCAGCGCAAGAGCATGGCAAAGGTGGGGGATAAGCCGGGAAAGACCGTCCATGTGAACTATTTTTTGCTGGATAAAACCTGCTATCTGGTGGACCTGCCCGGCTACGGCTTTGCAAAGGTACCCCAGGCGGAAAAGGACCGCTGGGCAAAGCTCATGGAGGACTATTTCGCTGCCAACCGCATTACCCTGGGGGTGCTGATCGTGGACTACCGCCATCCGCCCACGAACAACGATATCACCATGGCCAGGTGGTTCCTGGATTCCGGCTGCCCCTTTGTGGTTCTTGCCAACAAGAAGGACAAGCTGAAAAAAAGCGAGCTGGAGCCGAACCTCGCCACCATCCGCGCCGACCTGGAGCTGCCCGAGAGCTGCCCTGTAATCCCCTTCTCTGCCGAGAAGGGCGACGGCCGGGACGAACTGGTGAAGTGCATCCTGAACGCCGTAAAGGCATAAACCACGTCTATAAGAATATCCCTCTGCCATTGCGGCAGAGGGATGTCTTTTGTTATGGGGAATTACTCTGCGTCCCGCAGCCGTTCCACCACGCTGTATTTCATCGCCTGTTTATGCATGGCGGTGGGAATCAGCCAGCCCAGCAGCGCGAACAGGGGAATGGCGGTAAGCGCGGGGATCACATTGAACCTGGCGCTGAAAAACCAGAACATTTTTTCCATAAGTTTTCCAAGCAAGGGACTCATCATGACCGAAAGAACCAGTGCGGCCCCGGCAGAGCCCAGGGCATAGAATAATCCCTCGTAAACAAGCATTGCGTTGAGCTGCCTGCCGGTCATTCCCACCGCCTGGAGAACCGCAAATTCTCTTCTGCGGGAAAAAATCCCCGTCATAATGGCATTGAAGAAGTTGAGAACGCCAACAAGGCCGACAATGGCGCAGAGCAGCCCACCCAGCAGCAGAAACATGGTCTGGAAGCTCTCAAATTCTGCCCGGAGTGTTGCTTTGCTTTCATACATCAATCCGGACAAATTGTCAGCGGTTAAATCAGCAAGGTAATTCTCCGCGGATGCTTCGCTTATGTCATCGGTCGTATCGAACAGATAAAACATCGGGATACTTTCGTGCTGGCTGTCATGGTTGAGTTTCTCGATGGGAAGCACAAAACTATAGCCTGGTGAAAAATGACGGAAGCTCATGGAGTTTGGCACTATGACATAAGCAC
>CAMFMO010000026.1:0-34657 GCA_945963595.1 uncultured Clostridia bacterium | reverse complement strand
GGCGTGACCGAAGTCACACCGCACCCTTTGAAAACTCAAGGTTTTCACCATTTTTTCATTTTACTGTTTTACGACCACCCGGCTAAACCCACAGCCTTAATTTTTTCTACCAAAAGCAAGCCGATAATCGTGTCTTGCTCCGGTAGAAAAAAGCTGTATGGTTTTGCCGGTGGTCTCTCACTTACTATATCTGGAATAACCGACCGGTAATAAACGACACCTGACCTGAAAAAGGACTTACGAGCACGCTTTTCTGGTGCCTTCCGCACCGCATCTACTGCCTTTTCGTCGTGGCTGACTAAAATGAAATGTATGTACCTGTTTCGCACACCTGATCTGCCGGGGCGTATACTTCAACGGTAGCATGACGTCTGCTCCTATCCTGACGAATCAGTTCGCATCCACATCGTTCACATTTATACTTGATTTCTCCCCGTTTGTTTTTACATCCTAGAATTCCGTTTCCGCAGTTCAGGCAAAACATCCGGTAACATATCCAATGCTTTTTGCTTTCCACATCCATGCCCCCATTTGTGGTTCCAAATTATCTATGGGCAGAATCTGAAAACGCAGTTGGCCTTACTGTGCTTGTTCTTGCCGCGAAAGGAATACTTACGCTATTCTTCTCCGCAGAATAATTGTTACAGATAGTCCTTACTCCACAGTATTTGCATTCCATGCTTCCACTGGTCTCTGCCAAATCTAGCTGCAGATTCCACATTCCGCAGTTTCTGCATTTCATATCATACAACATATGTGTTTCTCATCTACCTCTCCTGATAATTATAAGTCTTTGATAATCTTTACAGCCACGCCCTGAATAGAAAAGTGATCATAAATGTCACTGTACCCAGCCGCCTTGTTTTCAGGATGAAGATATGGGGCTATATCATCATCCTGTTTTATAAGCGTTTTCAGGGTGCTTCGACCATCTTCCGTTAGGGCAGCAACGATTTGACCATTCCGTGCTTCCGATTCTCTGCGAACTACTACGAGATCTCCTGAATCAATTCCAGCATCTACCATGGAATCACCGGACGCACGAAGCATAAAGAACTCCCCCTCGCCCACAAGTGCACGGGGAAAAGAATAAAACGCTTCAATGTCCTGTACCTGATCCTCTGGCGCACCACAGGGAATCACACCAGCAACGAGGATGCTGACCTGTTCCGCAGATACCTTCACAGAAACTGCTGTGGAAATGTCCTCGCCATGGTAGCAAACTTCACCGGTTTCATCCATCTCTTTCAGATAGCGCCAAGCAGTGGTTTTGTTGATGCCAATTGCTTCGGCAATCTCACTCATAGAAGGAGACATATGATGTGCCTGAATGTGCTCATCCACAAAGCACCGTATGGCCCTCTTTTTCTCTCGCTTTGCCATATCCCGCACAGTCATATTTTGTCTTCCTTTCACGCAACGATTCGTTGCGTGAATATAATAGAACATATATTCGTAAAATGCAAGATGTTTTTTGAAAAAATAGTGATGCCCGAAAAAGTCGCGATACAGTGACTCTTTCGGGCAGTAAGTACGTGCTGCATCAAGTGGGAGTAACAAGCAAAACAATATCCCTTTCCTCTGGGCGGTTGCGGATTACACCTTTTAGAACCACGCAGGACGCACATTCATTCTTACCATTTAATATAGAGGTTATAATATTACAACTAAACTGTACACGCCAGTCAACGAAAACTGTAAAATAATGTCAAAGGTGGTGGTAATATGGATATTAACGCACATTTGAAACAAATGATTCAAGAGCGGGGGTGGAGCGAGTATCGCTTGGCAAAGGAGTGCGGATTATCTGAATCCACCATTGCGAATATCTTCCGGCGAAATTGTACACCCTCGTTTTCAACATTGGAAATCATATGCAAAGCATTCGGCGTCTCTCTATCTCAATTCTTTGCGGAAGATGACATGGTTGCGCTGACTTCAGAGGAAAAAGTACTTATAGACAAATGGGCAATGCTTACTCCGGAGCAGAAAGACATTTTCTTACAGATGCTGGAACTGCTCTGTAAAACAGGAAGAAGAAATGGGACATAGGATACTGGCTATTTCTTTGTGCAGCATGCATTGTATAGCATCAAAAGAAATGATCGTGTCTGAGGCCTGTCGTACAGTGTTTCTATAGAAAGCCCTCTCATTAATTCCGGGTTTCCTTTCCACGCTCTTTCTGCGGTACGACGAATCCCCACTTCGACTGTTGCAGTGCTGCAGTTCAGTTTCTCTGCTATAGGTAAGTAGATTTCCTTGATGACTGCGTAAATACATTCTTGATTTTCCGCAATACGCTCCAGTGCCAATAAGGTCATTTTGTAGCCGCAGAGATATGGCTGGATCCCCAGATTTTCGAGAAGGCCTCTTGCTTTCTGAATATCGATTTTTTCGTCTCCCATTTTCCACCACTTCTTTCGGACACTTCTGGTTATTGGAGGCAAGAAAATGTATCCCTGCAACAGAAATACCGAGCACAACCATTCGACAAAAATCGACAAGCTGCAATACGTGCCATACTGATAGAGAGAAGGAATGTCCAGTGCCCTTTCGACACGACTCCACGGATTACGCATTCTTAGAAACTTTTGTAGAGCAACACATTACGGATTTCAGCAAATTTGCCTTTTATGTTGTTCATGATTACGATTACGCCCAGGACGGGATTCAAAATGCGTTGGAGGCCATTCTAAAGTACTACGACAATGTCCGTGACTTTGATGAACAGCGTCTCTTCCGGTACTGTCTGGCAATTATCAAGCATGAATGTCTGCGGGCCGCCGCCCAGAATAGCAAAGTTATCTCTGTAGAGGAAGTAGAGCATTTTGATGCTGTTCCCGACGAAATGCTTGACCAGATTATCAAAGAAGAGAATGCCGCAATTCTCAATAAATGTGTGTCCCAGCTCCCAGAGAAATTTCAAACGGCCATTCTTATGAAGTATTATTACAATCAATCCGATTCCGACATCTCCAAAGTCATCGGGGTCTCGGTTGCCAGCGTCCGCATGATACTGACCCGTGCCCGTGGTAAGCTGAAGAAGACTTACATACAGCTTATCGGAGAGGAGGCTGCAGAATGAGCAAAGCGTTTTCCGAAAAGATGGAGCAGGAATACTATGACGAGCGTTTCCTGCAGGAAGCTGCAAAGCAGGTTGATTCCAATCTGCTGGAGGAACTGAATACTTCCCAGTCGATGGACGTGGACGAAGCTTGGCTTCGGAATATAAAAATGCGGGCTCATAAGTCCATTGTCAGAAAAAAACACTGCCAAAATGGACTCACAGCCCTTCGCAGAATAGGCCGTTGCGCTGCGATTCTCCTGCTCACCGTCTGCCTGCTGTTTGGCGGCGTTTATGTGACCGTTGACGCTGCCCGGGAAAAGATCAACAATTATTTCTTCGGCAACAGAAACAGCCGAAATGCAATTGTTCTGCCGGTTTATTGGAACACGGAAGACTTTGTCCTGATTCCGATTGACTGGACCTGTCCAATCTATCCCACTTGGATCCCAGAGAATTATTCTCTAGCAGCATCTGGTACGCAGTTGGATCGATATTGGTGGCTTGTTTATAATCCGCCAGAGTCGATTTTACACTCCATTTGTATTTATATCTGGGATAATACATATAAACCGGCAATTGATATGGAGGCCTATGAGATTGTGAACGACTACACCATTCAAGGCGTTCCGGCTACTGTTTTCCATGATCCAAAAAACGAACTATACTCGCTTGTTATGGTGAAAAATGACTATACCATCCAGATTGCCGGGGGAGTAGCTTATACGGATATTCTTCAAATTGCTGAATCTATGGAATTCTAATTGTTGCATTTTTTCACAAACCGACCTCTTCTAAGTATCACAGGCCCGTGAAATAACGAAAAGGTTGATATTTTATGAAAAAAACAATTTCCCTGTTTTTGGTTCTCGTTCTAGTGTTTTCCTGTATGTCCATGCTGGTATCCGCAGATAGCTCTGATCTCAGCGATTACCATGCTGTTTCTCCCAGATATAAAAAGCTTACAAATTGCTGGGCAGGTCTGACCTCTACCGGAGGCGGATGGTATGATGTAAGCGGTGGTGCTGGTTCTGCAGTTGGCTCCGTAAGCATCTCCGTCACTGTCATCCTGCAACGCTCCAACCCTCATGCCACCACCGGCTGGGACGACATCGTCACTTTAACGGATAGCGCGCCATATAGTGCTTCCTGTGGCACCTCCCACTACATCGCCACTCCCGGCGTTTACCGGACGCATACAATTGCCAAGGTTTATGATGAGAATGGAGGATACATTGAGCAGGCGCTTGCCAACAGCGACCACATCACGATCAAGTAGGCCCAGTTCCCATCTATAACAAATACTCGCACAGCCGGAGCTTTCCGCTGTGCGAGTATTCTTTCCATTTGTCGCAGGATACAAGACTGAAGAATGTAATTTAATCTATGGCTGCTGATACCCTCTTAAAACCTTTTTAATTTCATCACTGCAATTCAGGTGTTCCCACTCAAACACCCCTGCATTGATTCCCGGAAACGTTTTTATAATTCCGTCTTCTTCACCTTGGACTGAAAATAGACGTTTCACGATGTTCCCGTCTGAATAGGCACTGACAAAGGTTTTGGGATTCGACATAACGGCGCATTCCAGGGGTTCTCCTTGGTTCTTTCTGACAATCTCGATGGTATCCCATCTTCCCCGTCTTCACCCATGACCATTATATCATGGATAATAGAAAAAGCCCAGCTTTAACTGGACTTTTTCGACACTCTGAAGGCTGCCTACCGGCAGCCTTTTTTATTGTATTTACAGGTATTTCTCTACAAACCCCCGTACAGACATAAGCGTATCCATCTGCCCAATTTGTGCTGCATTGGGGTCAGAGGAAAGCAATATCGACTTGCACTCTGCCGCAATTCCGGCTTTCACATCGTTTTCCCCATCGCCAACCATATAGCTCTGGTTCAGGTCGATGTTGAAGTCCTCTGCCGCTTTCAGCAGCATACCAGGCTTTGGCTTGCGGCAATCACAGTCGATTTTCAATTCCGGAATTTCACCTTCGTAGCCTTTGTGAGGGTGGTGGGGGCAATAGTAGATTGCATCCACGTAGGCCCCTTCCAGACCCAGCAGGGTCTCCATTTTGTTGTGGATTTCCTGGAGCTGGGGAACTGTAACCTCTCCCCGGGCAATCACGGGCTGATTGGTTACAACGATTGCCAGGTAGCCGGAGGCATTAATTTTTTTTATAGCTTCTGCCACACCGTCGATCAATTCGAAATCGTCGGTATTCCGCAGGAATCCCACATATTTGTTAATCGTGCCGTCCCGGTCCAGGAAGATGGCCTTTTGCTTGTTCTTTAGGTTCTTGGCTTGAACGGTGCCTTTTTTGTAGTCCTCTACCACCGCATAGAACCGCTCCGGGGTGCCCATATCCTTGACATACTCCGGGGAATCGTAGCAGAACATTTTTCCGGTTCCGGCCAGGGGCTTCAGCAGCTGCCGGTCCAGGTCGATTTTGATGATTCTCCCGTTGGTATCCTTTTCCCCCACGTGGCTGCCGTCTACGGCTTCCAGCACCTTGGGGGAAATCACATGCAGACCGGCATTGACACGGTTCTTGTAGTACCTGGGCCGCTGGTCTTCCTTTGCCAACCACTTTTCCACGTGGCCCTGCTCATCTGCCAGAATCAGGCCGCTGTCGTAGGGGTGGGAATTGGGATGGGTGAACAGTGTCACCAGGCCACCGTGGGATTTATGGAAATCCACCATCCGGTTAAAGTCCACGTCGAATACCGCATCGGCATTCAGCAGGAGGACGTCTTCTTTCAGGTCCAGCTTAAAGAGAGCCCCAGCATTACCAAGAGGCGTCTCCTCCACAAAATAGGAGATATGGACACCATACTGACTTCCGTCGCCAAAATGTGCCTGAATTTTCTCATGGAGATAGGAAACCGTGAGAATCAAATCTGTAAATCCCTGATCTCTCAGCGAGCAGATTTCCCGCTCCAGAACCGGAATTCCGTCAATGGGGATCAAGGGCTTGGGAATATCCGGGAAAAGTTCGGATATCCGCGTTCCTCTACCGCCAGCCATGATAATTGTTTTCATTGTTTCACCTTCCACCCACAGTAGTTCAAAAAGTCAGTAGTTTCATACGGTTACATATCTCCCCGATGTGTTTATCGGTACTCTTTCGCCGCTTTCACGGGACACACCTTCAAACATGCGCCACATCGGACGCACAGTCCCGGGTTAATAACCGGATACGTAAATCCTTCTTCATCCGCTCTCATTTCGATTGCATTTTTCGGACATACTGCATAGCAGGCTGTACAGCCGCAGCAATCTTCTTTTCTTTGATATAATACTGGAATTGGTTTATCCTTCATATTTCATTCCCGTTTATTGGTAGTAATTATCAGTGATGAATGCTTATCTGGAAACAGTTGGATTCAAAATCGTGCATTACTGGGGGTTCCTGTGGGGAAATACATTCTATTCCCAGGTAATTCCAGGATATGTCCCAGACAGCTCCTTCACCTCCCAATACGCCCACATGATAGAACGGGATCTTGGAATGGTAATCCGGCAAAAATAATGAAACAAATTTTCTTTCTAATTTACGAACATTTGTTCTTGACGGCGTTTATGTAACCCGCTATAATATGCCCATCCGAAGTAAATGATTCCATCGGCAAAGCCATCCACTCACTCAGGAAATGGGAAGCCGCCATCTCCTGCGGCCTTGCCGATTGGAAGCAGCGTCCGTTTGAAACATTCTCGTCCTCTCAGAGAATGCGGTTTTTCACTTGAGGAGGTTTACCGATGAAAGTATTTATTTCAAACAAGGAGATTGAAGAAATTGCTTCCGGCCTGATTCAGGCGGCCTGTGGGTCTCTGGCATCCGGCCCCATCGATATTGACGGCATTGCCCGCTTTCTTGGCCTGCAAGTCCAATACGAGCATATCGCAGAGGATGAATTGGACAAAATCGGTTTTGTCTCCAACGGGAGCTATCCGCTGTCCGTACTGCGCCAAAACCAACGAGTTGGCATTGTCTTTCCCAAGGACACCATTATTCTGGATTCTTTTCTACAGCGGCCTGTCGAAAACTGCCGCAGGCGGTTTGTTCTTGCCCACGAAATCAGCCATATTCTCATCAACCGGGCAGACCCGCTTCACAATCCGGCCTGCTTTGACCGGGAATATGACAGCGAGCGGCAATACAGCCTTCAAGAGCTGCAAGAACGGCTGAACCTGGGCGAATGTCAGGCAAACGCCATGGCTGCCATGCTGCTGATGCCCATGCCGCTGCTGCAAAATACCCTACGCCGCCACCTGCACCGCAGCCGCCTCCCGATCTATGGAGAATCTGTTCTGCTGCCCAGCACCAAGCCCGCCATTCACGCAATGGCAGACGAACTAGGCGTTTCCTTTTCAGCTCTGCTTATCCAGCTGAAAAAGTACAAACTGGTTGACCACCGGGAAATCACAGAATACTTCCAGAAAATGAGGGAATCGCTATGAACGGACGTTACGAGCGGCCCATTCCTGCAGCATCCCCGGAGCGGCAAAGACGGCTTGATTTATCCGCTTCTGAGTCTGAGAACCTTTCCCTGCGAGAGGTACGCTGTCCCCGATGCAACTATCTGATTATAAAAGTCTACTCCGACAGCATCGGTCACATTCGCCCCAAATGTCCAAAGTGTAAGGCCGAAGATACGCTCAATCTGGCATACTTCCGCAGGCAAAAAGGTATTGGAAAGCGAAAAATTTATTATAAATAGTAAAAATTAAAACTGAATATCACGACTTACAATCGCGCAAGCGGAGACGATCTTAGATCGAGGCTACCAAGCACCGTACAAAGTCGGAATCAATGGGATAACCATACCCATTTTGATTCAACTTTTACGGTGCTTTTTTTGTTGCCCGCTGCGCTTTGTACGATGAAAAAAAGTCCTTTCCCGGATCCCTCCGCGGAAAGGACTTCTTATGTTTTTATCCAAATGGCAGGAAAGCCTGGCCCGGTATCCCTGATCTCCGAAATTTTGATTTATCCAAACTCAAAATTTAAAGGAGATTTATTATGGAATTCAATTATGGACTTGAGCGGAAAAGATTTGAGGCAAGTTGGAAACGGTTGCGTGAACAGTATCGCAGAGCTGGCATGGATGATTATGCCATTGACCAAATGTACGAATTTGATCTTGATGACTTTAGACGGAGCCGAATCACGGCCATGAGGGAGCAGCCTCTTACAACTGACTTATCGGGAGATAATGAGGATATGTCCACACTGTTCAATAAATTTTTTGATCAATTAACCTACCATGACTGCTATTTTGAATCACCATACAACTTAGACTGGATAGAAGCAATCTCTAATGCGAACCTATATCGCAAAATATGCAGTCTGAAAACGAGGGATAAAGAATTGTTGACACTTTACGCATTATACGGATATACCCAAGATGAAATTGCCCAAATAACTGGCGTATCTTTCCAGGCTGTAAGCAAGCGTATAAAGCAGGTTTCAACAAAACTTTTGCCCGAGAACGAAGGAAGGAGTGCATGATGGAAAATTATATTGAAAAGGTTCCAATCTATCATAAGGTTGCCCTTACCATCAAAGAGGCAGCAGAATACAGCAATATAGGTATTAACAAAATTGATAGTATGCTTCGCTCCCCAAACTGCCCGTTTGTATTATTTATTGGAACCAAAAAGCTCGTTAAGCGGAAAGAATTTGAGCAGTACATTAGTGAGCATATCATACTCTAAGAACAGGACTACGAATTATTTACCAAATAACGCTTGAGGAAAGGGCCAACATCTGCTATAATTAGGGTGTAGTGGTGTGCCCTTTCGCTTAGGCAGAAAGGACTCAACCTATGGGAAAAAATCTTAAAGGTAAAAATTGCGGCAAGGGTATCTGCCAAAGAAAGGATGGGTTGTATTACGCTCGTTTCGTAAATAAGGCAGGGAAACGGTATGAAAGGTACTTTCAGACACTTCCCGAAGCACGGAACTGGATTGAAGATTCAAAATATGCTGACAAGCATGAAGATGTATTTATAGCTACCGACACCACCGTTGACCAGTGGTTTAATTTCTGGATTGAAAACATTGTTGGAGATTTGGCTCCCAACACGCTTCGAAACTATAGGGAGCGATATGTTCATAATATCCAGCCTGTTATTGGTCAAATGCTGATTGCCAATGTTAAGCCCATGCACTGTAAAAAGGTGTTCATTCAGATGGATGCTGACTATGCGGGTTCAACCATCCGTCAAGCTTATATCACAATGGGGACTATGTTCAAAGCGGCAAAAATGAATGATATAATTGCAAAGCACCCCATGGACGGCGTAAGGTTTACAAAACCTGTTCGTGCCGTAGATGACATAAAGTTTTTAACAAGGGATGAGCAACGCAAGTTTCTTGATGTCGCACAACATTCTCACAATTACAGCCAATATGCGCTGATACTTGAAACTGGCTTACGAACCGGTGAAATGATTGGCCTTACATGGGATGCAATCGATTTTGAAAAGCGAACCCTAACGGTGAATAAAACATTAGAGTACAGACACGCCAAACAGAATTGGCGAGCTGGTCCACCGAAGACGCAACAAAGCTATCGAACAATTCCATTGACTGATCGAGCATACAATATTCTCAAAGAAATATGGGATGATCGCGGGAATCGAAAAGAGTCCCCTCTGTTAGAGCAAACACTGGAATACATAGATAGGCGTACAGGCGTTGCTTCCAAACTTGTCATGCGAGATCTTGTCTTTATCAATCAGCGTACAGGTGCGCCTGCGAAAAACAGCTCCTATGATACCCACCTCTACAAGCTTTGCGACAAGGCAGGAATCGACCACTTTTCTATGCACGCTCTGCGACATACCTATGCCACAAGAGCTATCGAAAGTGGTATGCAGCCAAAGGTACTGCAAAAGCTACTGGGACACGCCAGTATCAAAACAACAATGGATCGGTATGTCCATGTGACTACTGACACTTTAGGCAACGCAGTTCAGCAATTTCAACTGAACAGTGTTGTCTAATAAAAATCCATATAGGCCGATGCAAAAATGGTGTAAAAATGGTGTAACCGCCAAAATACCCAAACGCAAACAGCCTAGAGAAATCAAAGGAAATTAAAGGAGTACGAAGTAATATGAAATTAGGTATCGTAGGCCTGCCCAATGTGGGCAAGTCCACTCTGTTTAATGCCATTACCAATGCCGGTGTGCCTGCGGACAACTATGCGTTCTGCACCATTGACCCTAACGTGGGCGTGGTTTCCGTGCCGGATGAGCGGCTGGACTGGCTGGCTCAGCTGCATCAGCCCAAAAAGGTTACCCCCGCTGTCATCGAGTTCGTGGATATTGCAGGCCTGGTAAAGGGCGCTTCCAAGGGCGAGGGCCTGGGCAACAAGTTCCTGAGCAACATCCGCACCACCGACGCCATCGTCCACGTGGTCCGCTGCTTCGAGGATGCCAACGTGACCCATGTGGAGGGCTCTACCGATCCCCTGCGGGATATTGACATCATCAATCTGGAGCTGGTCATGGCGGACATCGAAATGGTGGAGCGCCGGATTGACAAGTGCCAGAAGGCGGCCAAGGGCGGCGACAAGCGCTTCCTCAAGGAGGCCGAGCTGTTTACGGACCTGCTGGCCCACCTGAACCAGGGCAAGCTGGCCCGGACCTTTGAGTGCAGCGAGGAGGACATGGCCCTCATCGCCACCTCGGACCTGCTGACCCTGAAGAAGACTATCTATGTTGCCAACCTGGCGGAAAACGAGGTCAACGACCCGGAGAGCAGCCGCCACTATCTGGCCGTGAAGCAGCTGGCCGATGCCGAGGGCAGCCAGATCATCCCCATCTGCGCCAAGCTGGAGGCCGACATTGCCGAGCTGGACGACCCCGACGAGAAGGCCATGTTTATGGAGGAGCTGGGCGTGAAGGAATCCGGCCTGGACCGGCTTATCCGCAGCAGCTACACTCTGCTGGGCCTCATTTCCTTCCTGACCGCGGGCTCCGACGAGTGCCGGGCCTGGACCATCAAAAAGGGCACCAAGGCCCCCCAGGCCGCCGGCAAGATCCACACCGATTTCGAGCGGGGTTTCATCCGCGCCGAGGTCATTGCCTTTGAGGATATGAAGGCCTGCGGCACCATGGCTGCCGCCAAGGCAAAGGGCCTGGTCCGCAGCGAGGGCAAGGACTACGTCATGAAGGACGGCGACATCGTCAACTTCCTGTTCAACGTTTAAAAAATCGCAGAACAAATCCGGGGTCTGTTTTGACTCCGGATTTGTTTGCAGACAGGCAAACACTTTCCGAATTCTTCCGTCTTTACCGGTGAAAGACAAAAGGAGGTGCATCCCGTGGAAGATGCCGAGAATTTTTTCTTCCCATGCTGTTGTCCAACGCTGTCCGGCCGAAAAGGCCGCGGAAAGCCAGCCGCTGCTCACTGCTTTGGCCGAAAGCCTGATGCTTTCTTCCGGCTGAATATGCAGCAAAGCCCAGCCGGGACATGGCTGGGCTTTTGAAATCGGCGCTTTAATGAATGCACAGGAAAAGTCCGTACAGGGCCAGCAGATGCAGGGGGTAAAAGATGTAAAAGCCCCAGGAGATCGCTTTGCTCCTTGTGCGCTTCTGACCGGAATAGAGGGCGATGGGGACCATGGCTAAGGCCCCGAAGAGCTGGACCGACACGGATAAGCCGAATATCCGAATATTGGCGCTGGGCATGATCCCGTTGATCAGCACCATTCCGACGGCCTGAATCCATTTTCCACCGGGAAAATCCCGGGTCAGGGCAAACAGGGCCATCAGCAGAATGCCGTTTCCCCCATAGCTAAGGTGCAGCGCATCTGCAATTAAATAGCACGGCACGATCAGCAGAACCTTCCACATCGGCTGCTTCACCCGGCCCATGCCCTCCACCATAACGGCTCCCAGAAGCAGCAGCCACAGCACATTCTGGTGCGCCCAGGGGCTTCTGCCGCTGTATAGGACGAAATCGTAGATCGGTTCGGAGATCACCGCCATGATGCCAAGCCGCAGGAAGTACCGCCCGGGGCTTCCGGTGTGGGCGATCCCCTCGGTGATCAGGAAGCAGTAAATGGGAAATGCCAGCCGCCCGATCACCCGCAGCCACATGGGCAGCCCAAACACCACCGCCGTATGATCGATCAGCATGGTCACGCAGGCAACAAGCTTCAGCTCCTCCTGGCAAAGGACACCCCTCTTTTCCACGCATCATCCCTCCTTTTGCGCCCATTATACCAGCCGCCGTCCAAAAACGCAAACCCCAAAGAAATTTCTATTGCTTTTTCGCGGGAGATCCTGTATAATATCTCCCGTATCCGGGTGTAGCGCAGTTGGTTGCTCGCCTGCTTTGGGAGCTGGAGCTCCAAACTGGCAGCAGAATCCCGCTAACTCGAAAACCCGTTGCGGCACTAGTACTTTTTCTTCTTGACTTCTCCCCTGCTCTGGTCTAAAATAGCCTTTGACCACATGTTTGACCACATCTGAAAAAACTCCAACTGAATATCCGGGCTTAGCGAAGTTTGGTATCGCGCTTGGTTTGGGACCAAGAGACCGTGGGTTCAAGTCCCGCAGCCCGGACCAAAACCGCCAGTTTTCATCATGAAAACTGGCGGCTTTGACTAATATAAATCTACATATTCCCATGCTCCACGGTGATTTTCCGTGGAGCATGTTTTTTCAAAGCGCAACAACTCCCGTCGCCACATTCTCGCAGAAAGCCCTGTCGTGTTCCACAAACAGGATCGTCGGCTGGAACTGGATCAACAGTTCCTCGATCTGCATCCGGGAGATCACGTCGATATAGTTCATCGGCTCGTCCCAGATGTGCAGGTGGGCCGGTTCGCAGATGGATTTTGCCAGCAGTACCTTTTTCTTCTGCCCGGCGCTCAGGCTCGACATATCCTTTTCCATCTGCGCCTTCGGCACATCCAGCTTCGCCAGCATGGCAAGGAACAGGCTTTCCTCGATGCCGCTGTCACGGGCGAGGTCGGAAAGGCTCCCCCGCAGATTGGAAGTATCCTGACCGACATAGGAGATTTTCAGGCCGTTCCCCCGCCAGAATTCCCCCGCGTAGGGAATCTCCTGCCCGCAGATCAGCTTGAGAATGCTGCTTTTGCCGGAACCGTTGGCACCCTGCAAGGCGATCCGATCCCCCTGCTGGATGGTGAAGCTGACAGGGCCGCATACCGGCTCCTGACCATAGGCGATGGTCACATTCTTCAGCTCCACCAGCCGCTTGGTATGATACGGGGTCTGGATGATTTTCAGCGTGTCGCTGCGCTCGATGTTTTTCAGCAGCTTGGATTTTTCCTCTATCGCCGCCGTCTGCCGCTGCTCGATTGCCGTCGCGCGGGCCATTGACTTTTTGGCTTTTGCACCCTGCAGCGGGCGCCAGCCCTTTACATTGTCTACGTCCATTGGCCCGCTGCGGAGCTTTCTGCGCTCAGCGGTATCCGACCAACCGGCTTTCTCTCTGGCGGTTTCCTCCAACCGGGAAATCTCCCGTTTCAGTTTTTCATTCTCCGCCTGTTCGAAAGCATCCTGCCGCTGTTTATTCTCCATCCATGTTGAGAAATTGCCCTTGCAGACCTGGATATCCGACTTGTTGATAGAGAGAATGTGATCCACGCAGCCGTCCAGGAACGCCCGGTCATGGGACACCAGAATGAAGCCCTTTTTCGTACTCAGATATTGGCTCACCAGCTCCCGGCCCCGGATATCCAGATGGTTCGTCGGCTCGTCGATGAGCAGGAAGTTGTTCTCTTTGGAAAACAGAACTGCAAGTTGGAGTTTGGTCTGTTCGCCGTTGCTCAAGGTGCCGTAGGAACGGTAAAGCACCTCATCATCCAGATGCAATTTCGCCATTTCCCGCTGAATCTTCCAATATTCGTAGTCCGGGTACATAGCTTCCACCGCGTCAAGGGCTAGAACGCTCTTGTCCGCCACAAAATACGGGAAGTAGGAAAATTCCACAGAGGTGGAAATCCTGCCCTGATAGTCGTATTTTCCCAGAAGGAGGTTCAGAAAAGTGGTTTTGCCCCGTCCGTTCCTGCCGGTGAAGCCCAAACGCCAGTTGGTATCGATCTGGAAGCTGACGTTCTCAAAAATGTTCTCATAGCTGCCGTCATAGGCAAAGGTCAAATTGGAAACTTGAATCAAAGACATAGCTGCCCTCCAAATATAAGAAAAATGGCCGCAGGAACGCATCCCGCAGCCAACACGACCCGCCGCCCCATGGGCATGGCAGTACTATGTCAGTTGATCCGGCGCACACCTTCCTGCATCAGGGCACAACAAACACAAGCGGCCGTTTCGCCGCTTTTTGTATCGCCCCATCGATCAGCAAGAAGTATTGCGCATCCTTTCAACTCCAATCCATATCGTTTCTTGGATTATAGCAGAGAAAATGTATTCTGTCAAGAGGTTCCTGAAAAAACGCTTTTCTTTGTTTACAGCAGCACAATTTTTCACAGCAAAAGGGATTTCCCTATATGCACCACATAGTTTCCGCTCTTTGGCAAACACTAAGCCAAAGGAGTGATGATTATGGATGGACAGGAACTTGCAAAGCAGACATTGGATCAAATTCCACAGGCAAATGCCAACGCGAAACGCATCGTCGGGCTTGTGAAGGAGGGCGGCAGGATCACAGGATACCAGCTGTCCGATGAAACCTTCGTTTCGAAACTCGAAGCAGTTTCCATGGCGAAGCAGGGTCAGATTGCGGGCGTTGGCATCGCCCACCGGGGAGATACCGAATACCTGAAATCCATCCCCGATGGCACCGAAAATAACAATCTGGGAAGTCTTCCCTCTGTTTCCCCGGAACAAAAGATGTAGGCTAAGGCCGCCGGTTTTCGTGATGAAAACCGGCGGCTTTTGCGAGAATAATTCAAAACCTAACTCATTTCCACCCGACAAATGCGGAATCCGGCTTGGTAATGTAAAAATCCTCCGCACCCTGCCGGTACTTCCGGTAATCCACCCGCACAGGCCTGTCCGCCTGATCAAAGGTCTGCGTCCATACCAGCCACGAAACGTAACGAAGCTGGCGATCCGTTCCATAAGCCATGTGGTACCCGATTTGACTGCGTTCGCCCGTACTGTCCGGGTCATATGCTGTAACAGCTTTCAGGAATTGTGCCCGGCTCTCCTCATCAGGAAGAGAAAACCAGACCCGGTCATGTTTCTCGAGCAGTTCATTTAATTGGCGCATAGAAAGTGCCCTCCTTAATTGATTCCTAAAAGAGCACGAAAGAAGCCCATCGTCAGACGGGCTTCTTTGTTGGCCCATCGTTCAAGCTTTAGCACCATACCTTTCGGCGGTTGCTGTGCGGTCATTGAGCTTGTCTCTCGCGCACTCTTTATAGGCAGGTATGAAATTGGTGAGGTTTCCCTCGTTGACCCAAGTCTAGCAGATCATAGGTCCAATAAAACGGGTGTTATTCAAAAAGATTGCGTCTAATATTCCGTCGCAACATCCGTCTCGGAAATATCATAAGTATCCAGAAATTCCTGCAAGTCGCCGCCATTGCGGATGAGCATGACCTCACTGAATTTCCCCGTTTGGATGTTCTTGAACCCAGCCACCTGCTCTCCGGTGCAGATACTCGAGCGGATCACCGGCTTCAGATTCTCCCGGTCATAGGAGCACTTTTTCGCTTTCCTTCTAAACATATGATCCCCACTCAGAATTCTATGGTTTCGGGTGCGGACGTAAAAGAGGAGAAGGTTGCGGTGGCATTTTTGAAGTAGAATACCTGGGTATTGCCGTCGTTTTCGTCGTACATTTTCCGCAGACTGGGATAGGCATCCAGCATGGATTTCCGGGCTTCCACACGGTCATCCTCCACCAGCTCCCCCGCAATACGCACCCATGTGCCATTGTGGAATGCGCAGATCTCGGCCTTGGGATTGGCCATCAGCTGCCCGGAAACAGGCTTCGCCTTGCCGGTCTGGATGTATAGTCTGCCCTCAAAAATGTGGGCGGTGCCAAAGGGGCGAACCCGGGGCTGGTCGCCCTCCACGGTTGCCAGATAGTAGGTTCCGGCATCTTTCAGAAATTTGCATACACGTTCCATAATGTTACCCTCCGTTTTTTCTTCCATCATACTCTCAAACACCGTTTTTGTAAAGCCGCAAATCAAGAAAGTGGCTTTTCTTTGTCTACTGCGTATCAAAGCTTGCATCCCGGCGGCTTTTCCGATATACTGTTCCCAAGACTATCAAGGAGGGAAAATATGGGGTATTTTGCAGTTATCGACACAGAAACCAACTGGGCAGATCAGGTCATGTCCATTGGCACCGTCATTGCGGACGAGGATACCTTCCAGCCGATTGCCGCCAAATATCATATCCTGTCCGAGGAATGCGCTGTTGGCGGTATGTTTTATGATGCCCTGTTTCTGGATACTCCGGTGAAGCCCATCCTATGCACCCGCGAGGAAGCCATGGCAGATTTGTCCAGGTGGCTGTGCCGGTATGACGTGACTTCCCTATTCGCCTACAACGCCGGCTTTGACCGAAATCATCTGCCAGAGCTGCGGTGTTTTGACTGGTACGACATCATGCGCATTGCCATCTACCGCCAGCACAATCCCAAAATCCCCGCCTGCGCCGACTGCTACAGCACCGGGCGCATGAAGCGGGGTTACGGCGTGGAATCCATGCTCCGTTTGCTCTCCGGGAATTGTACATACCGGGAGACCCATAACGCGCTATTCGATGCCTTGGATGAATTGGAGATCGTCCGGCTGCTCGGACTGGGGATCCACGAATATATCCTGTTATGAGCAGTTGTGGGGTGACGAAACCGTCACCCCACATTTCATACCTTTGCTTTCAATTTCTCCTTCTCCGCCGCGATTTCCTGTTTCATTTCCTCGATCATGGCAGCAAGTTTTTCTTCACACTCCTCGCGGGTGTGTGCGTAGACATTTCGAGAAATCCGCTTGCCGTGGCCATCTCTAGGGGAGTATTTGCCCTCCCAGAGATGGTCATTTAACTGGTAGATGCCGCCGGTGCCGGATTTGCGGTGCTTGAACGGGGTTGGCTGGAAGTCCACCCTCTGGGCGTTGGCTCTTTCCTCCTCGGTGGGCATGGGCGTGTCGGTTTTCCCGATCTGGCGGTCAATCCTCACCGCCGCCTGCTGCTGCATCAGGTCGGTAACGTGGGAGTAAATATCCAGCGTAGTGGCCGAGGAAACATGTCCGATGATGGTGGACAGGGTCTTCACATCCATGCCGTGCTCCAGAGCTATGGTAGCGAAAGTGTGTCTCAAATCATGAAAACGAACTACCTTGCAGCCCGCCCGTTCCAGCGTCTGCTGCATCCTCCGGCGCACGAAATTCTGGGTCAAAGGGGCATCCTCCTTCGCCGGGGACGGGAACATCCAGCGGGAATTGATAGTCTCTTTGTACCGCTTCAGCACTTCCAAAAGCAACTCCGGCAGGATCACGGTGCGGACGGAGGACTTGGTTTTCGGCTCGGTGATTTGCAGCTTGCCGCCGAGATAGCACATGGATTTGTCGATCCGCAGCTCCCCGGTTCTGAAATTCAGGTCGGTCCATTGCAGTGCCAGAATCTCCCCCAGCCGCATTCCCGTGCCCAACTCCAGCAGGAACAGTTCGTAGTATCCATCCTGCCGCGCCTGAATCAGGAACCGCTGCATTTCCTCCTGGGTCAGCACCTGCATCTCCCGGCTCTTCTTGGGAGGCAGCTTGCAGCCGATGGCAGGGTTGGTTCGGATCAGTCCCTCCTGCACCGCTTTTTCCAGTGCCGAGCGGCAGCTGGCGTGGCAGACCCGCACCATGCGGTCGGAAAGCCCCGGGCCAAACTGCTCTACACGAATCAGCCGTCCGCTGGTTTTCAGCCTGGCATAGAACTGCTGTAAGTCGTTCTGGGTCAGCTTGTTCAGCGGAATCTGTCCCAGTTCCGGGATGATGTGCTTGTAGATCCGGTCGGCGTAGCCCTCCTGGGTTCTGGGGCTGATCTGGGGCTTGCAGTAGGTCTCATACCAGAACGCCATCCACTCCCCAAAGGGCATATCCTCCCGGCACTTGCGGATGGGCGGTGCGCATTCCTCCCGCAGCTTGTTCAGTTTATCCAGGCATTCCGTCCGAGTTTTGCCCAGCACGTTTTTCGTTTTCGGCAGCCCGTTATCGTCGTACCCGATGACAACCCGGCCCTCCCAGCGCCCATCCTTCCGTTTCCGCAGGGTTCCTGTTCCATTTTTTCGTTTCTTTGCCATGGTTCAACCTCACATAATTTCGTCCAGGAATCCGCCCACGACCCCTGCTGCTTTCCTGTGCATATCCGTGGTCATGTGGGTGTAGGTGTCCAGCGTGAAGGATGCGTTGGTGTGTCCCAGAATTCCGGACAGGGTTTTGGCATCCACGCCGCTGTTCAGAGCATGGGTCGCGAACGTATGTCTCAAATCGTGGAAACGAATGAGGGGAAGCTCCGCGTTTTTCAGCAGGGTTTTCAAGTGCCGGTATGCGCTGGACGGATTCATGGGCAGCTCCGGCACCGTGGGATTGTGGAAAATCCACTCGCTGTAGGATTTCTTCTTCCGCTGTTTCAAGATTTCCGCTGTGCTGGGCGGCAGGAGAATGGTTCTTGCGCCGGATTCCGTTTTGGTTTCTCCCACCCGGATGCCGCCGCCCTTCCGCGTGCCGACAGAGCGGTGAATGTGAAGCCTGCCGGTCTTGTCATCGAAGTCCTGCCACTTGAGACCGCAGATCTCACCACGGCGCATTCCTGTGGTCAGCTCCGTATAGAAGAAGTCATACCACAGTGGGTCCTGCTTCAGCACTTCCATGAATTTTTCCAGCTGTCCCTCCGTCAGAATCTGCTTGGGCGCGTAATTCACCTTGGGAATGATGGTGCCCTCGGTGGGATTTTTCGGGATCAGCCTTTCCCGCACCGCCACGTCCAGCGCCTGATGGAGCATCATGTGAACGCGGCGGATAAAGGTGTCGGACAGGGCGTTCCCCTTCTCATAATGCTCATTCACCCGCCCGTTCTCCCGGAGCCAGTTGTACATTTTCTGAATGTCGGCGGTGGTGATAGATCCGATTTTTTCGTCCCCCAGCAGGGGCTTGATGTGGTGCTCCGTTATGCTTTTATAGCTGCTCAAGGTGCTCTCCCGGACGGTCAGGGTCATGTAGTCCGCCAGCCACTTATCCAGCCACTGCCCCAGCGTCATACCGGATTCTTCCGTCAGCTCCACATCCCGGTACTCCTCCATCCGGCTGTGGAGTTTTTTCAGAAGCTCCCCCTGGGTTTTAGCGAACACCGAGCGGAAAATGGGGCTGCCATCCGCCTTGTGCCCCACCACAATTCTGCCCTCCCAGCGTCCGTCGCTGCGCTTGCGCACCAGCCCGTCACCTGCGGGTCTTCGTTTTGCCATGTGTATCCCTCCCCTGTGTCAGCTCACAACACTACCACAGAAGCAGGGCGATAGCTATTCGTAATTTCCAACAATTTTCCTCCTTTTCAATCTGGTTGGTTTTTTGAGACTTGACCTGGAAAAATGGCGCCGACCCAGTCCGTGACCCACATGGAAACGTTGCGGCTCTAAGGGAATTCGGTTCTACGGCACCTATCACGACCCACAGCCCCATTTACCGACGCCTAATGAAATTCCGTCTTTTTGTTTTGGAATCGCTTTCTTTTCCCGGTAAAACCCCGTTTTCTTGGCGGGCACTGCCCGACAATGTCACCCCTCGGATAGGCGCTGACGCCTATCCTTTCTCCTGCTTGATTTTCGACCCTGCGCTTTTGCGCTCTTCTTCCGTCCAATCCCCAAATCCGCAAATCACGATATTTCCAACTTTTCCGAGAAAATGCCCCGGCGGTGTATCACAGGGGCATCAGGTCTGTCTGCGGGTGCGTCAGTGTCTTCCTCGCCATTCAGGCTCTGTGGCGTCCAAACCGGCGCGTAAGCGCTGTCAATTTTGGAAAACCCCGGCAGGGTGGTATCTCACCCTTACCGGGGAGGAAAATCGGAAACACCCCGCACAATCGGCTCAAAGCGGGGCAGGCTTCTTTTGGGCCATTAACCGAGATTTTTCATTGGCTTTTGCCTGCTGCTCCACGTAATATTCCTTCGCTTCCTGTATGGGCCGGATGGTATAGAGCAGACTCCCGTTGCGTTTGGTGCCGTCCTTTAGCGTCACCGTGGTCGGCTCCGTGTAGATGAGCCGCTTTTCCACCAGACTGTCCACATGCTTTTTCACCGTGTTGCGGCTCATGCCCACGGCCTCCCCGATGGTGCGGTAGCTGGGGTAGCACTGGTAGGTCTCCCGGTTTTCGCTTTTCAGCAGGAACGAATACACCGCCAGCTCTCCCGGCGTCAGTCCCAGCTGAAAAATTTCATTGGGCAGCGGGAAGTAGTTTCGGATGGCATCCCGGCTTGGATAGCAGCTGTACTTCATTGGCCCATCCGCTCCTTTACCCAGTTCTGGAATTCCGCCTTGGGAACCACCAGACGGCTGCCGATCCGCAGAGCGGGAAAGCCTTTTTCGTGCATCAGTTCATAGGCAGAGGACGGGGATACCCCCAGCAGCTGCGCCACCATTCTGGCATTCAGAAACAGCGGCAGTTCGTCGTAGCTTTTGTAGATAGATTCGTTCATTCACCCTCCATGGTTCTTGTCCGCGATGGTTGATAACTGCCTCCATGTTCATCAGCTCCTTCGTTTTTTAGAGTATGCGCACAGCGCTTCGTAACCCGGAAAGGAAAACACCCGCACAGACAAACAGCGCAAAGTGCCACCCTCTGTTCGGGCGGCTGCCATTGCGCGGTGCTGTGCGGGGTTATGTATTTTGGTTTCCTGCAATCAGCTTCACTTCCTGTCCGGGATTTTGGGTGCTATGCTCCACCGTGATTATAACATATTCCAAACCTCTCTCTAAGTCGAAATTGCAAACTGTTTTGGAATAATTTGTAAATTGGACTTGCTATTTTCCTCAGTCAGAGGTAACATCACACAAACTTTTCAGGAGGTGTTTCCTATGACCGAATATCTGTCCGCCCTGCGCCGCCGCTTGGACACCCATCCCCCAGATTTGGGGGACGCTGATTCCGTTCTGAACCTTCTCTATGAAGCCTACAGCGAGTGCAACCCCATGGCGGACGCACAGATCAAGGCGGGTTTTCACGAGCTGTACCAGTTGATGAACGGGGTACCGCTGGAGAAGATGGACGAAATCATCAACCCTGTGTGTTTCCTCTGCCGGGAGCATGAGCGGTCAGGGTTTGTACATGGGGTGCGGATCGGAATACTGCTGGCGCGGGAGCTGGCAGAATAGAAATTGACCAGGAGCCGTTGCGGTTCCTGGTCTTGCTTATTTTGTCAGGTACGCATAGAGTCCCTCGGCAAAGGCACGGTGCCCTTCTTCCGTGAAATGGACACCATCGAATGTAAGCTCCACATTCCACTGCCCGGCATTCACGAAGGCGATGTCCAGCTTTTGAGACAGGACTTGATACACTTCTGCCAGTTTCACGGATTCCGCGATCAGGTTTTCTTCCGTAACCCACGCGCCCCGTTTCATGGGCGGCGGGGCAATCAGCAGAAGCCGTCCGCACTTGGGTTGAAGGTAGCGCAAAAACGCTTCCATGCGGGAGCAGGTTTCTACGGCAGAATAGCCCCGGAGCAGATCGTTGGTCCCCAGCATGATAGCGAAGACATCCGGCGCACTCTGCGTCAGCAGCTCCCCGGCACGCTGATACTGAAACGGACGACTGGGAATCTCCCTTCCATTCTGTCCCTCATTCCGGATTTCCCACCCGGTGCGCTGCACCAGAATATCCACCCAGCGGCTCTCCTTTGGGTAGCGGCCACCAAAAAAGCCCCTTGGGTCATAACCATAGGTGTTGGAATCTCCATAGCACAGCATTCGCATCGCGTTACCTCATAGGAAATTGACAATTCCGTAAATCAAATGGCAGATTGTGAACCCTGCCAGAAAAATCTGTGCAGGGCAATTCTTACGCCCAACGGAATAGAAACCGAAGGCAAGGCAGGGCGCAAGGCAAAGGGTGAGAATCACCGCAGGCGTGACGATTCCACGGTAGTAGGCAATCCAGGCGGCACAATAGATTCCGTAGCAGACTGCCACGCCCCACAGGTGCTTTGTCCGCTTCCCCGCAGTTGTGTTTTTCAGAATGCAGAGCAGCCCGATCATCAATACCTGAAACACAGAACCGATGGTGTCTATCGTCGGCGTAACGGACGCTCCTCGTAAGAGATCATTGGGCGCGGGAACCGAGAACCAGTAACTATTCGGCAGCATAATTGCCGCGAACAGCACCGCCGCGCCAACATCGAAACCAAATCGGTAATTCTTCCAGCTATTTTCCATTGTTTTCCTCGCACCACCGGGCAATATCGGCAATCAGTTCCAGCGGCATGGGCTGGTTCAGCGGCAGACGAATCGTCCCCTTGCTGGTGGGAAACGATGCCAACCGGTCAGCAAAGGCTTCCACCGCCTCGGGACCGGGGTACAGACCAATATGCTTTTGGGATGCCGCGAACTGGATCAGGTTGCGCCCCTTCCAGAAGGTGGGCATGCTCCACGAAATTTTCTCTTTTGCCTCGGGAATCGCCGCATGGATGGTTTCCTGAAGCTGCCGCAGGATCAGCTGCACTTCTTCCGGCTGCCCCTGGATATATTCTTCGATGGTCTCCGGGGCTTTTCCGCAGTAATGGCTTTGTTCGGTTCGGCGGAAGGTTCTTCCGCATTTCGGGCAGGTCCACATAGTCTTTACCTCATGATTTTCTCCATCAGCTTTCCCTTGGCAAGCTCGTCCACCAGCTTGTCAAGATACCGAATCTCCTGCATCAGCGGGTCTTCGATGGTCTCCACCTTCACGCCGCAGATGGAGCCTTTAATCTGCTTTCGCGCGGGATTCAGCGCCGGGGCATTGCGAAAGAAGTCGCCGTAGGTGATCTCCGAATTCAGCAGTTCTTCCAGCTGCCCATCTGTATACCCCGTCAGCCATGCGGTGACCGCAAGCACTTCGTTACGGCTGCGCCCCTTCCGCTCTGCCTTGGCAATCAGCATGGGGTACACCTTGGCAAAGGACATGGCAAATACTTTTTCGTTGGTCATTCTTACCGTTTAACCTTCTTCGTCCGGAGCCTGACCATTGTGGGCAAGCCATTGGCACTGCGTCATTGCCATATTGGTGAAGATTGCCTTGAAGGAGGAATCCTCGGGGCTGCAAGCATAGATGCCGAAACGGATCTTGCCGCCGCCATGCCACATATGGCAAATCCGCATCTGCGTGAAATACTTCCCATCGGTGGAACACTCGATGCAATAGTCATCCTCCCGACGACTGAAGCGATACCACATCGACTTGACGGAAGCGTCAATGGCGGTAGTGGCCCAGTCGGAGTAGCCGTTGTTGGTCACCACACTGCCAAGGTGTTGAAATTCTTCGTTCTCGTACTCGATGGATCCCTTCAGCCAGTTCTCGCTGTCCAGATACATGACCACACCGCACTGATCGAAACGGTGGTGACTTTCAAACTCCGTCCTGACAAGAAAGGAAAAGTATTTCTCTTCCGTCTCCATCTGGAATACCGGCGCATTGTCGTTGCGGAAGTGATAATAGGTTCTCTGCCACAGATCGGTATGCGGCCTGGTAATGATCTCCACCCTGTCATCGGACACAGTATAGCGCTCCGGCTTTCGTGTCCATTCGAAATGATTGATTCCAAATTCCATAGTCTTCTTCCTTATCTTTTTTTGGCGGCAGAAAACTCCGCCGCTTCCTGAATCCAGCCCAGCAGTTCTTCATCGATTTCCTCCGCACTTCCCACCATCACATGATGCGTCCACCTGCCTGGGTAGGGTTCTGTGGCAATGTCAATTCTGGGAGATCCCTTGCGGTAGCCCAGCCCGAATGTGACTGTCATCCAGACCGCCGGGCGATCTTTCGCTTTCCGGCAGGGGTTGAAGGACGCAAAGGCAAAGCCCCGCTTGTTGGCAAAAGTGATCTGGGTCTTGGTGCCCTTGATCTTCACATCGGGAATCTGGGTTAGAATCGCGTTTTCCAGCCGTTATAGATCGGCAGAGCCTCCATGTGCTCCCCGAAGAAGAATAGAATATCGTTGTCCATTGCCGCTCTCCCTAAATGCCTTTTCTTTGTTTCCAGCGGTGCAGTTTTTTACTGTCACTCCGCTTTCTTCACCGGATGCCGAATCACCGTTTTCCACTTATCCTTTGCAACCTTTCTGGCATCCGTGAGGTAAATCTCATGATGCAGCCGAGTTTCGGAAAAGTCGTTTTCGTATCCATTTGCCGCTAAGTATTCATCCATGAGTGCTACCGTGGCAGGCTCGTCATCGAATGCCCCCCGGTGCATGATCTGAACGCACACGCCCTCGTCGATGGTCAGAAATTCAGCGGTGCTGCAATCCAGCTTTTTCTTCCGGGCGGCTTCCGCCACAGCCCAGCCAAAGTCCGTCTTGGTCACGAAATCCGGCATTCTGATGACACTGATCCAGTTGAAAGTGGATTTATCCGAATAATCGATACCCTCCACGCCCTCCTGCCACCAGAAGCCCTCCAGCGGCGGCACCATGAAATCAAAGTAGCCGTCGATGCGGTGATCGCCCAGCTTGCTCATTTTGATGGTGTAAACAACCGCGTACAGCACGCCGATGGCAGCTTTGTAGGCACCGCCCTCCTCGTTGGGATCGCCTTTACCCCGGACGGCGATGTAATTTGCGGGCGGCACCGTCACAATCTGGGGCTTGTTCTTGGGCAGATAAAATTCCTTGTACTCTTTTTTGAAATCAAAGGCCATATTGCATCCTCCCTATATTTCTTTCCGCAGCCATACATCCAGCACCGCCATCTGCTCCTCAGTGTGGAACCAGTGCTCCCCATTCTCCATGACCGTGACCGTGCAGCCAAATCGTTTGGCAAATGCGTCCACGGTTTCCCTCTCTGTCAGATGATCCTGCCCCGCATACAGAATTGCCGTAGGGCTGTCCCATCGGGTGATTGGATGTTCCTCTGCATAGGTCAGATACTTCCACGAAAGCGTCTCCCCAAAAGCGGCATGAATCATTATTGTTGCCGCGAACAACGTAGACCGTTGCAATTTCATTCAGGCGGTCAATGATTTCCGGTTTGTTGATGTCGCCGCCATGAATGATGACATCACAGCCAGTGATTCTGTCAAGCACTTCCGGGCGAAGCAGACCATGCGTATCCGAAAGAACTGCTATTTTTGTTGCCATCTGCTCAACCTCCCGGCAGTTATTCTTATCCTGCTATCAGGTAAATCTGCTTGTCATCAAAACAGATTTCAACAGTGTGATTGTAGATCAGAATCATATCCCGCATTTTCTCTGTAAACACGCCGGTTCCCGGATTGCTGATTTCCGCAAAGGCTTTTACAACACTTCGCTCCATACCAGCAGCATTGCTTTTCAGGCGTTCTCCACTGTCCTGTAGGAATTCATCGACCTGTCCGTCCTTGATTTTCGGAATACTGCCAATCAATTTTCCTACAGCATTGCTGGCATTTCCGATTCCTTTCAAAAGATTAGCCTCAAGTGCAGAGTTGCCCAGCCTTTCCAGATATTCAGAACACTTGCCATACAAATCACGGTATGTCATGGAGAGTGCTTCGATTTCTTCCTTGATTCCGGTGATATACTCTTCCTTGAAGTTACCGCTCAGCATGATTTCCAGCAGGGAGGCCAGTGAGAATGTGTACAGGGAAAGCCGGTAATACTTGAATTTCTTCAACAGATCTTTCAGCATAGATTTCACTTTCATCTGTGCAACGACCAGTTGTCTGGAATTCAACACTTCCATGACCTGTTTCTGATAGGACAGCATGTTTTTCCGGGCAGTTCTCTGCAAATCCAGAACCATCTTATGATTGCTCTGAAGATAATGCTCGTTGTCCCAGTTATATTTGTATTTACTGATCATGCTGACCAGCGTCTCGACGTCAGCCTCAATCTCTGATTCTTTCTCTACCTCAAGAAATGTGAGAATCTGCTTCTGCGTTTCTGCAATGCTTGCAAGTTTCTGTTCAATGGAGAACAGAGCTACCGCCATCAGCATTGTGGCAGGGTCAATCGGCACTGTAGATGTGCTGGTGGCAGTCAACGGTCCGGCAGACTGGAGCTGCGCGAATTTGGATGTGCCGTCGGCGCATTTGAACGCACCCCAGAAGTTTCCGTTCCGTGCAACCTTCAGTGCATCTCCAACCCCGGCGTTCGCCAGACGATATAGCCCTTGTGCATTCACCGTTGTCGTCTGCGTCACAGTATGCAGCGCCGGAATCAGCGAAGATACACCAGCACCCAAGGTTGCGAGCTGTGCGATTGGCATACTGAATGAAGCCTTCTCCGGAATATCCGAGCGGACATCCATCAGAATTCCATTGGTAACTTCAATAATATCTGCTTGATGAGGAATG
Source organism: uncultured Clostridia bacterium (assembly GCA_945963595.1). Taxonomy (GTDB): domain Bacteria; phylum Bacillota; class Clostridia; order Oscillospirales; family Oscillospiraceae; genus Faecousia. The sequence goes on along the minus strand of CAMFMO010000026.1, from coordinate 8,124 downwards.
ACTTCTTGCCCTTCCAAACGACTTTCTATGCCATCTATTCTCGTAATTTCTCCCATAGTTTGATCCTCCCATTGTGTTTTTACTGAGCCGATGACATTCGTCTCATAAGAGCGCATGTTTTTTTCGTGAACCCACTATGAAGATGCCTGTTTTCCGGTACGCTTCGGCTCATTGTTCCGGGAGCTCGTCAACTGATAACTGAATTCAATCAGTTCTTTAATCTCATCGTCAGGTGCGGGGCCGCACAGCAGTATCGAAACCCATTTTTCCTGTTCATATGGTATGCTGGATAGAATCCCGTCTGCATCCGGAGCATACCAATGATGGTCGGGTCACATTTCACATTCAGAACATCAACCACACCTGTTCCGTCCATACCCAGCTTAGACCGATCCACTTCAACAATGACGCCATACCATTTGTTGTTATCTGTGTGGCTCAGGACAGCGTTCCAGTCGTTCCACTGGTAATCTGGCTCCGTACCGTACTGGTGGTGACACCAAGAAAAAACATCCTGTCGAGTCATGTATAGGTTCATCCCTTTGAAATATCTGCATCACATAGTTCCAATAACAACTATTCATGAGCAGCGTAGTCTTTACTGTTGAACAAAGTAATTGATACCGGAATTACACCATTTCAATCGCATCTCTTAGCATTGTTTGATACTCTTTACGAATTGCCGATGGGCTTTCAATCTTAATCTTGCCACCCCATCCGAAGACCCATCTGTAAAATGTCGGGGATGGATATATCTGGATTGTAGCCTGAAAATGTTCATCGTCCACCAGTTTGGTATCGACGTCAATTCCGAATTGGTCAATTACGTGCATCATCAGATTGCTATTACATAATAGGGAAACTTCAACAAGCTCGTCATTTCCGTACATTCTGAACACTTCTCTTGAATACTTAGAAGGATCAAAGTCTTCCGGAATCGGAACAATATCATCCGGCAGTATTTCTGGGCAGGCATTGATTCTATCCACGCGAAACGCGTTAACTTCCTGTCGACCATCGTAAAATCCGACAACATAGTAGTAATCACCATTCCAGATCATCGTGTACGGGCTAATGATATACGGCTTTCCATCGTGTCGCAACACTCTGTTTTTATTAACATCGTACTCAAAGTACTGAAACGATATTTTCTTTCCAGCATGAATAGCTTTACTGATGGATTCAACGATAACATAATTACCTGAGTCCGGTACTTTGACCTTATTGGCAAAATAAATATTTTTCCTTAGCCTATCGGCATTATAGTCGCTGGTAAGTGTAAGGAGCTTATCAATCAGTTCATTCGTCTTTTCTTCCGGAATAAAGCGCGATGCCTGAACGGCATCAATCATCAGCTTTAGCTCTGGAATATCAAATGTACGATCATCTAAGTAATAGTATTTATCCTGAGCTCTTTGTTGGTTTACTTTTATACCGCATGAATTTAAGATTTCCACATAATTCTGAACAGATACTCTGTGAATCTGTATGTGATACTTTTCATCCATGATTTTCAAAATTTGCTGTGTTGTCAAAGGGTGCTCACTATCAGAATAATGACGTAATATCTGATACAAGTATAAAACCCTTGCATGTAGTTCATCCTTTTTCATGGTTGTGTCTCCATTTTTGAAATATGCGGTTCAATACCTGTCATTGTTACTTAGTTTTCAAAATATCCACAATAGCCTTTGCTATCTCTACTGCGTCGGATTCCTCATTGTCTCGTCCAAAAGAAACACGGATAGTGCCATGAGCATATTCTTCCGGAATACGAATCGCCTGTATCACATGAGATACCTGGGTATTAACTGAGTCACATGCGGAACCTGTAGAGATAGCAATGCCTTTAAGATCGAGTCTGTGAAGCATCATTTCTCCACTTGCATTGCGAATAGACACATTTACATTGCCAGGAACATGATTGGTGCTGCCATTACGGATATAGTCAATACCCGACAATTTGAGCACATCTAAGAATTTATCCTCAAGCTTATGGAGCTTATTCTGCGTCTGATCCATATGGTCGCAGTTCTTTTTTAATGCTGCCGCCATACCAACAATGGAAGCAATATTTTCTGTACCGGCTCTCATGCCATGTTCCTGTGCACCGCCGTCAGCATACGGGAAAATTTTTGTCCCAGACTTAATATAGATGAATCCAATGCCTTTAGGCCCGTTAAACTTATGCGCCGAAGCCGATAGCATATCTACGCCGAGTTCCTTTACATTAATCGCAATATGTCCCACGGCCTGCACTGCATCTGTATGGAATACGGCACCGTGACTATGAGCAACTTTAGCAAGCTCAGAAATCGGTTCTATGGTACCTATTTCGTTATTTACAAGCATCACAGACACAAGTCTTGTTTCATCTGTGATAAATGATGATAGCATATCCGGAGATACAATGCCTTTATTGTCCACGGGAAGATATGCAACCGGATACCCGAGTCGTTCTATGGACTCGCAGGCGTGTAGTATTGCATGATGCTCAATCTGGCTGGTAATAGTTGCCCGGCGGTCATCATGTCGAGGCATGCCTTTGATAGCCCAGTTATCGCTCTCGGTGCCGCCGGAGGTAAAATAAATTTCCTCCGGCTGAGCGCCGATACAGCTTGCAATCGTTGCTCTCGCTTCGGAAAGAGCCTTTTTGGGCTTACGGGCAAAAGCATATGGCTGTGAAGCATTACCGTATTCATCCTGCAACCATGGCAACATCTCATTCAAAGCATCGCTATCCAGTTTCGTTGTTGCTGCATTATCAGCATAAATAAAACGCTTCACGACTTCACCTCATTCAAAAAGTTTACAGCCCTCATCCTTGAATTCTTCGATTTTTTCATTCAGGTCATCAACTGTAACATCCAGATAATCCGCAAGACAATTCATACAATAAAAATTGATAATGTCTTCGCCAAGCAGTTTCTTGTTGATTCCTAAGACATTCTTTTCTCGGATCTCCTTGCCACAAATCACGCATTTAGTTTTCATTGGACAAATCCCTTACCGTGAATACGGGCATTTCACGGTCTTCCTTTCTGTACTGGGCCGGATCCATTATGGCGAGTTGCCGCCAGATGTTCTTACGCATCTCAATAGCTGGACGAAGGCAGTACTTTGTAAATTCACGCACATTAACATCCTGCGCACTGCGTACATGAGGAAAGAAGAGCTTTAAGTAGGCAGTAGTAATTCTCTTCACAGCTTCCACATGGCGGATATATGCATCACCAGGAACTTCAACCAGTTTATCTACAATTACTCTGTAGCTGGGATCATCACGCAGCAAATGCATGATCGTACAGAAATACTCTGAGTTCAGCCCCCATCCAGATATCTTCATCGCATTGGTCATCGGAGGAATATCCCACCCCTTGATAAAACCATGAAAACGGTCGACCATCGCAGAATCATGAAATAGCGCCGGAAGTTTGTCAAACATCGGCATAGTCTCATCCATGTCCTTCTTTTCAATATTGCCCAGCAAAATCATTCCAGCATCAGCCGTTCCATCATGACCGGGAATGGAAACTTTACCGTTTTCCATGTAAGTCTGGAGCGAACCGCCCATCTGTTTCTCGTCTTGGAATCTTAGCTTATGAACTTCATCAAACGCTACATAGTCGTTGTTATAAACAAGCCCAGGCTGACGCTTACTCAGATCATAGAACAGCTTTGCACGAGTCATATATCCCGCCGACAGATTTCCGTATTTGCTGATAGAACCGAAAATATAGGACTTGCCGGTTCCAGGAGGCGCCAATTCAACCAAATTGAGCCTCTTCTCTACAAAAGGAAGAAGTCTCGTAAGGACTGCCCGTTTCTGATTTTCATCAGCATATCCACTTGCATTGTAGTCAATAGCGCCAAGTAGTATATCAATCCATTCATGAATATCAAACTCGGCCCTAAGATCCTTATAGTAATCCAAGTCAACCGTGTACGGGCAAAAGTCCGTAAAACTAACCAGTTTGATTTTTCCCGGAAGTTTCGGAGACGTTGACGGAAGCCGATACCCCAATTCGACAACGCCCCAGATCTCATTTCCCTTGACTAATTCATCTTTACATTCAGCCCAAACATCGGGTTCGATTATAGTTTCGGCATTGGTTAATGCAAAGTCTGGAAGGGAGAATGAGACCATCTGGTCTTTAATGCTTATATCGACGGATATCCGAGTAAGAATCTTTACATGCTCATTTTCAGTTATGATACGGTTCTTAATGTTCGTCCATTCATCTTTATTCGGCAAAAATGTATGGACAAATTCCATTATTTCCTCAATATCAAACTGGCCCTCAGAATCTTCGAACTTCTTTAATACCCAATCTCGTAAAAAGGAGGGAAGCTTTAAGTCCGAGAAAAAGTTGCTCTGCTTAAGATCCTTAAACACCGCCATCTCATCAAAGCACTCTACCAGCTTTTCTTCTAATTCAGTCAAAAGGACACCCCCTTACAATATATCATTTGATTTAAAGCCTTCTTTTTCAACCCTGAATTCCAGCCCGGTTGCAATCATAGTTCCTCCTGCATTCACATCAGCTGTATATGTGTTTGCTCTTGTTCGTTTCGACATTTCAATCGAGAAGGAATGACCGTCTGTTGTATTGGCTTTATATTCCGTATTTCCTACATTAACCACGATATCGTCAATTTTAGTTGTAGAGTAAAATTCAATGATTGGGGGCTTCCTGATGCTGCTCATCACGAGTGGTGTCTGCACGATAATCTCAATATCGCCCGGCACATATGAAAGCTCAATAATGGGCACGGTGACCTCTTCCAAGGTAGCGCCTCCATGTACCTCAACGCCCATTAGACGCCCAGGTTTGAATCTTTCATAATTTGCAACAACTGCATACTCATCATTTTCGCCAGCCTGTACAATCATTGGCATACTTCCGGTTTGCTCTGTGTATGCACACACACGACCACAATGGGTTCCCTTGGCGTCAAATTCTCCATCAATCAGCTGGTTCTTCAGGACAACCAAGCGGCTTGCACCGTGATCGGATACCAAAATTGCCTTGGTATACTTCCCTTTAGCCAGATCCAACTTGATAAGATCGAGCACATGGTCAATGATTTCCAGCTCGCGAATCAGATGTGTCGGATATGGGCTATTTTCCAAAGTGAAATTTTCCGCCCCATGGTGCTTAATCTCATCGATCTGCTTAATGTCCTTGCATTGAACATTGTGTTCCGCAAAAACGTCTAAGAAGTCTTTATTACGTGAGGTAATTGACGGAAGCTCGGAGCGACAAACCGTAATCTTTGGGAGGAGCTTTTTCTGCTTACTTTTTTCCGAAATATATCCCAAAAATTCAACGCCCATTGCATCCATGAAATAGGCAAATGCACCAGACATATCAACGGATTCAATCTTTTCTGAACGCGCAGGAAGAAGCAGATTGTACTCTCTTTTGACAGCTTGCTCCTCGACAAGACTATAGAATTCCGGCGTGATTCTGTTTTCCAACTTACAGAATTTATAATCCTCGAAATACTGGTTCAGCAGAGCTGCATTGAACTTGTACGGCATCAAATATGCATACAGGTCAGGGTAAATATGCTGCAACACGCTTCGAAGTTCATCATAAGAGAAGCTTCCTGAATAATCGGCAATACATTCCAGAATAAGCTCCTTCTCAAGTCTGTGCGAGTCCGTAAGATAATACAGAGCATCTCTCTTCTTGCATTTGATATATCTGCAATAATCGAGGACTTCATCATCAGAAACTTCCATCTGATTTAATAAAGCCTTGCGACAATCGTACAGTTTCCAGAAGTCAGGCGATTTGCAGTCTAAATCTACAAGACCGCGAACAATCCAATGGACAAGTTCTTCATAAGCCTGTGCCTTCTGACTTGCCAGATCGAGGCACTCGTTTTTAGCGCCAAACCGTTTAAGAGCAATGAAATATAGCCATTTCTTCGCGTCAGTATAGTCCTGTGAAGCATTGATAAACAATTCCAGATTGCTGTACAAACCAATTTCGTAATTTATTGCATTGACCCAATCTCCCTGTTCCTGCAGGAGAGTCAGAGCATAAGCCCATTGCTCATCTGTACCCATGTCTTTGGTCAGCGCCTCAGTTGACTGATCAATACGGCACAAAGCATCATATGGATTCGCTTCCTCGGATATCCTAAATAGTGCATAGGGATATTCCTCTGGATGATGCTTTGTTTTCACATGCAAAGTGTCAGCATCTGCAGACTCAATAAATGCAGGCAAGTTCTGTATTCCTTCGACCCAGTCTTCGTTTGTGACCTGAAGCATCGGGTTTACAAAAATGATGTGGGGCTTTGGTGTGGCAACACCATCAACGCTATAAACCAGTCGATTTAAGCGCAAATCTCTGAAGCTTAGGTAGTCACTGCATTGAAAACACAGTACAACGACATGACCCTCTACACTCATTTGGGCAATAGCCGTAAGCTGAGAAGAGAGTTCTTTTGCTCCCATGAGCTTCCAACATGTAGTAAATCCAGTCAGAAAGATATTTCCTTGCAAAGTAGCCAAATCATTTAGCAAATCTGCAATTCGGGGATTCTCATCTTCTGAACTGTATTTTTCAACAGTCAGAAAGATATTTTCCCCAACTTTATAATGATCGACTATAGCAGCCATATCTTCTACAGACTCCACATTTACAAATCGGGGAGCACTTTCATCTTCTCTATTAAGATAACGGTCTATCGAACTATAACATCTTTCAAGTGTCAAGATGGTGCCCCCTTTCTTAGTTGTCCTTGATAATCTCGATGCCGACAGTCATATTTCCTCTAATCAGCTGCTTTAAATAGCGCTTTACGTCCTCAACATCCATGCTGTCAATTTTCTCAAGCGCAGTATCGCAACCTGTCTCATCGTATTTAGCCTGTGCCATCTCTTTGAGCTTGGTCTCAACAGAAGGCAGACCAAGCCAAGAATACGGTGAGCCAACAGTACGAACCAAATAATCTCTTACATCATCAAGATCCGTCAGAATGACATCGTAGTTTTTGATAATGCACCGCTTAAAAGCTGCATCCCTTGCTTTTTCATCCTTTAAGGAATCATAGAAGCCAGCAGATTCCAGATATTCCAGTGCCTTATCAATAGAACCTGTGTCCGGCTGGTTACGATTCAAGGTATCAAATGCAGCACGAGCCTGTTCAATTTCCGCTTCCGGAACCATGCAAAGAATAGGTGTTTTGAATTGCTCAGACCACTTCTTCGGCGATTCTGTACCCGTCTTATCTTTCCACAGCTTGCGAAGCTGCATGGATTTACGGGTAAGCTTGAATTCATTAACGGTCTGCTTAACTAAGTTAACATAATCCGACCGCTCCATTGTGAAGACATCGTTGCCCTTGATGGCCTGATACAGATCTCGAATCTCATCATCTGTGAACTCGTTCAAATAGAACGAACATGCCTGCTTAAAGATCTCAAGCTGGTTAGAACAGTAAGAAACAAAGTCATTTGCGTGAAGAGTCAGTTGGATTAAGAAATTCTCGCGCTGAGATTCAGGCAATGAGCCGGATTTCTTAATGTTATACAGCTGGTTCATGAAGCCTTTCAGGTCATTCCAGTAGTTTTCTGCACACAAATATGACATTCTGATTGTCTTGCATTTTGTACACCATTCCTGCACAGCATTATCAAATGTAAGAGCACGAGGATTGACCTTATTGCTCTCCACAATAATACGATATTCAAGAATAACCTCACGGATTTTCTGCTCAGCCGTTTCTTTGTTCCATACCCAATTTGCGGCGTCGGCATCAAATTTCTTTCTCAGCCGATTGATGTACTGCCCATTATCGCTTACAGTTTCAGCCAGCTTGACCAGCTCACCGCCTTCAAACTGATGAAGATATGCATCCATACCTTCTTTGCACTTAGCAGAAGAAAGGATTGATTTCAAATTAACAGACGCATCCTCATGTTCAATACACAGTGCTCCGATAGAGATGGCAATATCGCTATCGGTTTTCTTGCTTTCAGCTCCGCTGTTCGCGATATCACTGAAACCGTCAATCAGCTCCACCATGATATCTTTTTCGGTCTTCAAGTTTTCGGTATCGAGAATATACTTGAGACACCAGATAGGGAACGAAAGCCCCTTCATC
>CAMFMO010000025.1:0-36479 GCA_945963595.1 uncultured Clostridia bacterium | reverse complement strand
CACCACTTATCGCGAGGGCAGCAGCACCGTCCGTGGTCCTGCATCCGTTTGCGGAAAGCCGTGCGCTCACGGTCATATTCTTTGTAATAGTCGGCTGGGACCTCAAACCATTCCTTCAGGTTCCGGTCGTAGATGCGGTTGGTGTTCTCATATTTACTCATAAAATCGGCTCCTTTGGTTTTCTTGCGAAATCCGCAGGAGCCGATTGATGTCCGGAGAGACAAACAGACGGCCAAGGAAATAGCTATCCCTCTCGGAATTAGGCTAAATCCAAGGCCGTCGGTGCAGCTCTGCGGACTTCTGGATTATGATGTTGTTGCCCTGTCTTACGCGGCTGGGATGTCGGCTACAATAAATCCTGTAGCGGTCCGTGTCACTCTGGAAGTGATACTTCCGCGAGTGATGGTGAATGAACCACCAATAGGGATCTTGAAGTGGTAGGCAGTTTTGTGAGGGCCTTCGGTCTCCACATCACCGGTCTCATCGTTTGCCTTACACAGCAGGTGGTTCTTGCTGCTCCGGACTTCTCTCAGATGGATATCGATAAGTACATCCTCCTTTCCAACAAATTGTTGCCATACGGTAACAGCCAGATCAAAAAATGTAGGCACAGTGGCCCTATCCAGATCTTTCGTTCCCGTTTGGTAACATCTATATTATAGCAGCAGTGTTACCTGTTGTCAATTATTTCGAGAAAGGTGTTGCTTTTTGGGAACGTTGGTGGTATTATTAATACAGGAGGAGGTGCGATATATGAGCTTGGGTGAGTACATTGCTGCTAAGCGTAAAGAAAAAGGATGGTCTCAAAGGGATCTTGCCACCGCTTCCAACATCAGCAACGCGGAGATATCCCGCTTGGAATCCGGAAAAAGAAAGGAACCATCTCCAAGCGTTCTTAAGGAGATAGCTAAGGCATTAGGAGTCCCTTTTGAAGAACTGCTACAAGCCGCTGGTATCCTTGATGGCTATTACATCGAGAAAGGGCGAGAATTTGTAGCGGCGAGAAGTGACCAGCCGATCCCTGACGACCTGACCGAAGAGGAGCTGGCAGAGGTAAAGAAGTTCATCGACTACATTCTCAGCAAGAGAAAATGAAAAAGAGCCAATTGCAATCCGGTGATAAGGACGCAGTCGGCTCTTTTCATTATGCGGTTTTATCTAATTGTGATTCTGACTGGCTGCACCTGTGTAAATCGTCCAGCGGATTCTCTGACAGTTTCGGAATACAGATTACCAGCGGCGGTAAGATCCTCAACCGTAATTACGAGGGAGTAGGGTATTTCTTCATCATCCTCAATACCCCACCGAGTATAAAGCTCAAGCCAAACTTCCCAGCTTCCAGAGTCGAAGCTCGAAAACTCATTACTGAAGTGATAGCAGGTATCCCACTTGTTTCGGTTGTCGCTAACTGAAGGGTTGTCCACAACGTTCTTACCGTTCGTATTCAGTCTGTGAATAGACGCAGAGATATAGGCAGCGGAGTACTCGCTTCCTTTTGTTCTGTCGACCGGAGGCTGGGCAATGCAGGTGACTGTCACGCGGATCTTCTTTTCACCACGCTTAACCTTAAGGTCAGCAATGGCGGAAGGAATGTGGAATTTGACTCGTTTCTTCGTCAGCCTGTTCATAGTGCCGCTGTTCAGAAAAGACACTCGATTCTCAGAGGAATGCATGCTGACTTCTGGAGAGGATAGGCCTCTGCCATAGAGATTCCCAGCAAGATCTATTTCATCCTGTTGTATGCCTGCCCTGTCATACGGAGGAACAACCCCATTATAGAGAAGAGCCTGAGCCAGCCCGATATCATTATTAGGCACAACGGTCAGTATTTGCGCCAGGTCTCCAGCTACGGTTGGCGCGGTGAAACTTGTCCCGGCAGGAGCGCAGAATCCCGTCTTTGACAAACACAATGCATAGGGGTCGGGAGGAACGACACCGTTCTTGAATTGGGTAGCGCCATAGGATACCAGATCAGGTTTGTAAAAACCGGAGAAACCTGGACCGCGACGAGAGTAGGGTGCAATATCATTTACCTTACTAATGCTTCCGGGATGATCAACACCAACAATTGCGCCAACTGCGATACCAAGCATCGCGTCTGCGGGGGAGGCAATCCTCGATTCGTCATCGGAGATAATGTCTTTGAGAGTATCTTGCGTCCTAAACAATTCGTGGTTTCCAGCGGAGATTACAAAGCGGATTCCGTACTTTCTGCTCAGTAAATCGAACTCGCATCCAAGGATACTCATTTCGTCCCCTTCAATATAGGTCCTAGCATTGTAGGAGAAGTTGAATATCTTTGCTACATCAGCAAATGCCTCAACGGCCTCGCGGACCCGCTGCAGCATAACATTCTCGGGGACATTGTTTGAGTCTGCAATCTGGGCATCTATAATCCTTGCCCGTGGGGTGAGATAATCATCCGCCATATGCATACCAACATACCCAAAAGCTACTCTGCTGGCAACAGGTGTTCCATGATTACCGAAATTGGAGGTTTTTGCACATCCTGATGCTTGCCAATGAATCGGGACGACTGATTCCAGCCCGGAGGGGAACGATACGCCGTCGTCCAGAACTACAACAGCAGGAAGCGCGGTCATGTCAATGTTCATGTCTAATTTCAGCTCATCAGCTATCGGAGAGACATCACTCGGATGGTAGCCGTGAAAAAAGACAGTTTTCTCTACCCAGTAGATACGCGGATCTTCTGCGATCTCGTTAAGCTCTCCGGGAGACATACTGGCACGGATAATTGCAGTCCCATCTGTAAGCTGATAGGGATTGCCCTGAAGAGTACCATTCTTTTTCTGGATTCTTTCGGTGATATTGGTTTGAGCTCGCTGCTGTACATCCGGGGCCATATCGGGCAGAAGCATAATCTGTACATCAACGGAAACGGCATCCGGGTTTTCCTTTATATACCGAAGGATGGACGATGCCTTTTTGTCTTCAGCTGTAAATGGCTCAAATCCTTGAATGTACTGAAAGTCCTTCTTGGTACCTTTGTCACGGTATCTGGATACTCGGCCTTGCAGGTTGCCAAAAACATCTCGCGGGGCGGAGACAATAGCATGCCGACCATCTTTTACAGCATTGATGGTTAGGCCTTCGTTTTCAATAAAGTCTTTCTGTGCAGCAAAATCCTCCTTATCCTGCAGGATGACTTTGAAAGTGACCAGGTCCTGTTCATCAAGGGAGTCGGAAGACTGAAGCCGTTGGAAAAAGTCCACGATACTCTGTAGCCCTTGAGAGAGTTTTTGACCATGTTCTGTATGAACGAGATCATATTGGTTGCTGCGGCCAGTAGGAGTTTTTTCGACACTGTCGATCTCATCTTCTGGAATCCACAGATGATATCTTGTTTCTGCCATCAGACTTCACCTCGAAACTTCTTAACCTGATATTCTAACGTGCTGTGTGAAATGCCGAGTGCGGAGGCAGCAGCCCTTAAAGAGACACCTCTATCCAGCATTTCACAAATGACCTTCATGGACTCTTCATTGTTATCGGAATACTTAGTTTTTTGCTGAATCAGTATTGCGGTCACATCTGCAGTTTTCAGGGTACCCTCAATCAGAAACCTCTTCGCGGCTGCCAGCATGAGTTCCTCGATGAGAGCACCACTCATACCCTCTGTAACTTTCGCTATTGCGCCAATGTCGATTTTAGCGTTGATGTCATATTTTGATAAGCCATTTTGAATCAGCGCTTTTCGCTGTTCCAGAGCAGGCAGATCCAGAGTGATTGTAAAATTAAAGCGTCTCCAGATAGCTGGGTCGAGAAGATGTTCATGGTTTGTTGCAGCAATAAGGATAACATTACTCGGAAGGTTGTCGAAGTTCTGCAGAAGGGTAGTTACCACTCGTTTGAGCTCACCCAACTCGTTGGTGTCATCCCGCTTTTTGGCTATCGCATCAAACTCATCTAAGAAGAGAATGATTCGCTGGTTCTTCACGGAATCAAAGACTTTACGGAGGTTTGTGCTGGTCTGCCCAAGGTAAGAGGAGACAAGACCATCAAGCCTGACATATGCAATAGGTAGGTTTAGAGCATTGCCGATAGCATATGCGGTCATCGTTTTGCCGCATCCGGGAGGGCCACAAAGCAGTAGTCGGTTAGCTGCGGGAATATTGTGCTTTTTGAGATTGGCAGCGTTATTTTGCTCGTCCACAAACTGCTGAATGATGGTCTTCTGATTGCCCGGAAGAATAACTTCGTCAAGCGTTGTCTCGGAGTAAACTATTTCGTACAGCTCAAGAAGACTGTCTTTGTCTCTCGGTGCAACAGTCTGGGATGCCGACGAAAAGAAGACAGCAGAACTTCCGACTGCATGATCGGATACAGGCCCTTCGCTTTTCTTCTTCTGATTCTGATCATATGCTTTCCGAAAGCGCGTAGCGGTAGGTATGTTGCCTTTTTTCTCTTCATCTTTGATGAGCGTATTCAAGGCTTCGGAAAACTGCTGTTCACTGCCGCTGCAGTGGGCAACGATCAGGTTCTCAACTAATTCTGCTTTTATGGGAATCACTTCCATTCGCTTTGATTCGTACGTTTGCGTACACCACGCACATATTATAGCTGATATAGGCTGTTTTGTCAACGAATAATTCGTACACTTTCGTACAACACAGTGTTTTTAATATGGCTGTTACAGTCTCGATAAGGGTATTTTGAAGCCGAAAGATTAAGAATCGCGGCATCTTATTTGTGAATTGCAACATATCACGAAGAAATCCTGTCATCTCAAGAATTAATCTTGCAAAAAGGCGTTTGGCGTGATATGCTAATATAGTCAGGCACTTTTGTCGCAATGGAGTTAACTTGACAGTGAAAACGGAGGTTGGGAAATGGCTATCAGTTACAAGAAATTGTGGAAGCTGTTAATCGATAAAGATATGAAGAAAAAAGATCTCCAAAGGGCTGCTGGTATCAGTGCAGCTTCCATTACTAAACTTGGGAAAAATGAAAACGTCAATACCGAGATCATAGAAAAAATCTGTGTCGCACTGCAATGCGATGTAAGTGACATTATGGAAATGGTCGAGGAGAATTAAGACCATCTGCTTTAGTAAAATGTTGGTAGAATGGTCTTGTTCCCTATGTGAACGACCTTTTCAAAACTGGAGGATAAACATAGATGCTCGAAAAAGGCAAAATCGCCCTACGCGATGCCAGTCCATATAACGCTGCCATCACGAGGGAACAGTTCTTGTTCTACGAGGTGCGTACTACGGCGAAGCTGGTCTATGAAGGACTCAGCAACGATGAGATCGTGGACCGCATCGTAAAGGAGAACCTGTTTCAGTATCCCACGGAGAAATCTGTGAAAAAGATGGCACTGGCCTGCCTCCGCAGATTGGAGGCACTGGAGGACCGCACGCTGGTGCAGGCGATAGCCACGCAGCCCAGTGACGTGTCCAAGCAGATCTGCCTGTACGCGATGATGCGCCAGTACCGCCTGGTATGGGAATTTATGTTGACGGTGGTGGGCTCAAAGTACAGACTATTGGACACCTCGTTTGGTAAGATAGATTTGAATGGATTTTTCATGCGTTTACAGGAGCAGGATGATTGGGTCGCCACGTGGAGCGACTCCACTGTCACCAAGCTGAAGCAGGTGCTTCAGAAGATTCTGGTGGAGAACGAGTACCTTGACAGCACCGATGCGGATCATCTGAATCCGGTGCTGATCAGTCCGCTGCTGGAGAACGCAATCCGGGCATCCGGGCAGGAGCTGGCGCTTCCCGCCTTCAACTGCTTGAACTAAGGAGGGCTGTGCATATGAGCGAATTGATGGAGCGCCTCGATAACCTACGAGCTCTGATTCAAGAACCGGAGTTTTTGGAGGGCAAAGGCCTGTCCAACGAAGTGAATATTCGGATTTTCTGCTATGACCCGAAGGATGAGATGGCCATCCGGCATTTCACGGAGAAGCTGATGACTGATCAGAGCCTCAACTGTCACCTGATTGAATACAATCTGTACAAGGTGTTTCTCTCCATCTGCGACAATAAGCGGATCACTGATCGGGTCGCCCAGCAGGAAGAGAAAAAGGGAAAGCAATTTGTGTTGGACCAGATGAAGCGCATGGCCAACAATATGGCATTCATCGGAAAGATGCAGTACGAGCCGCATGAGCCGGGTGATGTGATCCTGATCACCGGTGTCGGCGAGGCCTTTCCGTTCATCCGGGTTCATGCCCTGCTGGATGCCATGCAGCCGTATTTCTCGGATGTCCCCGTTCTGGTGATGTATCCGGGCACCTTCGATGGCCGCTATGTGAAACTGTTTGATAAGCTGACGCCGAATCCGTACTACAGGGCGTTTAACGTGATATAAGGAAGGAGCCGCCACATGAGAATTCAATCGATGTTTAAAGACGACATCAACCGTAAAATCAACGGCGTCGTCAAGGTCGATCAAGATGAAAGCAGCGTGCTCGTGCAGGAGCTGAATGAGTATGTTATCACCAGAGAGCTGAAGAAGCACTTCATCACATTCTTCAACAATTACATCGAGTCTTTCAACGAGACCACCGCCGACATCGGCGTTTGGATCTCCGGCTTCTTCGGAAGTGGTAAATCTCACTTTCTGAAAATGCTGTCCTACCTGCTGGAAAACAAAGAGGTTCAGGGCGTGAAGACCGTGGAGAGGTTCCGGGCGAAGTTTGCCGACGATCCGGCCACCTTCATGCTGATCGACCGTGCAACAAAAGGTCGGACGGATACGATCCTTTTCAACATCGATATCGAAGGCTCCATCAACAAGGACAAAACCGCCGTGCTGCGCGTTTTCGCCAAGATGTTTTACAACTACCTCGGCTTCTACGGTGAGAACCTGAAGGTCGCCAAGCTGGAGCAGTTCATCGCCAAGAAGGGCAAAACCGAGGAGTTCCGGCGCGTGTTCGAGGAGAAAAACGGCGCGTCTTGGCTGGAGTCCCGTGATGCCTACGCTTTCTTTGAGGATGACATTGTCGCCACCCTGCAGGAAGTGCTCGGCATGAGTGAGCAGGCCGCCAGTAACTGGTTTAACGGCACCGAGACCGTGGAGACTTCCATCGCTCAACTTGTTTCTGAGATCAAGGAGTATGTGGACGCACAGCCGCGTGACTTCCGGCTCCTGTTCATGATCGATGAGGTCGGACAGTACGTTGGTGGGGATACGGACCTGCTGATTAACCTGCAGTCCCTTGTCGAGAAAATAGGCAGCGAGTGCGGCGGCAAGGTCTGGGTTGTCTGCACCGGGCAGGAAGCCATCGATGAGATTATCAAAGCCCGTGAGAATGAGTTCTCTCGCATTCAGGCCCGCTTCAAGACCCGCCTGTCCCTGTCCTCCTCCTCTGCGGACGAGGTCATCCAGAAGCGTATCCTTCTGAAGACGGACGAGGCCGAGCACGATCTGGAACAGTTGTATGCGGCCAACGACTCTGTGCTGCGGAATCTGTTCTCCTTTACCGATGCCATTCTGGACATCAAGGGATATACCGGCGCAGGCGAGTTTGCTAAGAACTTCCCGTTCGTACCGTACCAGTTCATTCTCATGCAGAAGGTCTTTGCCGAGATCCGTAAGCACGGTAATTCCGGCAAGCATCTCTCCGGCGGTGAGCGGTCCATGCTGTCCGGATTCCAGGAAGCTGCCCAGAAGATCGAGGACAAGGACGAGTACGCGCTGGCTCCATTCTACCTCTTTTATGATACCGTCCACACCTTCCTCGATAGTTCCATCCGTCGTGTAATCGAGCGCTGCGAACGTGCAGCCATTGACGGAAACGGTATTGAACCCCAGGACGTGGACGTGCTGAAGCTCCTGTATCTGGTCCGCTACGTGGACGATGTGAAGGCCAACCTAGACAACATCGTCATCCTGATGGCGGACGACATCCGGCTGGATAAGATCACCATGCGTGAGCAGGTGCGAGGATCTCTGGACCGGCTGATGAGCCAGAACTATATTGGACGTTCCGGTGATACATACAACTTCCTGACCGACGAGGAGCAGGACATCCAACGTGAGATTAAGAATACCCCTGTGGCGACGGCGGACATCGTGGGTCGCATCGCACAGATGATCTTTGCGGACATCTATACCACCAAGAAGTTCCGCTATGGCAAATATGACTTTGCTTTCGATCAGATGGTGGACGGACAGGCAGTAGGCGCTTTGACCGGCGGCATGATGCTGCACATGCTGACCGTGGCCACTGATTCCACCGAGAAGAACGAGCTGCGGCTGATGGTGGAGTCTGCTGGACGGGCCATTGTGGTGCTGGCGGAAAATCCGTACTACGAATCCCTCGAAAGCGCCATGAAGATCCGCAAATATGTAAAGCAGCGCAACGTGGCGCAGCTGCCCAAGTCCGTGCAGGACATCATCCGTGACCAGCAGGACGAGGCCGGAAAGTATGAGCTCACCGCAGCCGACAACCTGAAGAAGGCCATCACGGAGGCCGAGTTCTATGTGGACGGTGAGCACATTGAGATCAAGGGCGGCGATGCAAAGAGCAAGATCGACCAGGCGCTGGAGTATCTGGTTGCTCATGTGTACAGCGACCTCGGCCTGATCACCAAGTTCGCCGAGACCGACGCAGATATTTACAAGATTCTCCACGGTGAGGAAATCTGCCTTCCGGGCACCGAACCCAACCGTGACGCAGCTGCCAAGGTGGAAAAGTATCTGGAGATCCAGTTTAACCAGAATCTCCCGACCACCATGTCCGACCTGCAGGATCGGTTCCAGAAAAAGCCCTACGGCTGGCGTGAGATCGACATCGCGGCTGTCGTAGCCATGCTGATCTATGACCAGAAGGTTACCATCAAGTACGGCGGCGCGACCATCCAGCCCAGCGATCCCAAACTACCGGATATGCTCCGCAAGAAGAGCGAAATCGGTAAGACATCCATCTCCAAGCGTCAGGTTGTTTCTATCCAGAAAATCCGTGAGGTCCGTGACTTCCTGCGCGACTTCTTCGATGAGATGGACGTGCCGGAGGACGAGGACGGTCTGATCGCTCACATCGTGGAGAAGTTCAACGGTGAGCTGGACCATTACACCAAATTGGATGCCCGCTACGACGGTCACAAGTATCCAGATCAGGGCAAGGTCAAGCAGGCTATTGCGCTGGTGAAGGACATTCTCTCCCAGCAAAAGGATAACACAGCGCTGATTCAGCGCGTCATTGACCGGGAGGATACCCTCTATGACATGCGTGACGAGCTGCAGGAGGTCGAGGAGTTCTTCAAGGCCCGCGTCACTCTGTTTGATGCCGCTGTGCAGTATGAGCAGGATCTCAGTGTAGACCGCGACTATATCGCCAAGGATGACGAGGCCCATCAGGCGCTGAACCAGATTCGCCTTATCACCATGATGCCCACCGGCGGCAAGTTCCGGTATGATCGTATTCCGGAGCTGAACGGCCTCATGGCGAAGGTAAAGGCCTCCCATGGCAAGATGCTGGATGCCAAGCGTGAGGAGCTGCTGGAGATCGTCCGTCAGTGCATGGAGGAAATCCATACGCTGGCTGGAGACAACAGCGCGGCCAGAAATATCTCCAACACGGCGGACAACTATTTTACCCAACAGAAGCAGAAGATTGCTTCTTACCAGACACTGGCCCTGCTGGATGGTCTGGTGCCGCCGATTTGGCAGTACAAAGATGATACCGTCAGTCGGATCGAGAGCATTGTGAATCCTCTAGTCAAATCTTCCTTCGGGCCTTCAAGTAGCGGCGGAAGCAGTACCACAACTCCCGCACCGAAGAAGGAAGTCATCAAGGCCATCCACCGGCAGGCGATGTTCCCGGCGAAGACTCTGAAGTCCGAAGAAGAAATTGATGCCTACGTTGAGAAGATTCGTACCAACATGAAACAGCTGCTGAAAGGATGCGACGGCATCAAGCTGAACTAACGGAGGGTACTATGGATAAGAATGCCATTAAGAAATATGCGGTCTGGGCAAGGCGTGAGCTGATCGAGCGCGTCTCCCAGCGTGCTCTTGTTTACGGGATCACCGCGAAGGATGCCGGTGATCCGAATGCGGAAAGCGTGAATGGCCATCTGCTGTCTCAGACCGAGAAGCGGCAGCGGCAGGCACTAATCCGCAATATCAAGGAAAAGGGCTATGAGCAGGTCATGGAGGAAGTGGCCTATACATGGTTCAACCGTTTTGCCGCTCTGCGTTTCATGGAGGTCAATGGCTATCTACCCTCCCACATCCGCGTGTTCACCAATGACGCCGGCGAGTTCAAGCCGCAGATCCTTGCCGAGGCCATCCATCTGGAGCTGGACGGTCTGGATATGAACAAGATCTATGAACTGGAGAGCGCCAACAAGAGCGAGGAACTGTTCAAGTACCTGCTCATCGTGCAGTGCAATGCACTGAACAGCATTCTGCCCGGAATGTTCCAGCGGATCGAGGACTACACCGAGCTGCTGCTCCCGGATTACCTCCTCCGAGAAGGCAGCGTCATCGAGCAGATGGTCACCACCATCCCGGAAACAGACTGGACGGATCAGGTTCAGATCATCGGATGGTTGTACGAAGCTTATAATACGGATCTCAATAATGTGGTGTATGATGGTTCCTTCTCCAAAGACAGCATTCCCAAAGAGTTGCTGCCCGCAGCGACAACCATCTATACACCTAATTGGCCTGTACACTATATGGTTGAAAACAGCCTTGGTCGCCTGTGGCTGGAGGGCCATCCCAACGATACCTTGAAATCTGAATGGAAGTACTATCTGGATGAGGCAGAGCAGGAGCCGGAGGTGCAGGCGCAGCTTGCCACCATCCGGAAGGAATATGCTGCCCTAAAACCGGAAGAAATTCGGGTCATCGATCCCTGTATGGGTTCCGGTCACATCCTCTGTGTTCTCTTTGATGTACTCGTTCGTATCTATGAGGATTACGGCTACACCGCACGTGAGGCCGCAGTCAAGATCGTAGAGAACAACCTGTGGGGGCTGGACATCGACGAACGTGCTGCGCAGCTGTCTTACTTTGCCGTAATGATGAAGGCCCGGCAATATGACCGGCGTTTCCTCACTCGAAAAGTGCAGCCGCATGTGTATGCCATCAAAGAAAGCAACAGTATTACTTCTGCACCCATGCATGACATGGGTCTAAATCTGTCACAAGAAGAATATAGCGAGGCGGTCAAGCAGGGTATGCGCCTTGTTGAGGAGATGCATGACGCGAAGGAATACGGCAGTATCATCCATGTCACACCGTGTGACTGGAATCTACTGCGCCGTTTTGCTGTTCCAATGGAAGAGGAAGGACAGCTTCACATTGATATTCACGGAGAATTAGAGGCTTCTGAAAGATTGCAAGAACTCATTAATATTGGAGAAGCATTATCCCAAAAATACGATGTTGTAGTGACAAATCCTCCATACCTTGGAAGTAATAGGTTTAGCCCAGCTTTAGACGCATATGTGAAGAGCCATGCAGCAGATGTGAAAACTGATTTGAGTATGGTTATGTATAAGCAGGCAATTGATACTTTTGTTAAAAGAAGTGGCTTTGTTGCTTTTATTACTACATCGTCATGGCTTTTCCTTTCAAGCTTCGAAAAGTTACGGAGCCATGCTTCTGGGAAGATGTCATTAGTATCATTGGTTGACTTTGGGACAGAGCTATTTGAAGGGAAGGTGGGCCACAATCCCATAGTTTCATGGGTTATAAGGAACACAAAAATAGAGAATTATGCATTAACCGCTATTCGTCTGGTCGATTACTGCTATTCCAGACGAGATGAAAAAGAACCAGAATTCTTCAATGCAAAGAATCGGTATATAACCCATGAATCAAACTTCCTTCGGATACCTGGCGCTCCAATAGCATATTGGGTAAGCGATTCTTTATGTGAAGCATTCGAAAAGGAAACTATTGCTGATTATGGATTCGCCGGGATTGGTATGAGAACAGGCGACAATGCAAGATTCTTAAGGTTTTGGTTTGAGGTTGGATTAAGAGACATTTTGTTTGCCTGCTCTTCTCGGGAGGAACAAATCTCATCTGGTCGCAGGTGGATTCCATATAATAAGGGCGGCGATTATCGTAAATGGTATGGAAATAATGAATATGTAGTTAATTGGCTGAACGATGGAGAAGAAATTAAGGCTAATACACGCCGCATTTATCCATACCTGGGAGATGACCTCGGTTGGAAAATTAGTAACGAATCATATTACTATCATCCGGGTATTACTTGGTCGGGCGTAACAAGCGCAAAAAACAGCTTTAGAGTGTATGAAAAGGGCTTTATATTTGACTCAGGAGCGAACGGCTTTTTCCCATACGATGATTCCATGCGCTATACACTTGCTGCATGCTTGAACACGTGCATATCCCAATTCGTATTGAAAGTAATAAATCCGACGATTAATACAGGAGCCGGAACCGTAAAAAAAGTCCCTGTGATTTTACCTCAGAGTGATGATCTCCGTAAAAGAATCGATACATTAAGCCATGAATGTGTTGATGCTTCAAAGGAGGATTGGGACTCATTCGAAACTTCATGGGATTTCAAAGAACATCCTTTCATCACTTCCACATACTGGCCGATTAGAAATGGTGAGGCTATTACTGTCAAGCAGGCCTTTGAAGAGTGGAAGGGTATAGCCGAGGGACGTTTCTGTAAGCTCAGAAAAAATGAGGAAGAACTGAATCGTATCTTCATCGGTCTTTACGACCTTGGTGATGAAATGAGTCCGGAGGTTGAGGATAAGGATGTGACTGTCCGTAGAGCTGATCTGCAACGGGATATGCGCAGTTTCATCTCCTATGCGGTTGGTTGCATGTTCGGGCGCTATTCACTTGATGTTCCCGGGCTGGTCTATGCAGGAGGAGAATGGGATGACTCCAAGTACTCAACTTTACAACCGGACAAGGATGCGATTATCCCAATCTGCGATGATGAGTATTTCGCGGATGATATCGTAGGCCGCTTCGTAAAGTTTGTTGAGGTAGTTTACGGAAAGGAGACTCTGGAGGAAAACCTCCGCTTCATCGCAGACGCTCTTGGCGGTAAAGGTTCCTCACGCGAGGTTATCCGTAGCTACTTTATCAATGACTTCTATGCGGATCACCTGAAGGTATACCAGAAGCGCCCGATCTACTGGCTATTTGACAGCGGGAAGAAGAATGGCTTCAAGTGCCTCGTTTACATGCACCGGTATCAGCCGGACACGATTGCCCGTATCCGCACGGACTATGTCCACGAGCAGCAGTCTCGGTATCGCACGGCCATCGCCGATCTGGAGCAGCGCATCAACGGCGCATCCACTTCCGAACGCGTGAAACTGTCCAAGCAGCTGGCCACCCTGCAAGCGCAGGCCGAGGAAATCCGTGTCTATGAAGAAAAAATTCATCATCTCGCCGACCAGATGATCAAGATCGACTTGGACGATGGCGTGAAGCACAACTACGAAATCTTTAAGGATGTGCTGGCAAAGATCAAGTAAGGGGACTCAGTATTATGGAAACAGAGTTTGATCTGGAAGAGAGAAACTCCGATGAGCTAATGTCTTTAGCAGAATATATCGAACATTTTAATATTCATTACAGATTGTTGCTAAGGCGTTATGCGCGGTTTAAGGAGATCGATGACGTATTCAATACCGACATTGATGTCATTACATATCTCGACATGATCGTAGTGCAGCTTCGCGCAATGTGCATTGAAAGCCCGCGCCTGAAGAAGAATTACACGGCTCAGATACTACTCAGAAAAGTCGGAGAAGGCGAGCTGGCTGAAAGAATTGATACTATGCTCGAAGAACCATTTATCCCGGAAAGCGATTTCACAATTCGCAAGGCTTTGAAAACGTTGGCAGACGGATTTATTTGCCACTATGACAACTTTGATGGGATTGACGTGGACGGATGGTCTTTTGCGGAGATTATAGAAAAACGCCTTCGTAATCCTTATGATATGCCGAATTTGGACTACATAATGAAAAACATTATTGACTGTTTAGGAGAAGGCTTGACAATTAAGATCAAGTAGAGGTAGGTGCCGACTATGGATTCCGAAAAAATCATACAGGACTTGAATCGACGGTTTGCGGCACCGCTGCCGGAGTTCTACAAGCGCCGGATTGTCGTCTGGATCGACGAGGATCAGGAGTTCGTGGACAAGCTGGACGAGATCACGTTGGGCGGGGCCAAGGTCGTCGCGCTCACCGGCACCAACAACTTCTATGTGAAGAAGCTGCTGGCCGTGGACGATCCCACCAGCAACTATCTGGTGTACCGTCCCTTCGCCTATGAGTCCGACGAGGATAACTGGCTGCTGGACGTGGAGCTGTACGGTGAGGAGTTCCGTGCCGATCTGGTCTCCATGTGGATGGACGAGATGGGCATCCCCCAGACGCCTGCGCTCCGGCGCAGCTTCAAGCAGTACCGGAAGTTCTTCAATGCGCAGGCCCGCCGGAACAAGGTGTCCGCTCAACCGGTCACTCCGACTACGCCTGCCCAGCTGCAGATGGCTATCATGGCGGCACTGGCAGGCCTGAAGGACGCCAAGCCGAACGCCATCATCAAGGCCGTGCTGCAGGCAGGGCTTCTGAAGGACAGCAATGCCATCTATCAGGAGTTCGTGAACTACGGCATCGACGAGGCATTCTGGCGCATGGTGGCACAGGGCACCGGATACCAGGACATGGATTCCGACCTCGCCCAGCTGGCCACGCATATTCTCCTGACGGCATCCACCCGAACAATGCGGCAGGAGTTCCTTAGCGGTTTGCAGATGTTCCTCTCTTCCGCGCATCAGGCGTATTGCTATGACTTCGTGTCCGACTGGATGCACAGCGAGGATGCCAAGGACATATATGAGATCGCGGCCTACGTGGAAAATGAGCTGAAGCTCCCGCAGCGGTTCATGAAGCTGCAGGTGGCCGATCTGGTGGAGACTGAGGTCTTCCCATGCGTCAACGAGGTTATCCTCGTGAAGCTGATGACCGAGATCAGCGACCACATTATTGACGTGGACACGATCACCAAGACCGTGGAAAAACGCCGTACCTGTGTCTGGTACGACGATGTGAAGAACTACTATGAAGGCATCCTGCAGGTTGCCAAGATGCAGGCCTTCTTCAAGGAACACTCCGCAGGGTTCCATACCGTGGAGCCTGCAAAAGTGTGGAAGGAATACACGACGGAATACTACGTCATGGACACCTATTACCGGGAGTTCCATAAGAGCTATTCCGAGAGCCTGAAGAATTATCACGAGGAACTGTCCGACCTGTTCACCCATGTGATGGAGAAGGTTGAAGGGCTCTATACCACCTGGTTCCTCGGCCAGCTGGGCAACAACTGGTCGGATGCCTGCGCGGACAACCTGCGCGAGTATGGCCGGGTGCTGGAAGTGCCGCAGCAGACGGACTTTTACCGTCGACAGGTGGCGGCTTCCGACAGCAAGGTATATGTGATCATCTCCGATGCCATGCGGTACGAGGTGGCGGCTACTCTCGCTGAACAGCTGCAGCGTGAGACGCAGGCCAAGGTGGACCTGAAGTCCATGCAGGGCATCTTCCCGACGATCACCAAGTTTGGCATGGCGGCGCTACTTCCGCATAAGGAGCTGTCCGTCGAGTTGAAGAGCGGCAAGACCGAGCGACTGGCGGTGCTGGCCGACGGACAATCCACTGAGGCTCCCAACCGGGACAAGCTCCTGAAGGCAGCGGACCCGGCCAGCGTGGCGCTCAAGTACAAGGACATTATCGGCATGAAGCGTGCCGACCGGCAGGCACTCATCAAGGGTATGAACGTGGTTTATATCTACCACGACACCATCGACGAGGCCGGTCATCTGGAGAGTTCTATCTTCAGCGCCTGTGATACGGCGATTGAAGAGCTGAAGAACATGGTCCGCATCATCACCAACGAGTGGGGCGGCGCAAATATCATTATCACTTCCGACCACGGCTTCCTGTATACCCACAGTCCGCTCAGTGAGGATGACAAGGTGGACAAGACCACGGAGAGCGATCAAGATGTGGAGATCGGACGGCGCTATGCCATCATGCAGAAAGGTGCGCAGCCGCAGTATTTGCTGCCGGTGAAGTTCCTCGGCGGCAACACGGCCTACGACGTCTACGCTCCGAGAGAGAGCATCCGGATCAAGATGAAGGGCGGCGGCCTGAACTTCGTACACGGCGGCATCAGCCTGCAGGAAATGGTCGTCCCGGTGATCGAGTACCACTTCCTGCGGAATCAGTCGAAAGAATATAAGAAGAATAAGAGTAAGTACGACACGAAGCCTGTGGAGATCAGCCTGCTCTCTGCCAATCGGAAGATCAGTAACATGATCTTCTCCCTGAACTTCTATCAGAAGGACGCCGTGGGTGGCAACCGGGAGGCAGCGACATACCAGCTTTACTTCACAGACAGCAGTGGCAAGGCCATCAGCGATGTCCAGAAGATTATTGCGGATAAGACCAGCGACAACGGTCAGGAACGTACCTTCCGGTGTAGCTTCAATCTGAAATCACTGAAGTACAGCAATACGGAGACCTACTACCTTGTCATCGCTGATGAGAACGGACTGCAGATGCAGCGCGAGGAATTCCAGATCGACATTGCATTTGCGGTGGACGAGTTCGACTTCTTCGGTTAAGGAGGAAAGTCATGGATCAGCATACCGAGGGTACGATGGATACCCGTGAAATCATCAAGGGCAAGCTCCGCGAGTGTTTCGACGGGAAAATTGTCCGGAAAGACCTCACCAAGAAAATCAAGGAAGGGGCCAATGTACCCGTCTATGTCCTTGAGTTCCTCCTGGGGCAGTATTGTAGCTCCGATGATGAAGAAGTCATCGAAAAGGGCGTCGAGAACGTGAAGCGGATTCTGGCGGACAACTTTGTACGTCCGGATGAAGCCCAGAAGATCCTCTCCGTGCTCCGCGCCCGTGGCAGCTATACCGTCATCGACAAGATCACGGTTAGCCTGAATATCAAGCGTGATGTCTATGAGGCCGAGTTCTCCAATCTCGGCCTGAAGACTGTGCCTATCGCCGACGAGTATCCGGAGAAGTTCGACCGACTTCTCTGCGGAGGTATCTGGTGCATCGTGCAGCTGGATTACGAGTTCATCGAGGAAGACAAGAAAAACGGCAATCCGGTGCAGATCCGGAAGCTAACTCCAATCCAGATGCCTCACGTGGACATTAATGAGCTGAAGCAGGGCCGGAAGGCGTTCACCAAGGAAGAGTGGATGGATGTCCTGCTGCGCTCTATCGGCATGGAGCCAGATGCTCTGACCGAGCGAGAGAAGTGGCTCCTGCTGGCGCGTATGATCCCGCTGGTAGAGAACAACTTCAACCTTTGTGAGCTGGGTCCCCGTAGCACCGGCAAGAGCCATCTGTATAAGGAAATCTCGCCAAACAGTATCCTCGTTTCCGGCGGCCAGACGACTGTGGCCAACCTGTTCTACAACATGGGACGGAAGACGGTCGGCCTCGTCGGACTGTGGGACTGCGTGGCTTTCGATGAGGTGGCAGGCATCAACTTCAAAGATAAAGACGGCATTCAGATTATGAAAGACTACATGGCCTCCGGCTCCTTCGCTCGTGGCAAGGAAGAAAAGGCCGCCCGTGCCTCGATGGTGTTCGTCGGTAACATCAACCAGAGCGTGGACGTTCTGTTGAAGACCAGCAGCCTGTTTGATCCGTTCCCGCCGGAGATGGGTACCGATACGGCCTTCCTCGACCGCATGCACTGCTATATCCCCGGCTGGGAGATCCCGAAGTTCCGTCCGGAACACTTTACTGATGACTACGGCTTCATCACGGACTATCTAGCCGAGTTCATAAGGGAGCTGCGAAAGGAGCAGTACGGCGATGCGCTGGATCACTACTTCCATCTGGGCAAAAACCTGAACCAGCGCGATACCATCGCGGTCCGGAAGATGGTCGGCGGCTTCATCAAGCTGCTGTATCCGGACGGTGAATACACGAAAGAACAGCTGGAGGAGATCCTCAAGCTGTCGTTGGAGATGCGTCGCCGCGTCAAGGAGCAGCTAAAGAAGTTGGGCGGCATGGAGTTCTACGATGTGAACTTCTCCTACATAGATAACGAGACCTTCGAGGAGCACTATGTCTCTGTTCCCGAACAGGGTGGCGGCAAGCTGATCCCGGAGGGCCTTTGCAATCCTGGGCAGGTGTACACCGTTGGGCATGGCAAGTCTGGCATGATCGGCGTCTTCCGTCTGGAGAGCCAGATGCTCCCCGGCAACGGAAAGTTTGAGCGGACCGGCATCGGTACTGACCGCGATGCTCGTGAATCCTCCAACACGGCCTTCAACTTCCTGAAAGCCAACGGAAACCGGATCAGCGGCTCCATTAGCACGACTACAAAGGACTACATCATCAACTATCAAGATCTGCAGGGCATCGGGATGACCGGCAAGCTGGCGCTCCCAACCTTGATCGCACTGTGCTCTATCGCATTGAGCAAGCCGACCTTGAGTTCTATGGCAGTACTCGGTGAGATCAGCATCAGCGGCACGATGATCAAAGTGGACGAGCTGGCTAATGCGCTGCAGGTTTGCCTCGACAGCGGAGCTAAGAAGGTGCTTCTGCCGATCACATCGGCGGCGGACCTTGGAACCGTACCGGCAGACCTGATCGGCTGCTTCAACCTCATCTTCTACAGCAGCGCGGAAGATGCAGTATTCAAAGCGCTGGGCGTAGAGTAAAGGAAGGAGAGCTGACATGGCACAGTTTGACGTAAACAGCACATCGGTTGAAAACATCATCAGCTCGATCAAGGCAGGTGAAATCGCCATCCCGGAGATCCAGCGTCCCTTTGTATGGGACGCCACCAAAGTTCGTGACCTGATGGACTCCCTCTATAAAGGGTTTCCGGTCGGGTATATCATCGTCTGGAAGAATCCGGACATCCGTCTCAAGGACGGAAAGGTGTCTGCCGGAAAGAAGATCTTGATCGACGGCCAGCAACGTATCACTGCTATTCAGGCGGCGGTTGTTGGGCAAGAAGTCGTGGACTCCTCTTACAAAAAGAAGCGTATCACCATCGCCTTCAATCCTAATGACGAAGTGTTCGAGGTTTGTAATCCGGCTATCGAGAAGGATTCCAAGTGGATTCCGGACATCTCGGCGGTATTTGATGTCGGCTTTGACGCTTGGGAATTCGTCAATCGGTACTGCGAAACCAACGGCATGGCTGGAAAGCAGTCTGAGATCAACAAAACCCTGATGCGTCTGATGTCCATCAAAGGGATCAACCTCGGAGTTACCGAGCTTTCCCAGGCACTGACCATTGACGAGGTCACGAATATTTTTATTCGGATCAACTCGCAAGGCGTTGTGCTGTCGCAGGCGGATTTCGCCATGTCGAAGATTTCTTCCGATGACCGCTACGGCGGGAATGAGACCCGGAAGATGATCGACTACTTCTGCCACTTCATGCAGAGGCCCGCTGACTATGATATGATCGTGGCCAACGATAAGGAGTTCGCTAAATCCGAGGCCCTGCAAAAGATCAAATGGGTTACCAAGGAGCAGGAGGATATTTATGTTCCCAGCTATACAGACGTCCTCCGTGTTTCCTTCACGCATATCTTCCAGAGGGGAAAAATTGCCGATCTGGTGAATCTGCTTTCCGGTCGTAATTTTGAGACAAGGGAGAACCTCGAAATCATCGCTGAGGACTCCTTCCGAAAGCTGCGTGAAGGCGTTGAGGCCTTCGTGAACGAAACGAACTTCAAGCGCTACTTGATGATCGTCCAATCCACTGGCATCGTGGATTCCTCGCTCGTCCGGTCTAAGAACGTGTTGAACTTCGGATACATCCTGTACTTGTCGCTGAAGGATCGTGGTATGCACCCGGCTATGATTGAAAGCATCGTGCGCCGGTGGATCGTCCTGTCGATGCTGACGGGTCGCTATTCCGGATCTGCGGAATCCGCCATCGACTATGACATCAAACGATTCACCGAGCAGGACCCGGAGACCTTCCTGAAGACTACGGAAACCGGCGAGCTTTCCGATGCCTTCTGGAATACCGTGCTGGTCCAGCGGCTGGATACCTCCGTCGCCAGCAGCCCGTACTTCCTTGTTTTCCTGATGGCTCAGGTGAAGAAGAACGCCAGAGGCTTCCTTTCCAAGCAGATCACTGTGCAGTCGCTTATTGAACAGCGTGGTGATATCCACCACATCTTCCCAAAGAAGTACCTCCAGAAGAACGGCGTGGACGCCCGGAAGGATTACAATCAGATCGCCAATTATGTCTACACGCAGTCCGAGACCAATATCAAGATCAAGGACGACGCTCCGTGTGAGTACATGGCCCGCATGAAGCAGCAGGTCGCCGGTGAGGGTACCTACTACGGCGGCATCACGGACATGGATGACCTGAGAGCTAACCTTGCAGAGAACTGTGTCCCCGAAGCCTTTATGGACATGGATATTTTTGACTACCAAGTGTTCTTGGATACCCGTCGGACCATGATGGCGCAATACATCCGGGAATACTACGAGAGCTTGGCGTAAATTTCACAGAGGAGAGTAACATATGCCTTGCCGCTCTGATGGCAGCCGAGGGAGGGAGCAATGACATGGGCATTGAGCCAGATGATATTGAGGCCTCCGACACTGTGACTGTCCTCTGAGAAGCCAACAAAACTACACTTTTTAATCTTTCCTATGAACCTTTTAACTTTTCCCGCACATTTCTATTTTTCCTTACACTTTTTAATCTTTCCCCTGCAAGAAAATAGTGAGGGGTAAGTCGCCACCTTGCTCCGCGCCTCAAGCGAAATCTTCATAAAGAGAAAGGGCTTTCACAGCCTTACCGGATGGACCGGTGGAACCGTGAAAACCCTTGAAATCAGGCCGTTTCTGGGCATTGTAACCCAGAGGCGGCCTTTTCATTTTGTATCAAAGACGACGTTAAGATGGATCACATCATCACAAAGTCCATATCCCGCTTTTCCCGGAATACCGTAACCCTTCTGGAAACGGTACGGGAGCTGAAAGAACTGGGGATCAGCGTTTATTTTGAAGAACAGTCTATCGACACCGCCACCGCTGACGGCGAACTGATGCTTTCCATTCTGGCAAGCTATGCCCAGGAGGAAAGTCTCTCCGCCAGCGAAAACCAGAAGTGGCGGGTGAAACGGAACTTTGAAGAAGGCATCCCCTGGCGATTCTTCATGCTGGGCTACCGCCGGGAGAACGGGAAGCTGGCCATTGTCCCGGAAGAAGCGGAGATCGTCAGAAGCATCTTCGATGACTACCTGGCGGGAAGGGGTGTCACCGCCATCGCCAAACGGCTGAACGAAAGCGGGTATGCCACCCAGAGCGGCTGCGTGTTCCACAAGAGTGCCGTGGAACGAATTCTCCGCAACTATGCCTATACCGGGAATCTCCTGCTCCAGACCAAATTCCGGGAGAACCATCTGACCAAAGTCACCCGGAAGAACCAAGGAGAGCTCCCCCGGTATCATGCGACGGACACCCACGAAGCCATCATTCCGCCGGAAACCTTTAATGCCGTCCAGGCGGAGATCCGGCGGAGAAAAGAGAAGTATGCTCCAACCAAGCCCCCGCAAACATCCCCCTTCACGGGGCTTATCACCTGCGCCATATGCGGCAAACACTACCGCCGCAAAACCACCGCCACGGGACCGGTCTGGATCTGCTCCACCTACAATTCCTACGGCAAATCCTACTGCCCCTCCAAAGCTATTCCGGAGGAAAAGTTGATGCAGACTGCCGCCCTGGTTGGGCATACGGGCGAAATAACGGCGATTACAGCCCACAACGATAATCTTCTGGAGTTCACCCTCAAGGACGGAACCAACACCGTGAAGCGGTGGCAGGACCGCTCCCGTGCCGAGAGTTGGACAGCGGAAATGCGACGGGCCGCCGGAGAGAAAACACGGGAAAGGAAGCAGCGCCATGCCGAAAGCTAAAAATGTTACAGTCATCCCCGCCACATTGGATATCCATACCAAAACACCCACCAAGGAGCGGGTTCGCCGCCGGGTAGCCGCTTACGCCCGTGTCTCCACGGACAGTGAAGAACAGCTCACCTCCTATGAGGCCCAGGTGGATTACTACACCAGGTTCATTCAGGAGAATCCCGACTGGGACTTCGTGGAGGTCTACACCGATGAGGGCATCAGCGCCGTCAACACCAAGCGCCGGGACGGCTTCAACCGCATGATCCGGGATGCCCTGGCTGGAAAAATCGACCTGATTGTGACCAAGAGTGTGAGCCGATTCGCGCGAAATACCGTGGACAGCCTGACCACCATCCGCAAGTTGAAGGAGGCCGGCTGTGAGTGCTTCTTCCAGAAAGAAAACATCATGACCTTCGACTCCAAGGGGGAATTGCTCATCACCATCATGTCCAGTCTGGCTCAGGAGGAAAGCCGCAGCATCTCGGAAAATGTCACCTGGGGACAGCGGAAACGGTTCTCCGACGGTAAGGTCAGCATCCCCTACGGCCAGTTCCTGGGCTACCGCAAAGGTTCCGATGGGCTGCCGGAGATCGTTCCGGAGGAAGCGGAGATCGTCAGACGTATCTACTGCGCGTTCCTCCAGGGGAAATCCACCAATGCCATTGCCACCATGCTGACGGAGGAGGGCATCCCCACCCCCGGAAAAAAGACCGTCTGGCAAAGGGCCACCGTGGAGAGCATCCTGCGGAATGAAAAGTACAAGGGTTCCGCTCTGCTTCAGAAGTCTTTCACGGTGGATTTCCTCACCAAGAAAACCAAGATCAACGAGGGGGAGGTTCCCCAGTACTATGTGGAGGACAGCCATCCCGCCATCATCGAGCCTTGGGAATGGGAGTAGGTTCAGGTGGAGATGGAACGGCGCAAAAATAGCCGCAACCGTCACCATCAGACCAGCCCCTTCTCCGGGAAGATCATCTGCGCCGACTGCGGCGATATTTTCGGTGCCAAAACCTGGCACTCCACCGACCGCTACCGCCGTGTTATCTGGCAATGCAATGGCAAGTTCAAAGGGGAACGCAAATGCGAAACACCCCACCTGACCGAGGAGCGGTTGAAGGAACTGTACCTGGCTGCCCTTGGGGAGTATCTTTCCGACCGGGACGCCGCCATCGACCAACTCCGCTATGCCCAGCGAATGCTTACGGACACAGACTTCATTGATGAAGATATTCAGGCTTTGGAAGAGGAATTGACCACCATCACCGGGATGCTGCGCCTGTGTATTACAGAAAATGCCGCCAACACCGTGACCGAAGAAACCTACCGTGCCACCCACGCCGAACTGTGCAGCCGCTTTGAGGAAACCGAAGCCAAACTGGCAGCACTGCAGAAACAGCGGGACAAAATGAAGGCGGACGCCATCACCATCGGCGGCATGATGTTCGAACTGGGTGAACTGGACACCCTGCCCGTGATCTTCGACGAAAAACTCTGGCACGGTACCATCGACCATGTCACCGTCCACGCCGATGAGCGGGTGGTGTTTCACTTCAAGGACGGGAAGGAAATCGTAACGAGGCTATGAAATATTGCAGAAACAGACCCAGGCTGGCAGGGACAACCCTGCTGACCTGGGTCTGTTTTGCTGGATACTGATAATCTCCGTTAGAAACGATGTGTTTTACTTTTCATGAGGAACAACTCGTTTCTCTTCTGGCTGTATCGCAAACCAACGAATGCACCGTATTGCTATGATTTCTAACATTTTGCAGAAAGATGCTTTTTCTCTTGCAGGGCATTCCGTACCTCGTTTTTCGTAATTTGCTTTAGCATGAGCAATTTCATTTCTTGTACTATAGATATGCTCTGCAATCTTTTCCAGCAAAGCACTACAGTCTGATTCATCAACCGGTTTTACTTGTTTTCCTTTAACGAAACCAGGAAGAGTATCCCATATATCATCAACTGTAACAGCAGTAACTATCGAAAGCTTTATTAATTCGAAATCCTTTGTTGTGGTATTTCTATGTTTATCGTAAATTGCTCCCAATTCGGAAATAAAAGCTGCAGTAGGTGCAAAAATACCTGGCGAACTTAATTTTAAGGTAACCCTTTCAATCAATTCTTTTTGTGCGATGGTCGGAGCAATATACTCAATAACTTTTGTTAAACCAAGAATCTTGAAATCTACATCGAAAGTGTTCTTTGCAGTATTATAGAGTTCTAACAGTTCTGTAGCACCATTACCATAGATTAATGGAAACATCTGTGCCTCGCGCCCAAGTAACGATTCTGTACTATAATCTACAAACTCATCATCAATTCGCCCGCTACTAAACGGGAGAATTATGTCAAAAGAGGATTGTAGTTCAAACGCATATGCACTTGCCAGTGAATCTGCTACATTTTGCTTTATATTTTCCCCATCACAATGCACCCTTATAAAATAGTCATATGATGAATAGGATGGGCAGTATTTGTCAAAATTTCCGCTTTCCTCTACCAAAAGGTGATATATGCAAAAGCCATGGAATAGACCGACCTTATATTTCACACCATCGAGTATTACGGTTTTTTCTAATTCAGTTATAGGGACATCTTTTTTCGGGAATGTATTTGACAGCAATTCAAGTGTCGCATAGTCTCTAACATCGAGAAGAAAATATACTTCATTGCAACTTTTAGCATAACTTTGGGCATCATTAATTTTCAAATGCGCCTTGCATTTTGCCATATCCAAGAATTCTCTGACTGAGATTAGTGGGAAATCATCTTCGCCAACGGACAGACAGACCATACTGTTTTCACTGATCTCACAATCATATTCGTCAGCACTTTCTTCAAGCTTTTGGAAAACGCTAAATTCGATTTCCTCAATATTGCCCTTCAAAAAATGCAGATCATTTATGGACTCGATAATATCTGCCTGTAGGCTCTCTGGCACAAAGGATATCATAGCTACCTCCGTATGGTGTGAAAAAAGGATAAATTCAGATGTTTACGCATCAATAGCCAATAGATATGAATATTATAGCACATGATTTTCGTAAAAACCAGATGCACCCTATCCTCCTTTTACATCTTCTGTCCGTTGTAAAAATGAAACAATGCCCATAGTCGAGATTGATATAGGCCCGACTATGGGCGGTCATTCTATTGTTCATTTCTTCGTGGCATCATCCTCTGTCAGTTCCATCATCAACTGCGCACCCAGTTTCAGTCCGGCGGTAAAGGCGATCCGCTCATATTCGGCACACAGGCACGCAACCTCTCCAACCACCACATCGCTGTCCTTGATCGGCAGCGAGTCCAGGCAGTCCCGGAGATTTTTGAACCCTTCCTTCGTCTGGGGACTGTCCATGTTGTGATACTCCCCATAATGCCACCACAGGGCATCCAGGCATGGCTGTGGGCAGTCCTCCTCAAAAATGATTTTATGCTCCCGGACAAAGATGCGGAGCTGCCGGATGTATTCGTCCATTCCATCACCCTCCACAAAAAGTGTGTGTGATGTTAACTCTGGCGGCGGTAAATTACAAGTAGGTGATCTGCCCGAATTTTGACTGTCCTTTTTGTCCTTTCTGTCCCATGGGTATCAATAAAAAACCGTCCATATCCGGGGTTACTCCCAGCTATGGACGGTTCTATATATATAGAAAATAATAATTTATCGTTTATATTCTTATAACGATTGTCATTTTACCAAGTCCTGTCTTTTCAGCCTGTGGCCGCATCAAATCCGGGTATGCAATTTGCATATGGCCGAAAATGTACGGAATATCCCCGGTTTCCTTCCAAAAATATCCCCAGAACGGGAATAAATAAAAAGTTACCGTTGTTGAAATTGTATCAACAACGGTAACTGATTTGGTTGCGGAGGCAGGACTCGAACCTACGACCTCCGGGTTATGAGGTCATTTTTGAGGTTCTAAAAGTTTGTATTTACCGTTAAATATCGTGATTAACTCAAAATATCGATAGTCAAATGTTGAGAAACTGAAGCCACGGGGATAGAACTTAAAATAAACTATCCCCCAAACTATCCCCCATGAAATTCTCAAAAAGGTTCGCAAATTTACACACTTGACTATTTGGTATCTAACAACTTTTGCACAAGACAGGATATTGGCTGGGGGTACTACCGGGATTTCTTTTATCTGCCGCTGTGTTTTCGACTGCACTCTCTGCAAATTCCCATATTGGCGCTGTGTCTCCCTCCATAGCTGGCCATTTCATCACTGGGCTTGATTTCGTGGCAGCGTGTACACATTAACCATCTGACATGAAACTGATCAAAGACAGGGTCATCAGAAGGACGTTCCATCCTTTTCAGGATCTCTTGTTTGCCAAGGTGCTTTCTTTCCTCAACGGATAGAGCAGACTCTTGATATATTGTCGGGTTGTACTGCTTGTTATTACGCTGATTCCGGCATAATGACTGTTCTCTATCATTTTGCATTTGAGCAATCAATAGATGCCACTCATCGTTTTCTTTTTGCATTTTTTGAACACTTTCCATTCGCTGCTCAATGGGGAGCTTGATATCTCGCAGATGTTGGATTCCATTCATTGCCAGGCATTTGCACTTTGGAACTAAGGTATAATTAAATGCACACCTACTACAGTCTTCTGGTCGAGCATAGTATCTTCCTTCTCGCTCTCGCTTATGAATGGGACATTCATAAGCAGTCCCCCAAGAAGCAGGCATCGTTTGTGGAGGCGTTACGGCATTTTCCTGTAAACGATGCTGCCAGCGGGCTTCTCTTGCATTATGTATCCAGGTCTTTCCCTGTATATTTCCTTGCACTCCGAGCCGCATGAGATCTGGATTTATTGATTTTTGTTCAGTAATCCTGGGGAATGAAATAGAAAGACAATCCCACCCTTTTTCGCAAGCTTCCTGTTTCAACAAAACAACATCATCTTCTGTGTAGTACTTCCCAAATAATAGAATAATACGTGTCGGAGTATTGTCCAGCTCCGCAACAAGCAAAGGTGGGTACTGTTCAGGATCACATTGATAGTAAACTTCTCCCACACGGGCATCCCAATTATTCTTCGCTATCTCTGTTCTGCTTCCTATCTTCACTGAAATCTCAGGAGCTTCAATCGTCTGATATGAAGCGAGAACCATCTTAACAAAGAGATATATAGCAATTTCATTCGCATAGACACACTCATAGTTTGACTGGTGTGCAAAATGATGCTTGTTCTTCTCACCCATTCGCGCAATGAAGTCTCCATTACATGCAGCGCACTTGCAATTACAATTCAGGCCACGGGAACGGACATCGTCGATACCAACTACTTCTCCGGTTGCTTTATCGATACCCCAATATAGATGTGAACGGTTAGAATGTTTTATATTAATCTCACTTCTATACATGTATCTTCCCTCCTGAAAAATATTCCTCATATCTGACGCATTACAAATTCCCAATAGCTCGATTCTCTAGTCATCAAACAGTATAACCGGAACCTTTTCCAAGCGATACCGCCCCTTGTCTTTTTTCATTTTGTATAGGTTGATTCTGCATTCTTCGCAGTGTTCTCGTACTGCCTTCTCAAATTCTGGTTTTGCCATACAGCCCAAAATAATTGAGCTGGGGCGAATCATTTCAAGTAATGCGCCTTTTTTCCCTGCATCCCATTTGTTTCCGCAAGCACCATCATCCCGGATAATACGCCATTCTTTTTCGTAACTCCATTCAGGCGATTTTGACGTCAGGCTTTCAATAAAAATCCCTTGGATATCCTTTTCAAGAGTATTTGGATCGAGCGTATGAACGCACACTCTATCATCGGAGTATATAATTGGTACGGGTGAAAAACCTAATTGTCTACTGATTTCAAGCAGCTCATATTCCACACATATCCCACAATGATTATTGGCATAATGTGCCCACATTAATAAAGAATCATCCGATTCACTCAGGCATGAGATCCCCATTCGGGATTTCAATATGTCGTAGCTTGACTGAAATGTCCGAATCTGCTGACGGCAAGTTTTCAAAAGGTCTCTCCATATGGGACTTCCCTCACGTATCCCTCTTTTATCAGGATACATCTGCAATATACTCTGAAAGATTCCTTCCTCATCCATTGACATATCGCAATCAAACACGTCATTAAAATTACACGGTGCAGAATACCACATCTTGTTATGCTTTACAGTTTCAAGCTTTTCTTGTCTATCACTGTAGTATTTATACAGTGAGCTTGGTGCACAACACATGTAGTAATAACCGACTTCTGTGTAAACTTGAATGTTTTCTTGTGGATTCCCGGAGAAAGCAGAGATGAACGCTGACCGTAATTTCTCTTTCCAATCGTCGGTGTTTTCTTTATTAAACTTAGTCATATTTTCACCTCATTCCACTGCAATAAAATCCATACAACTTCATAAGTAATATGTGTCATTTGCATCCAGCACTTTTTTTCTCTCCTTCCAGTCTGGCATAAGCATGGAAAGAAACGCGTAGAAATGTTTGGAATGATTTGGATGGATAAAATGACAAAACTCGTGCATCACCACATACTCAATGCAGTTTCGCGGTGCTTCCAGGAGCCGTTTGTTGAGCGTAATGACGCCTTTGCCCGGTAAACAAGAACCCCAGCGTGTATCCATGCTTCGAATCCGAAGAGAAGGAACTGCAACTCCGTATTTCTGGAACACAGGGTATAGCTCCTCAACAATTTCTCCAAAAACCTCCTTGCATTGCCGGTCAAAGAATCTCATAACCATTCGCTCTTTTTTTGAAAAATCCTGTGGATCTTTGACCTCAAGGAATAAATGGACCCCATCAGAATACAACTGTTCCTTGCTGGCCTGTATCACTTTCAAACGCAGTGCCCTGCCCTGAAGATAAAAGGTCTCGCCGCTGATATACTGCTTCGGCTGTGGTTTGTACTGTTCCTGCAGCGCAAATTTCTTTTGTGCATTCAGAATAAAACCCGCTTTGCTTACCAAAAACGCATCTATCTTTTCTGCCGGAACCGCCATATTGGCAGATACATATACACTTCCGTTTTTGCGCACATGGAGGTTTATGTTTTTCACATCCTTCCGTTCCAACGAATATATCAGCGGTTTTTCGTCTATCTGGATTGTCCTCAATGTGATATCTTCAGGCATGATTAAAACCTCCGCAGGGCAACGGTTTTCACATTCTCAATGACTTTATCGATCAAATCAAATGACAATACCAGTCCCCGGTTCTTTTCATACGCATAGAACAAATCATCGATATCCTGGGAAATCCGATTGTGGATTGTCTGGTTATTGGTCCAATCTACACGGCTTTGTTTTGCAATGATGGCCGTGATTTCCTCGGCTATCTCGGCTGCAAAATCAGGCGTCATTCCCTCTATTTGAGCATCATCAAACAATGCTGTTATCACGCCATAAAAAGCCTGTGCGTGAACATTGTGCTTGATCCGTTCCGGATAGCTGACAGAGCTCTTTCCAGAATGGTAATCTTCCATGATGCTCCTCATCTTTGCCAGATATTCCGCTTCGCTGATAACCTTTTCCTTGTACTGATCCAGTGCATCCTTAATCCGCTTGGAGAAGCTGTCATAATATGCAGGATTCTCCTCGTACTTTGCGCTGATACTTTTGGATAGTCTGCTGGTGATTGCATCCGCTTTCGCCCGCAGAGAACCCAGTTCTTCCAATTCCCGCTCAAAGTCATCCTTATTCAGGATATCGACCGGATTGGTAATCTGCTTCAGACCAGCTACGGACAAATGCGTATCCAAAAGATTCTGCATCAGCGGTTCATACTCCCTGTTGTCAATAGCATCACAATAGCGAATTTTTACACTGCGCCGCACTCTTGAAAAGAACACAAAATAATCCTGATACTTCTTCCGTTCGTCTTTGGGGAGCGCAGCATAGGCCTGTTCAGAATTCAGGGCAAGATTAAGTGCTCTGCCGAAAGTACACAGCAAGTTGTAGAACTGTTCCCGCTTCTTTTCGTCAGCCAGAGAAACCTCAACCGCTTCCGTATCGCTCAAATCCTTAACTTCTGCGAACAGGTCCATCAGATTGGTATATGCCGTTCTCAACTGCCCCAGCACTTCCAGCACATCGATGACAACGCCCTTCAGGTCTCCGGCTTCGAAGTTTTCCAGTCCGGCACCGCTGTACATATCCATGGCGGCATCCAATTTCTGAATCAGGCCGCGATAGTCCACAATAAGGCCATACTCTTTACCATCGTGGAGCCGGTTGGTTCTGGCAATCGCCTGCAGCAGGCCATGCTCTTTGAGCTCCTTATCGATGTAAAGTACCTGACAAACAGGAGCGTCAAAACCAGTTAGAAGTTTGCTGCACACAATGAGGATGTCAATCTCTCCGTCGCAGAATTTGTTTTTCATGGCTTCTTCGTAGGTATCGGCATCTCCATACTGCTTCATCATCTTTTCCCAGTATTCGATAACCATATTATCAGCGCCTTCATCAATGTCGTCCACGCTTTCCCGCATATCCGGAGGAGAAATGACAACTGCACAATTCAGATCACTAAACTGTTCAAAGCACTTCAGATAACGAATGGCATCCCGCTTATAGTTGGTGGCCAGCATGGCCTTGAAGCCGGTATCCTTGAAGCCGAGGAGGAAATGGTTATTAATATCCAATGCAATGCGTTTGATTCTGGCATCTGTAGAAGTCAATCTGCGGATACTGCTCCATTTCCGGCGCAGATCCTCCTTCTGGGGATCGGTCAGCCGTTTCGTGGTCTGCTGGAACCACATATCAATATTTTCTTCATCCACCTTCTGCTCCACAAACCGTCCCTCGTAAATCAGAGGAACAATCGCGCCATCTTCCACGCCGTCCTGAATCGTATACTTGTGGATGAGCTTACCAAATTTGGTCAGGGTATTCTTTTCACGCTTCATCAGCGGTGTCCCTGTGAAGCCAATATAGCAGGCGTTAGGAAATACTGTGCGCATTTTGGCAGCCATGGAACCATAATTGGAGCGATGACTTTCATCAATGAGAACGAACACGTCCCTGGAATTGTTTTTTGCATCCAAACGTTCTGCGGTGTTGAATTTATTGATAATGGTAGTAATCACATCTGCTTTGCCGTTGGTCACCAGTTCCACCAGATGCCGTCCGCTGGTTGCCCGGGCAGGATTCAGCCGGGTATGGGCAAAGGTTGCTGCAATCTGACCATCCAGCTCTTTGCGGTCGGTTACAATGACCACACGGGGATTGCAGACAGCAAGCTCCATCAGAATGTATTTGGCCAGCATTACCATGGTCAGACTCTTACCACTGCCTTGGGTGTGCCAAATCACGCCGCTCTGGCGGTTCCCTTTGCTGTCCTGCTGCGCGATGGTTTTGATGATCTCCCGAATGGCAAAATACTGCTGATACCGGCAGATTTTCTTCACGTTGGCATCAAACAGAACAAAGTAGCGGGTCAGCTCCATCAGGCGTTCCCGGCTAAACAGGGAAATGATATTTCGATCCTGTTCCGTGGGAGCTCTGTCTGCCACCAACTGCGTCAATCTGGAGTCAAGGAAAGCCGTATCCTGCTCTTTCCATACGCTCCAGAACTTCTTTGGGGTGCCTGCTGTGGCGTACTTCACGACGTTTTTGTTGGTTGCCATGACGATTTGGGCATACTTGAAAAGCTGGGGGATATCGTCTGCCTGCTGGTTGCGAATCATCTGCTCCACGGCCTGATCCACTGAAATATGGGGTGCCTTGCACTCAATGACCGCGAAAGGAATGCCGTTGATAAACAGAACAATGTCCAGGCGGGCGTTGTGCTGCTTGTCCTGGCTCTCTACAGCGAATTCTTCTGTCACATGGAACAGGTTGTTTTCCGGGTGTTCCCAGTCGATGTATTTCAGGTTGAAGCTGAGGGACTTGCCGCCGCCCACAGTTTCCGGGTAGCTTTTGCCCAGCAGCAGAGCGTCATAGATCTTTTCGCTGGTGCGCACCAGACCATCGGTTAAAGGTTCGTCCAGTTCCTCCATGGCCCGCTCGATGTTTGCAGCAGAGAACTCGTTTTCCGCGCCGGCATAGCTGTAGCGGTTCAGCCTGCGCAGCTGTCCCCGGAGAATATCTTTCAGGAGCACATGGTAGCGGCTCCCCCGCTGCTTTTCGCAGTCCTCGGGGGAAATATAGGTGTATCCCATGGACTGGAGAAGCGCAATAGCCGGTTTCTGGCTGGCATTCACTTCCAGATAAGCGTTTTGGTCCATGGTTCAACCTCCTTTCGGTTTTGTTTCAAAAAGCACGAATAGCGGGGCGGGATAGACCCGCCTCGCATATTTATGTAGACTTATTATCCTTTCTTAACAGATGCTGGAGGTACATAATTGGGGTTTGGTTGTTTTGCTGTATTCGGTTTCGAACTACCTTGGGGACGACTTGTGCGAGTATTGCCACTATTGGGCTTGATGCTGAAATTAGGGTTAGGCCTGATCTTGCTCATTATTTTTCTCTCCTTCTGTGACTTGTGAATCATCCTGAATTTCTACTGTAAACTCGTTATGTGCACGCGATAAATACAATTTTTCGGCATGGTATAACGGGTTGGATTTCTCATCAAATACATATACATCTTCAAAATATATTTCTCTATTTTCGCTATTATCGGAGTATGAGGTCACCTTACCATAATAGGTATTCTTCGTGATCTGATCCCTTAACACAACAACATCGCTATCATCGAACACGTGCTCCCATACTGTTTGATTGTCTATTCGTCGCGTAATCCTCAGTTTATTTGCAATCCTAAATATCCAGTTTTCATATCCAGCTTTTGTAAGCAAGCAAGCGAAAAGAATTGCGAATAATACCGAAACAAGAACGTTTGCTGTTGGAATAACCGCATTGCTGGCACCAATCTGGTGAATGATATCAATCGGGCTGCACACAAAGCACGGAAAAAATTTCTTTATAGTCCCAAATAGTATATCTGTCAAAAGATGGGATACAAAAGAAATCATGATCATCTTTAATATTTCAAAAAAATAATGCTGTTCTTTTTGTACATTTAGTGATGCATAGACATAAGTCCCCAAGATTCCTGGTAGTAAAATTACAAAGAATTTTTGAAAAAAAGTACAAAGGTCCATATTATACCCTCACAATGCCTGTCAGCAAAAGCTGCATCAGGGCTTTTTTCTTTTTCTTTTCCTGTTCAATATCCTGACGGAGCAGATCCATTTCTTGATCGGCGGTTTCAAGGACTTGGGCAATCGCTTTCTGTTCCTTGCTGTGGCTTGGATATGTTACATTGATTTTCTTGAAATTTTCGTATTTGAGGTTACGAGTATCATCTACCAATCCTTGCGAAAAGCGATAAAACAAGAAAACGACTTCCGGCAATTTAAACAAATATGAGAAATACTTTGCGCATATATCCTCTTTTGGCTTAAGGATAGTATACGCCGGGCTTACGATACCCTCATAATTGGAATGCGCAGATACACCTTGCCACATACGCATGGTATTGTAGCCGATATCCCCGATGCAAATATGAAGGTATTTAGATTTGTCATCACTGGAATTGTCCTTCAAATCCAGCCAGGAACGGGGGATGACTCCTTGCGTTCCTGTAATGGCAAGCAGCTCCATGTGTTCATATTTGGTTTCTACCCGCTCTGCGAACAAATTCCCGAGTTTATCTGTTTTCCACTCGCCTTCAAACCCTGGCAATCGCTTCTTGCCTGTCAACAGCTGCTGCATCAGATACTTTTTCTGCCGCTGCTTTTCCGCAAGTAGTTTCTCTTTCAGTTCAATAACCTTATCTTGCGTGGTAAGGATTTCGGCGATCTTTTTTCGTTCCTCTAACGGAGGTAGTGCAAGCGAAAACTCCAAAAAATCAGAAAAATGAACGCGCTGCTTTTCAATCAACGATCCGGTTGAGACCTTGTTGTAGTAGGTAATCATCGGGTCACAGGTCAAGAAGCTATCCACGAAGGCAAGGTCACTTTTGTGAACAGTAGTGAAAATGTCATAATAACCAGACACAGCAACAGGTATTTCTCCCTTATGGCGCGCAACTGCTCCGAACCGGATGTTCATAGGGTTATACGCATAGTCGTTGGGGCGAACCACCTTATAGGAATTTTCCTTCTTTACAAGGTGGCTTCGCTCATACCGCTCCGTCTTTGCGGTTATTCCATCCTCAATGGTCAGGCTGTATAGTGGATATTTTGTCAAATCATCGGTATATTCGCTCGTACTGGTAAAGAGTGTTGAAAAAGGAATTTCATCCCATTCCTCAGGTGCAATACCGAGCTTGCCTTTTTTATACCCCTCCGGCACGATACCGTTTCGGATTTGGTCAATTCTTTCTTTAACTTCTGGTGTCATATTGCACACCTTTCTCTTAGCTATTACTGATTTTCCTGGCAATACGATCCTCAGTTTTCTGGTATTTACGCTTTTGAAGTGAGTAAAACCAGTCTGGAATCAGAACGCTTTCGCACCTGCTTTTGTATATTTTTTGCTGCAAATTCATTAAAGAAGATACTATATCATCGCTACACAAGGAATCTTCGATAGTACGCGCTTCCCTTTCCATTTTTTCATGCAGATTGCGGCATTCTTTTATTTTATAAATTGAACTTACCGCATACTCTACAACCGGAACCAACCATGTACAGACACAGATCATCTTAATAAAGCTTGGGTTAAACACAAAAAAGCTTATCACCACCGTCAGGAATACTACTGCCCAGAATATCGCTTGCAATACTTGGTAATCCTTAATCAGTTTTTTATTCCAGCGTATATTCTCACTTTGACAATAGAAAACCTGTTGACTACCAGATAGGTTCGAGTAATCACTATACCAGTTTTTTACACTTGCTCTTTCTTGACTTGTGTATTCCCCAATAACTTTGGCCATGTCTTTTCTGCTAGGGAAATAATACCATACCGGCTCGGTATTTCCTACTGCAGTGGAGAAAAGTACTACATCAAAAAACTGTTGAATTGTTGCTGCCTCCTGTTTGACACTTGCAATCCATCTGTCATAATATTTGTTTACAATCAAAAGAATCACAGATAGCAACCCATGTATTGCTGTCATCAACTCCGAACCTATTGCTGATGAAATTACCGAGAAAACAGCAAACACAAACACAATAAAAGATTGTCCTGCCTGCATTCTTTTTGCAACAGTATACCGTTTTCGCTGTTCTAACAGACAATCAAGCAGATATGGAGCATTCTGCCTTGCAAAAATACTATCAGCCGTATTCCGGGAAACTGCTTCCAAAGATTTCACCCCATTTCTTTATTGCCCCTTCATTATTCTCTGCTTGTTCTTCTTCCCATGCTTTGCATGCTTTTTCGTAATCTATTTGTGCCTTACTCTGTAGAGTCAATTTGTCGTAGTAACTGAGGTGATTAATGTCACCCTGAATCTCTTTCATATCATATACCGGGTTCGTGATATGATCTGCAATGTATTTCAGAGCACTCTTAAACCGCAGATCAATCCACTGACTTAATTCATCAACTGAATCCGCATAATTTACGATCATTGTTTCGAGCAAATATGAGGGAATTGTTTTTGCATTCTTTACCTTGTTCCACTTTTTGCAGAGACGCACCAATTCCAGCAAACGTCCACCCTTACTTTGATTGGTGTTTGTAACATGCTTTTTATCCTTTTGGGGATCTGTTTTTTTCCAGTTTCCCTGCCCGTTAGGGATAAGGTAATATGCCCGTCCATCACTTTCAGCCACAGTGTGAAAACATGGTACAATGTCAAAGGACCAGTCCTTGGACTTTAGATTCAGAACAACTGCTTCTCCGTTCCTTCGGATTTCAGAGCGAGAGTATTCACGTACTGACTCCAGTTTGCTCTTAAACTTGTTAGTTACCTTCGTACTATCTAATGTTCCGTCATAGCGTGTACAGTCTTTTTGTGCCGGGTTGGTAGTGCTTGCAGTAATCCGAACATTATCCCACGGATCGTACTGGTTGTATGTTGCTTCATTTGCTGCAATACCAATCATCAAATCAATATCATCTAGCTCTCTGCATTTAGTTTTCCGCGCAAAGGAACCAAAATGGACATTAAATTCTTCGCACAAATCAAAGAATCCGTCTTTTTCATCAAATTCAGCAATATTTTCCAACAGATTATCACGACTAGTTCTCGCTGCAGATACA
Organism: uncultured Clostridia bacterium; assembly: GCA_945963595.1. GTDB lineage: Bacteria > Bacillota > Clostridia > Oscillospirales > Oscillospiraceae > Faecousia. The sequence goes on along the minus strand of CAMFMO010000025.1, from coordinate 382 downwards.
GTATCAGGGTCTAAATTGACCACGTCTCTCATAAATTCTGAAAATGCACTATTTACTGTCTTTGCCATATTTTCCTTTCCGGAGTACTCTCCATAAAACATACTTTTCCGTTGATGCCGCTACTTAACACGCTAGAGACCTTTTATAGCCCCAGTTCCTCCAAATACTTCGCCATCTGTGCTTGAACCTGTGCCAGCTCCGCCTCAATATTGGCAATATTCTGTTTCACTTCGTCAATATCCACCAGCTCTTCCTCCTCAAAGGTGTCCACATACCGGGGGATATTCAGATTATAGTCATTGTCCGCAATCTCCTTGCGGGATGCCCGGTGGGTGTGTTTCTCCACATCGTCCCCGGCTTCGTAGGCCTGAGGACTCTGCGT
>CAMFMO010000024.1:0-38509 GCA_945963595.1 uncultured Clostridia bacterium | reverse complement strand
TGGCGGTGCGTTTGACGGATATTGTTTTATTTATTATGAGTATTATGGCTTCGTCAGATCCGCCTAGATCAAGTAAGTTGGTGATCTTGCCGGTGTAGATGTCGGTCAGCTGCTGGGAAGTCAGGTTGGAAACGGTGTTGGAGGTGTGGGTGATCACGGCGATGCCGTCAATGGCCACAATGTTCTCCACAGCGCCGCTTTCCTTCTCGCCGTCCTTCAGGGCACGGGAAGCATTGCCGATGTCGGTCTTGCCGCCAACCAGGGATTCCAGACCGGCGCCGGAGCCGGTGTATTCCGCGGTAACGGTGATGTCGGGATAGCTTTCTTCAAAGCTCTCGATCATGGCCTCGCACAGCTTCTGCATGGAAGTGGAGCCGGCCAGAGTGACGGTGCCGGAGAGCTTGGCAGCCTCGGTAGCGGCCTCGGTGGTCTCAGCGGCGGCAGTGGTGGCAGCTGCGGTAGTGGCGGTGGTTTCGGTGCTCTGTGCACCGCAGGCAGCCATGGACAGGGCCAGTACGCCTGCCAGGGCGATTGCAATCCGTTTTTTCATTTTTGGCCTCCTAAGATTTTTCTTTGTTTTGGATTTCGGTTTACGGGAGGTATCATAAACCCCAAGTGTAAAATGGGAAAGTTCGGGGATGTAAGATGTTTGTAAAGGTTCAGAGAAAAAGCTTCCCCTACGGGCGGTGCACGACGCACCGCCGGTGGGAAAGGTTAAAGATGTATTTGACACTTCCTCTAAATTTTCAAAAAGACTTGACTTTTTTCATGGAATCGTTTATTATGAGTCCTGTATATTAGAATGAATTCTAAAAACTGCAGAAAGAAGGCGATCCCCATTCGTACCCGTTATGACCGGCAGGCTACGGAGCAGCGTATCCTGTCCACCTGTGTGAAGCTCTTCCTGGAGCAGGGCTTCAGCAACACCCCGCCCAAGCAGATCTTTGAGGAGGCAGATGTCAGCGCCGGCACCTTTTACCACCTGTTCAAGGCCAAAAGCGACGTTCTGAGAGAGTTCATCGGCTTCATGTTCTCCAACCAGTTCGGCATCGCCGGAAAGATCATCGGACCGGAGGCAAGCCCTGTGATGCTCTATGCCGTGGAGACCAGCATCCAGCTAACCCTGGTAGAGCTGAACGAGAATCTGCGGGAGGTCTATGTAGAGGTCTACACCCAGCCGGATCTGCTGAATCTGATCCATCAGCACACCACCGCAGAGCTCCAGAAGATCTTCTCTTCCTATCTGCCCCAGGCCACCGGCAGCGACTTCTATGAGATGGAAATCGGCACCGCCGGAATCATGCGCGCCTACATGGCCCGCCCCTGCGACGTCTATTTCACCCTGGAGCGCAAGCTGGAACGGTTCCTGCGGACCAATTTGTGCGTTTTCGAGGTGCCCAAGGAGGAAATCGAGGCCGTCATCGCATCCGTGCTGTCCCTGGACATCCGCACCATTGCAGACGACGTCATGCAGCAGCTGTTCCGGGCGCTGGAAATGCAGTATTCCTTTACCCTGAACAAGAAGTCCGTTTTCAAGACGGAGGAATAAAAAAACGGGGCTGTTCAATGCAACAGCCTCGTTTTTTTCGGGATAGGTGTCTGGGCGTCAGGGGGATGTCAGTTTCACGACGATGGTGCCGCTTATCATCCGGATGGAGCCGTTGTCCGGATAGCAGGGCATTTCCTGAACCTGGGGAAGAGCGGCAAAGGAAGCTGGGTCGGCTGCGGGCGGGGCAAAGCCACAGCGAAGGTTTATAAACTCCTGCCAGGTGTTGCCGATGCTGACAGGCGTGGCATCAAACCGAAGAGGGGCAAAGGGCAAGTCAGAATACCCTGTGATTTGGTGGAAGGTGCTGTCGCCAAAGGAGGAGGGGGTTCCGATATAGGCAACGGGGGTGGCGGCGGTATAGCCGGGGGTGCTGCGAATCTGGGCGACCATCACAGTAAAATACTGCTGGGTGCGTTCCTGCATCAGTCTGGCTTTTTCATAGGTGGCGTTGTCAACACGCAAACTGAAAACGCAAAAAACGGCCATCAGACCAAGGACGAGCTTCTGAATAATCGGCTTTCTGGGGATTTTGCACTGGTCTGCCAGCAGTAGAAGCAGCAGGAAGGGCATAAAGCCGGATGCCTGCATCAGGGTGTAGACTTCAATGGGGTCACACATTACAAAAATGGAGTTGACGGCCAGGGGAAAGAAGCCAAGGGAAAGAGCAACAGAGAGGCCTCTCAATGGGGACACCCGAAACTGCTGAATAACGGAAACCGCACCCAGACCGGCAAGACCCACTAGACACAGGTAATAGCAGTCGAGCATCCGGTAGGGAAGGAGAAAAGCCTCGGAATTGGACTTTTGCGGGAATACAAACAGATAAAGCGCCAGTTTGGCACGGTGGAACAAATCGGCAGCGGTCACATCCCCCATGGAGGAGAGCCCCTTGTACTTTACCAGCTCTTGACCGCACAGGGCGATGCTGATTTTTACAGAGAGCAGATAGCCCAGAAGGATCACCATAAAGGCACCGCAATACCAGAGGACCTCCCGGAAGAAAAGAGGCAGGGACCATTCAGGCCGATCCCTGGCCTCCCGCATAAAAAAGAGCAGCGCCAGACACATAAAAATCGAAATATAGCTCTGGTATACCGCTGTACTGCATATTATGAAAAGAACGCCCACCAGAAAGGGAATCAGACCCCGCTTGCGGCACAGAATAGAGCTGCCCGCAATGGCCAGGCAAAGACCCACCAGGTAATACGGGGCGGTAAAGTTAAAGAAGACCAGGCTGACGGTAACGGGAAAGGTGACCGTCAGGCCACAAAAGAGGAAAAGGAAGCTTGTGCGATGAAGGTTTAGAAGCTCCGCCATTTGAAAGCTGGCCAGTCCCGTCAGAAAAAGAATCCAGAATCCACCCAATAGAGGGGTACTGAAGTTGGGCGAGCCAAAAAAGAGGCGCACGGCCCCGCCGAGGAGCCCTAGAAACCATCGGCCGGAAGCCACGGTGGAGCCTACGGAGAATAGATAGACCGGTTCATCCTGAAACATGAATTTGGTCACAAGTGCGACACCGTGGGCGACAAAGCCCCATAGAAAGGCACTGAGAATACAAAAATAGAGCCGTTGCTTTTTGCTTTTGGGGTTCCAGGGACAGGAAAGATAAGAAAAAAATTCCATATTGCATCTTCTTAAACGGCAATACCACCCATGACCTCCAATGCCGGATTTCGGCACGGAGAGTCATGGATGTGTTGCCTTGTTTTTATGTGATTGTTGTCAGCGTCTGCGCTTTTTCCGCCATTTGTCCCCCAGTAGGCTGTCCACCAGCTGCTCTACCTCGGTTTTCTCGCCGTTTAAAATCCGCTGGACGTCGCTTTTTTGCTCCGGGGTGGCCTTGCGGTAGAGCTGGATGAGCTTGGTTTCTGCGGCGGTGAGCTTCAGCGCCCCCGGGGTCTTGGGGGTGACGGTGCCGTTTACCAGGGAAGCCTGGGTCACGCCGGTGGCCTTGGCAATGGCCCGCAAGGCCTTCTGAGACAGCTCCTTGCTTCCTATTTTACTTCCCAAACAGCTTCCCGAAGGCGGCGCTGGTTTTTTCCATTTGGGCAGCGGTCTTCTCCAGGGCGGCGATCAGGTCGTTCAGCTTCTCGATATCCAGGTTCTGCAAGTTCCCGGCGGCGTCGGTCAGGGCTTCGATGCCATCGTTGACGGCGTCGATGTCGGCCTCGGCCAGCTTCTGGGCCGCGCCCCGCAGGGCCTCCACGGTCTTGCCCACGCCTTCCATATCCAGCTTTTCCAGCTCTGCGGCGGTATTGCTCAGGGACTGCACGGCGGCATTGATTTTATCCATATCCAGGCCGTCCACCACGCGCATGGCCTTGTTCACCTGCACGGCGGCAAAAATACCGCCCACCACCAGCAGCAGCACCAGCACCGCCACCAGAGCCGTCTGGATCTTCACAAACAGCAGCAGGTCGCCTTTCTTCTCAGCCGTCTCTGTTTTTTTCGCCAATTCTTCCATTGCAGGGCCTCCTATGTCGTAAAAGATACCTCTATAATAGCCCAGCCCAGGCCCTTTGTCAAACCCAATGAATAACTTGCGTTTCGGTCAATATCCCTTTTCTGCCCAAACCGGGGAAATACCCGTCAAAGTCACAAACGGTCTAATTTTTGTTCACAAATATTTCAAAGAAAAATTAGCACTCTCCCCTTGTCAGTGCTAAAAAGTGTGGTATAGTATAGCTGTTCCTGAAAGAGGAACGAAAGATACAAATCCGGTAACAGAAAATCGCCTACGTTGGCTTCTCCAGCGCCCGCGGAACATTGAATTGGAGGAATGACTTATGTTGCCTAGCATTTTTGGTGAAAACCTGTTTGATGATTTCTTTAACGATCCCTTTGGCATGACCGCAGCCAGAGCAGAGAATCCTCTGTACGGCAAGCACACACGGAACCTGATGAAGACCGATGTGCGGGAAACCGAAAACACCTACGAGCTGGACATTGACCTGCCCGGCTTCAAGAAGGACGAGATTGGCGTAGAGCTGAAGGATGGCTACCTGACCATCTCCGCGGCCAAAGGCCTGGACAAGGACGAAACCGACAAGAACGGCAAGTTCATCCGTCAGGAGCGCTATACCGGCGCTTGCAGCCGCAGCTTCTATGTGGGTGCGGCCATCCAGCCTGAGGACATCGGCGCCAAGTATGAGGGCGGTGTGCTGCGTCTGAGCGTTCCCAAGAACGTGAAGAAGCCCCTGCCCGAGAAGCATGTGATTGCCATCGAGTAAAGGCCAAAAAGCGGCTCTCCCCAGCCGGTACAGCCAAAGCCCCCTTTGCGGGCGGTGCGCGAAAACGCACTGCCAACCGCAAAGGGGGCTCTTTTTTATGTGAAATTGCTCTTGACGGTGGAAATCAGGATATCTCCTGCCACCACCCGGTCCTCGGCGGCGAAGCCCTCGGCGAAATTGTCGGAATAGAGCACCTGGGCGTTGGGTGGGAACTCATCGTCCCCTTCCCAGACCATGATCTGCATCCGGTAGGGGCCGATCAGGTCAAACTGGTAGCCCGCGTCTCCGTGCTTTAGAGGCACGGCCCCCATTTTCTCGGCAGCGGCCTTGAAGGCGGCCACCCGGGTGCCGAAGGTGAAGGCGGCCCGGGTCAGAACGCGGCCCGTATAGGGTTTGATGTACATCTCCCCCCAGGGCATTTCCCGGAAGGTCTTCCACGCCCCGCCGAAGGCCACCTGCTTGCTCTCCAGCAGGTAGCGCAGCAGGAAGGTGCGGGTGGGCAGGGGCGGCAGCGCGCCGCCGTCCTTGGCGGAAAATTCGCAGCCGGGATAGGTAATGGAGAAGCTTCTGCCCAGCAGCGTCACCTGAAAGGCCCCGCCGTCAAAGCCCACCTCCGGCAGCCGCTCCAGCACCTCCCGGGGATTCAAGTCCTTGAAGAGGGCCTCATAGTGGGCAAAGGGGACCTCTTCCTTGTGATTTTCGATTTCCAAATTTTAAGCCTCCTGTACGCTGTGGGGGAACAGCCGGGAATCGGTATGGGGAATGAAGCAGGCGGCCACAAAGGCATCCATATAGCCAGGATGGGTGCTCAGCTCCAGATAGGTCATGTTGGAAGCCACCTCGGCAGTCTTGGCATTGGCCTCGTCGCTCATGACCATGGCGTAAGCGCCGGTCAGGGAGGAATTGCCGATGTAATGGAATTTTTCCAGGGGCACATCCGGGAACATGCCGATGTTCACCGCATTGCCCATGTTAATGCCGGAACCAATGCCGCCGGCAACGTACACATCGTCAATGCCATCCACCGTCATGTCTACGCTCTTAAGAAGCGTATCAATGGCGGAGAAAATGGCGCCCTTGGCACGGATAAAGTTGTCGATATCCACCTCGTTGATGGAGATTTCCCGCTCGGTCTCGCTTTCGCTGGCCTCTGCCAGAACGTAGCGGCCCATGCCGTGGTGGTCCCGGCGGATGCGGGAGCCTTCCTTGACGAACAGGCCCTTGGCATTGATCATGCCGCAGCGGAACAGCTCGGAGATGATATCGATGATGCCGGAACCGCAGATACCCACGCACCTTTGCCCCGGGTCGCCTACGATGGTCAGGGTGGGCTCCATGGTGTTCTTGTCGATGGTGCAGGCCTCAATGGCGCCGTCGGTGGCGCGCATACCGCAGGAGATGTCGCCGCCCTCAAAGGCAGGACCGGCGGAGCAGGCGCAGCTCATCAAAAAGTCCCGGTTGCCGAAGACAATTTCGCCGTTGGTGCCCAGGTCGATGAACAGGCTCATCTCGTCCCGGTCCCAGATGCCGGAGGCCAGAGTACCGGCGGTGATATCGCCGCCCACGTAAGAGCCGATGTTGGGCGCGATCAGCACCTGGGCCAGGGGGTTGGCAGGGAGCTTCACGTCCCCGGCCAGCAGCCCATCCCAGTGGAAGAAGCTGGGAATATAGGGCTCCATACGGACGGACTGGGCATCCACGCCCACAAACAGATGGTTCATGGTGGTGTTGGCGCCCACGCACAGGCTGAGGATGCTCCGGGGGTCAAGCCCCGCAGACTTGCACAGGCCCGCCATAATGGGGGTCAGGGTGTCCTTGATAATGGCATCCTGGAGCTTTTTCTTGCCGCCGGGCTTGCCCTGCTCAATGATTCGGTTGATGACATCCGCACCATAGCGAATCTGGCCGTTGCCGGAGGAGCCCTTGGCCAGGATCTTGCCGCTGGTCAGGTCCGTCATAACCATGGTAACGGTGGTGGTGCCGATATCGATGGCGCAGCCGTAGATGCCCGTGTTTTCGGGGCTGCAAATCTCCATGCAGGTGAAGGCTTTGCCCTCCAGGCGGCCCTTGACGCAGACCGTGAAATTGTTCTCCCGGAGAACGGCCGCCATGCGGACCATGACCGTATGGGGAATCTTCACGGTCTCCACCCCCAGGGCCTCTTCAATGGCCCAGGTCAGGCGCTCATTGTCCGGCATGGTATCGTCCAGGCTGGGCTCCGCCATGGTGAGCACCACGCTGCGGTAGGAATTGGTAAAGTGAATGCCGCTCTTCTTCAAATCCTCCTGGGCCTTGTCAAAGATAGCGACCTCCTTGGGTGAGGACAGGTCCGCCGTCTTCATCCGGCTCTGGTAGGCAGAGGCAATATCGGGGACAAAAACGGTGCAGTCCCCTGCCACCTTGGAAGAGCAGCTTAAGCGCCAGCCCTGGGCATACTCCTCATCGGAAATATGCCGGGTCTGGATGCTGTCCAGCTCTCCGGCGGTGAGCTTCACCCGGCACTTGCCGCAGGAGCCGTTGCCGGAGCAGGGCGCGTCAATGGCAACATTGGCGCGGCGGGCCAATTCCAGCAGGTTATCCCCTACGTTGCACTCGGCGGTAACGGGCTTTCCGCCTTCGATATCAAATACGACCTTTGGCATGGGTGTTCCCTTCTTTCTTCATGATTTTTCTGGTATAGAGTATACCATGCTTGGACGGAAATGTCCATAGGAATCAGTATCTTTTTATCGGATGTGTGCAGGTATCCGCAGCAAGCCCCGGAAGCTTGACAAACAGATTGCCCCCACCTATAATAACAAAAAAAGTGTTTTTCGCACCTCTGGGCGGCATAGCTGCTTTCACAGAGGCTGTTTTTCTTTTCGGAAAGGTGAAACCTTCCGGAAAGAATAGAGAAGGGGGCGCTGTGGAATGTATGATTATCTGGTCGTAGGTGCGGGGCTGTATGGCGCGGTTTTTGCGCAGCAGGCGAAAGCACACGGGAAATCGGTGCTGGTCATTGATAAGCGTGACCATATTGCCGGAAATGTCTATTCGAAGAAAATCGAGGGCATTGAGGTCCACCAGTACGGCGCGCATATTTTCCACGGCAGCGCCCGGCAGACCGTAAAGGTGGGCATTCCCATCGAGCCCCGCATCGAGCAGAAGGTTGGTCTGCTCTGGCGCAAATCCAAGTACACCCCCAGCGGTGTGGAAAGCTTCGTCTCCTTCGTCCGGGACTACCCCCTGTTCCCGGAAGAGCCCTGATACGCCTATGGAAAACAAAAATATTTTTATGGCCCGGCAGATTGCCGCAGCCGTGGCCCAGGCCGGGGGAAGAGCCTACTACGTGGGGGGCTTTGTTCGGGACCGGCTGCTGGGAATCGACACCAAGGATGTGGACATGGAAATCCACTGCATCCCCGCCCCCGCCCTGGAGGCCGTTCTGGACCGCCTGGGCACCCGTACCCAGATGGGGGCAAGCTTTGGCATTTACGGCCTGCGCCACTACGACATTGACATCGCCCTGCCCCGGAAGGAGCACCTCAGCGGCCGGGGGCACCGGGATTTTGCGGTCTTTACAGACCCTTTTCTCGGCCCGGAAAAGGCGGCCATGCGCCGGGACTTCACCGTCAACGCCCTGATGGAGGACATTCTGACTGGGGAAATTCTGGACTTTTTCCAGGGCCGGGAGGACCTGGAAAAAGGGATTCTCCGCCATGTCAGCAGCCAATCCTTCCCGGAAGACCCCCTGCGGGTGCTGCGGGGCGCCCAGTTTGCGGCCCGGTTCGGCTTCTGCGTGGCCCCGGAGACCGTCTCCCTGTGCAAAACCATGGATTTGGCCGCCCTCTCCGGGGAGCGGGTCATGGCCGAGCTGGAAAAGGCCCTTTTGAAAGCGTCCCGGCCCTCCGCATTCTTCGAAACCCTGCGGCAAATGGGGCAGCTGGGTGCCTGGTTTCCCGAGGTGCAGGCCCTGATCGGCGTGCCCCAGGAGCCAAAATTTCACCCCGAGGGGGACGTCTGGAACCACACCATGCTGGTCCTGGACCGGGCCGCAGCCCTGCGCGCCCAGGCAGAGCACCCCAGAGAACTGATGTTCGCCGCACTGTGCCACGACTTCGGCAAGCCCGATACCCCCCGGCGGGATGACACCGGCCGCATCCGCTCTTTCGGCCACGAGGAGGCGGGTCTGGCCCCGGCGGAAGCCTTTCTCGCCCGCATCTGCCGGGAGAAGCAGCTCAGGTGCTATGTGCTGAATATGGTTAAGCTGCACATGCGGCCCAATATACTCGCCGCCCAGCATTCCGGGCAGAAAAGCTGCAATAAGCTCTTCGACGAAAGCCTCTGCCCGGAGGACCTGCTGCTGCTGGCCAAGGCCGATGCCACGGGAAAGACCGGCTTCCCGGACTACGCCCCCACGGAAAGCTATCTGCGCGCAGCCCTTGCCGCCTACCGGGCGCTTCTGGCCCAGCCCTATGTCCAGGGCGCGGACCTGGTTGCTGCCGGTTTCGCCCCGGGCAAGGATTTCGCCCCCGCCCTGGCCCTGGCCCATAAGCTCCGCCTGGCAGGGGTGCCCAAGCAGGAAGCCCTGGCCCAGACAGCGGCGTTTTTGCGCAAAGAGCGAAAATAAAAGCCTCCCCCCGCAAGCATACGCCCCCGCAAGCCGGTTTTGGCTTGCGGGGGCGCTTCTTATTTCACTTCGATCTGCACGGCCCGCATGGCGTTCAGGGCCGTTGCGTGGCTTTCCTCGGTAACACCGGCGCAGCAGGCGCTGTCTACGCTGACCCTTGCCTCCGGGAAGGCGCTTTTGAGAATCATGGCGTTGGAGATTACGCAGATGTCCGTACACAGACCGCACAGCTCAATGGATTCCGGGGTGCCCTCCTGGGCGAGAAGCCGGGGCAGGGAGATGCTGCCAAAGCTGAGCTTGTCCACCACGTTGGCGGCGAAGGGCTGGAGCTCCTCGCAGATCTGCCAGCCGGGGGTGCCCTGAATGCAGTGCCTCACAGGCAGCTTCCGGCCCTCCTGGGTGTTCAGATAGTTGGGGCCGTGGGTATCCCGGGTGAAAATGACCTTTCCGTCAAAGTGGGCGGCCTTTTCCACCACCTTGGGTACAATGGCCTGGGCCATGGCAGACCCCAGGCTGCCATCAATAAAGTCATTCTGCATATCCACAACGATCAGATATTTCATGTCTTCGCTTCCTCTCTTATAGTACCTGCTGCATTTCCCGGGCTTCTTCCGCGCGGCAGTTCACCTCTTCCGGGTCTCGGAAGGTCTCCACCGCGATTTTCAGCGCCTTGCGGCAGGTTTCGTCATCCTCTGTTTCCACAGCCTGCTCCAGAATCTCCAGCTTCTTGGTGATTTCCTCCGGGGCAAGCCGCTTGTCCCGCTCCACAAAAATCTGGTCGTTTTCCGTCTTGTCCAGGTCTTCCGTCCGCACCAGCAGCTCCTCATAGAGCTTTTCGCCGGGGCGCAGGCCGGTTTCCACAATGTCAATATCCTTGTAGGGCTCGTAGCCGCTGAGGCGGATCATGTTTTCCGCCAGCTCCAGAATGTGCACGGGCTTGCCCATATCCAGCACGAACAGCTCCCCATTTTTGGCAAAGGCCCCGGAGGTCAGCACCAGCTGGGCCGCCTCGGGAATGGTCATAAAGTAGCGGATGATCCGCCGGTCCGTCAAGGTCACCGGACCGCCGTAGAGAATCTGCCGCTTAAACAGAGGGATCACGCTGCCGTTGCTGCCCAGGACGTTGCCGAACCGGGTGGCAGAGCAGCGCATGTTTCCCCGGTGGTTCAGCACCTCCATTTCGCACATCCGCTTGGTGGCACCCATGACGTTGGTGGGGTTTACGGCCTTGTCTGTGCTGACCATGATGAACTTGCCGCATCCGGCGCTTTCCGCCACATCCAGTAGATTCTTGGTGCCGAACACATTGTTCTTCACCGCCTCGCAGCAGTTGGTCTCCATCAAAGGCACATGCTTGTGGGCCGCGGCATGGATGACCACATCGGGCTTATACTCCCCGAAGACCCGCTCCAGCTGGCCCTTATCCGTAATGGTAACAATCTCCACCCGGAGATTCAGATAGGGATACTTGATTTTCAGCTCCTGCTGAATATCGTACGCGCCGTTTTCATAGACATCCAGAATCACCAGCTGCCGGGGGCCGATCTTGGCAATCTGCCGGGCCAGCTCGCTGCCGATGGAGCCGCCGCCGCCGGAGATCAGCACGGTCTTGCCCCGGTAGTAGGCCTTGGTATCGTCGGTTAGAATTTCCGAGGTCTGCCGGAACAGCAGCTCTTCGGCGTCAAACTCCCGGAGGCTGCGCTTGCCGTTGACCGCCTGGGTGGTGGGGTAGTCATAGGTTTTCAGCTTGCAGCCCGTGGCCTTATAGCGCTCATAGAGCTCCTTCTTTCGCTCTGCGGTGGCTCCCGGAATGGCGAAAACCACCTCCTGGATGTTGTAGTCCCGGAAGGCCCGCTCATCGACCTCTTCATCGGACAGCACAGGAATGCCATTGATGGCGCGGCCGATCTTATTCCGGTCGATGTCCACAAAGAATTTGGCCGTATAGGCCGCACCGGGATTGCTGGCCAGGTCCGCTGCAAGGCCTGCGCCCACCCGGCCCGCACCGATGATGGCAATGTTGATTCTGCGGCTCTGGGCGCGGTCCGCAGGCTCTGCCTGGATGCCGGTGAGCTTCTGGGTGACCACCCGAAGGACATTTGCCGCCTTGGAATTCCGGCTGTTGGCGTCGTACAGGTACTGGTACAGCTGCCGCATGAGGATATCCCCCAGCAGATTCAGGGCAAACAGGGTCACCGCCCGAAGAAACTCCACATCCCGCAGAGGCAGCAGCCGCTGCAGCAGGAAATACACCCCGCCGCCCAGCACATCGTAGCAGATGAGGTTTACGTACAGGTTGTTCCCGCCGTAACGCCAGACGTTGTTATAGGAGTTGCCCAGAGCCCGGGCGCCCAGCATACAGGCCGCCGCCAGCAAATAGTGCAGCAGCGCCTCCAACCTGGTAATGGGATAGTAGCTGCTGGGGTAGAATACCAGCAGCAGCACCGATACCAGGCCCAGCATCACCAGGTCATAAAACATGAGCATTACGGCATGGCTGCCCACGATCTTCTTTTTGTTCTTACGCATGGTTTCCTCTTTCTTCCCGGGCTGTCACAGGCCCAGAAAAATACGAATATAGGGCGTCACGCTGCTTTTGACAGCGGTGAACAGTCCAAAGTGCTTTTTCAGATAATAAAACCAGGGACCTGCCGGGTCTCCCTTGACGCTTTCCTTCTTCCGGATGCGCTGGCGGATGGAGAGGGACCTGTCGTGCCAGGTGCCCGTCTGGGGGTTGTCACAGCACTCGCCCACATAGTCCCTGGAGACATAGAGCTTTCCCCCTGCCTGCCGCAGGGCGAAGCCATAGTCAAAATCCCCCAGGGAGTGGTGGTAATGCTTATCCATGGAGCCGGTTTTGCGGAAGAGATCATAGGGAATCAGGACGCAATTGGCATTCATGGTATCCGCCTCCTGTTCCTCTCCGGGGTTCATGAAGCGGTAGTGAATGCCCTTTTCGTACTGAATGCCGCTGTAGCTGAGATTTCCCCGGGTATCCCGGGTGGCGCCCACGATCACATCCCTGCCCCCGCTCTGGGTCGCCAGCGCCTCAATGCAGTGGGGGAAAAAGGCCACATCGTCATTCATCATGAGCAGGTAGTCATAGTCCGTTTTTTCCCGCAAAAGGGTATCCATCCCCAGGCCCATACCCCGGGAATAGAAGAGACTCCCATCCCCCCGGAGAATGCGGACGGGGAATTTCTGCAGCGCCTCGGCGGTGCCGTCGGTGCTGCCGTCATCCACCACCAGGAAGGTAAAATCGATCTGGGGGTTGCCGGAAATCAGGCTTTCCACGGCGTGAACCGACTTTTCTTTTCGGTTGAAACAGGTAAACAGTGCCAGAACCCTTGTCATGGACTGCCCTCCTTTGTAGTTTTCCGGGGGAAGCCCCGGTTATGCGCTTACAGACCAAACATGGCCTTGGTGTCCGCCTCTACAGACATTCTGGGGTAGGCATAGGGGCCTTTGTCGAAGTGGGCATTCCAGGGCCTGCCCGCCACGGCGAAGGCCTTGCGGTAGCCTGCAAAGGCCGTGAGCTTGCGGATATTGTCGTCATACTGCCCGTGGGAATAGGCAAAGAGGTCACATGTTTGCCCCAGCAGCTTTTCCAAAACCTGCTTGCTGGCAAAGATTTCCTCCGCCTGCTCTTCCGGGGTGCACTCGGTGAGGATTCTGTGCTTGGAGCCGTGGACGCCAATGGTCACCAGAGGGTCGCGCTGCATCTTTTTCAGCTGCTCGGCGCTTAAATACCCCGGCTGTCCAACCATATGGCTCAGGACGAACACCGTAAAGGGAATCTGCCGCCGGCGCAGAATGGGATAGGCGACGGTGAAGGTGTCCTCCAGGCCGTCGTCAAAGGTAATGGCGGCCTTCCGGGGGTAACGCTTGTCATCCGTCAGCGCATCCAGGGACACATAGTCCCGCTTTTGGTCCAGAAAGTGGACAAAGTCCTCCGTGTCCAGCTTGCAGCAGCTGCGCGCCACCTCCGGCGTCATGGTCACATGGTGGAACATATAGATATCGCTGGTGGGCTCCAGATGCCAGAAGACATTGAGCACCCGCTTAATGTTTGCCTTGGTCTTGGGATTCATAGCGCGCTCCTTACATACTGCCCTCGTGCTTGAGCACCACAAGCACGGTCTTCACCAATATTTTCAAATCCAGCCCCAGGGACCACTGATCGATGTATTTCGTGTCCAGGCGGACAATCTCCTCGAAGTCCGTAATGTTGCTGCGGCCGGAGACCTGCCACATGCCCGTAATGCCCGGGCGCATGGCCATTCTGGCCCGGTGGTGGTCCTCATACAGCGCCCACTCGTCCTTTGTAGGGGGCCGGGTGCCCACCAGGCTCATATCCCCTTTCAGCACGTTCAGGAACTGGGGGAATTCGTCCAGGCTGGTTTTGCGGATGAATTCGCCAATGCCGGTCTTTTTCGTGCCGTCCGGCAGGATTTTGTTGCCGATGATCCGGGGGTCCCAGTCCAGCTTGAACATGAAGCCCCCGGAAACCCGGTTTTCCTTGAGATACTGCTGCTTGATCTCATCCGCATTGGTGACCATGCTGCGGAACTTGTACATCTTAAAAACCTTGCCGTTGCGGCCGATGCGCTCCTGGGTGTAGAAAATGGGACCGGGGTCGGTCAAATAGATGGCGGGACCAATGAAGAGCGTCAGGGCCGCCGTAAACACGCAGCCAACCAGGCCGCCCACAATGTCAATCAGGCGCTTCACCGCCGAGGCCCCAAAGCCAATGCGGTTGCGGTAAACCGTCAAGACATCGTAGCCCCCCAGGTCCTCCACCGTTTTCATGCCGCTGCTCAGCAGGTCCCGGACGTAATCCAGGCCTAAGTGCACCGTAATGCCCATGGAGGTTACAGCGTCGGCAAGCTTCAAAACGCCTTCTTCCGGCGCAAGCAGAATCAGCACCTCATCCACCCAGTTCTGCCGAATCCAGCTCTCCGCCTGGCTGCTGTCCGCCACAACCTTCAGAGCGCAGTCCGCTCCCTCCGGCAGAGGCTCGGAGAGAATCAGCCCCGCCATGCGATAGGTGCTGTACATACCCTTGGCGATTTTTTCATTGAGCCCCGGGATGTTCTCCGGCGCGGCAATGATCAGCAGGGACCGGCCGTTTTTCGGGACAATATGCTTTACATAATACCACTTATACAGGCACCGGGTACCGTAGCTGATGCAGAAATAGAACACCACCGTGTAGAAAAAATTCATTCTGGAATAGAAGCCGCCCATTTTCACCACGAAGAAAATCAGGGCCTCCACCGCGAACACCACGGCGGTATTGCGCATGGTGGCGCAGAATTCCGCAAAAGCCCCCCGCTTCTGGACCTCGTTCATGGTATTGCCCAGGGCGATGGCCACAAAATCCACCAAGGGCATTCCCAGCAGCAGCATCATATACTCCGGGCTCTTCGTCAGATTGAAGTCCGTAGGGATATATACATAGTAGGCAGCCACCATAGACAGAACCATGGAAAGCATATCCAGCAATATAAAATCCCAGTATTTCGTCCACGGCAGCCCCGATCTCTGGTACATACAGCCTTTCCCTCCCGGCGAAAGGGCACAAAAGCCCATAATTGCAGTCATTATATCAAATCCCCCCTGCAAATGCAACCGGAAAAGCCGCGCATAACTTTCCCGTCTTTTGGAAATACTGTCTCCAGGAAAAGGCGGTGCTTGGATGGAAGAATTTCAGTTGAATACCAAAATTGTCTCCGGTCCCGGGGCCATTGGGGTGCTGGGGCAGGAGAAGGCCCGGCGGGTGTTTCTGGTGACAGACCCCTTCTTTGTGAAAAACGGCATGGCAGACCGGGTGGTCCGGGCTGCCGGTGCGGAAAACTGGGAGATTTTTGACGGCGTGCAGCCAGACCCCAGCGTGGAGCTGGCGGCCCGGGGCACCGCCCGGCTCAAGGCCTTCGGCCCGGACCTGCTGATTGCCCTGGGGGGCGGCAGCGCCATGGACTGCGCCAAGGCCATGGCCTATTTCAGCGGTACGGATGCGCCCCTGGCCGCCATTCCCACCACCTCCGGCTCCGGGTCTGAGGTGACGGATTTTGCGGTGCTGACCCACGGACAGACCAAATACCCCCTGGTGGACAAGCGTCTCCAGCCCGCCCTGGCCATTCTGGACAGCGACCTTTTGGACGAGCTGCCACCGGGGCTCATTGCGGACACGGGCTTTGACGTGCTGACCCACGCCGTAGAGGCCTATACCGCCTCCAACGCCGGAACCATTCCGGATTTGCTGGCCCAGGATGCCTTCCGCACAGCCTTCGCCTGCCTGCCCGCCTCCTACGCAGGAGACAAATCCGTCCGGCTGCGGCTGCACATGGCCTCCACCCTGGCGGGAATTGCTTTTTCCCGGTCCGGGCTGGGGCTGTGCCACGCCATGGCCCATGTGCTTGGGGGCCGGTTTCACATCCCCCATGGGCGGCTGAACGCCATTCTCCTGCCCGCCGTCATCTCCGGCAACGCCCCGGCAGTCCAGGCCAAATACGCCCGGCTTGCCCGTGCCGCCGGTCTTGGCGGCAGCGCCGACACCGTCGCCCTGCGGAATCTGAAAAACGGTCTTATCCGGCTGCGGAAGGACCTGGGGCTGCCCCAGACTCTCTCCCAGGCAGGAGCCCCGCCCGCCCAGGTCTGGGCCGCTGCCGGGGAGATTGTGGAAGCGGTGCTGGCAGACCCCTGCTGCAAGACCAACCCCGTACCCGTGGAGGACTATCTGGTCCGCCGGGTGCTGGAGGAGGTGACCGGGAATTTCTGAGCTGATCAGCGTGGGCCTGGACGTGGGCACCACCTCCACCCAGATGATCGTGTCCCGGCTGCGCATCGAAAACCGGGCCTCGGAGTTCGCCGTGCCGGATCTGGTCATTGCGGACCGGGAAATTCTCTACGAAAGCCCCGTGCACTTCACGCCCCTGCGCTCGGAAGCCCTGGTGGACGGAGAGGCCCTGCGCACACTGCTGCTGGAGGAATACCGGCACGCCGGGCTGACCCGGGAAACCGTGGACACCGGGGCGGTGATCGTCACCGGAGAGACCAGTCGGAAGGAAAACGCCCGGGAGGTGGCCCAGGCCCTGTCGGGCCTGGCCGGAGACTTCGTTGTGGCCACGGCGGGGCCGGACCTGGAAAGCGAGCTGGCCGCCCGGGGCTCCGGGGCCGTGGCCTACAGCGCCGAAACCGGGAAAACCGTCCTGCACATGGACATCGGCGGGGGCACCGCCAACCTGTGTCTGATTCGCGGGGGCGAAATTGCCGCTACGGGGTGCCTGAACGTAGGCGGGCGGCTGCTGAAGCTGGATAAGCTGGGATCTGTTACCTACGTCTCCCCGGTTCTGGGGGGCCTCTGGGGGCTTTCCCCCGGGAGCCGTCCTTCCCAAGCGGACATTGACGCACTGTGTGCCCGTCTGGTCCAGGCCTTGGAGGCGGCGGCGGGGCTGACCCAGGCGGATGCGCTGCTCCGGCAGCTTACCACCGAGGGCACCCGTCCCCTGCCCCTGAACGCTCCCGGAGAGGGAATCACCCTTTCCTTCTCCGGCGGCGTGGCAGACTGCATCGCAAAGGACTTCCCGCCGGATGCCTTCGGCGACATCGGCCCCAGCCTGGGCCGGGCCATCCGGGAGAGCAAGCTGTGCAAGCCGGGCTACCGTCTGGGCGCGCAAACCATCCGGGCCACGGTCATCGGCGCGGGGTGCCACACCACCGCCCTCTCCGGCAGCACGGTCTTCTGCCGGGATGTGGCCCTGCCCCTGCAAAACCTGCGGGCGGTCTGCCTCTCCCCCCGGGAGCAGGCAGCATTACCGGCCCATTTGCCGGAAAAGCTGCGGTCGGCAGAAGGGCAGGCCATTGTGGCCCTGCCCGGGCTTCCCGCCCCCGGCTACGCCCAGATCTGCGCCCTGGCGGAAGCGCTGCTGGAGGCCGTCCCCCAGGGACCGGTGCTTGTCTGCCTGGAGGAGGACCAGGCCAAGGCTCTGGGGCAGGCCATGGCCTGCCGGACGGAGCGGCCCATCCTCTGCATCGACAGAGTCAAACCGCCCCGGGACAGCTTTCTGGACATCGGCCCCCCAGCAGGGGCGGCCTACCCGCTGGTGGTAAAAACCCTCGTATTCGGAAAGGAACAGCAGCTATGAACAAGGAAGAACTGTCCGCCATGGTGGCAGACATCTTGAAAACCATGGCTCCCGAGCCTGCGGTGAAGGCCGCGCCCTATCACCCCACAGCCCCGGAGCCCACCCAGCAGGACACGGCGCAGCCGGATAGCTTCGTGCCGGACATCACCAAGCTGGACCTGCGCCGCCTCTACCTGACGGAGAATCCGGCAGACGGGCCGAGGTTTCTCGCCATGAAGGCCAAGACCCCCGCCCGTCTGGGCTGCGGCAGGGCCGGTGCCCGGTACAAAACCCTGACCATGCTCCGCTTCCGGGCGGACCACGCGGCGGCCCAGGACACGGTGTTCAGCCAGGTTCCGGAGGACTATGCGGCCAGCCACGGCTTCGTGGCCGTGCAGACCCGCTGCCAGAGCAAGGACCAATACCTGACCCGGCCGGACCTGGGCCGGACCTTCGATGCAGAAAATCTGGCAATTCTCCAAAAAGCCCTGCCGAAGAATCCCCAGGTGCAGCTGGTCATCGGCGACGGCCTGTCCTCGGCGGCGATCCTGGCCAATGCCGCCGACTGTCTGGCGGCCATCCAGGAGGGGCTGAAGCTGCGGCACATCGAATGCGGCAGGCCCGTCTTCGTCAGGTACTGCCGGGTGGGGGCCGGGGATGTGATCGGGGACGTGACCGGTGCCAAGGTGGTGTGCATGCTGGTAGGCGAGCGGCCCGGGCTGGTGACGGACAAGAGCATGTCCGCCTATATCACCTATGAGGCCCGCACCGGGGTGCTGGAATCCCAGCGAACGGTGGTCAGCAACATCCACGCCCAGGGCACCCCCGCCGTGGAGGCCGGGGCACACATTGCAGGGCTCCTGGAAACCGTTCTGAAAAAGGGCGTGTCCGGCGTGGCCCTCTATGGGGAGGCCGTGGGATGATCCCCGTAAAAATCCTGGCAGTCCGCTATCTGCAAAATGCGGCCCTGAGCAGCGCCCTTGGCACGGAGAAGAAGTGCCTTGCCATGGTGACCGCGGACTGCGACGACGCCACCTATATCGCCCTGGACGAAGCCACCAAGGCGGCGGATGCGGAAGTGGTCTACGCCAAGAGCTTCTACGCCGGGGCCGCCAACGCCACCCAGCCCTACGCCGGAGAGGTCATCGGCATTCTGGGGGCGGACACCCCCGGGGCTGCCCGCAGCGCCATGGAGGCGGCGCTATCCGCCCTGAAAAATCTGGGCTTTGCGGAATCCGGCGGGGTCAATTATCTTGCCCATACGGTCAGCAGTGCGGGAAGCTTCCTGTCTCGGGAGGCCGGAGTTCCCCTGGGCAGTGCTCTGGCCTACCTGATCGCCCCGCCTCTGGAAAGCCTCTACGGTCTGGACGCGGCGCTGAAGGCGGCGGATGTGAAGCTGTGCGTCTTCTACGGTCCCCCCAGCCAGACCAATTTCGGCGGCGGCCTGCTCACCGGCACCCAATCCGCCTGCGAAGCCGCCTGCCAGGCCTTCCGCCAGGCCGTGGAGGAAGTGGCAAGGTTCCCGAAATAGTGCAATCGATAAATTGAGACTTGTGGGACACGAGTTGACAGTTGACAGTGTACAGTTGACAGTTGTTGTGTCCCTCCGGGACGACAAAAAATACTTTTTTCATTTCCGAAGGAAATTCCTCAACTGTCAACTGTCAATTGTCAACTGTCAATTGTCAACTGTCAACTTGTAAGCAACCCTTATTTTGTGTAACAAACCATCTGAAAGGACGAAAATTATGGACACCAATTCTCTTGGAATGATCGAAACGAAGGGCCTTGTAGGGGCCATTGAGGCGGCGGATGCCATGGTGAAATCCGCCAATGTGCAGCTGGTAGGCAAGGAGCAGGTGGGCGGCGGACTCGTCACCGTGATGGTCCGTGGGGACGTGGGTGCCGTAAAGGCCGCCACGGACGCCGGAGCCGCAGCAGCGGAGAAGGTAGGCGAGCTGATCTCCGTCCACGTCATTGCCCGGCCCCATGTGGAGGTGGATAACATTCTGCCCAAGGCCCGGGCGGACCGGCCCGCCGCTCAGGGGAAATAAGCCTTGCTCTATACCCTGGAAAACGTGCGGGACAATCTGCGCACCCGGGAGGGGAAACGGGTCTTCTTCCTGGGTGCGGGGGACAATCTCACCAGCGCCGCCCGGGACTTTTTGAAGGAACAGCGCATTCCCATTCTCCCGGCGGAAAACGCCAAAATCACCCGCTACGAAACATTGGACGGCGGCTTTTTAGAAGAAAAGCCGGAGCACTTGACCCAGCTCACCGGCAATCTGCTGGTACCCAAAACCCACCCCAGAATTGTCTTCCGGGGCAAGCTGGATTCTCTGGAGGCCGCCCTGCTGCTGGAAGCCCGGGCGCTGCCGGAGCAGGCGAAGGCCCTTGAAGAGATCTTAGGCTGCGTGCGCAAGCTCCTCCGGTGCGAGGTGCTGGAGGAGCCCTTCGTGCCGGAAACGCTCTGCGGCCTGACGGAGCGCGAGCAGCGCGCGCGCAGCCAGAACCCACAAAAATACTACGGCTGCCCCCACTTCATGCCCCAGCCTGCCGACAGCCCCGCCATTTTGCAGCTGAACCGGCTGCGCACCCAGATTCGGGAGACGGAGCTGGCGGCGGCAGCGGCCTTCGGCCGGGACCGGACGGACATCCTTCGGGCTCTGAACCGGCTGAGCAGCCTTGTGTATATTCTCATGCTCCAATGCAAAGGAGAAACGAGCCCATGAAACTGAAAACCACCCTTTGGGGAAAGACATACCAGTTCCGGGACTTAAAGCAGGTCCTGGCCAAGGCCAACGAGGAAAAGTCCGGGGACAAACTAGCGGGTCTGGCCGCCGAGAGCGCCCAGGAGCGTGTAGCCGCCAAGGTTGTTCTTGCCGGTGTCACCCTTCAGGAGCTGCGGGAGCATCCGGCGGTGCCCTACGAAACCGACGAGGTCACCCGGATCATCCAGGACGACCTGAATCTGCCGGAATACGAAAAAATAAAGCTCTGGACGGTATCCGAGCTCCGGGAATGGATTCTGGACGAGAACACCACCGGCGCCGATATCCGCCGACGCAGCCGGGGACTGACGGCGGAAATGGCAGCGGCGGTGTGCAAGCTCATGAGCAACCTGGACCTCATCTACGCCGCCCGGAAGATCACCGTCACCGCCCACTGCAATACCACCATCGGTCTGCCGGGAACCCTGAGCTGCCGCCTGCAGCCCAACCACACCACCGACGACCCCGAGGGCATCACCGCCTCCGTCTTAGAGGGGCTGAGCTTCGGGGCGGGAGACGCGGTCATCGGGCTGAACCCGGTGACGGACTCCCCGGAGCAGGCGGGGAAAATTCTCCGCCGGTTCCAGGAGATCAAGGAGCACTGGGCCATTCCGACGCAGATCTGCGTGCTGGCCCATGTGACGGCCCAGATGAAGGCCGTAGAGGCGGGTGCGCCCTGCGATCTGATCTTCCAGTCCATTGCCGGCAGCCAGAAGGGCAACGAGGCCTTCGGCTTCAACGCCCAGACCATTGCCGATGCCCAGGCGCTGATGCTCCAAAAGGGCACGGCGGAAGGGCCAAACGTGCTGTATTTTGAGACCGGCCAGGGCTCAGAGCTCTCCAGCAACGCCCACTTTGACACGGACCAGGTGACCATGGAGGCAAGGTGCTACGGCTTTGCCCGGCATTTCTCCCCTTTCCTGGTGAACACCGTGGTGGGCTTCATCGGGCCGGAATACCTGTACGACGCCCGGCAGGTCACCCGGGCGGGGCTGGAGGACCACTTTATGGGCAAGCTCTTAGGGGTCAGCATGGGCTGCGACTGCTGCTACACCAACCACATGAAGGCGGACCAGAACGACATTGAAAACCTGGCCTCCCTGCTGACCCTGGCGGGCTGCAACTACTTTATGGGCATTCCTCACGGGGATGACATCATGCTCTCCTACCAGACCACCGGCTTCCGGGACACCGCCGCCCTGCGGGAGATCACCGGCAAAACCGCCATCCCGGAATTCCAGCGGTGGCTGGAAAAAATGGGCTTCTGGGAGAACGGCCATCTGACGAAAAAGGCCGGAGACGGCTCCCGCCTATTGTACGAAAAGGAGGTTTGAGGCTCTATGCCGCAATTGGATATAGACCTGGCCGCCCGGCAGGAGGCCCGGGAGCTGGCCCGGCAGGCCGGGGCGGCCCAGGAACGCCTGAACAAACTGGACCAGGGGGCGCTGGACGCCATCGTTGCCGCCATGGCCGCCGCCTTTGAACCGGAGTGCGCCGCCCTGGCCAAAATGGCCGTGGAGGAAACGGGCTTCGGCAACACCCAGGACAAAACCGAGAAGAATCTCTTTGCCTGCAAAACCGTGCTTTCCGCCATCGCGCCCATGAAAACCAAGGGCATCCTGCGGGAAATTCCGGAAAAAAGGCTGTGGGAGATCGGCGTGCCCATGGGGGTCATCGCCGCCATTGTGCCCAGCACAAACCCCACCTCCACCGTGTGCTACAAGGCCCTCATTGCAATAAAGGCCGGCTGCGCCATTGTCTTTTCGCCCCACCCGAAGGCAGCCAAATGCACCCGGGCGGCGGCGGAGCTTCTGGCCCGGGCGGCAGAAGCGGCCGGAGCCCCGGCAGGGGCCGTCGGCTGCCTGACGGCGAGCCAGATGGCGGGAACCCAGGAGCTTATGGGGGCACCGGAGGTGAAGCTCATTCTCGCCACCGGCGGTCCCGGCATGGTCCGCTCCGCCTATTCCTCCGGCAAGCCCGCCATTGGGGTGGGGGCGGGCAACGGCCCGGCCTATATCCACACCTCGGCGGACGTGCCCGGGGCCATTGCCGCCATTGTCCGGTCCAAGACCTTTGACAACGGCACGGTCTGCGCCTCGGAGCAGAGCATCATTGTGGAAAAGAGCATGGAGTCTGCCGTTCTGGAAGAGGCCGGGCGGCAGGGCATTTACCTGATGCCCACGGAGGAGGCCGGGCGGCTTGCCAGGCTGCTGTTCAAGCCCACAGGCGGGCTAAACCCGGAAATTGTGGGCAAAAGCGCCATTTATCTGGCGGAAAAGGCGGGCTTCTCCGTGCCCAAGGACACCAAGGTCCTCATGGCCCGGGAGCAGGAGGCCGGACCGACCCGGCCCTATTCCATGGAAAAGCTCTGCCCCGTGCTGGCCTTTTTCGTTCTGGACAGCGAGGACGCAGTGCTTCAAAAGGCTGTGGAGGTGCTGCGCCATGAGGGCAGCGGCCACACCTTCGCCATCCACGCCCGGGACGAGGGAGTTATCCGGCGGTTTGCTCTGGAAATTCCGGTGTCCCGTTTCCTGGTCAACGCCCCGGCGGCTCTGGGCGGCATTGGGGCCGCCACGGGCCTGTTCCCCGCCCTGACATTGGGCTGCGGCGCCGTTGGCGGCAGCAGCTCCTCCAACAATATTTCGCCTATGGACCTGATCAACCTCCGCCGGGTAGCCTGGGGAACGGAAGCGATGCAGCAGAAGCAGGAGCACGACAGTGCGCTGGTGGAACTGCTGACGCAGAAGATTTTGGAGCGGCTGGGGTAGACGACGAAGCAGAAGGCTGTGTGCAGTAGGAGTTGACAGTTGACAATTGACAGTTGACAGTTGAGGAATTTCCTTCGGAAATGAGTAAATTATTTTATAATCGTCCCGAAGGGACACAATAACTGTCAACTGTACACTGTCAACTCGTACTCCCGCAGTTTTGCGGCAACCGTAAAGGAGGAGAAATTATTTATGGACATTTCCTGCCTGACCGAGGCGGTTCTCGGGCGGCTGTTTATTGAATTGGAGGCCTCCGGGCGGCATGTGCATGTCACCCGGGAGCAGGCCATGGCCCTGTTCGGCCATGCCTTAACGCCGGAGCGGCCCCTGAGCCAGCCCGGGCAGTTCCTGTCCCGGGAGCGGGTGACGGTGAAGGGGCCAAAAGGAGAATTCCAAAACGTGGCCGTGCTGGGGCCGGAGCGAAAGGCGGGGCAGGTGGAAATTTCCCTGACGGACTGCCGCCAGCTGGGGCTCTCCGCCCCGGTGCGCCTCTCCGGCGACATTGGGGGCACCCCCGGGGCGCTGCTGCTTGGCCCCCGGGGTACGGTGCAGCTGCGCGAGGGGGTCATCGTGGCCCGGCGGCATGTACACCTGACCCCCGAGGCGGCGGAGCGCTTTGGGGTAGCCCACGGCCAAACCGTCCGGCTGCGCACCTTTACGGACCGGCCCCTGATTTTTGAGGACGTGGCCGTCCGGGTGAGCCCTGACTTTGCCCCCTATGCCCACCTGGACTTCGACGAGGCCAATGCCTGCGGCTTCCGCAAGGGGGATCTGGGGAGGCTCGAGCCATGCGGGCGCTGCTGATCGGCCGGGAGCCCGCCGCCGCCCTGGGCTGGAGCTATGTGACGGAACCGCCCTATGACGCGGTGGTCATCGGCTCGCTGAGCCTTGGGGCGCTTCTGCGGTTTCGGGAGGAGGCGGTGCTGGAGGCCCTGGCCCAGGGGAAAAGCGTCTACCTCTACACCCCGGGGCTGCCGGAAAGCCCAAAAAACCGGGCACTGTCCGCCTCTCTGACCGCCGCCCAGCGGGAGCTGAAAAACTGGGGCGTTCTGTTCACGGACGGAGGCCGCAAGCGCCTCATTACCGCCGAGGAGGCCCGGCTGCTTCTGGCCCAGGGCAAGCGCCCGGGGCAGGACGCGGTTTTAACGCCTCTGGCAAAGGAAATTATGGAGGGAAAGCATTGAAAATCGGATCTGTTGTAGGCTCCATCTGGGCCACGCGGAAGGCCGCCTGCCTGCAAGGGCAGACCTTTTTGGTGGTCCGGTCCGGAGCGGAAGAGCTGGTGGCAGCGGACCAGGTAGGGGCAGGCCCTGGGGACCAGGTACTGCTGGCCACGGGAACCGTGGCCTCCCGGTATTGCATGGATGCCCCGGTGGACGCCGCCGTGGTGGCGATTTTAGACAGTAAGGAGCGGAAAGCCTGAATGTCCTTCCACGAGATTCTCATTGGAATCATGGCGGTTTTCGCCCTGCTTGGCGGTATTGACCGAATACTCGGCAGCCGGTTTGGCCTGGGCCCCCGGTTTGAAGAGGGCATCCTGGCCATGGGCACCCTGGGGCTTGCCATGATCGGCATTGTGTGCCTGGCCCCTGTGCTGGCAAGGCTTTTGCGGCCCATCGTTGTGCCGATTTACGGATTTCTCGGGGCAGACCCCGCCATGTTCGCCGGAACCCTTCTGGCCTGCGACATGGGCGGCGCTTCCCTGGCCCGGGAGCTGGCTTTGAGCCCGGAGGCTGCCGGTCTGGGAGGCATCCTCACCGGCTCCATGCTGGGGGCCACCGTGGTCTTCACCATTCCCGTGGCCATGGGCCTGCTGCGGCAGGAGGACCGGCCCGCCATGGCCAAGGGAATCCTGTGCGGCATCGTTGCCATTCCCCTGGGCATTCTGGCGGGAGGCCTGACGGCGGGGTTTCCCGCCGCCATGGTGCTGCGCAACCTCATCCCCATCGTGCTCATCGCAGCGCTCATTGCCCTTGGGCTCTGGCGGGCGGAGAATGCCATGGTCACGGCCTTTACGGTGTTCGGCAAGATCGTGGTTGCCATTGTCACTGTAGGACTGGCCGCCGCCATTGTGGAGAGCCTGACAGGCTTTCGGCTCATCCCCGGTCTGGCCCCCATCTCCGAGGGCTTCGAGACCGTGGGGGCCATTGCCATTGTACTGGCCGGGGCCTTCCCTTTGGTGTATGTCATCACCCGGCTTTTAAAAAGGCCCCTGCTGTCCCTGGGAAAGCTGCTGGGCATCAACGACACGGCAGCGGCCGGGCTGGTGGCAACACTGGCCAACTCCATTGCCGCCTTTGAGACGGTGAAGGACATGGACGACCGGGGCAAGGTGGTAAACATCGCCTTCGCCGTCCCCGCCGCTTTCGTCTTCGGCGACCACCTGGGCTTCACCGCCGGGTTTGCCCCGGAGCTTCTGGGCGCCATGATTGTGGGCAAGCTGACAGGCGGGGTAGCCGCGGTGGGAATCGCGCTGTGGATGACGAAAAAGGCAAAATTATCTTGACAAAGCTTCTTATTACGGGCTATAATGGGAAATCATACCGGCGATGAAGAGAAGAGTACGCTGCGGATGCGTTCAGAGAGCCCTTGGGCGGTGAAAAAGGGTGCGCGGAGGCGGCGGAACATGGTCTTGGAGCCGAGGGGTCGATAGGTAGGCCTCTCCGGGTGCGCCCGTTACCGCGTCAACGAGGCAGATTTTTCTGCAAATCAAGGTGGTACCGCGTCAATTTTTGTCGCCCTTGGGTTTTGCCAAGGGCGATTTTTCGATTTTAAGGAGGTTTTTCCATGTGTAATGCCTGCAAAGGAAAGTTCTACATTACCACACCCATTTACTATCCGTCCGCCAAGCTGCATATCGGCCACACCTACTGCACCGTGGCAACGGACGCCATGGCCCGCTACAAGCGGCTCCAGGGCTACGACGTTATGTTCCTCACCGGCACCGATGAGCACGGCCAGAAAATCGAGGACAAGGCCAAGGAGGCCGGCGTCACCCCACAGCAGTTTGTGGACAACATCGTGGAAGGCCCCGGCGGCGTGCTGGACCTGTGGAAGCTGATGAACATCTCCTATGACCGGTTCATCCGCACCACCGATGACTATCACGTGGCCGCCATCCAGAAGATTTTCAAGAAGATGTACGACAACGGTGACATCTACAAGGGCACCTACAAGGGCAAATACTGCAAGCCCTGCGAGAGCTTCTGGACCGAGAGCCAGCTGGTAGACGGCAAGTGCCCCGACTGCGGCCGGGAGGTGCAGGACGCCGAGGAAGAGGCCTACTTCTTCCGGCTCAGCAAATACGCCGACCGGGTGCAGGATCTGCTGGAAAACACGGATTTCCTGGAACCCCGGAGCCGGGTCAACGAGATGGTCAACAACTTCATCAAGCCCGGCCTGGAGGACCTGTGCGTCTCCCGGACCAGCTTCACCTGGGGCGTGCCTGTGGACTTCGACCCGGGCCACGTGGTCTACGTGTGGATCGACGCCCTGTTCAACTACATGACCGCCCTGGGCTTTGAGAATGACCGCTATCACGATCTGGAGAAGTTCTGGCCTGCCGATGTGCACTTCGTGGGCAAGGAGATCGTCCGGTTCCACTCCATCATCTGGCCCGCCATGCTCATGAGCCTGAATCTGCCCCTGCCCAAGAAGGTCTTCGGCCACGGCTGGCTGCTGCTGGACGGCGGCAAGATGAGCAAGTCCAAGGGCAATGTGGTTGACCCCTATGTGCTGGCCCAGCGCTTCGGCGTGGATGCCCTGCGGTTCTTCCTGCTGCGGACCTTCCCCTTTGGCTCTGACGGCAACTTCTCCAATGAGGCTTTGATTTCCACCATCAATGTGGATTTGGCCAACGACCTGGGCAACCTGGTAAGCCGTACCGTGGCCATGGCCCAGAAGTACTTCGGGGACCGTCTGCCCGCCCAGCAGGCAGAGGATGCCGAAAAGGACGGCGAGCTCCTTGCCATGGTCTCCTCTCTGCGGGATAAGTACGAAGAGCAGATGGAGAAGTACGCCTTCCAGAACGCCCTGAATGAAATCTTCAAGGTCATCTCCCGGGCCAACAAGTATATTGACGAGAACGCCCCCTGGGTGCTGGCCAAGGACGAAGCCCAGAAGCCCCGGCTGGCAAGAGTGCTCTACAACCTGCTGGAGACCGTCCGCATCTGCGCAGGCCTTCTGCAGCCCTTCATGCCCGACACCGCCGCCGAGATCGGCAAGCGGCTGGGCGGCGCGGACCTGAGCTGGGACAGCCTGAATGCCTTCGGCACCCTGCCCCGGGAGGCCGTCACCGTGGCCGGTCCCGCCCTGTTCCCCAGAATCGACATGGAAAAGGAGCTGGCCGAGCTGGAAGCGCTGAACAAGCCCGCCCTGCCCCCGCTGGAAATCGAGCCCTACACCCAGGAAAACGTGGACTTCGACACCTTCTGCAAAAACGAGCTGCGGGCCGTAAAGGTCAAGGCCTGCACAAACGTCAAGAAGAGCGACAAGCTCCTGCAATTCACCCTGGATGACGGCACCGGCACGGACCGTCAGATTCTCTCCGGCATTGCCAAATACTACAAGCCCGAGGAGCTGGTGGGCAAAACTCTGGTGGCCATCACCAATCTGCCCCCCAGAAAGATGATGGGTAGAGAATCTGCCGGTATGCTGCTCAGCGCCGTCCACAAGGAGAACGGCGAGGAGAAGCTGAACCTGGTCATGCTCTCCGACGCCATCCCCGCCGGCGCAAAGCTGTGCTGACGCTGTTCGCTGAATAAAAAAGTCTGCCTCGGAAGGTCAGGTTCCTTTCGAGGCAGACTTTTTTCGGCTTGTCACAGTTTTCAGAAAGCCGCAAGTGAAACACGCAAAAATTGCGTGTTTTCAAAAAAATTTTTACGCAATTTTTGCGTGTTTTCAAATTTCAAAATACGCAGCTTCAAAGTGAAATGCCGCTCAATACTCAATTCCCTTTCGCGCCCGCACCCCTTGATCAAAGGGGTGCTTTTCTTTGCGCATCTCGGTAACGTAGTCCGCAAGGTCTACAAGCGTCTGGGCAGGGTTCCGGCCGGTCAGGACGATTTCCTTTTCGCCTCCCCAGGCTTTCAGATAGGCAGCCACCGGCTCCATGGGGACGATCCCCCGGTTCAGGGCGGAAATGACCTCGTCCAGCACCAGCAGGTCCGCAGCTTTCCCCCGTTCCAGCAATTCCAGAAGGTAGGCCGTATAGTCTCTGCGGGCCTGGTCCTTTTCCGTATCCGTCATGTGGACATAGCGGCCCGGCACCGTCTGGCAGTGGATGGCTGTCACTCCGGGGACGGTTTTCAGGATCTTGATCTCCCCGGAGCTGCCGTTTTTGAAAAACTGGCCAATGAGCACCTGTTTGCCCGCCCCTGCCATACGCAGGGCCAGGCCCATGGCCGCCGTGGTCTTGCCCTTGCCGTCGCCGCAATAGATATGGACCATGGTTACACCTGCCGATTCAGGACCTTGTAGACAAAGTCCATGTCCATGCCGCTGCGGACCGCATCGGCCAGGATGTCGTACTGCTGCTGCTTGTAGGCATCCAGATCGAAGGTCTCCGCCTCCTCCGGGTTCAGGCCCTTCCGGCGGCACAGGTCCGCAACGATGGCCTGGGCAATGCCGCCCTCGTCAAAAATGCCGTGGATATAGCTGCCGTAGACATTTTCCCCTACGGAAATGGGGGGGATAGGCGCTTCGCTGCGGCCCATGTGAATTTCGTAGCCCTTATAGCCCAGGCCGGAGAGGCTGTGCAGGGGACCTGCCACCATGGGCAGCACCCCCTCGGTCTGCCGCTGGACCTTGTCCCCCCGGAAGACCGTATCCATGGGAAGCAGGCCCATGCCCTTTACCTGGGTAATGCCCGCCGCCTCCACCTGGTCCGGGTCAGAGACGGTGGCGCCCAGCATCTGGAAGCCGCCGCAGATACCGAAGACAACGGCGCCCCGGTCGTGGCAGTGGAGAATGGCCGCCTCCAAACCGCTCTGGCGCAGCCACAGAAGGTCTGCGATGGTGCTCTTGGTGCCGGGAATCAGGATCAGGTCCGGCTCTTTCAGGTCGTCCGGCCGCTCGATGTAGCGCACGGACACATTGGGGAACCGCTCCAGAGGGCTCACATCCGTGAAGTTGGAGATGCGGGGGAGCTTGATCACCGCAATGTCGATGGCTTTCCGGCTGCTTTCCCGGGTGAATCGGGTGGACAGGCTGTCCTCATCGTCAATGTCCACATGGGTATAGGGGATGACGCCCGCCACGGGCACGCCGCAGATTTTTTCCAGGATATCAATGCCCGGCTGCAAAATGGCCCGGTCTCCCCGGAACTTATTGACAACGGTGCCCTTGACGCGCTTGCGCTCCTGCTCCTCCAGCAGGGCGATGGTGCCATAGAGCTGGGCGAACACGCCGCCCCGGTCGATATCGCCTACCAGCAGCACCGGGGCATCCACCAGCTCGGCCATGCCCATATTCACAATATCCTGCTGCTTCAAATTGATTTCCGCAGGGCTTCCCGCGCCCTCGATGACGATGATGTCATTTTCCGCCGCCAGGCCGTTGTAGGCCTCCAAAATCTGGGGGATGAACTCCCGCTTCCGGCGGTAATACTCCATGGCCCGCATATTACCCATGGCCACGCCGTTCACGATCACCTGGCTGCCCACATCGGTGGTGGGCTTTAAGAGAATGGGGTTCATGCGTACATCAGGCTTCACCCCCGCCGCCTCTGCCTGGACCACCTGTGCCCGGCCCATCTCGCCGCCGGCCTCGGTGATAAAGGAATTCAGGGCCATATTCTGGCTCTTGAAGGGCGCCACCCGGTAGCCGTCCTGTTTGAAAATCCGGCAAAGTCCCGCCGCCAGCAGGCTCTTGCCCGCATTGGACATGGTGCCCTGGATCATAATATTTTTTGCCATGTGTGTTCCTCCTTTTCTCCTAACCTTTTCAGGGCCTCCAGCAGCCTTTGGTTTTCCTCCGGCAGCTTCACGGCTACCCGGTACCAGCCCTGCCCCAGGCCGATGTAATTGGCGCAGGCGCGAATCTGAATGCCCATCTCCAGCAGGGGCTCCCGGAGCTCCCGGTCCGCGTGGAACAGGATGTAGTTGGTCCGGGAGGGGATGACGTCAAAGCCCAGCTCTTCCAGCCCCGCCGCCAGGATGGGGCGCTGGGTGTGAATGCAATCATTGGCCTTTTTCAAAAAATCCACCTGAGAAAGGGCCGCAACCCCCGCATTCTGGGCGGGGATGGACACATTCCAGGGCTGCACCTGCCTACCCATGGTTTTCAGCAGCTGTTCATTGCCCGTAAGGCAGTAGCCAAGCCGCAGACCCGCCATGCCATAGCTCTTGGTAAAGGCCTTCAGCAGGAGCAGATTTTCCGTGCTGCCCAAAAAGGGCTTCATGCTTAAAGCCTCTCCCCCCTGGGTCAGGTCCAGGAAGCACTCATCAATGAAGAGAAAAATACCTCTCCGGCGGCAGATGTCCAGAATTTTTTCCATCAGGGGCCGCCCGATCACCTGGCCTGTGGGATTATTGGGGTTGCAGAGCATGAGCATTTCCCCGTCAAAGCCCTCGAGCACGCTCAGGAATGCTTCCGTCAAGGCGAAGTTGTCCTGCCGGTTCAGCAGATAGTGCGCTGTCTCCGTGCCGAAGACCTTCAGGGCCGTTTCGTACTCGCTGAAGCAGGGAGACAGGACTATGGCCTTTTTCGGCCGCAGGGCCATGCAGCAGGAAAAAATCAGCTCCGCCGCGCCGTTGCCGCAGAAAACCTGCTTTTCGGGTACCTTTTCAAAATCCGCAATGGCGGAAACCAGTCTGCGGCAATAGGGATCTGGGTAGCAGCGCAGGGCCTCTACGCTCCCCGCTACCGCGTCCTTCACGGCCTGGGGCGTTCCGTAGGGGTTGATATTGGCGGAAAAATCCAGATCGATTTTCCGGGCGTACACTTCCCCGCCGTGGGGGTTCAGGGTTTCATAGAGCATGAAATAATTTCCTCAAATTCAGATCAGCTGTGCGGCAAGGCACAGGATCAGCATAATAACCGTCGTTCCGTACATCAGCTTACAGCTTAGGGGAATGTCCTCCGGGGCGATCTCCCGCAGGGCGTCGCCGATGTACTTTTTCTTGTGCAGAACGCCGTGATACCAGGCGTCCCCGGCCAGACGAAGGCCCAGAAGACCGGCGCAGACGGATTCGGTCTGGGCGGAATTGGGGCTTGCGTGGTTGTAGCGGTCCCGCTTGAAGATTTCCCAGCCGTTTTTGAAATTCAGCTTCAAAATGCCGCCTGCCAGCAGCATGACAAGGCCGCTGAGCCGGGCGGGGATGTAATTGAACACATCGTCCAGCTTTGCCGGGATGCAGCCGATGTTCTTATAGGGCATCTCCACATAGCCCAGCATGGAATCCATGGTGTTGACCGCCTTATAGGCAAAGGCCAGGGGCGCGCCCCCCAGGGCAAAATAGAGCATGGGGGCGATCACGCCGTCGGAGCAGTTCTCCGCCACGGTCTCCACCGCCGCCCGGGCCACGGCCTTGTCATCCAGCGCCTGGGTGTCCCGGCCCACAATCATGGAGACGGCGTAGCGGGCATCTTCAATCGTTCCGGTTTTCAGGGCGGTATAGACCTTCATGCTCTCGGTTTTCAGGCTCTTGGCCGCCAGGACCTGCCAGCACATCACG
The DNA here is from genome assembly GCA_945963595.1 of uncultured Clostridia bacterium. Classification (GTDB taxonomy): domain Bacteria; phylum Bacillota; class Clostridia; order Oscillospirales; family Oscillospiraceae; genus Faecousia. Next base: position 6,781 of record CAMFMO010000024.1, on the reverse strand, counting down.
GAGCTGACCGCCAGCCGCAGCCAGGGGCTGACCAGGCCGCAGAGATACAGCAGCCCCAAAGGCACGCAGAAGCTCGCTGCCACGGTGAGCACCCACAGAATCCCCCCCGCGGTCATCTCCCCGGCTCTGGTCTTGGGAAACAGCTTCCGCAGTCCCTTTTCCAGGGCCGAGATCAGCTTGCCGATGAGCACCACCGGATGGGGAATGCTGTGCGGGTCTCCCACCAGGCAGTCCAGGAGAAAGCCCAGCAGGAGGGAGAGAAAAATTTCGTTTCGCATATGTTGTCCTTACTTCCCGTTAAATGTAAACAGATAGATGGGATTTTGGCCCTGCATCATGGAATAGGGGCCTACCTTGTGGGCCTGGGCTGCGGTGAGGGTGAGGATTTCGGCGGGGTGCAATTTACTCAACCGGGTCAGCTCAGCCACGGTTTCCAGAGCCACCGCCGCCGCCACAATGCGGCAATGGGGGTTCTTGTCCCAGCAGGCATTCAAAATGGCCTCCATATTGCCGGAGCTGCCGCCGATGAAGGCGTGAGTAGGAGCCGGCAGGTCAAGGCAGGCTTCGGGGGCCAGGCCGGAAACCGCCGTCAGATTGACAGCATGGAGCCGCCTGGCATTCTCCTGCAGCAGCGCCAATGCTTCCGGCTTTTTCTCCACGGCATAGGTGTGGCCCAGGTCCGCCTGGAGGGCCATCTCAATGGATACGCTTCCCGTGCCCGCGCCAATGTCCCAGCAGACGGCGTTTCGCGTCAGCGCCAGCTTGGACAGAGCCACGGACCGCACCTCGCCCTTGGTCATGGGCACCACGGTGCCGTCGGCATGGCTGCCCCGCTGGAAGGCGCTGTCCGGCAGGCCGTGGGTCACGGTGCCGAAGCCGCCGCCGGTGAGCAGGGCCACGCTGAGCTTGTCGAAGTCCCTCCCGGCCAGCTCCGCAGCGGTGCCCCGGGTGATTTTCTCCTCCGGGTAGCCCAGGCGCTCCCCAACGGCCACGGAAATCTCTCCCAGCCCCGCATCTGCCAGGCTGGCACAGAGCTTCTTCATGCCGTCCTGGCCGCCCACCAAGGCAAACACCTTGGGATACCGCAGCACGGCGGCGGCAGCGTCCCCGTCCCTGCCGTGGAGGCTCAGGCAGAACACATCCTCATAGGATACCCCCAGTCTGGCGCAGAGGCACTGCAAGCTGGAAAGCCCCGGCTCCAGATGCACCTTGCAATCCGTCAGCAGAGGCAGCAGCTTTTTCGTGCCGCTGTAGAAGCCCACGTCCCCCGCCATGACCACCGCAAAGCGGCCGCACTCCGGATGGGCAGCAATGGCGTCCCGGATGGCCTCCGGAGCAATGGCGGAAATTTTCAGCTGCCCGGGGGCGGCCACTGCCTCCAGCATCCGGTCCGCGCCGATGAGGCAGTCCGCCTGGGCAATGGCCCGGGCGGCGGCGACGGTCTCATGGTCCCGGTCCCCGGGGCCGATGCCCACCACCGTGACCTGGGGGGTCATGCGGAAATCAAACCGCTGCTGCAGCAGGCGCATGGCCTCGCCGAAGCTGACCCCGGGGGCGCTCTCCGGGCGGCCGATGACCAGCAAGGTCACCCCCGCCTTTTGGGCGGCGGAGACCTTCTCAAAGAAGCCTCCCTTGCTGCCGGTCTGCTTGGTCACGAGAATTTGGGCATTGCAGGCGTGGAGCATGGCGACGTTCAGCTCCTCCGGGAACGGCCCCTGGACCGCATAGATATGGGCGGCGGGCAGCCCCGTCTCCCGGCAGGCGGCCACACTGGCCTCCACCGGCAGCACCCGGGCATAGACCCGCTGGGCGTAGTCCGGCAGGGCTGCATAAGCAGCCAATTCCTTGCTGCCGGTGGTCAGCAGGATGTTGCCCGGCAGGGTTTTCAGCATTTCCACAGCCTGGGCGGTGGAATCCGCAAAGAGGCACCCTTCCGGCAGGCCGCCGTCCCGCAGCAGCCGCAGATAGGAGGTGCCGGTTTTCTCACAGGCAGAGCGGATGTTTTCCGTTACAATGGGGGCATAGGGATGGGTGGCATCGATGACGCAGTCAAACTGCCGCTGCCGGAACAGCTCCTCCATCTGATTTTCGTCCAACCGCTGGGCGGACACCTCCACACCGGGGATCTCCTCCAGCAGCTCGCCGCCGTATTCCGTGGCCGCGCAGGCGAGAATCTCCGCCTGCCCCGCCAGGCGCTCCACCAGCTGCCGCCCGTCCGCCGTTCCGGCGAATACACAGAGCTTATACATCCCGGTAGCCTCTGGGGGTCACCAGGTTGCCATCGATGACCTTTGTCATGGCGTTGCCCACGAACACGGTGCAGAACATGTCCGCGTCAAAGTCCCGCAGCTCCTTGAGCGTGAGAACGGTCTTGCTCTGCCCCTGCCTTCCGATGTTGCGGACCACGCCGCAGGGCCGGTCCTCGGGCAGGGTTTTCAGCAGCACATCGCAGGCCTTGGCCAGATGGTCCGGGCGGCCGTGGCTCTTGGGGTTGTAAATCACAATGGACAGGTCCGCCTTGGCGGCACAGTCCAGCCGGGTGACGATTTTTTCCCAGGGGGTCAGCCGGTCGGACAGGCTGATGACCGCAAAGTCGTGGGTCAGGGGTGCTCCCAGCACCGCACCGCCGGAGCAGGCAGCGGTGAGCCCGGGGACCACCTCCACCTCTACGCCGGCATTCTCCCCCAGCAGCTCATAGATGAGGGCCGCCATGCCGTAGATGCCGCTGTCGCCGGAGCAGATCATGGAAACAGTCTTGCCATTCCGGGCCTCTTCGATGGCCATACGGCAGCGCTCGGCCTCCTGGGTCATGGCAGTGGACAGGTACTGCTTGTCGGGATACCGGTCCTTCACCAGGTCCACGTACACGGGATAGCCCACAATCACCTGGCTCTCCTGCAGCGCCCGGTCTGCCCGGACGGTCATATTCTCATAATTTCCCGGGCCAATGCCCACAATATACAGTTTCAAAAGGATACCTCCCATTCTTTTTCGGAAATTGCAACGGTCACACCGTTTTCGGCGGTTTTCGGAACGATGATTCTCCCGCCCTCTGCCGCTGCGGCACGCTCGCAGACATTGTCCACGCCGGTGACGGAGCTGACAAAGGCCGAGGGGGTGAACTGCCCGGGAACGGCCTTTAATTCCCCGGCGGAATAGAATTTCACGGAAATGCCCCGGTGACCGCAGAAGGCCAGCAGCCCGGGCTCCTTTGCTTTTAAGTCAATGGAGGCCGCCCCCCGGATGGCCGCCCGGGAAAGGCCTTTTTCCGCCAGCACTTTGGAAACCAGGGCCTCTATGGCCTCCTCCGGGGTGTTCTTCCGGCAGCCCAGGCCCAGGGTCAGTACCTTTGGGGTCAAAACCAGGGTTTGCCGGAAGGGCCGCCGGGCATGGGTGCCCACGTAGATGCCAAGCTCCCCTTCCTCGCCTTTTACAAGCCCGGCGGGGAGCTTTTCCGGCAGGGGGCAGTCGGCGCAGATGGGCACATCCCCTTCCAGTATGGCGGCGGACACGGCCTTGGCCAGGGCCATGCTGCCGATGTGCAGCCCCTGCCGCTTTGCCCAGGCATCCACGGAGAATTTTCCCTCCACATCCGTGGCCGTTGTCACAACGGGCTGGGCGCCGATGGCGGCAGCCAGGGAAACTGTCAACGCGTTGGCCCCGCCGATGTGGCCGGAGAGCAGGGAAATGACGTAGGTTCCCCCCTCGTCAATGACGAGAACCCCCGGGTCTGTCTTCTTGTCCTTCACCCAGGGGGCAATGCCCCGGACGGCCATGCCGGTGCTGCCGATAAATACCAGCTGATCGCACCAGGAGAACAAGTCCCCCACCGCCTCCGTCAAAGGCGGACGGTAGACTTCAAAATCCGGTTCCCCGAATTTCTCCATGGTCATCATCCGGCATTCCGCCGGAGAAAGGGCCTGCTTTACCCTTCTTGCCAAACAGCATCCCCGGCGGGTAAAAGCCAGAATGCTCAGTCGCATTTCGTTGCCGCCTCGTGGAAGGGCCGCTCATAGCTGGGGTCATAGAGGAAGGACTTCTGGTACTTCTCGCCCATGCAGTCACCCACAATGATCAGGCTGGTACGGGTCAGGTTGTTCTCCGTCACGGTCTTGTGCAGGGTATCCACGGTGCAGTGGTAGATGCGCTCATCGGGCCAGCTGGCCTTGAACACCACCGCCACAGGGGTAGACCCCGGGTAGCCGCCCTCCAAAAGCTCCTTTTGCAGCTCTTCCGTGAGCCGGGTGCTGAGGTACAGGCACATGGTGGCCCGGTGGGCTGCCAGAGAGCGGATGCTCTCCTTTTCGGGGACCTTGGTCCGGCCGGTCTGCCGGGTGATGATGACGGTCTGGCTCACATCCGGCAATGTAAACTCCTGCTTCAAAGAGGCCGCAGCCCCGCAGAAGGCGCTGACGCCGGGGGTCACATCGTATTCGATGCCCCTGGGAATCAGCTCGTCAAACTGCTCCCGGACCGCGCCGTAGATGCTGCTGTCGCCGGTGTGGAGCCGGACGGTGGTCTTGCCCTCCGCCTCTGCCTTGACGATGACGGCGGTGGTCTCCTCCAGGGTCATCTTGGCGCTGTTGTGAATCTCGCAGCCTTCCTTGCAGTAGTTCAGCAGCTCCGGATTTACCAGAGAACCGGCGTAGATCACCACGTCCGCCTCGCTCAGGAGCTTTGCCCCCCGCACCGTAATCAGATCCGCCGCGCCGCACCCGGCGCCGACAAAATGTACCATATTGTTACCTCCTGTGTAAAAAATTGACAATTGACAATTGACAGTTGACAGTTGACAATTGTCAGTTAAGGAATTTTCTTCGAAAATGAATAAAAATATTTAAAACCGTCCCGTAGGGACACCATAATTGTCAATTGTACATTGTCAATTGTCAATGAAACAAGTGTCTGTCTGACGATTTAAAATCAATTTTACCAGCGCCTCCGCGTTCTCCGTCTTGCCCAGCAGCCCATACTCCTTGGAGAACATGGCGCAGCCGATTTCCATATCTCCGGCGCGATATTGCAAATGAAAGCGGATGCGCTCCATGAGCCGCAGCAGGACCTTTTCCTTTCGGTCCCCCAGCAGGCGCAGGCAGTCGTCGCAGCTGACGCACTCCAGCATGGCCCGGATGGTGTCTGCGTCCACCCCCTCGGCGCCGGCCATGGCGGAGAGAATCTCCGTGCGGCAGTCACCGTACTTCGAGTGGGTATTCATCATGCCGCCCCCCAGCTTCACCAGCTTGCCGATGTGGCCGATGAGCAGCGCGCCCTTAAAATCCAGCTCCTTGCAGATATCCAGAGAGGTTCCGATGAAATTGGACACCTGCACGGCGGTCTTGGGGTCGATTTTCAGGCTGTCCCGGATGAAATCCGAGCCGTAGTTGCCGGGGGTCAGCAGCACATAGTCCCCCTGGGTTCGCTTCTGCCGCAGCTCCACCCGGATGGTATCCACCAGGGCCTGCTCGCTCATGGGCTCCACAATGCCGGTGGTGCCGAGAATCGAGATGCCGCCCACGATTCCCAGCCGGGGGTTGAAGGTCTTCTTCGCCAGCTCCTCTCCCAGGGGAACGGAAATTTCCACGGTGAAGCCCCCGGGGTAGTCCAGCTCCCGGGCGATTTCCAGCAGGTTCTCCCGGATCATGGCCCTGGGCACGGAGTTGATGGCCGCATTGCCCACGCTCTGGTCAAGCCCCGGCTTGGTCACCCGGCCCACGCCGAAGCCGCCGTCAATGTCCACCCCGGGGGACGCTTTCAAGGTGACCCTGGCGAAAATCAGCGCACCGGCGGTGACGTCCGGGTCATCCCCCGCGTCCTTGGCAATGGCACAGGACACAAAATCCGCTCCCCGGGTGATTTCCTCCACGTGCAGCGTCAGATCAATCCCTTTGGGGGTATGTAGGCCGATGGTTTTCTTCTCCCGGCCCGTCAGCAGCATCCAGCCCGCCGCCTTGGCGGCTGCGGCGGCACAGGAGCCGGTGGTGTAGCCCAGGCGCAGCTGCTTGCCGTCCTTTACAACAAACTGTTCCATTATCTTGTAATCTGGTAGAGCATGGCGTTGCAGATGGCGGCGGCCACATTGCTGCCGCCCTTCCGGCCCCGGGCCACGATATAGGGGGCAAGGGCCGATTCAATGATCTCCTCCTTGCTCTCCACCACGTTCACAAAGCCCACGGGCACGCCGATGATCAGCGCCGGGTGCAGCTTGCCCGCCTCCATCAGCTCCTTGATGGCAATCAGGGCCGTGGGAGCGTTGCCAATGGCAAAGATGCAGGGCTTCCCCAGCTTTGCCGCCTTTTCCATGGAGACAATGGCCCGGGTAATGCCCCGTTCCTTGGCCTCTGCGGCCACATCCGGGTCGGACATGAAGCAGTGCACCTCTCCGCCCAGCTTACCCAGGATGGTCTTATTGATCCCGGCCCTGGCCATCTGGGTATCGGTGACGATATCGCAGCCCCCCCGCAGGGCGGCAATGCCCTTGGCCACGGCCCCTTCGGAGAAGGTCAGGTTCTTGGCATAGTCGAAGTCGGCAGAGGTATGGATCACCCGCTTGACAACCAATTCATTCTCCGGGGCAATGGGCGTATCCCCCAAAAGCTCCGTGATGATCTCAAAGCTGCGCTTTTCGATGTCCATAGGTTTGATAATTTCCAGCATGGTTATTTCTCCTTTTAGGGAAAATTTGCGATTTATTGCATTTTTACGTTTTAGCGGAAGTCCTGCCGAAGCTTTCGGCTGGGTGCCTCCGGCGGGGAGCTTCTTGTCCCGCCAAGAAGCTCCGCAA
>CAMFMO010000023.1:0-41445 GCA_945963595.1 uncultured Clostridia bacterium | reverse complement strand
CCGGCGACGACCGCCCGCCCCCCGCCCCCACCCCCCGCCCCGCCCCCCCGCCCCTGGCGGCGCCTGGGCCGCCGCTGCCGCCCTTCGTGGCAATCTCCGGCCTGGGCGAAAACGCTGCCTGGGACCTGATGCGGGGCCGGGAGGGGAAAACCTTCCTCTCCATCGAAGAGGTCGCCGCCGCCTGTCCCAAGGTCTCCAAGACCCATATCCAGATGCTCAAGGACGCAGGCGCCTTTGGAAGTCTGCCGGATACCAGCCAGATCAGTTTATTCTGAGGCAATGCTTGTCTCAACTCTTGCAAAGAGGTGCACTTTGTGCTATACTTTTTGTACAAGTTCGACAAAGGAGAAACGGCTATGCAGAAAACGGAAAAACAGTATCACATTCACTGCACCGAGGGTGATGTGGGCCGCTATGTATTCCTGCCCGGAGACCCGGGACGGTGCGAGGCCATTGCCGCCCATTTTGAGAACCCTGTCCATATTGGTATGAACCGGGAGTACAATGTTTACACCGGAACTATCCTTGGGGAGAAGGTTTCTGTCTGCTCCACCGGCATCGGCGGCCCTTCCGCGGCCATCGCCATGGAGGAGCTGGCCAATATCGGCGCGGATACCTTCATCCGCATTGGCACCTGCGGCGGCATTGATCTGGATGTCTGCCCCGGCGACATTGTGGTAGCCAGCGGCGCCATCCGCTATGAGCACACCTCTCTGGAATATGCCCCCATTGAGTACCCCAGTGTCCCGGATTTTGATGTGACCCTGGCCCTGCGGGATGCCAGCCGGGAGCTGGGCTTCCGGACGCACGTGGGTGTGGTCCAGTGCAAGGATGCTTTTTATGGCCAGCACAGCCCGGAGAAGAGCCCTGTTTCCTATGACCTGCTGCAAAAGTGGGAGAGCTGGAAGCGCCTGGGCGTCAAGGCCAGCGAGATGGAGTCTGCGGCCCTGTTCGTTGTTGCAGCCGCCCGGGGCGTTCGCTGCGGCAGCTGCTTCCATGCCGTGTGGAACCAGGAGCGGGAAAAGGCCGGAATGTTTATGCCCATGACGGAAGATACATCCGGTGCCATCCGTGTTGGCATCGAAGCCGTCAAAAAGCTGATCCTGGCGGATAAGAAGTAAGGACAATACCGCATCAATAAAAAACGCCGCTGTGGACCGGTTCCAAGCCGGTTCGCAGCGGCATCTTTGCTTGTCAGATCACTTTTCCGTGGGGTACAGGTAGGCTACAAAGCCCAGAGTCATATAGTCCAGGCACACGGTCTTGTCCGGGGTTTCACCCATGGTGACGCGGTGGCAGTGGACCTTCCAGACATCGGAACCGTTCAGCTTGTCCTTCCGGATGTCAAACACATGGTTCCAACTGCGGCCCTCCAGATATTGCTCGTCTTTCACAAACCGGATCAGCTCCAGCCGCCGGAAGTGCGAGGTGGGGAAGGCATTCTCCACGCAGGCATCGAACAGGGCCTCTGCGTCCCGGACGCTGCCCAGCTCAAAGGTATTGCGAATCATTGCACCGTAATCTTCCATGGTAATTCCTCCTTATAGCTTTTGATAGGTTTTTTCCAGGAATTTTTCACTGTTTACCAGCACCCGCGTATGGGTTGCTCTGCCGATTTCCCCGGCTTCGTCAGAGGCGGTGATGGCAAAGGTGATTTTCTTTCCCTCTACAGCGGTGACCTCTGCCCGGGCGCGGACCTCCAGGCCGACGGGGGTTGCTCTGATATGCTCCAGATTCAGCGCAGTCCCAACGCTGGTCTGCCCCTGGGGGAGGGCCTGCTCGATTGCCTCACAGGCAGCGCCTTCCATCAGAGCCGCCATGCAGGGCGTTGCGTAGACCAGAAGACTCCCGGAGCCAACGGCCTGAGCCGTGTCCTCTTTTTCCACCAGCGCGGTTGCCTCGCCGGTCATTCCGACAGTAATTTCCATGACACACACCTTCCATTTCCGGTTTTCTTTTTATCAATATATCGCAAAAAAGGCAAAATGTCAATGGAAAGCCATTGCGTTCGCCCGTGGTTTTCTCTATAATAGGCCTATCTAGCGAAAGGGTGAAATCGTTTTGCACAATACAAATTCTTCCGCAAAAAGTATAGCTCTTGGGGGTGTGCTGGCGGCGGCAGCCGTTTGCATCATGTGCCTGGGCGGCCTGATCCCTGTCAACACCTATGTCAGCCCCATGCTCTGCGCGTTGCTGCTGCAGGTGATCCTGAATATGTGCGGCAGGCGCATAGCCTGGGCCTGGTTTTTTGCTGTGGCCATTCTGTCTCTGCTCCTGTGCCCGGACCGGGAGGCGGCGGGGGTGCTGCTGGCGCTGGGCTATTATCCGATTCTGAAACAGCGCCTGGACAGGTCCCGGCTGCGCGCCCTATGGAAGGGGCTGTATTTCAATACCAGCATCTGCGTGCTTTATGCGGTACTCCTGTTTGTTCTGGGGCTTCCGGCATTGAACGGGGAATTCCGGGAGCTTGGGACGGTTATGCTCATTGTGCTGCTCATCCTTGGCAATGTGACCTTTTTTCTGCTGGACAAGGTCCTGGAAAAGCCTGCGTTTCAAAAGTTGGGCCGCCATGGAAAATGAATGGGAGCTCTATATTTTGCGCTGCGGCGACGGGACACTCTATACCGGCATTGCCCGGGATGCGGACAAGCGCCTCGCCGTGCACCGCAGCGGAAAGGGCGCAAAATATACCCGGGGCAGGGGACCGCTGACGCTGTGCTACCGGGAAGTCTGTCCGGACCACGGTACCGCCCTGCGTCGGGAATATGCCGTCAAGCAGCTGACAAGGGAAGAAAAGGAGCTGCTGATAATAAGCGGCTCCCCATTGAAACAGGGAGCCGGCGGACTAGAGAAATAAGTAAATCAGCATGGTGATCAATGCCGTGTTTGGGGTATCCGTGCAGTTTTCGGACATCAAAAGCAGCAAAAGCACTACGATCAGATCCTCCGTATCCAGACCCCGGGGCAACAGACTATCTAGAAAAGTGCCCGCACCCTCTGCAGGCTTGCGCGGAGGGCTGGGTGAAGGCGGTGCAGGTGACTGCGATGGCGGCTGCGGACCGTCCGGCAGACTTTGGCGGCGGAAGGAGCCGTCTTCCGTAGGAATATAGCGGTTGTACATGGCCTAGCCCCCAGTTAGGTTTTTCAGTGCGCCGGATTCCAGCAGCTCGGAGGTTTGCTGGGCCAGCTTGGCCGAACGCATGGCCTTCTCCAGCTTGGCAATTTTCTCCCGGCTGACATAGGGGGAGAGCGCTTTCAGAAGCGCGCGCTGGTTCTGGTCAATTTCCGCGCCCCGGGCAAAGCCCGTAAAGGCCTTGAGCATTTCCAAATCTCCTGTTCCCGGCCCGGCCGGAGACGGCTGCACCACACGCTCCGGTTTTTCCGGTTGCCCGGGGGGCTGGCTCTGCCCCATGGATTGCGCCAGAGCTTGAATTTTCTGCATCATCACCGGGTCGCCCAGAATGGCCCCCAGCTGGTCTTCCATGCCGCTCATAGATTATCCCGCAGCTGCCGCAGAAGCGCCGCTGCCTCCGGTGTCTCGAGAAACGCCTCTATTGTCCCTTTTGCTGATGCATAATCTCCCTGAGCCGCCTGTTCCATGGCCTGCCGCAGCCCTTTGGCGTTGGTTTGCTGCAGAAGCTCCTTCAGCTGCCGCCCGGCTGCGGTATCCGCAAGGAGCTTTGCCTGCTCCAGCTTCTCCGGCGTGAAATCCGCATTTTCCACGTTTTTTCCTCCTTTTTGAAATGGAATACCTCTCTGCTTATCTTATGCGGCAAGCTTGAGAACTTTCCTCTCGGAGAAAAATTTTTCTGTAGCAATCTATTGCCGGGTATGATATAATAAAATTTGATTAAAAATAGGGAAGGTCAGGCCTTCCTGTAAGGATGGAAACATGCGCTTATTGATTTTATCCGATTCCCACCGCTACATGGATTTTATGGAACGCTGTTTGGAGGTGCTCCGGCCGGACTGCGTGATTCATTTGGGGGATTATTATCCCGACGGCCATTCGCTGCGGGCACTGTCTCCCGGCGCCTCGTTCTACCAGGTCCCGGGAAACTGCGACGAATATTCCTGTGACCCGTTTCTTCCGAGAATTCTCATGCCCACCATCGATGGCGTGCGGTTTTACCTGACCCACGGCCATCAGCACCATGTGAAACAAACGCTGTCCCAGCTCTTACGGGACGCTCGGGCCGAGGGTGCGCAGGTCGCCCTGTATGGGCATACACACATTCCGTATCTTCACCGGGAGGAGGACGGCCTTCTGGTCATGAATCCCGGGGCGGCAGGCTTTGCCGGAAGCGCAGGGCTGATCGAGATTGAAAACGGGGCCGTGATTGCCAGCCGTCTGCTGGGCCTGAAAGATTTGGAGGGACAGACATGATCCTTGCAGTCCATATCGGCAATACCAATATCACCGTTGGCGCTGTCCGGGGGAAGAACATTGTCTTCCAGGCCAGACTGCGCACGGATGCCACGAAAACCTCCGATGAATACGCCATCGATTTAAAAATGCTTCTGGCCATCAACAGTGTGGCGGCTTCTGAGATCGAGGGGGCAATCATCGCCTCTGTAGTACCCCAGGTTCTGAACCAGATCAAGACAGGCCTGAAAAAGCTCTTCGGCAAGCCTATTCTGGTGGTTGGCCCAGGCATTAAGACCGGCCTGAATATCCGCATTGACAACCCGGCGCAAACGGGCTCTGATTTGGTGGTTGGCTGCGTGGCTGCCCTTCGCCTGCAGAATCCGCCGCTTATTGTGATTGGAATGGGGACTGCCACCACTATGATGGTCCTGGACCGGAACGGAGCCCTGATTGGCGGCAGCATTAGCCCCGGCGTACGAATCTCTATGGAGGCCCTGACGGAGCGGGCCGCTCTGCTGCCGGGCCTGCAGCTGGACCAGCCCAAGCGGACCATCGGGCGCAATACTGTAGAATGTATGCGCAGCGGCATTCTCAACGGCGCAGCGGCCATGCTGGACGGTATGGTTGTACGGATGGAGGAGGAGCTGGGGGATAAGGTCACGGTTGTTGCCACAGGCCGTATGGCTCAATATATTGTCCCGCTGTGCAAGACACCCATTCACTATGACCGGGATTTGATCATCAAGGGCCTTGCCATCCTCTATGCCGAAAACGTCAAGCCCAAATCCGATTTAGGAGGGAACCAATGAAAAAGAACGCGCAAATGCCGGATGTATCCGGTCAGCAGCCGGTGCGCAGCGGCTACGAACGGTTTAAGCATATTGTCGGAATCATCGTCACCTGGTGCTACCGTCTGCGCAAGGTGGTTCTGGCTGCGCCGGTTGTCTATTTCGCGCTGCGGCTTGCAGCCTACAATACGGTGAATCTGCCCCTGTCTGTAGGGCTTCTGATGCAGTCCAGCGGGGATTTTTCCTTCCATATCTCCCGGTATACCGCCGTTGTGGCGCCCCTTGGGCTGACCGGCGGCTGCCTCGCCATGATGTTTTTGTCGAAAAAGGCCCTTTATGCCTGGGCGATCAGCGTATTTACGCTGGCATTGCCTGTGCTGCTGGTGCTCAGCAACAACTATCCGGCATAATTCGTTTTCCAAACGTTCAAGGATTCTTCACCTTTCTCCGCGGCCCGTATGGTATACTAAGGCTACAGAAAACGGAGACGGTGAAGCCCGCCGATGCCGCGGAAATATCTGCGGATAAGCCGACGGCGGCGCTTGTGACACATTGTCCCCGGAGAACGAAAATAAATACCGGCGGCTGCCCGGAAAGGCTGCCAAGATGTGTTTGGTTTGTAACCGAAGCATCCTGGCCTCGCTTTCCCGGCAGCCGTCTTCTTTTTTATTTCCGGGTGCCTTCGTTGACGGGCAGATTGGAGGCCATGGGGAATTGAAGCGCCAGGTGTTTCCAGGTGTGGCGGTCCAGCCTCCCGGTAATCGGCAGGCCGGAGAGCTGCTGAAATGCGGCCAGAGCGTCTTGTGTCGGTCCATCCAGAACGCCGGTGACCGGCGGAGCATCCACGCAGTGATAGTTTTCGGAAAGTACAGCCAGAATTACCTGTGCCAGATATACCGCCGCGTTTTTCTCCCCAAGGCCGATGCATTGTCCCGGGTTCAGCAGAACGCATAGAACCTGTGGCTGCGCAATCTCCACCAGGGCGAGGGCATATTTCTCCGCAATTTGATTCCAGGTTTCCAGGTCCGTAACCCCCGTAACCGGCAGACGGTTGCGGCGCTGGAAAACCCGCACGGCGGCCATGGTATCCGGTCCATAGATTCCGTCCGGAATCAGGGCCTTGTATTCGTCAACATTTTCCGCCAAAACGCGGAGCATGGTTTGCAGGCTGCGGATAGGCTGCCCCAAAAGGGATTCTGTGGGTTTCATCGCACTACCTCCTGTCTGACAGGGTCTTGACCGCCGGTGGCGAGATCATATCCCGGGAATTGGGTCATGGTGGAGGACCGGGCATACCGGTTCCGGGGCAGGGTATTGCCGATCACGGCGCTGGTATAGGGGAAGCGCTCCAAATCCCGGAAGCTGGAGTTTTCAATGCCAGTAAACTGGTCGTAAATTTCATTCCAGGTGGTCAGGTCTACGGTTCCGGTTTGAGGCAGACCGAAATAGCCCTGGGCCGCCAGTACGGCGTTGCGGGTGGCGCTGCCATAAATACCGTCCACCGCAACGCTGGGAATCTGAGAAATATAGGCGGCGAGCACCCGCAGCATGTACTGGAGGTGTTCGACCTGAATGCCCCGGTCGCCCGGAACAAGGGGTCGACCCTTGTTCCAGGCGATGGTGTAAAACCGCTGCCCCTGGCTGTGCAGCTCGGAAAGGGAGGTCACGGCTGTATACAGCCGCACCAGCGCATACCATGTGGCAGGACCAACCACACCATCGGGGTTCAAATTGAATATTTCCTGGAAGGCTGTGACGGAATTCTCTGTGGCGGCACCGAAAATGCCGTCCACGACAGGAACCTTCGGAATGGCCGGGTAGTTCTGGGATATTCGGTTCAGCTCTGTTTGGATGACCACCACATTGGGGCCTACGCTGCCTCTTCGCAGAGGCGTCCCGGGGTAGGAAGACACATAGTCCTGCACCGGGGCATTGGCCACGATTTCCACGTCCCCATAGTAGCTGCGCAGAATCTGGGTGGAGTTGTAGCCCTGCTGGGCAAGGGCCTGGCTGCCCCACTGGCTCAGGCCTTCGCAGGTGACGGTGGTGCCGTTGCAAAATTTTGCGGCCAGCGGTTCTACAAAGCCCGGGCGGCGCAGATAGGAATTGAAAAGCTCATCCACCAGCTGGGAAATGTTGGAAAAAAAGCTGCGCCCCCGGACAAAGAACTGGTCATAGGCGGTGGAGCTGGTGATGTCAAAATCATAGCCTCGGCTGCGGTAGAACTCTGTATATACCCGGTTTAGCGCAAAGGAAACAATGGCCAGGATATTGGCCCGCAAGGCGCTTTCCTCCCAGGTGGGATAAATCTCACTGGAGGCAACATTTTTCACATAGTCCGAGAAGCTTACGGTCACATTGTCGGCACTGGCGCTGGGCGCGCCCAGATGAACCGTGATCCGTTGGGGTACATAGGGAATGACAGTCGGCATAGGCCCTCCTTACAGATTCTGTGGCGGAGTATTAAACAGTATTTTTTCATCCCAACGGTCCGGAAGCTCTGACAGGGGCACCATTTCCAGGTTCTGTACGGTGGTAATTCCCGGAAATATCTGGACATTTCGGACTGCGATTTGCTCAAAATTCGTTTTGAATGCATAGACTGTCACGTCTGTAAAGGGCTGCTGCCCGTTACCCTCCGGCCGTTCGCTCTCTTCCCGGTCCGGGGTAGGGATGGGGATAGGCTCGATCAGGCCGCTTCGGTTCGTCAGGCGCATGGCAATGGCTGTACCGTCCTGGGCAGTGACCACCACTGCCACATCCTCCAAGGGAATCTGCGCGTAGCTCATATAGGCGCGGGCTGTTATGTAACCGTTTGATGACATGATTTTCCCTCCTTGCATGTTTCTCGTACAGTATATGCGATCCGTAAGAAAAAGGTTCCCCGTCAAAAAACGACCCGGCAGCGAATTCGCTGCCGGGTCAGCTCACAGAAAGGGGCGCATCTGGCGGATATTGTTGGTTTCTGTATCGATGAGCTTCTGGGAAAGGGTCTCCACCCGGCTGTCCTTCCGGTCAGAGCGGTGCAGATTCCGCAGGCCTTTTACCAGCCCCTTGGTATTGCCCTGGATCATCATCTCCGAAATTTTCGATGTGGCGTCCGCACCTGTGAGCTTCATGCGGCACACCATGTTGGACATCATCCGCACGGCGCTGTCCAGCTCCTTCAGCTCCCAGCCCCGCTGGGATGCGATATTGTGGGCTTCCGTTTCGATTCCGTCGTATTCCTTCAGCTGCTGCACCAGCGCCTGCCGCAGCTCGGGGTTCAGAGTGGTATCCAGGACGCTGCGGATGCCCACCTGGCCCATCTGGGTGGTTTTGAGGACCGAGGACAGGAGTTCCTGACTGGTTTTCATATGCGATCACCTCGCCGCTAGTATTTGCGCTTCGGTGCAAATCATGCACCTTTCGGGCAAAGAGGCATAGGATGGTTCCAGGGAGTGTGATTTTATGTGTGCCATATCCGGCTGTGTCGGACTGCCGATTGAGGAAACCTGCATGCATGCCATGCTGCAAACCATGGCTCGCCGTGGCCCGGACGGCCGGGGCATTTACAGAAATGCGGACTGTACGCTGCTGCACACCCGTCTTGCCATCATCGACCCCACAGGCGGCGCTCAGCCTATGGAGCTGCTCTGGGGCGGGGAACACTACTGCATTACCTACAATGGGGAGCTCTACAATACGGAGCAGCTGCGCAGCACCCTGGAAAAACTGGGCCATGCCTTTGCCACGCATTCGGACACAGAGGTTGTGCTGCACAGCTATGCCCAATGGGGGCCGGAGTGCCTTCTGAAAATGAATGGCATTTTTGCCTTCGGCATCTGGGAGGGCAGAAAAAGGCGGATGTTCCTTGCCCGGGACCGTATCGGCGTAAAGCCGCTTTTTTACAGCCTCAGCGGGGAAGGACTGCTATTTGCCTCGGAAATCAAGACCATTCTGGTCCATCCTTCCCAGAGGGCCGCGCTGGATGCGGAGGGAGCAGCTCAGATTTTGCTGCTTGGGCCGGGGCGGCAGCCGGGCAGTGGCGTCTTCTGCGGGATTCGGGAGCTGGAACCGGGCTGCTGGGCAACCTTCGAAGGGGGCACTCTGGCAGTACACAGGTACTGGTCTTTGAAAGACCGGGAGCACCGGGAGAATTTCCGCCAGACGGCGGAGCACACCCGGGCGCTGGTGCTGGATGCTATTACGCGGCAGATGGTCTCCGATGTGCCCATTGGGACATTCCTGTCCGGCGGCCTGGATTCCAGCCTCATCAGTGCGGTCTGCGCAGAAAAAATGGAGCAGGCCGGACGGCAATTGATGACCTTTTCCGTTGGATATCCGGAGAACGACAAGTATTTCCGGGCGGGGAAGTTCCAGCCGACTTCGGACAGCGATTTTATCGGCCTAATGGAGGAATTTCTGCATTCTGACCATCATCTGACGGAATTGCCGCCGGAGACGCTGGTCTCCAGCCTGGAGGAGGCCACCGTTGCCAGAGACCTGCCGGGAATGGCGGATGTGGACTTTTCTCTTCTGGCATTTTGCAGGGAGATTCGGAAATACGTAAAAGTGGCGCTGTCCGGGGAATGTGCCGATGAGATTTTCGGCGGTTATCCCTGGTATCGCGACCCGGAGGTTCGGGACAGAGTGGGATTCCCCTGGGCGCAGAATACTATTGACCGCTGCAATCTGCTGCACCCGGACCTTCGCGCCAAGCTGGACGGGGAAGCCTATGTAATGGAGGCCTACCTGAAAACCTGCCGGGAAAGTGACATTCTGCCGGGATGCAGCCCCCGGGAGCGGCGCATGAAGGAAATGGTAAACCTGAATTTTCGCTGGTTTATGCAGACCCTTCTGGACCGGAAGGACCGGATGAGCATGTTCAGCGGCTTGGAGGTACGGGTGCCCTTCTGCGATTACCGCATTGCGGAATATCTCTATGGCGTGCCCTGGGAATACAAGGACTATCAGGGGGAAGAAAAGGGCCTGCTGCGCTATGCCTGTGGGGACCTGCTCCCGGAGGCGGTGGCCCACAGAAAAAAGAGCCCCTATCCGAAAACCTTCGATCCTCGCTATGAGACATTGCTGGAAGAAAAAATGCAGGCTGTGCTTTCTGCGGATTCTCCGCTATTCGCCCTTGTGGACAGGGAAGCGCTCAAGATGGTCCTGGATAGCCAAAGCCCCTGGCCCTGGTATGGGCAGCTTATGGCACGGCCTCAAAAGATCGCATATTTCCTGCAAATTGACTTCTGGCTGCGCCATTATGGCATAGAGCTGCAATTCTAAAAAATGCCTCAAAAAGTGGAGAAAATGACGCTTTTACGGAAAAATTGTGAATAGTGTAGAAGAAATCTCTGAAAATTTGGCAAAATCACCATTTGCTTTCCGAACCAAAATTTGATATCATATCACTACTAAGATAATTTGTCAAGAGGAGGTTTTTTCCCGTGTTTCAGTTGGGTGAGCTTGTGGTTTATGGGATTCATGGCGTGTGCCGGGTCAAAGAAGTGCAGGAGCGAATGGTGAATCGGGTCAGTCAGCAATATCTGGTTTTGGAGCCGGTTGGAAAGCAGGGCAGCCAATATATGGTGCCCATGCAGAATGAGGCTGCCATGTCCAGAGTGTCCGGGCTCATCTCGAAGGAAGCGTGGGAAGCGCTCCTTGCATCACCGAAGGTCCACACGGTTTCCTGGATTCAGGATGAGAATAAGCGCAAACAGTCCTACCGGGAGCTCACCGGCTCCGGAACCCGGGAAACGCTGCTGCAAACGGTGTATTCCATCTATGCCCACCGGTCTGCCCAGAAAGCAGCCGGGCGACGGCTGCATATGTGTGACGAAAATTTCCTCCATGACGCAGAGAAAATCCTTGCCGGAGAATTGGAAGCCGTCATGGGGATCACCGGTCCGGAGGCGCTTACGCTTCTGCGGACGAGCCTCAGCGCGTAACGAATCAAAAGGCTGCTAAGCATCCACAAAGCCAAGGATGCTTAGCAGCCCTCTTTTTTATTTGCCTTCTGTCAGATAAGCTTCCAGCGCCTGCATTGTATCCGCGATGGCTTTTGCACCGGCTGCACGCATGGCAGCCACATCGCCATAGCCCCAGCTGACGCCAATGGTGGGGATGCCGTGGGCTGCAGCGCCGAGAACGTCATACTCCGTGTCGCCAACCATGATCATGTCGGCATCACTGCCTGCAAGGCCCAGAAGGTATTCGATGACGGCGTCCTTGCTGTTCCGCTTCTTTTCCAGGTCTGCGCCGCAAATTCGATCGAAGTATTTTGCCAGGTCGAAGTGTTCCAGAATCTCTACGGCCGTAGTCTCCGGTTTTGAGGTGGCCACATAGAGAAGAAAGCCCATTTCCTTCAGGCGCTCCAGAAGCTCCCGGATACCGGGGTAGGGGGTGTTTTCGAATTTTCCGATGGGCACGTACCGGCTGCGGAAAATCCGGACGGCCTCATCCGTCTGCTCCTTCGGAATGCCGAATTTTTCGAAGGTATCCCACAGGGGCGGGCCTACAAAAACGCCCATCTCCTCCCGGGGCGGTACAGGATAGTCCATCTGCTGGAAGGCATACTGGGCGCAGTTGATAATGCCCTCGCCGGAATCGGTAAGCGTTCCGTCCAAATCGAATAAAATGGCTTTTTTCACGGTGAATCCCTCTTTGTCTTTCGTCATTTTTCTTATCATATCATATGCCATGCCGTTTCGCAAGAGTGTTCCGGGGTTGCATCGATGGCTGCTTTATGGTACAATAAATGCGGAAATTATACTTCCGGAAAAGAGGAACTGCCATGAAGGCTGGAATTTTGACGCTTTACTATGAAAACCGCAATCCCGGCGGCCAGCTCCAGGCAAGAGCCCTGGTCCGGGCCATTGAGAATGTTCCCGGATGGTCCGCAGAGCAGCTGCCCTTTGCCTACAGCGGAAGCTGGATGAAAAAGAGCTTCCCGGAGCGTGTCTTGAAAAACATTGCTTACCTCGGCGCGGAAAAGCTGCGCAGCGGTCCTGCGCCGGTTTTTCCGGAAATCCCCGAAGATTTGAAAAAGGAACTGGCTGTACGGCAGCAGGATTATGACAATTTTGCCTTGGAAACGCCTCACAACAGCAGCCTGTTTACTCCGGAAACCATTCAAGACGCCCTTTTCCAATATGACTGCTTTGTCTGTGGCGGCGACCAGATATGGAATGAATTCGGCACGGGCTACTATTACTGCGCACTGGATGCCATGTCCTTGGGCTTTGTACCGGAGACGGTGCAGAAATTCTCCTATGCGCCCAGTATGCCAAGCAAGAACCTGAATCCAAAGTTCCTGAAAAAGCTGGGAAAAAACGCGGCCCGGCTGGACGGTCTTTCCCTGCGGGAGAAAAGCAGCGTGGAGGACCTGAGAAGAGTAAGCGGCAGGGAAGCGGTGGTTGTGGCTGATCCGGTGCTGCTGCTGACGCAGGAGCAGTGGGACAGGGAGATGCGTGCACCGAAAGAGGGGCCCTATGTGCTGTGCTATCTTTTGGGGGCGGGGCAGCAGACCAGAGACGCAGCCCGGGCAGCGGCCAGGAATCTGGGTCTGCCATTGGTGACCCTGCCGCACCTGGCGGGTTTCCGGCAGGAGGATCTTTCCTTTGGGGATGCGCAAATGCTCTCCGGCGGTCCTGCGGAGTTTGTTGGTTTGATTCGCAATGCCTCCATGGTGATTACGGATTCCTTCCATGCTGCCGTGTTCAGTTTGATCTACCACCGCCCCTTCGCGGTGCTTCCCAGGTTTGCACCGGACGGCAGTACGACCATGGGCAGCCGCCTGACGGATTTTCTGACGGAATATGCACTGCTGGGGCAGCTCTTTACAACCGAAGCGCTGCGCCTGCTGCACGCCTTCCCGGAAATCGACTTCACCCAGGCAGACGCGATCCTGAACCGCCGCAGAACGGAGTCTCTGGCGTATTTAACCGAAAACCTTCGAAAGAAATGAGGAACGCCTTTTGAACCAACCTTCCAATCAGCTGAAGCTGGGGGCTGTGCTGTCCTATGTGTCCACGGGCCTGAATATGGCCGTTCAGCTGCTGTATACCCCCTTGATGATCCGCCTTTTGGGGCAGAGTGAATACGGCCTATATACCTTGGTCGGCAGCGTGGTCAGCTATCTCAGTCTGTTCAGCCTTGGCTTTACAGGGGCCTATCTGCGCTTTTATTCCCAGCGCAAGGCAAAGAATGACACAGTGGGCATCGCGCGGCTTAATGGGATGTTTCTTTCGGTCTTTCTGCTGATGTCCCTTGCGGCATTTGTCTGCGGTATGGTGCTGCTGCAATTTCCAAGAACGCTCTTTGGCAGCAAGCTGACAGCCTCAGAGCTGAATACGGCAAAGGTACTCATGGCCATTCTGGTTGTCAACATCGCCCTGACGTTTCCGGCAGGGCTCTTGGAATCTATGGTTACCGCCCATGAGAAGTTTCTGTTTCAGCAGCTTGTAACTCTGGCCAGCGTGGTTTTTAATCCGCTGATGTGCCTGCCGCTGCTGCTTATGGGATTTGGCTCGGTTGCAGTTGTCAGCGTTACCACCATACTGACCGTTGCAAAACTGGTGGTAAGCGCCTGGTACTGCGTCAAAAAGCTGGACGTTCGGTTCCGGTTTGATGGGTTTGATTTCGCCTGTTTGCGGGAAATTGCCGGATTCAGCTTTTTCCTGTTTTTGAATATGGTCATCAATCAAATCAATTGGTCCGTGGACAAGTTCATTCTTGGCCGGGTATCCGGCACGGAGGCTGTGGCCGTCTATGGTGTGGGCTCCCAGATCAATTCTCTGTTCGTTAGCTTCTCCACGGCGATTTCCGCCGTTTTTGCGCCCAGAGTTCATCGCATTGCAGCGGACAGTGACCCGGATAAGGCAGGGAGGTTTTCCAAGCTCTTCCTTCGGGTTGGGCGGGTGCAATATTTGATTCTGATGCTCATTGCCTCTGGCTTTGTGGTCTTCGGCCGGTACTTCATTACGAATATCTATGCCACCGAGAGCTATGCCCAGGCCTATCCCGTGGCGCTGCTGCTGATTCTGCCTGCCCTGGTACCCCTGATTCAGAACCTGGGCATTGAGATTCAGCGGGCTATGAATCAGCACCGTTTCCGCTCCGTTATCTATTCCATTATGGCGCTGCTGAATGTGCTGGTCAGCATCCCCCTTGCCCGACGATTTGGCCCTCCGGGTGCTGCCTTGGGAACAACCGTCAGCCTGGTCATCGGCAACGGACTGATTATGAATGTATTTTACGCCAGTAGGCTACAGCTGGACATTGTGGGCTTCTGGAAAAGCATTGCGCTTCTTTCAAGGGGGATGCTTATCCCCGCCGTTCTGGGCGTTTGGATTTTGAAATGCTGGTATTTCCGGAATATCTGGCAGTTTCTTGCGGGAATTGCGCTGTATACCTTGGTTTACTGCGCCAGTATGTGGCTGTTGGGCATGAACCGGGAGGAAAAGGCTCTGGTGCAGAAGCCACTGCAAAAAATGATGAGGAGGATGTCCCGTGGTTAACGTGACTCGGAAAGAAGACTGCTGCGGCTGTGCCGCCTGTGTCCAGGTTTGCCCCAAAAGTTGCATCGCCATGGTGCGGGATGCAGAAGGATTTGATTACCCCAAGGCAGATTCCGAGCGATGTATCTCCTGCGGCCTGTGTGAAAAGGTCTGTCCCGTCTCGCACGCTCAGGCGGAACCGGCAGGGGAGCCGAAGGCCTTTGCCGCCTACGGGCCAGATAAGGACCGGGCGGAGAGCTCCTCCGGCGGCATTTTCGCCCAGTTGGCCAGGCAAACCCTTGCCCAAGGCGGGCTGGTCTTTGGTGTTGCCATGGCAGAGGACGGCAAGACCGCTGTTCACATGGCAATCGACGGTGAAGGGGATCTGCCAAGGCTTCAGGGCAGCAAATACCTGCAAAGCCATATGGGAAATTGCTTCCGGCAGGCGAAAGAGGCACTGGATGTCGGTCGCGCCGTGCTGTTCACAGGCACGCCCTGCCAGATTGAGGGACTGCTGCATTTTCTGGGACGGGATTATGAAAATCTCGTAACGGCGGATGTGATCTGCCATGGCGTTCCCTCGGAAAAGCTCTGGCAAAAATACCTGGACTGCCAGCAGCGCCACCATGGTTCCAGAGTTACTCGGGTATCCTTCCGGGATAAGCGCCAGGGCTGGAAGAGCTTTTCCATGGCGCTGACCTTTGAAAATGGAAAACAATACGCGAAAAAGCTGTATTTCGATACCTATTTGCAGCTGTTTTTGCAGGATCTCTGCCTGCGGCCCAGCTGCTATAGGTGTCCCTCCAAAAAGCTGCACCGCAGAAGTGATCTGACCCTGGGGGATTTCTGGGGCTGCGACGTGGTGTGCCCGGACCTGGACGATGACACGGGGCTCTCCCTGGTCTTTGTTCATTCCGAAAAGGGGCAGCGCGCCTTTGATGCCCTGCCCTTGCAGACAAGATCCGTTACCGTAGATCAAGCGCTGACGGCCAACAAGGCTATGATTCGTTCTCCCGCAAAGCCGCAGCAGCGGGAAGAGGTGCTCAGTGCGCTGGATACGCTGTCCCTGGAGCAGGTGGGCAAACGGTATCTCCGCAAGCTGCCCATGAAAGAGGCCATCCGGCTGTCCATCCCAACCCAGGTTATCCGGACGGCAAAGAAGCTGCTGAAACGGTAAAAAGCAAAGGCGTGACTTTTCTGATATGCTACCCCCATAAGAGACAGTGAAAGACAAAACTGTTTCTTATGGGGGTATTTTTGTGGCACAGCAACGAAAAATAACAGGAGAAAATATACATATTGTGAGAGACTGTGCAGAAGGGAAGATTAGCTACGCAGAAGCAGCGGAGCGGTGTGGAGTGGTGCCTGAAACCATGCGCAGATGGGTAAGTCGGTATTGTGCAGAAGGAGCAGCTTCCTTTCTCTCACCTCAACGCAACCGCGTATACAGCCCAGAGCAGAAGGAAGCCGCAGTAAAAGCCTATCTGTCAGGCGAGGGCAGCATGCAAAAAATCTGCGAAAAATACAAAATTTGTTCAGATCATCAACTCAGAGTTTGGATTAAGGTGTATAATGGTCATAAAGACTTCAAGAAGCAGACAGGAGGAAGCCGTATGACCAAAGGAAGAGAAACCACTCAGGCTGAACGTATTGCAGTAGCGAAGGCATGCATTGACAATGGTAAGAACTATGGAGAGGTAGCTATAGCATATAAAGTCAGCTACCAGCAGGCCCGGAGCTGGACACTCAAGTACATAGAGGGTGGAGAAGCAGCCCTGGAGGATCGGCGAGGTCAGCGGAAGAAGGATCAGCAACCGCGGACGGAACTGGAGCAGGCGCAGATCGAGATTGAGAAGCTCAAGCACAAACTAAAGATGTTAGAAATGGAGAATCATCTGCTAAAAAAATTGGAGGAGATAGAAAGGAGGCGGGGCTGAGCCAGGTACGACAATCCCATATCTACTTGGCAATAAAAGAATGTAACGAGGAACACGGCGACCCTGTAGAAGCAGCTTGTGAATTGTTGGGGGTGTCCAGAGCAGCCTATTATCGTTGGCTTAGTGGCAAAAAGTGCGCCAGAGAGCTGGAAAACGAAAAGATTGCAGAAATTATGGAACAGATACATACAGAGAACCCAGATAAGGGTTACCGCCGTATTAAGGATGATCTGGTACACGACCACAAGATGAATGTAAATGAAAAGAGAGTGCTTCGCATTTGCCGCAGCTTGGATATAAAATCTACCATTAAGTACAAGAACAACGGCTGTACCAGACAAGCCGCTAATCCCCAGCACATCGCGAAAAACTGGCTGAACCGTCAGTTCCATGCAAGTATGCCCAATGAGAAGTGGCTGACCGATGTAACCGAGTTTAAGTGGTACGAGGGTCCTACTGTACACAAACTGTATCTCAGTGCCATTCTTGATCTATACGACCGTAGAATCGTTGCATTCATTATCCAGGATCGCAATGATAATCCTCTTGTGTTTGATACCTTGGATGCCGCTATAAAAGCCAACCCTAACGCACATCCTTTGTTCCATAGCGACAGAGGTTTTCAGTACACAAACCGGGTGTTCTACAACAAACTGAAGAAGGCAAAGATGAGACAGAGCATGTCCAGAGTAGCCAAGTGCATTGACAACGGCCCTATGGAAGGCTTTTGGGGTATTTTGAAACGAGAGAGCTATTACGGCAAGCGTTTTACGAGCCGTGAGGAGCTTGTGCGGATGATTGAGAATTACATCATCTACTACAACAATCGCCGGGTACAGCGTAACCTGGGCGTACTGACACCGATGGAAAAGCACAATAACTATCTGCTGGCAGCATAAACAAAACCTCAGAAAATGGCTGGACAGTATGTCCTGGCATTTCCTGAGGTTCCCACGGCACCGCAGTGCCGTGCATCCTTAAAAAGTGACTTCCGGTAACCAAACCGGATACCGGAAGTGCAAAAAATCCTTATTTTATTTCACTGTCCACTTGACGGGAAGCAGTTCACATCACCGTGGGGAGCCTTCCCGGAACACTGTATACCTGCACCGGCGGTGAGCGGGTGCTGCTCTGGACGGATGAGGACCGGGGCGTTGGGTTCATGCTGCTGACGGGAGACACGGAGCTGGATTTGATACGGGTTGCCGAAAGCATCCAGCTGAACCCGGACCTGAAACCCACGAATGCAGACCGTTACCGGCTGGCACTGGAGGAGTTGGGGGACTATCAGATCACCGGACTGCCGGATAACTACCCGGAGACGGAATTTATCGCCAGTCCCAAGGAGGACGGCGGTTGGTTTGCCTATGTGTATCGCTGGTACATTGATGCCAAGAAAAATACCACAGTGGAACTGAATTATGAAACTTTCCTCCTGAATGGGGACAAGGATGAGGATTCTGCCCAGAAGTCAGAGCCGGTTCTAGAGACTCCGGATACAATTCTCAAAATGAACGGCGGCGGAGAAGCCACAACGGTTCAGGGAATGCCTGCCGCTGTAACCCAGGGACATATCGTCTGGGTGGATTGGGAGAACAAGGTGGTCTTTCAGATCACTGCGGATAGCATGACCGCTGATCAGCTGCAACAACTGGCGGACAGCGTTCAAAAGGTGCGATAATACGCAAAAGACGTTCGGTCCAAGTTTTTTGGATCGAACGTCTTTGCGCCCCCTTTGCGTCCCTAGAGAAACAATTTTGCGGTCCAGGCCGCTGCGGTGAAGCCCACAAGGTCGGCAAAAAGGGCGGCGGGCAGGGTATAGCGGGTGCGGCGGATACCGGCTGCGCCGAAATAAACGCTGATGGTGTAGAAGGTGGTCTCCGTGGAGCCCAGCATGACCGCCGCCGTCCGGCCGATCTGGGAATCCACGCCGTAGGTCTGCATCAGGCTCGTCCCCACGGCCAGAGCCGCGCTGCCGCTGATGGGCCGCACCAGCACCAGCAGGGCGCATTCCACAGGAATACCCAGCAAAGAAAAGACCGGTGACAGAAACCGCTGCAAAAGCTCCGCTGCCCCGGAGGAGCGGAACAGCTCCACGGCGGTGAGCAGCAGAATGAGGGTGGGGAGGATGTCCTTCAGCAGGCGCAGCCCCTCGGCCCCGCCTTCTAAGAGAAGTGAATAGCTGTTCTCCTTCTTGCCCAGAGAAAGGGCGGAGGCCAGCAGCAATATCATGGGGATCAGGTAGTCCGTCATGCTTTCCGGACCCGTCCCAGAAGCATTGCCGCGCAGACGCCAAGCCCGGCGGAGAGAATGCTTGTGACCCACACCGCCGGGAGAATGTCAAAGGGCCGGCCGCATCCCAGCGCCGCCCGGACGGCGGCCACATTGGTGGGCAGCAGTTGGATGGAGGCGGTGTTCAGCACCACCAGGCGGCACAGCTGATCGCTTGCCGCGTCGCTTCCGGGCGTTTTCAGCCGCTTGGCCGCCTGGATGCCCATGGGCGTGGCGGCATTGCCCAGCCCCAACAGGTTGGCGCAGATGTTTCCACAGAGATACCCCCGGAGAAGGCCGTCTTCCCGGCTGTCCGGGAAAATGCGCCCCAGGATGGGGGAGAGCAGCTTCGACAGCAGCCCCATGGCCCCGTTTTTCTCCAAAAGCTTCCCAACCCCGGACCACAGGCACACCGCCCCGGCCATAGAAACCGTCAGCGTCACCCCAGACTGTGCCCCTTTCATAGCCGCTCCGGCCAGAGCCTCCCCCCGCCCGGTCAGCGCTGCCGAGAGAATGCTCAGGGCAATCAGCCCCGTCCAAATCCACCCCATGACCATAGCGCTCCCTCCCTTGGCACAAGATTATGCCGGGGAAGGGCAAAAAGAACAGTGCGAAAAAAGCGCAGCCGGTGCATTTTGCAGTCGGCTGCGTCTGTACTTTGCATGATTGCTCTATTCCTTTTCCAGCGCCAGGCGTAAACTATATTCCCCGGCAACGGGCCCTTGGAGGATGAACCACTCGAAAAACTCCATAATGGAGATTCATCGGTGTAGGAATATGAAGCACTATTGGCGGATGCTGAGCTTCCATTGTATGAAAAAACTCCGTGCACGGTAATGGAATACAAAGGATCTTCGCTGGCAGAGTATATCGTGCTGGTTTTGCTGCCACTTTTGGTGTGTGTAGTAGCGTAGAGAGAAGTGCATGAATTCTCCTGAATGGTAGAAATAATGTAGATTCCATCCTGTAAAAAGACAATTCCTTCATTGGATTGCCTAATATTAGAATATTCAGAAGCAAAAACTGAAGGGATTGCGCAGGTAAAAGTAAGTAACAGAGTAAAGAAACAGAGTAAAGAATACAGAAAAAAGCCTTTTTTCCATAGTCATGACTATGCCTCCTGAATTGTTTCGACAACGTAGAATGGACCATTGCAAAAGATAAAAATTGCAAGAAAGAGCATGAGCAGGGAAAAAAGAATGATAGCACCAACGATTAGGATCGTTCGCTGCCGATTCCTGATTGCGACGCGCTGCATTTCCTCTGGGGGGACGGTTGCCTGAAGAGCCTCCGCAACCTGATCGACTGTGCCTATGTTGGATTCTATAGCGGCGATGGAGGCGGTATCGGGGTTGTGGCCTTTCCGATAGCTCATCGATTAGCCCCTGTAAGAGGACCTGCTTGGTGTCCGGCATGCACCGCAGCCTTTTGCCAACTTTTTTGCAAAAAAGCTTTACAACGGAATTGTTCATGAGTGTTCTCCTTCAATAACATCCTGAAACAGCGCGGAGAGCTCCAGATAATCGCGGTAGACGCGATGAAGGTAGTCTTTCCCTGCTTCGGTTGCGATATAGTAGTTTCTTGCACGTCCATTTTCAACCACGGTATCCGCAATGCGAATATAGCCCTGTTCTTCCAGTCGATAGAGAACCGGATACAAAACGGCAATAGAAAGTTTCTTTTGCGTTCGGATGTTAATTTCATGGGTAATTTCATACCCATACATTTTGCGGTTTTGCAAAAGCGACAGCACCATCAGCGGATTGATTGCCCGTTTGAAATAGGATGCAAAATCGTGTCCTGATTTATCTTCCATTTCTACCTCCTAACATGAGTATAATAAAATATTAATTATGTTTCGTCAATATATAGCATTGACATATATATCGAAATATGATATATATAGTGCAAGGATACGGAGAGCGAGTGATATCCGGCCTGAAAATGAATCAAGAGGATATATCGAAGGGATATCTGCAGCTGTTTGCTGACCGGAAATACGAGTTGCCCGTACTCTGCAATCTTACAATCTGTGAAAGGGGGAAATGACAATGCGAAAAAGAATAGTTGCTTTTCTGACAGCGGTGATGGCCCTTGCGCTGTGCGCCTGCGGGAAGCAGGGCAATGCGGCAGACAGTGGCCCCCAATTACAGCTGACGGTAACGGAAAACGGGGATGCATTCACCCAGTTGGAGGACTCGGAGATCCGCAGCGTTTTTAATAATGGTATATGCTTCCAGGGCGTTGAGAATGTTGTGGTTTCCCTGGACGGAAAGCAGCTTCCCCTGGAGGATGCGATCCGTCAGGGCCTGTTAGATCCGGAGACGCTGCGGTATTTCTGCAGCCGGGATGCGAAAAACGGGTTCTGCGTTCAATCGCAAACCTCCTATCATGGCCTGAACAATGAAACCTTCCACTATCCGGACTATTCCCTGCTTCTTGTGGAGGACCTGCTGGAAGCCCCGGATGGGGAACAATACCCGGTGACCTATCTGGCGGTATACAATCACCTGGGGGAGACCTCTGTGATCTCGGATTTCGTGGATCCCGCAACCGGTCTCTCCGTCACCCGGGAAGACTGGGGCGTGCACTTTTCCGTGGAAAAGGAAGCGGATGATCTGAAGGTCACGTGCACACAAAAGGCCGGTATGGCGGCCGGCACGCTGAAAATCGTTGACTGCATGATCCTTGATGCGGAAAAGAACCCAATTCAGATTTCATCTGCTGACAGCATCCTTTTGGATTTGGGAGACGGATATTCCTTGAAGATGAATGATACCACGGAGATTCGGATCCCTCTGGCAGGAGAGCTGCCGGAGGAGGGCTGCTATCTGTCTCTGGGAATTCAGGATGTATTTACCGATATCCATCCTCTGATTGAAAAGTATCATGCCTATCAAAGGTATGAGATTCCTCTTCCGTAGCCGAAAATTACGGGAGCAGTTTGATTTGCAGGAAACAAAATGGCTCACACGGGCCGGATACCACGGTATCCTTGGCCGGTGTGAGCCTTTCTTTTACAATTGGAAACGGAGCGATGCGAAGCAGAATTGCAAGCAGGGGTCCCGGATGGCGTGCAGGGATCACTCCTCTTCCAGCGCCAGGGCGTAGACCGTGTTCTTTGGCAGGCCCAGTTCGGCGGCGGTCTGCTTGACTGCGTCCTTGCGGGAAAGCCCCTGCTCCAGGAGCGCCTTCACCCGGGCGGCGGCGTCGGCTTCTGAGGGGGCTTCTCTGATCTCTTCCGGGGCACCGGCTACGATCAGCACAAATTCCCCCTTGGGGGGCGTTTCGGTGTACTTTTCCACGGCTTCTCCCAGGGTGGTCCTGACTACCTCCTCGTGGAGCTTGGTCAGTTCCCGGCACAGGCTGATGGGCCGGTCAGCGCCGAAGACCTCCGCCATATCCTGCAGCGTGTTCAGCAGCTTGTGGGGGGCTTCGTAGAAGATCATGGTGCGCTGTTCTTTTTTCAGGCTGTCCAGGTGCTCCCGGCGGCTCTTTTTTGCGGTGGAGAGAAAGCCCTCAAAGCAAAATCTGCCGGTGCTCTGGGCGGAAATGCTCAGGGCGGTGATGGCGGCGCAGGGGCCGGGAATGGCGCAGACCGGAATGCCCGCGGCGGCGCACTGCTTTACCAGGTCCTCGCCGGGGTCGGAGATGGCGGGGCTTCCGGCGTCGGAGACCAGAGCACAGGTTTCTCCTGCCAGAATCCGGTCCAGTATTTTTTCGCCCTTGAAGGACTTGTTGTGCTCGTAGTAGCTCACCAGGGGCTTTTTCAGCTCCAGGTGGTTCAATAGCTTCAGGGTGACCCGGGTATCCTCGGCGGCGATGAAATCCGCGCTTTCCAGAGTTTCCCGGGCGCGTTTGGAGATGTCCCCCAGATTCCCGATGGGGGTGGGGACAAGGTACAGCATTCCGGCCATAGGGGCCTCCTATTCGATATGATAAATGGATTTGTATTCCCTGGACGGCTGCCCCAATTCATCCGTCAGCGACAGCTCCTCAAAAAGAAGACCGGGCTTTCCACCCTTGCGCAGCTGCAGAAGGATCAGATTAACATCCTTGCCCGGGCCGTGCCGTACAAGACACAGCCGCTTGGCCTCCAGATGAAAGGCACCCGCCTGGGCGATGATCTCTCCCAGCCGTTCCGGGCGGTGGACCAGAAAAAAGTCGCCGCCGTATTTCAGCGCCCAGGCGGCGCTGTGCAGCAGCTCCCGGACGGAGCAGCAGTCCTCCCGCCGGGCCAGGGGCAAAGCGCTGCTCTGCGGTCCGCCGGAAAAATAGGGCGGGTTGGAGAGGAGCGTGGTGAAACTTCCGGGGGAAACCAGGGAGGGAACTTGCCGCACATCCGCACATATACTTTCCATGCGGTCGGCAAGCGCGTTGCGGGCGATGTTGTCAAGAGCGGCCCGGTGGGCCTCATGCGTCAGCTCTATGCCGGTGACGCGGCAGGTGCTGTCCCGGGCGCAGAGCAGCAGCCCCAGGGTACCGCAGCCGGAACCAAGGTCCAGCACCCGGGCGTTTTTGGGGAGCTTTGCAAACCAGCCAAGGAGCATACTGTCAGTACTCAGGGGGAAGCAGCCTTTGGGGACATCCAGGGTAAAACCGTTCAAAAGTGTTTCCAAGTTGTGTTCCTTATAGTGAAAACCGGCCTGCGAAAGACGCAGGCCGGTGGGTTCCGAAGAATTAGCCTTCCTCGATGGCATCAGCGGGGCACTGCTCGGCGCAGGAGCCGCAGCTGACACAAATGTCAGGATTGATTACGTACTTGTCTTCACCCTCGGAAATAGCCTCGACGGGGCACTGCTCAGCGCAGGAACCGCACTTCAGGCAAGCATCGGTAATAATGTAAGCCATGAAAAATACCTCCTATTGTTTTTTTCAGTGTGCATCCATACAATGCATCTACATTCTAGCATAGATTTTCAAAAATGCAATTCCTTTTTTCGGATTTTTTTGATTTCCGTATATTTCCTCTTTTGGATGGCGAAACTGAAGCCCAAAGGGGGAATTTCATGGGATATCGCGGACAAATGGAGGCGCTGATCCGGCAGTCCGGTGCAGAGGCACGGCACATGGGCCACAGCTATGTGGGCTCGGTGCACCTGCTGCTCGCCCTGTGCCAGATGTCCGGCGGTACGGCCCAGCTGCTGCGGTCTTTTGGTGTGGAGCCGGAGCTGCTGCGGCAGCTGACCATGCTGTGTTACGGCGTAGGGCGGCCGGAGATGCCTTTGCCCCAGGGGTTGACCCGGGCGGCGAGAAGAATTCTGCGTCAGGCTGCCGTGGAGGCGCGACGGCAAGGCAGACGGGAGGTGCGTCCCGCCCATGTGCTGCTGGCCATGGCCCGAGAGGAGCAGAGCGGGGCCTATCAGATGCTGCATACCTGCGGCGTCAGCGCCGACGCACTGTTTACCCACACTCTGGAATATCTGTTGGATGCGCCCCGGCTGCGGGACGGGAAAAAGGAGGCGGTTTCTACGAAGCTTTTGGAACAATTCAGCGAGGATCTGGTTCAGAAGGCAGTGAGCATGGACCCGGTCATTGGCAGGGACAGAGAAATCGATACGGTGATTGGCATTCTCTGCCGGAAGAATAAAAACAATCCCGCCCTGATCGGGGAGCCGGGCGTGGGAAAGACCGCCATAGCCGAGGGCCTGGCCCAGCGTATGGCGGTGGGCAACGTGCCGCCTCAGCTGAAGGAAAAACGGCTCTATAGCCTGAATATGGCGAGCCTGGTGGCAGGGACGAAGTACCGGGGCGAATTTGAGGAGCGGCTGCGGGATGTGCTGGCGGAGATCCGGCGCAGCGGGGACGTGATCCTCTTTGTGGATGAAATGCATACCATCGTCGGGGCCGGGGCCGCAGAGGGGGCCATCGACGCGGCCAATATTTTAAAGCCCGCCCTTGGCCGGGGAGAGCTGCAAATGGTTGGGGCCACCACCCGGGAGGAGTACCGGAAGTATATCGAAAAGGACGCCGCTCTGGAGCGGCGGTTTCGCCCTGTCAATGTGGAGGAGCCGGATAACGACACTGCGGTGGAAATTCTCCGGGCCCTGAAGCCCGGACTGGAGCAGCACCACCGGCTGCGCATTACGGAGGAGGCGCTGAAGGAGGCGGTCCGGCTGTCCGTCCGGTATCTTCCGGACCTCTATCTTCCGGACAAGGCCATTGACCTGCTGGACGAGGGCGCGGCCCGGGCGAAAATGGAGGGCGTATCCAGCGCCCGGGGCTCCTCCGCCCGGAAAGAGCTGGAGGAGGAACTGCGGGAGGCCGTGCGGGAGCGCCGGTTTGAGCGGGCGGCAGAGCTGCGGGATAAGGTGCAGAGCCTCATGGAGCGCGCGCCGGATGGCAAGCGGTCCCGGGCGGTGACCGGGGCGGACATTGCCCTGGTGGTCTCTGCCAGGACGGGCATTCCTGTGGGACGGCTGACGGCAGGGGAGCGGGAACGGCTCCTGAATCTGGAGGGGCTGCTCTCTGCCCACGTCATGGGGCAGCCCAAAGCGGTGAAGACCGTGGCGGAGGCCGTCCGCCGGGGGTTTTCCGGCATTCGGGACGCAGGCCGACCCATCGCCTGCCTGCTGTTTGCCGGTCCCACCGGCGTTGGAAAAACAGAGCTGTGCAGGGCCTTGGCCACGGAGGTCTACGGCAGCCAGAATGCCATGCTGCGGCTGGATATGACGGAATATATGGAAAAGCACTCTGTGTCCCGGCTCATCGGCGCGCCTCCCGGCTATATCGGCTACGATGAGGGCGGCAAGCTGACCGAGGCGGTTCGCCGCCGCCCCTACAGCCTGGTGCTGCTGGATGAGATCGAGAAAGCCCACCCGGAGGTGCTGGGTCTGCTGCTGCAAATCATGGAGGAGGGGACCCTAACCGATTCCACCGGCAGACACGTGAGCTTCAAAAATACCATTGTGGTTATGACCTCCAATGTGGGCGGCGGCCTGCGGGGGGAGGGGCTGGGCTTCTGCGGGGAAGGGAAAAAGGGCGTGTTTGCCCAGGCCTTGCAGGAGCAGTTCACCCCGGAATTTTTGGGGCGGCTGGATGCAACGGTGTATTTCGAGCCCCTGGGGGAGAATGCCATGGAGGCCATTGCCCAGAAGTATCTGCGGCAGCTGCAGCAGCGCAGCGCTGCAGCAGGCATTCAGCTCCTGCTGCCCGGCGAGCTTGCCCATATGCTGAGCACCCGATGCATGGGCCGGGACGGGGCGCGGCAGCTGCGCAGACTGGTGCAGACTGAAGTGGAGGACGGCCTTGCCACGTTCTTGTTGCGCTGCCCCAAAAAGCCGGTCAAAATTCATCTGCGCATGGAGGATGGAAAGGTGCGTTTTGGAGCCTGAAATCTGCCAGATAAGTGAACACACGTTTGAATATTCACGAAAAAATAGGGTTTCTCAGGCCGTTCCAGGGAAATTCGGCAAAAAATGATTGATTTTTTTCGGAAGAAGATTTATACTATCAAAAAATGGAGTGCTGTGGATGTAAAGTGGAGGAAAATGGAATGGAGGTGAGACTGTGATTGGCAAATATGCAGCCCGGATGGACGACAAGAGCCGTCTGATCGTTCCGGCCAAGCTCCGCGGGGAGCTGGGCGATAGCTTCTTTGTGACCCTGGGCGTGAACTGCGGCCATCGCTGTCTCGCAGTCTACACTGCTGAGGAATGGCAGCGGCTCAGCGAGAACTTCAATGCCCTGAGCATCTCTCAGCGGGCAGGGGCCACCAGTCTGATTTTCATGAATGCCGCAGAGTGCAGCCCTGACAAGCAGTTTCGCTTTTCTCTGACGCCCTTCCTGCAATCCTACGCCGGAATCGACCGGGAGGTCATGATCGTTGGCCGGGCAGGCCAGGCGGAAATCTGGGATGCAGAGGAATTCCGGAAATTTGAAGAGGAGAATCTCACGCCCGAAAAACTGTTGGCATCTTTGGAGGCAATTGGACTATGAGCGAATTTCATCATGTTTCCGTCCTCCTGGATGAGTGCATTGAGGGCCTGAATATCAAGCCGGACGGTATCTATGTGGACGGTACCCTGGGCGGTGCGGGCCACTCCTATCATATCGCCGAAGAGCTGACCACCGGTCGGCTCATTGGCATTGACCGGGACCCTGTGGCTCTGAAGGCTGCCGGAGAGCGGCTGTCTCCCTTTGCGGACCGGGTGACGCTGGTCCATTCCAATTTCTGCCGTATGGGGCAGGTTTTGCAGGAGCTGGGTATTTCCGGCGTGGATGGGATCCTGCTGGACCTGGGTGTATCCTCCCCCCAACTGGATGACGGGAGCAGAGGCTTCTCTTATATGACAGACGCCCCTCTGGACATGCGTATGGACAATGGGGACGCTTTGAGTGCCGATACCGTGGTCAATACCTGGTCCTATGAGGAATTAAAGCGCATTCTCTATGATTATGGTGAAGAACGCTATGCCCCTGCCATTGCGGCGGCCATCGTCCGCAAAAGGGAGGTATCTCCCATCCGCACGACCTTGGAACTGGTGGATGTGATTCGCTCGGCTATGCCCCCCGCAGCCCTGCGGGAAAAGCAGCATCCCGCCAAGCGGACCTTTCAGGCCATCCGCATTGCGGTAAATGATGAGCTGAATTCTGTATCCAAGGCTATGGATGCTGCCATTCCCTGCCTGAATCCCGGAGGACGACTGGCGGTGATCACTTTCCACTCCCTGGAAGACCGGATTGTTAAGAATGCCATGGCCGCAGCGGCCAAGGGCTGCATCTGTCCGCCGGAATTCCCGGTGTGCGTCTGCGGCAGAAAGCCCCAGGTGACGGTACTTACCCGGAAGCCCATTGTTTCCGGCGAGGAGGAGCTGGAGCGCAACCCCAGAGCAAGAAGCGCGAAGCTTCGCATTTGTGAAAAACGGTAATATTGGCCGGAGGAAGGAAACATGGATCAAAAACCTGTTATTCAATATGTTGGCCAGTTTTACGTGTATGGCAGTGAGGTCAAGGCACCCAAAAAGAAGCAGCAGAGCGCAAAGGTTTTCCTGCCCAAGAAGCCGAAGACCGGGAAAGAGCGCCGCATTTATGTGGACCCTGTGGCTGTGGGCGGGATTGTCCTGGCCGTGGCGGTGCTGGTGGCCCTGGTGGTTGGTGCGGTGCAGCTGACAGTCAGCATGAAGCAGTACAATCAGGAGATGGAAACCCTGACGGAGTTGAAGCGGGAAAACGCCAAACTGGAGCACGCGTACCGCACAGCCTTGGATATGGACACCATCCGGGAGCGGGCTGAGGAGCTGGGGATGATCCCGGCAGAGGAGGCCCAGAAGATGACGGTTCGGGTTTCCGTGCCGGAGCATGAAGAGGAGCCCACGGCCTGGGAGAACTTCCTGTGGTTCCTGTCCGGCCTGCTGGGACCGGCAGAGGAGTCGGAATCATAACCTGTCCGGGCACGCATATACTCAAAACGGCAGCTGCGAATGGGCGGCGAGGGGTTCCCTTGCCGCCCATTTTCAAAGGGAGCGCTCTTTTAAGTGCTCCCTGAAAGAATTCCGCTGCCGGAAGGGGCCGGACCATGCAAAAACCCACTTACCGCCGCGTACGAATGGACAGCGCCCAGCATTGGAGAATCCGACTGACGGCCCTGGTACTGGGCCTTCTGGGCTTTCTCGGCGTGGCGGCAAGGTTAGCCCAGCTTATGGTGGTGGACTATGATTACTATGCAGCAAAAGCACTGAACAATCAGACCCGGTCCACGGCGGCGGCCTCGGACCGCGGCCTGGTTTACGACCGGAATATGAACATTCTGGCCTCCTCTGTTGGGGTAGAGAATGTGTATCTGGACCCCCATGAGCTGAAGCAGTCCGGTGCGGACCTGAATGCCGTTTCCGCATTTCTGGCCCCGCTGCTGGACAGGGAGCCGGAGTGGATCTTGGAGCAGGGGCAGGATTTTCGCCGCCGTTACAAGCAGGTGGGCAGCCGAATTTCCGAGGAGACCGCCCAGAAAATTCGCGGTTTTATCCAAGAGAATGCCATATCCGGCATTCATCTGGAGCCCGCCGCCATGCGGACCTATCCCTTTGGAACACTGGCTGCCCAGGTGATTGGCTTTACCAACCTATCTGGCCAGGGCAGCGAGGGCGTGGAGGCGGCCTATGACAGCTTTCTCTCCGGGAAGACCGGAAAGGTAATCACAACCAAGGGCAATAATGAAATGGATATGCCCTTTTCCTATGAAGGCTTTACAGCCTCCCGGTCCGGGTGCAGCGTGGTTCTGACGCTGGATGCCACGGTGCAGGAGATCCTGGAAAAGCAGCTCCGGGCAGCGATAGACCGCTATGATGTGCAAAACGGCGCATTTGGCT
Source organism: uncultured Clostridia bacterium (assembly GCA_945963595.1). GTDB lineage: Bacteria > Bacillota > Clostridia > Oscillospirales > Oscillospiraceae > Faecousia. Next base: position 12,291 of record CAMFMO010000023.1, on the reverse strand, counting down.
TGGTCATGAACTGCAAGACCGGCGAAATCCTGGCCATGGCAACCCTGGGAAGCTACGACCCCAATGACTACCAGCTGGTGTGGGACGAGGAAACCCGTCAGAACCTGGAAGACATGCGGCGAGCCTATGAACGCTGCCCCCAGGGAAGCTCGGAATACACCGCCGGAAAGCAGGCCTATGATGCCGCCCTGACCCAGGCGCGCCTGAAACAGTGGCGGAATCGGGTGCTGTCCGATGGCTATGAGCCGGGATCCACCTTTAAGGTGTTGACCATGGCGGCGGCCCTGGACTGCGGGGCCATTGACCTGAATACTTCCTTTTATTGCAAGGGGGCCGAACAGATTCCCGGACGTTCCCAGCTGCTGCACTGCTGGCGCGCGGCGGGCCATGGGGCGGAGAAGACACCCCAGGCCTTGCAGAACTCCTGCAATCTTGCCTTTGCCCATATTGCCCTGAAGCTGGGCGGCCAGCGGTTCTATGACTATGTGAAGACGTTTGGCATTTTGGAGAAGACGGGTATCGACCTGTCAGGAGAGAGCAAGGGCGTGTTTTTCGACAAGGCGCTGGTGACCAATACCGAAAAATGGGGTACGGCCAGCCTGACCTCCGGCTCTTTTGGCCAGACCTTCAAAATCACACCTTTGCAGCTTGTTCGGGCCATTGCCTCTGTGGTCAACGGCGGAAAGCTCCTGGAACCCTATCTTGTCTCCGAGGTCATCGACAAGGACGGCAATACGGTCCTCAAGCAGGAGCCCACGGTGGTCCGGCAGACCGTTTCCCCGGAGACCTCCGAGACCATGCGCACCCTTATCCGCTCGGTGGTCACAGAGGGAACCGCGAAAAATGCCAACGTTGTGGGGTATTCCGTAGGGGGAAAAACGGGGACCAGCGAGAAAATTGACGTTTTCGATGAAAACGGTCAGCGGGTTTTGGATAAAATTGTCTCCTTCGTGGGGATTGCGCCAATGGAAGATCCGGAGTATATTGTATTGGCAGCGCTGGATACCCCATCCCGGTCCACGGGGATCTATATATCCGGCGGCGTAATGGCGGCGCCTACGGTGGGCGCCATTCTGGCGGACATTTTGCCCTACCTGGGCGTTCGTCAGAACTATACCGAAGAGGACCTGCCCGGGAGGCAGATGATTCTGCCGGACCTCACGGGGTATACGGCCCAGGAGGCGGAGAAATGCTTGAAGGAATCCGGCTTTTCAGCCCGCTTCGAGGGCACCGGCGAGACGGTTGCAGGGCAGATCCCGGCGGCGGGGCAAAGTGTTCCTGGGGGTGGCCAGGTGCTGCTGTACCTGGGAGAAGCGCCGGAAAGCAGGACTGTGCCTGTGCCGGACTTCCTTGGAAAAAGCAAGCAGCAGGCGGCAGATTTGGCGGGCACATTGGGCCTGTATATTCTGCCCTCCGGGAACCCGGAGTCAGGGGCGGAGATCCGAGCCATTGCCCAGGACATCCAACCGGGAACTCAGGTTGCGGTCGGAACTACGATTCCCATACGCTTTGCCGATCAGGCGGCAAAAGATTAGAGATACAGGAGCGTTTGCTATGAAATTACAGGAACTGTTAAAGGATGTGGCCGTAACAGAAGTCCACGCCGATTTGGAAACGGAAGTTGCTTCCATCGTCTACGATTCCAGAAAGGCAGTGCCCGGGTGCCTGTTTGCGGCCATCTCCGGCTTTGCCTCTGACGGGAACCGATTCATCCCCATGGCGGTGGAAAAGGGAGCCGTTGTAACGGTCACGGCGAAAAAGCCGGATGTAGAGACCCCCTATGTCCTGGTTGCCTCTGACCGTCTGGCTCTGGCCCAGATGGCTTGCAATTTTTACGGGAACCCGGCAAAGTCCATGCAGTGCATCGGCATCACCGGCACCAACGGAAAGACCTCCGTCACCCTGCTGCTGAAATCCGTTCTGGAGCAGACCCGGGGGGCAAAGGTGGGACTCATTGGCACCATGGGCAATCTCGTTGGCCAGGAGGCCATCCCCTCGGAACGGACCACCCCGGAAAGCCTGGAGCTGCAGCAGCTCTTTGCCCGGATGCGGGACGCAGGCTGCACCTATGCCGTTATGGAGGTTTCCAGCCATGCCATTGCATTGGACCGCATCGGCGGGGTCCACTACGATGTGGCGGCCTTTACAAATCTGACAGAGGACCATCTGGATTTTCACAAGACCATGGATGCCTATTGTGACACCAAGGCGGAACTGTTCCGCCGCTGTGACCGGGCCGTTATCAATCAGGATGACCCATATGCATCCCGGATGCTCCAAGCCGTTGCTTGCCCGGTCCTGACGTTTTCTGCCCACAAAGAGGCAGGGCTGTATGCAAAGGATATTGCCCTCCATGCCCAGGGTGTGGAATTCACGGCGGTTTACGGAGAAGAGACGGCCCACGTTGTGGTGCCCATTCCCGGACGCTTTACGGTTTACAATGCCTTGACGGTGCTGGGCGTTTCCAGGCAGCTTGGCATTTCTCTGGAGGAATGCGCCGGGGCTTTGGGAAAGGTATTTGGCGTCAAGGGACGCGTTGAGGTGGTTCCCACCCCCGGAATGCCCTATACCGTGCTCATCGACTATGCCCATACGCCGGATGGCCTGGAAAAGGTTTTGCTGTCCGTGCGGGATTTCTGCAAGGGGAGACTCATTGCGGTTTTCGGCTGCGGTGGGGACCGGGATCCTATGAAGCGGCCGATTATGGGGCAAATCGGCGTCAAAAATGCGGACTTTTCCATTATTACTTCGGACAATCCCCGGACAGAGGCGCCCATGGCCATTATTGCGGACATCCTGAAGGGAATTACCCCGGAGATGGGAGAATACACTGTCATAGAGGACCGGCGTAAAGCCATCAGATACGCTATGGACATTGGCAAAAAAGATGATATAATTGTATTGGCAGGAAAGGGCCATGAGACCTACCAGGAAATCGATGGCCATAAGTATCATCTGGACGAACGGGAAGAGGTCCAATCTTACCTGTCGGAATTGAGGAAGCTACATGAGTAAAATATCTCTGAAGCAGGCGGCTGCCTGGTGCGGCGGCACTGTAGAGGAAAAATACGCGGATATCGAGTTTCTGGGTGCCAACAACGATACCCGGACCCTCCAGCCTGGCCAGCTGTTTCTGGCATTGCAGGGTGCCCGGGACGGTCACGACTTTATCCCTGCCGCTATGGAAAAGGGCGCGGCAGCTGTGCTGTGCACCCATAGCGTAGGGGATTATCCGGCCATTATTGTAGAGGATGTGCGTCTGGCCCTGGGCGATATTGCCCGGGAGGAGCGGAAGCGCATTGGTATGAAAGTCGTTGGCGTCACCGGCTCCGTGGGCAAGAGCACCACGAAAGAGATGATTGCGGCGGTGCTGGAAAAGACCTACCGCACGTCAAAGACCCCGGTGAACCACAACAATGACATCGGTATGCCCATGGCAATTCTGGCCATGCCGGAGGATACGGAGGTGGCTGTTCTGGAAATGGGTATGAACCATTTCCGGGAGATGGCTTATCTTTCCTCCATTGGAAAGCCGGACATTGCTGTGATTGTGAACATCGGCATGGCCCATATTGAATTTCTGGGCAGCCAGGCGGGAATCCGTCAGGCCAAGATGGAAATCGTGGAGGGAATGCCGGAGGACGGTACCCTGCTGCTCAACGGGGACGACCGGATGCTGCGGGAGCTTGGTGAGAAGCCGAAGCAGAGAATTGTATATTTTGGTTCGGATGAGGATTGTGCGGTGCGGTGCCGGGAGATCGTCAATGCCCTGGACGGGCTGCGGTTCCGGGTAACCCACGGGGAGAACAGCTTCTCTGTAATTATGAATCTGGAGGGCCGTCATTTCGTCAGCGATGCCATGGCCGCCGTGGCGGTGGGGCTGGAGCTTGGGGTCCCGGAGGAGAAGATCCGGCAGGGACTGCGCACCTTCCGGAATCTGGCCGGGCGGCAGGAAACCCTGCGGGCCTATGGCTATACGCTGATCAAGGACTGCTACAATGCAGGCCCCGAGTCCATGGAGGCTGCATTGAAGGTTCTGGGCGAGAAGCAGGGACGGAAAATTGCCGTTCTGGGCGATATGCTGGAACTGGGCGACCGGGCGGCTGCGGAGCACTACCGCATCGGCAGAATCGCCGCTGAGCGGGTGGACTTTGTCCTGGCCTATGGCGACTGCGCCGACCGGGTAATCGGCGGCTGCATTACGGGCGGTATGCCCGACAGGCGGGCTCAGGCCTTTACGGACCAGACCGCCTTGGCCTGTGAATTGCAGCGCATCGCAAAGCCCGGCGATGTGATCCTGTTTAAGGGCAGCCACAGTATGCACATGGAGCGCGTATTGGAGGCCTTCATGAAATACGAAAAAGACCTGAACGGAGGAGATCCTGCATGATCCGAATTCTTTTAACTGCTGCATGCTGCTGCGGTGTATCTGCGCTGCTGGGGCATTTCCTGCTGCCGGTGCTCAGGGCACTGAAAGCCGGCCAGTCCGTGCGTTCCATCGGCCCCACCTGGCACAACAACAAGGCGGGAACCCCCCTGATGATGGGCCTGATGTTCATCGGGGGTACCCTGATCTGTCTGCTGGTCAATCTGGCCATTGGCATGACGGACTATACGCCCTTCTACGTCTATGCCCTGGCCTTCTGCTTCGGTGCGGTGGGCTTCCTGGACGATTACTGCAAGGTGAAGAAGAAGCGGGACATGGGCCTGACGGCCATTCAGAAGTCACTGTTGCAAATGGCTGTTTCGGCGGTGTTCCTGTATGTGCTGTACCGGGAAGGCGTTCTGACCTGCGACCTGTACATTCCCTTCTGGGGCCTCCGGTTCTATATCCATCCGGCACTGTTTGTCCTGTTTGCCATGTTCGTCATTGTGGGCACGGTCAACGCTGTGAACCTGACCGATGGCATCGATGGCCTGAGCTCTTCGGTCACCATTCCGGTCATGGTTTTCTTTGTGGCTGCGTCTGTGGCACTGGGGCGGCAAAATCTGGCCCTGCTGCCGGCCTGTATGATCGGCGGCCTGCTTGCCTATCTGCGCCTGAACTGGCACCCGGCCAAGGCCTTTATGGGCGACACCGGCTCCCTGTTTATGGGCGGCGTTGTCTGCGGACTGGCCTTCGCACTGGACATTCCCCTGGTGCTGATTTTTGCGGGCTTTGTCTACATTGTGGAGACTGTGTCCGTAATCTTGCAGGTGGGCTATTTCAAGGCGACCCATGGCAAGCGGCTGTTCAAAATGGCCCCCATCCACCATCATTTTGAGATGAGCGGCTGGAAAGAAGAAAAGATCGTTCTCACCTTCGCGTCCGTGTCTGCCGTTATGTGCCTGGTAGCTTGGCTCAGCATATCTTCTCTGACCCGTTAATGATTCCGGAAAGGAGCGCTGTATGGCGGGAGCAAAGCTCTTTGCCAAAGAGGACCGCCGAAAGGGCGAAAATGTGGACCTCCCTTTTCTGGCACTGACGCTCCTGCTGCTGTCGGTTGGGCTTGTGGTGCTGTATTCCGCAAGCTCCGCCCAAAGCGCCTACGATACCCACTATGCCATTACCACCCGTTATCTGCAAAAGCAGGCCGTGTGCGCCCTTTTGGGGCTGGGGGCGATGTACGGTTTCAGCCGGATCCCTGACAAGGTGTGGTATCACGCCGCGTGGCCCCTGTATTTCATCAGCATTGCCCTGCTGCTGAGCGTCCTGGTCATCGGCCAGGAGGTCAACGGGGCGAAGCGTTGGATCAACATTGCAGGGCTCCAGTTCCAGCCTTCAGAGGTGGCAAAGTTCGCCATGATCGTGCTTCTTGCCCGGCTGACCCAGAATTTTGGCGAGAAGACCAGGTTTTTCCGCTGGGGTGTTCTGGGCTTTGGCGGGGCGCTGCTGGGCATCTTAGTGCCATTGGCCCTGGAAAAGCACCTGAGCGCCATTATGCTTATGGGCATGGTGGCCGTCCTCATGATGTACATTGCCGGAACCCATCCCAAGTGGCTGCTGCTGGGGGCGCTGGGCGCGGCGGCGTTTTTGCTGGTGTATACCCGCCTGATGGGCTACGCCGGTGACCGGGTGACTGCCTGGCGGCACCCGGAGCTGGACCCCGGAGACACGGGGTATCAGATTTTGCAGTCTCTCTATGCCATTGGCTCCGGAGGCCTGTTTGGCCTTGGGCTTGGCAAAAGCAGACAGAAATACCTCTATCTGCCTTTTCAGTATAACGACTATATCTTTGCCATTGCCTGCGAGGAATTGGGCCTCGTAGGTGCGGTTGGCATTATGGTGCTTTTTGCACTGCTGATCCTGCGGGGCTTCTGGATCGCCCGGCAGGCACAAACCCGATTTTCTACGGCTCTGGCCGCGGGACTCATCAGTCTCATTGCGGTGCAGACCATTTTGAATCTGTGTGTCGTTACGAATCTCCTGCCCTCCACCGGCATTGCGCTGCCCTTCTTTTCCTATGGCGGCACGGCACTGGCGGTGAATCTGGGAGAAATGGGGATCGTATTAAATATATCACGCAAAAGAACCATTCAGGAGGCAAATACGTGAATCTTATCTTTACCTGCGGCGGTACCGCCGGACATATCAATCCTGCCATTGCCATCGCCAATGAAATGCGGCGGCGCGATCCGAACTGCAAGGTGCTGTTTATCGGTGCCGTTGGGCATATGGAAGAAAAGCTGGTGCCCCAGGCGGGCTACGAGCTGCGGACCCTTCCGGGTTCCGGCCTGAGCCGCAAAAAGAGCCTGGCAGGCCTGAAGCAGAATATCCACGCAGTCAACTGCGTTTTGCAGGCCGTCAGTGCCTGTAAGAAGATTTTTCGGGAGTTTCAGCCCAATGTGGTCATCGGCACCGGCGGCTATGCCAGTTTCCCGGCCCTGTATGCCGGCAGCAAGATGGGCATTCCCACCTGCGTCCACGAGTCCAACGCGGTGCCCGGTGTCACCACCAAGATGATTGCCAATCGGGCCAGCCGGGTGCTGGTGGCCTTTGAGGAAAGCGTAAAATACTACGACCATCCCGAGAAGGTAGAAGTGGTTGGAATGCCGGTCCAGGAGGGATTCCTGTACGGTGACAAAAAGGCTGCCCGGGAGAAGCTGGGGCTGGGGGACAAGCCTGTGGTGCTGTCTGCCTTCGGAAGCCTGGGCGCAAAGCATATGAATGAGATTATGGCTGAGCTCATGTGCCTGGAAAAGGAGGCGGGCTATCCCTTCCACCATATCCATGCCACCGGCGGCTTCGGCTGGGAATGGATGCCGGAGCTGCTCCGGAAGGATGGACTGGACCTGCCCCACACCTCCAGCATCGATATGCGGGAGTATATCTATGATATGCCTGTGGAGATGGCCGCTGCGGACATCGTCATCAGCCGTTCCGGCGCGGCGACCTGCAATGAGATCGCTGTTTCCGGCACACCCAGCATCCTGATCCCTTCGCCCAATGTGACGAACAATCACCAGGAGCGCAACGCTCGGGTGCTGTCCGATAAGAACGCTGCGGTGACCATTGTGGAAAAGGACTGCACCGCCCAGGTACTCTTTGATGAAATTGGCCGCCTGCTGGCTGATCCGGAGAGACGGGAGAACATGAGCAAGACCCTGAAGACCATGGCGCGGGTCGATTCCACCCAGCGCATCTGCGACATTGTTGAGGAACTGACCAAGGCCTGAGTAAGGCCCGGAGGAACATAGCATGGATACAAACGAGAATAGCCGGACCCCAGGGGAGCAGAACCCAAAGAAAACGGCCCCCCGGATGAGCGCGTCCGATGTGGGCGGAAGACCCCGGCGGCCCGTGGAAGCGAGAAAAGAGGCTGCGAAAAAGCGCCCGGCAGAGGCAGCCCCCGCCCCCCGAAAGCGCCCTGACCAACCTTCTGCAGAGCGGCAGGAGCGGCCTGCGGGGACATCCCGTCCGGCCCAGCCTCGAAAACCGTCGGCTGAAGGCACCGCACAGCGCCGGGAGGCTGCTTCGCGGCCCCGCACAGACGGCAAGAGCACCCGGATCGAAAAGCCCCGGCAGGCCCAGGAGTCCCAGCGACGCCGGCAGGCCCCAAAGGCGAAGACCGGGGATTCCGGCTACCAGCCCTACCGCAAGGCCAACCAGAAGCGGAAAGCCCAGCGGTCCACAAATTTCAAAACCTTCTTTTCTTCTCAGAATCCCATACTCAAGTGGTATGAAAAGGTCCGCTACAGCAAGGACAGCTTTGCAGAGAATTCCGATCTTGCCAAGCAGCGCAAGGAGCGCCGGGCGGCGGATGCGGAAAAGCGCCGCAGAAAGCAGAATGTGTTCAATACTCCTGCCGTGATCTATACGCAGCCTGCGTCCTTCAACCGGGATCGGCTGATAGTCCAGCTCATCACCGTGCTTGCGGTGGTAGCGGCATTCATGATCGGCCTTTCCGTGTTCTTTAAGGTCAAGGTCATTACGGTTTCCGGTACTTCGGTGTACAGCCCCTATTCCATTCAGGAGGCATCCGGCATTACGGAGGGGGACAATCTGCTGACCTTCAGCCGTGCCCGCGCCGCCAGCCAGATTCGGGCAAAGCTCCCATATGTAAAAAGTGTTAGAATTGGAATAAAACTACCGGATACGGTTAATATTGAAATAAAGGAAGACGGCGTCGTTTATGCCATTCAGGACGATACAGGCATCTGGTGGCTGATGAATTCCGATGGAAAGATCACCGAAATGGCCAATAATTCCACGGCCAGCAATTATACCCAGATTGTCGGCGTGACGCTGACGGACCCTGCGGTGGGCCAGATCGGCGTTGCAACGGAACGCTCGGCAGCGCCCCTGGAGAGCACAGAGGGAATGGATGCCACTGCGGAGGAAACGACGCTGCCGACGGTTGCTTCAACGGTGGTCACCGGTGCGGAGAAGCTGGATGTTGTGCTGCAAATTCTGGTGGCTATGGAGGACAACGATATTGTAGGTTCCATTGCCAGCATTGATGTGACGTATCTTGATGACATTGTGCTCTGGTACGGCACCCAGTATCAGGTGAATTTGGGCGATGGCACGGATACGGTGCACCCGCTGAACTATAAGATTGCCTGTATGTACGATGCCATTTTGCAGATGGCGGATTACACCACCGGTATTCTGGACGTGAGCTTTACCATCCGGGAGAATCAGGTGGTCTTAACACCATTCAGCTCCTAAGCGGGGGCTTTCCAAAAGAATTCCATGAATTTTTTGTGGATTTCGAAGATTTTCTATTGACCTATCACCCAGAACAAGCTAAAATAGAAAGGTACGATTCGGATATTATGCAGAAGCGGTCGGGCTCAAACTGCAAAAAGATACATAGGAGGAAAGAATGTATGTCTGAAACCATTCAGGATCGCGTCGTTAAGATCAAGGTGATCGGTGTCGGCGGCGCAGGCAATAATGTTATCAACCGGATGATCGAATCCGGTGTCAACGGCGTGGAATTTGTGGCCGTGAATACGGATAAGCAGGACCTGAACAAGTCTGTCTGCAAGAATAAGGTGCAGATCGGCGAGAAGCTGACAAACGGCATGGGCGCAGGCTCCAAGCCCGAGATCGGCAAGAAGTCCGCTGAGGAGAGCCGTTCCGCTCTGGCACAGGTCCTGGAAGGGACGGACATGGTGTTCATCACCGCCGGTATGGGCGGCGGCACCGGCACCGGCGCGGCACCTATTGTAGCAGAGCTGGCCCATGAGGCGGGAATCCTCACCGTGGGCGTTGTGACCAAGCCCTTCAAGTTTGAGGGAGCCAACCGGATGCGTCAGGCCGAGCAGGGTATTGCCGACCTGAAGGGTAAGGTGGACTCCCTGATCATCATCCCCAATGATCGGCTGAAATACGTCACCGACCAGAAGATTACCTTTGCCAATGCCTTCGGCATTGCGGACGATGTGCTGAAGCAGGCCGTTACCTCCATTTCCGAGCTGGTGGGCTTCTCCAAGAACGTGATCATCAATCTGGACTTTGCGGACGTTTCCGCCGTTATGAAGTCCGCAGGCCGGGCCCATATGGGCGTTGGCACCGCTTCCGGTCGGGAGAAGGCCGAGCAGGCCGCAACCGCTGCCGTTTCCAGCCCCCTGCTGGAGACCTCCATCAACGGTGCTACCGGCGTCCTGATTAACATCACCGGCTCTGCCGAGATGACTCTGGACGATGTGGAGACTGCTGCCGGAATTGTGCAGGAAGCTGCAAATCCTGAGGCAAACATTATCTTCGGTGCAACCTTCTCCGAGGATTGCCAGGATGAGATGCGGGTTACCGTCATTGCAACCGGCTTTGAGAATGCCGATGGCACCTTCGCGCCCAAGGCTTCTGCCGCTGTGACCCCCGCCGATGATATCGGCGCACCTCTGGCCGGAACCCAGAAGCCTGTGAAGTCCGGCGATATCAGCGATATCGATGAAATCTTCAGCATCTTTAAGCGATAAAAAGAACTCAGGGGCGGCTGTCAGCCGCCCCTTCTGAGTATATGGAGGCAGTATGAACGCGTACAAAGCGCTGGCGGTCAGCTATGACCGCCTGACCAACGATGTGGACTATGAGGCCACGGTGGCCTTTTACCGGCAGATTCTCGCGGCGGAGGGCCTGCACCCCAGGACGGCGGTGGATCTGGCCTGCGGCACGGGCTCTGTGACTGCGATTCTGGCCCGCATGGGCATACACACCACCGGGGTGGATATGTCCGAGGAAATGCTGACTATGGCACAGCAGAAGACCATGGACTTGATGCCCCGGCCCTTCTTTTCCTGCCAGCGTCTGGAGCGGCTGACCCTGCCCCGGGCTGTAGATCTGGCTGTGTGCGCGCTGGACAGCCTGGACTATATCACCGAGCCCAAAAACTGCCGGGAAGCCATTCGGCGGGTGTACCGGGCCTTAAATCCCGGCGGAATCTTTATCTTCGATGTGAACACCCCGGAAAAGCTCCGCGCTATGGATGGGCAGGTATTCCTGGATGAGGATGACGATGTTTACTGCGTCTGGCGGGGGGAATTTGACCGGCAGACCAACATCTGCTCCTATGGCATGGACCTGTTCCAGCGGCAGGGAAAGCTCTGGAGCCGCTCTTTTGAGGAGCACCGGGAGTACGCCTACTCTGCGGAAACACTGGTAGACTACTTAAAGCAGGCGGGCTTTACCAAAATCGCCGTCTATGGCGACTGCCGCATGGCCCCTCCTGAGGCGGGAGAGCAGCGTATTTATATCAAAGCAAGAAAGGGAATTATCAAATGAGCGATTATCTGGTTCGCGGTATGAGCATGGATGGCTTTGTGAAGGTTGCAGCCATCTGCTCCACAGAGCTTGTGCGCCGGGGTGCGCAGATTCAGAAGACCACCCCCAATGCTACAGCGGCTTTCGGACGGGCTCTGACGGCGGCATCCATGATGGGCAATATGCAGAAGGTGGAAAACGGGTCCATGACCTTGCAGATTCGGGGCGGCGGCCCCATCGGGACCATTACCGTGGTCTCCGATGCCGTGGGCAACGTCCGTGGCTGCGTCACAGAGCCCAATGTGCCCCTGGTGGAGAAATACCCCGGCAAGCTGGACGTGGGGGCCACAGTGGGCACAGACGGCACTCTGACGGTGATCCGGGACCTGCAGATGAAGGAGCCTTATATCGGCTCCGTGCAGCTGGTATCCGGCGAGATCGGTGACGATGTGACGGCTTACTTTGTTCAGAGTGAGCAGGTGCCCACAGCCTGCGCTCTGGGGGTGCTGGTGGACCGGGACCACAGCGTCAAGGTCGCCGGGGGATACCTTATCCAGCTTTTGCCCGGGGCCCCGGATGAGATCATCGATAAGCTGGAAGCCGGAATTCAGCGTGCCGGTGCCGTGACGCCCATGCTGGAAAGCGGCATGACTCCGGAGGATATTCTGGGGCAGGTCTGCGGTGATCTGGGTGTGGTATTTATGGAGACGGTTCCCGTGTCTTATAAGTGCTACTGCACCCGGGACCGGGTGGAGCAGGCGCTCATCAGCCTGGGCCGGGAAGAGCTGGGGGACATTGCCCGGGAGGGAAAGGCATTCCCGGTGGAGTGCCAGTTCTGCGATACGGTTTATACCTTCACACCGGAGGATATTCAGGAACTTTTGAAGAAAATTTGATTTTCTTTGTGAAACGGCGGAAAAACCGCCGTTTCACAGAATAAAAAGTTTTTTGAAAAAAAGGCAAAATTTGCTTGACAAAACGTTGGCTTTCCTGTATAATACGTCTTGTCGCTGATGACCAGTCGGAAGCGACGGCCAAATTCGGGAGCATAGCTCAGCTGGGAGAGCATCTGCCTTACAAGCAGGAGGTCACAGGTTCGAGCC
>CAMFMO010000022.1:0-43080 GCA_945963595.1 uncultured Clostridia bacterium | reverse complement strand
GAATCCATAGTGACTTCCAATGTGGTAGAATGAAGTTCCCCAACACCATTCACCAGAGGTAATCACTATGGATCACACTCAGTATACCACAAATGGAGCAGAACGCAAGCCCGGAACGCATTTAACCATGGAAGATCGTGGAGCGATTCAGGCTATGAAGAAACTGGGACACTCCAATCGGGCGATTGCTCGATACCTGCATTGCGCACCCAGCACCATTTCCAATGAACTAAAGCGCGGTACACCGCCCAGAACGGGCAGTCGGGGCCGTGCTCCCAGTTATAGCGCAAAGCGTGGGGACGCTGTGTACAAGGAAAACAGAAAGAATAGCCACAAGCCGCACCGCATTGACAAGTGTACGTCATTTGTTCAGTGGGTCGTCACGCAAGTGCGTACGGAAAAGTGGTCTATTGATGCTTGTGTCGGTTATGCCCGCAAGAACAAGCTCTTCCCGGAAGAGAAGATGGTCTGCACCAAAACCCTTTACAATGAGGTATGGGGCGGCAATTTGTCCCTCAACATCTTGGAACTTCCCGAAGCAATAAAACGGAAAAAGCATCATAAAAGTCCCGTAAAACGAAAGAAAGTGTATGGAACAAGCATTGATGAGCGGCCAGAAATTGTAGATTCCCGAACCGAGGAAGGCCATTGGGAAGGTGATACCGTTGTAGGCAAACGCAACGGCAAAGAGTCTGTGATTCTGACGCTTCTGGAAAAGAAAACGCAGAACTACATTGCGATTCGTATTCCCGGAAAGACCAGCGAGGCAGTGAACACCGCTATGGAGAGACTCCATGAGGAATTCGGTGAGAAATTCAGCCAGGTGTTTAAGACTATCACGGTAGACAACGGAGCTGAATTTGCGGATTTCGCTCAGATTGAGAAGTACGGAACAAAGGTCTACTTTGCGCATCCCTACACTTCCTGGGAACGAGCACAGAATGAGCGTCACAATGGGTTGCTTCGGCGATATGTCCCCAAGGGAATCTCCATTGAGAATTTCTCTGAGGAGGATATCCTCTGGGCAGCAGATGCCCTTAACAGCCTTCCGAGGAAGAATCTGGGGTACTGCACTCCAGAAGAACTCTTTGAAGCATTCCTTGACATTGTTTGCGCAGCCTAAGCGGCTGCGGAAGCCCCAATTTGGGTTGAATCTGACGCTTCAACCAAAACTGTGGCTAAGATGGAACCAATTTTTCTACCGCTGGGTGTCTAACTTGAACTTGCAATTTGCGAAAAATGTTTGATTCAGAACTATATTGGAAGTGAAGGATAATTTTTCGGGAATTTAGGTTTCATCCAGCCTAAATTCCGGCGTTTTTTACCATATACACGCTCTTAAAAGTTTTATTTTCTCATATATATTGGCATTAGAGTGCTGGTTATTTCGCATGAAAATTAGAAATTTCTTCTAATGCCTCGATAATAATTGTATATTTAATTAACACATACAACGCATTCGACAAGTCGTCAAAAAGTTCTGAGCAAGCCACAAAACGAATATAATTTTGAACATAATCATCAAGAAAAAAATTCGCTGGTTAATTTTACGGGAATTTAGGTTTCATCCAATGGGTTCGAATCGGGAACCTATTTTACAAAACAAGAAAACGCAGGAGCTACTGACTCCTGCGTTTGGTCCGAGTGACTGGATTCGAACCAGCGGCCTCTTGAACCCCATTCAAGCGCGATACCAAACTTCGCCACACCCGGATATTCACTTGCTGTTCCCTGACAGCTCAGATATATTAACATAGTTTTACGGAAATGTCAATCCCTTATTTTTCCTTTTTTCGTCTGCGGGGCGGTCAGGCCCCGCAGATATTCTTTTATCGAAAACTCTTGACCCAGTTCAGCAGAGAATCCCGGTAGATGTTTTCCGCCACCTCCCGGCGCATTCGGTCCGTCAGCGGGCCATTTGCGGCGAGCTTGGCAAGAATGGCCCCCTGGAGCTCCTCCACCGTCATTTCTTCATAGGGCTTCTGCGCTGCGCATGGCTCCATGGCAGGCTTCTCTTCCTGCGGGACTTTCGGTTCCGGCTGGCAGAAGGTGATTTTTATGGGGGCCGGGACGGTCAGTTCTCTTCCCGCCTCCACCCAGATTTCCCCGGAATGGGGCGGCAGGGTCACCTGCCCATTTTCTGCCCGCAAACCCAGAAGCGCACCTCGGGAACCGGGCTCCATGGGCATTTCCTTTGGCGTATTGGCATTGTTCACAGTGACAACGGTCCGCTTCCCGTCCAGACTCCTGGCAAAGGCAAAGGTTTCATTGGTCAGCGTCAGCTCCTCATAGCCGCCATAGGAAAGCTCTGGCAGAGCCCTGCGCAGGCAGCCCAGGGACGCAATCAGCTTTGCCTGGGCATTTCCCCGGAAATCCTCCAGGTGCAGCTCCGGCCGCAGATTCCGGTCTGACCAGCGTTCCTTTTTTCCCTCGATGCCGAATTCCGAGCCATAGTACACTGAGGGAATCCCCGGCAGGGTATACAGCAGCACATGGACCGGCAGGAAATTGGCCTTTGCGCTGAGCTTGGAGGCAATGCGGGCCACATCGTGATTGTCCACAAAGTTGTAGAGCTTCCAGCGGCTGGTTTCCCGGACCGTGTGGGCGATTTCGAAATAATTGTGGTCGTTGTGGCCGGAGTACAGTGCCTTATGCAGGCGGTAGTTGGTGACGCAGTGGAGCATTCCCGGGGCAAGCCAGCGACCATAATCCCCGTGGATGACCTCGCCCAGGAGGAAGAAGCCCCCCTTCCGGCTGTCCGTAAAGCTGCGCAGCGCCGCCATAAAACCAAAATCCAGCACATCCGCCGCATCCAGGCGAATGCCGTCGATGTCGAATTCCGTGATCCAGAAGTCCACGGCATCCAGAAGATGCTGCCGCACTTCGGGATTGCCCTGGTTCAGCTTCACCAGCAGGTCATAGCCGCCCCAGTTTTCGTAAGAAAAGCCGTCGTGGAAGCTGTTGTCCCGGTCAAAGCGCACATTGCAGAACCAGTCCCGATAGCGGGAATTCTCCCGGTTTTGCAGCAAATCCCGGAACGCGAAAAAGTCCCGGCCCACATGGTTAAAAACTCCGTCCAGAACCACACGAACGCCCTTTTCATGGCAAAATTTCAAAAATGCTCTCAGGTCTTCATTGGTGCCCAGGCGGCTGTCCAGGGTAAAATAGTCCGTAGTCTCGTAGCCATGGCCCACGGACTGAAACAGTGGGCCAATATACAGGGCATTGCAGCCAAGAGCCTGGATATGGTCCACCCACGGCCACAGAGCGCGCAGACGGGACTCCGGCGCGCTATAGTCGTTCTTTTCCGGTGCCCCGGTGAGGCCTAAGGGATAAATATGGTAAAAAACAGCTTCCTCATACCAGGCCATTATACTTCATCTCCCAAGGTGTGCAGCAACGGCTCATATTTCAGGCCGTAGCTGCGATTGTCCGTTTCATAGGTCAGCTTTACCGCTTTCGCCGCAAACTCTGCGGCCATGCAGGCCGCATCCCAAAGGACTGCTCCCTGCAAAAGCTTTCCGGTAAGCACAGCGGCGAACAGGTCCCCTGTACCAAAATACCGTCCCGGAACTCTGGGCTGCCGGTACTCCCGGAAAGTCTTTCCCTCTTTGACCAGAAAGCCGGTTTCCTCCGGCGTGGAAACGCAGCCGGTCAGAATGACATTTTCCTGGGGAAGCGCTTCCAGCAGCTCCTCTGCCGAGGAATCCTCCGGCAGGCCGGTCAGGAAAGCGGCCTCCGTTCGATTGGGCAGCAGCACATCCGCCCGGGTGCAGAGCTTCTTCATCTCCGCCCCGTAGGCTTCATCCAGGCCGGAATAAAATTTTCCGCCGTCTGCCATGGCCGGGTCAACAACGCACAGACCGCCGGGAATGAGCAAATCCTCTATCAATGCCAGGACAAGAGCAGCATCTCCCGCAACTCCCAGATAGCCTGTCAAAATTGCATCAAAGCGGATGCCCTCCTGCCTCCAATGGTCGGCGATGGGGGCAATACTGTCCGTCAGTTGGCGCACATAGGGCTTTTCAAAGGCCGTATGGGTGGACAGCAGCGCCGTAGGCAGCAGACAGGTCTCGCAGCCAAAGGCGGAAAGGGTCGTCAGTGCCACGCTGCCGGAGCACTGGCCCAGACAGGACAGATCCTGAACCGTTAAAACCCGTTTGTAGTCCATGGCTCAATCGGCTACGTCGATATCCAGTCCCAGCTCTCTCGGCAGAAACCGGGGGCAGACATTCTCCGTGGTGACAATGACGGAAGCGGCCAAGTGGGTACCGATCTCGCAGGCCTCCCGCAGGCTCTTTCCGTAGGTCAGGCCCACGGCCAAACCGGCGCAGAAGGAGTCCCCGGCGCCGGTGGTGTCCTTCACCTCCACGGCTCTGGCAGGGCAAACGCCCTTGTCCCCGTCCATATCGGCATAAACAGCCCCCTGGGAGCCCACGGTAACCACCAGCTTGGGGATTCTGGCCTGGATGACCTTTTCGGAGATCACATCTGCCAGCTCCTCCGGCGTCAGCCCGGAGAAATCCGTGCAGAACAGCAGCCCCGCCTCCTGGCTGTTGCACACGAAGGCGGAAAGCTCTTTCAGAAAGTCCCGGCGCTCCAGGCCGATGCTCATATTGGCAACCACGCCGAACACAGGCTTCCTATACTTTTTGGCAAGGGCCAGGGTCTTCTTGACAATGGCCTTGTCCATATCCACCTCGATGACGATGCTGTCTGCCTGGGAGAAAATTTCGTCTCCGTTTTCCTCCAGAATATCCAGAATGGGCATCAGGTTGGGGCGCTTGGAGATGGAAGCCACCACATCGCCCTCGTTGTCAAACACCGCCAGCCAGGTGCCCATGCCGTCCGGGACCTGGCGGACATAGCGGGTGTCCACCTTGTGGTTTTGCAGCTTGCGGATCGCATCCAGCCCCGTGCCGGTATCGTCCACCAGACTCAGAAAAGTGGGCCGCAGCTCACAGTTGGCAATGTCCTCCGTGACGTTCCGGGACACGCCGCCGTAAATCTGCTCCACCCGCCCGGCATTGCGCCCGGCAGGAATATAATTGCCGTCAGGATATCCCTTGATATCCACGAACACAGCACCCATGATTACAATTCCCATAATCCTCTTCCTCTCTTGTTTTTATCCATTATACATTCTTTTCGGCAATTTGCAATCCCGGTTTCAAAAGAACGGAATATTAAGAATGCCTCCAGCGGATGGCCGGAGGCATTGGGGAAAAATCAGTTTTTCAGGCTTTGCAGGGGGGCGGGGATGCGGCCGCCCCGGGCGATAAACGCCTCGCTGCTTTCGGGATGAACCGGCATAACGGGGGCGCTGCCCAGCAATCCGCCCATTTCCACCTGATCCCCTACCCCCTTGCCCAGGGCGGGGATGATGCGCACGGCGGTGGTCTTGGAATTGACCATGCCGATGGCCGCCTCGTCGGCGATGATGGCGGAGATGGTGGAAGCGGTGGTGTCCCCGGGAACGGCGATCATATCCAGGCCCACGGAGCAGACGCAGGTCATGGCCTCCAACTTGTCCAGGACCAGGGTGCCCTTCTCGGCGGCGGCGATCATACCCTCGTCCTCAGACACGGGGATGAAAGCGCCAGACAGGCCGCCCACATGGTTGGAGGCCATCACGCCGCCCTTCTTCACAGCGTCGTTCAGCAGGGCCAGGGCTGCGGTGGTGCCGTGGGTGCCGCAGGTTTCGAGGCCCATCTCCTCCAGGATTCTCGCCACACTGTCGCCGATGGCAGGGGTGGGGGCCAGGCTCAGGTCCACAATGCCAAAGGGCACACCCAGGCGGCGGGAGGCCTCTACGCCCACCAGCTGACCCATGCGGGTAATGCGGAATGCGGTCTTCTTCACGGTCTCGGCCACCACGTCGAAGGGCTGGCCCTTGACGCTCTGCAGGGCGTGGTACACAACCCCGGGGCCGGAAACACCCACATTGATGACGCACTCCGGCTCCCCCACGCCGTGGAAGGCACCGGCCATGAAGGGGTTATCCTCCACGGCGTTGGCAAACACCACCAGCTTGGCGCAGCCCAGGCAGTCCTTGTCCCGGGTGAGCTCGGCGGTTTTTTTGACGATGCGGCCCATCTCGGCCACGGCGTCCATATTGATGCCGGCCTTGGTGGAGCCCACGTTGACGCTGGCGCAGACCATATCCGTGGAGGCCATGGCCTCGGGGATGGAGCGGATCAACTTCCAGTCGCTCTTGGTGGCGCCCTTCTGCACCAGGGCGGAGAAGCCGCCGATGAAGTTGACGCCGCAGGTTTTCGCAGCTGCATCCAATGTCTTGGCAATTTCCACATAGCTTTCTGTCTGGCAGGCAGCGGCCACCAGAGAAATGGGGGTGACGGAAATGCGCTTATTGACAATGGGAATGCCGAACTCCGCCTCGATCTCCCGGCCCACACGGACCAGGTCCTTGGCACAGCGGGTGATCTTGTCATAGATTTTTTTGCAGCAGACGGACAGGTCCGGATCGGCACAGTCCAGAAGGCTGATGCCCATGGTGATGGTCCGGATATCCAGGTGCTGATTGTCGATCATGTCCAGGGTGGACAGAATGTCGTTTTGATCCAGCATGGCGTCTCCTCAAATCCGGTGCATGGACTGGAAAATGTCTTCCCGCTGAACCCGGATGGACAGCCCCATCTGAACGCCCAGCTCGTCCATCCTCTGGGCTAGCTCTGCCAGGGGGACATTGCAGGAAGAAACCTCCGTTGCCATCATCATGGTAAAATACCCCTGCATAACGGTCTGGCTGATATCCAGCACATTGACATTGAACTCGGCCAGCTTGGAGCAGACGGCGGCAATAATCCCCACCCGGTCCTGACCTACAACGGTTACAATTGCTTTCATGGTATTTTTCTCCTTATACTTCGTAGTCCGCAGGCATTCTGGAGGCCACCCAGGGGAAGAAGTGGGACTTGGCCTCCACGTGCAGGGGGTGATCGGCGTAGCCATTCAGAGCCTCCCGGCTGTCGAACTCGGAATAGAGCACAAAGTCCGGGCCGCAGAAGCAGGGCTTCACCTCCATCTTGGTAAGGCCGGGGATCTGGCCGACCAAAGGCAGCAGCGCCGCCTGGGCCGCAGCAATCACGGCGGGCTTGTCGGCGTCTTCTTTCAGGGTGAACAGAATAATGTGTTTGACCATGGAATGAACATCCTTTCTGAGGTGGTTGTCAAAATATTGTAATACCGTCAAAGCTACACCAAGGGGGGCGTGCCGGGCGGGAGCGGCACGTAACACCCCTCTTTCGTCCCTACGATCGGAATCATTTGGAGTTTACGTTAGCGATATTGCAAAATACCGGGGTAGAATCTACCCCGGTACGGTGTTCAGGAAAGCTTACTCGGCGTCCTCGCCGTCCTCCAGCAGAGCACGGATGGACAGGGAAATACGCTTGTTCTCAGCGTCAACATCGGTGATCTTGACCTTGACCTCCTGTCCCTCGGACAGAACGTCCTCGGGCTTGCCGATGCGGCGATCAGCAATCTGGGAAATGTGGATCAGGCCGTCAACGCCGGGCAGAATCTCTGCGAAAGCACCGAAGGTCATCAGCTTCACAACCTTGGCATCCACAACATCACCAACAGCATAGTTGGTCATGAACTGGTTCCAGGGGTTCATCTCAGCGGTCTTGTAGCCCAGAGAAATCTTGTGCTTCTCGGGGTCGAAGGAAATGACGTAAACATCGATCTCGTCGCCAACCTTGACAACGTCAGCGGGAGTCTTGATGCGGTTCCAGCTCAACTCGGAAACATGAACCATGCCGTCCACACCGCCGATGTCCACGAAAGCACCATAAGAAGTCAAAGACTTCACAACGCCGTGGTACTTCTTGCCAACCTCGATCTCGCTCCAGATCTTCTCCTGAGCAGCCTTGCGGGTCTCAGCGTTTACGGCACGGATGGAGCCGATGGCGCGGCGGCGGGCACGATTGACCTCGGTGATCTTCAGCTGAACGGGCTTGCCAACCATAGCGGACATATCGCCGCCCTTGGAAACGCCGGACTGAGAAGCGGGAATGAAGACGCGGATGCCCTTCACATTGGCAACCAGGCCGCCCTTGTTCTCTTCGGTGATGACGGCGTCGATGGTGGTCTTGTTCTCCACATAATCAGCCATCTCGTCCCATACCTTCAGGCCGTCCAGCTTCTTTTTGGACAGCTGCACGGTGCCCTCCTGATCGTTGACGCGAACGACGAAGACCTCGATCTGGTCGCCGACGTGCAGAATATCCTCGGGCTTCACGGAAGGATCGTTGCTGACTTCGTCATAAGGAATGTAACCGGCATGCTTGGTGCCCAGGTCTACCTGGATTTCGGTATTGCCGATTCCGGTAACGGTGCCGATAACCTTATCTCCTGTATTTAAAGTCTTAATGGACTGCTCGAGAAGCTCTGCAAAGTTCTCCTCCTGTACAGCCTCAACATTGGTAATTTCGCTCATAGTCTTGTTGACCTCCTTTATAATCCACGCCGGTGTGGACGCACCAGCCGTGATTCCAACATCAGTGATACCGGCGAAAAACGCGGGCTCCAGTTCGCTGGCATCGTCAACAAGAGCTACACGGTCGCAGTATTCGCGGCAAATCATGGCAAGTCGGCCGGTATTGGAGCTTTTCGCATCTCCAACCACAACCATAGCCTGGCTCTGGCGGCTCAGCTGCGCCGCCTCGGTTTGCCTATCCTCAGTCGCTTTACATATTGTATCAAAAATTTTCAAGTTAGTAAACTGTTTTTTTGCAAAATTTCTGCATAATTTCCACAAATTTTCCGTGGAAGTTGTCTGGCAAACCATGCAAATTGGCAAGTCCGCAGCAATTCTTTCTTCCATGACCCATTTTTTTAGTGAATCTGCACTATCAAAAATCTTGCAGGCGGTGCACCAGCCGGCAATGCCCTCCACCTCGGGGTGGGTGGGCGTGCCGATGATGATGGGAAGCCGCCCCTCCTCCTCCGCCCTGCTGACAAGGCCATGGATGCGCTTGACAAAGGGACAGGTGGCATCCACGATCTCGGCCCCCCGGGCCTCCAGCCGGGCATAGACCTCCCGGCCCACGCCGTGGGAGCGGATGATGACGGTATCGCCCGGGTTTGCCTCCTCCGGAGAATCGATGACCCCGACCCCCGCCTGATGGAAGGCCTCCACCACATGGCGATTGTGAATGATCGGCCCCAGGGTCACGGTGCGCTTTCCCGCTGCGGCGGAGGACTGGACCAGCTCCACCGCCCGGCTGACGCCGAAGCAGAACCCGGCGCTTTTGGCAACGCTTACACTCATCGGGAAATCTTCTCCTCTACGATCTTCCGGATGGCAGCCACGGACTGCTCCAGGTCCATTTCAGAGGTATCCACCTTCACGGAGTCCCGGCACATCTTCAGGGGGGCGATGTCCCGATGGGTGTCCTGGTAGTCCCGCTGCTGCACGTCCATGAGCACCTGCTCGTAGCTTGCCTTCTGGCCCTTTTCCAGCAGCTCCTGATAGCGCCGCTTGGCCCGGACCTCGGGAGAAGCCGTGAGGAAGATCTTCACCGTGGCCTTGGGCAGCACCACGGAGCCGATGTCCCGGCCGTCCATGACCACATCATATTCTTCCGCCATATTCCGCTGCATATCCAGCAGCATATCCCGGACAACGGCGTGGGCGGAGATGAGGCTGGCTTTCTGGGAGATCTCCGGTGTGCGGATGTCCCCCGTCACGTCCATGCCGTTCATGAGCATATGCTGCACGCCCTCGTCATCGTATTCAATGCCGACGGTCAGCTCGTCGATATAGCGGTTCACCCCGTCCACATCCTTGGGGCTCACACCCCACAGGTCCATAAAATAGGCCACGGTGCGGTAAATGGCCCCGGTATCCACATAGCGGAAGCCCAGCTCCCCCGCCAGACGGCGGGCAATGGTGCTCTTGCCTGCACCGGCAGGGCCATCGATGGCCACAGAAATTTTCTTTCCCATATGTTTCCTCATTTCCCGGCTAAGCTGCCGCCTTTATTTTTCTTCCCGCAGGAGAGATAGTGCCTTTGCCTCCCGCTGCACCACCTCGTCTACCGTCAGGCCCAGGGCCTTGCCGGTCTCCTCGGGTGTCATGGGCAGGCCCTTTTCCAGGCCATAGCGCAGAGTCAGAAGCTTTGCATCCTCCTGGGGCAACACGCTCAGCAGCTCTGCAATGCGCTGGCGCATCCGGAAATAGGCCGTATCCTCCACGGCCTGGTTCTCCTCCTCGGTTGCTTCCTCCTCCTTGGGCGCCGTGGCCCGCTGGAGCATCCTGGCATCCTCCAGGACGCGGCGCACCGTGTCGGCATCCTCAGGGGTCATGTGCATTTCCAGAGCGATCTCCTCCAGGGTGGGGTTTCTGCCCAGCTCCGAGAGCAGCCGCTCGTCCACCGCCCGGTAGTCCTCCATGGCCTGGCGCAGCTTCTGGCCCACGCCGTTGGCCCGGGCCTGCAAGGTCACCGCCCGGGCCATGGCGGCCCGAATGGCGCTGTCCCGGCGAGCAAAATAGTCCTCTGTGCCGATGGCCTGCCAGAGGGCCAGTCCGCCCTCCTGCAAAAGGTCCATCAGCAGCACCCCGCAGCCGGCGTATTCCCTGGCAATTTCCACCACTCGGTGCAATCCCAGATTCATGAGCTTTTCTGCGGCGCGCTCCTGGCCCTGGGCGGCCTGCTCCGCCAGAGAGGCTTCATCCTCCCCAAGGGGAATCTGGGCGATCTCCTCCAGGTAGAGCCGCAGCGGGTCGGTCTCGCTCAGGCCGGACACATCCATGCCGTGCTGCGCCAGCTCCGCCTCCTGCCGCAGCCGCAGGGCCGCTTGGCCCTGGTGGTGCTTCACCGGCAGCTGGGAGATATCCAGCAGCAGTTTCTTGGCCTCCAGGGCCGCAAAGGCGTCCTCCACGGCCTCCTCCGTCTCCTGCTCCAGCAGGGTCAGGAAGTGGGCGGCGTTTACCGTATCCCCCGGCTGCCTGCCCGCCAGGAACCGCTCCCAGGGGCTGTCGTCAAAGGAAAAATCCAATGTATTCATTCCAGAAAATCCTCCAATCCCATGCTCGTACCCATGGCCTGGAGCTTGTCCATGGCCTGTTTTTCTACCTGGCGCACCCGCTCCTTGGAGATGCCCAGCTTCTGGCCGATCTCCTCCAGGGAGTGGCAGACGCCGTCCTCCATGCCGAAATGCAGCCGCAGAATGGTCCGCTGCCGCTCGGTCAGATTGGAGAGCAGGCGGTCGATGGCGTCGTTCAGCTCCTTGCGGACCAGCTCCTCCTGGGGCTGGGGGGCCTCCAGGTCCTCTAAAAGGTTACCGAAGCTGCTCTTGTCCTCGTCCCCCACAGGCACGTCCAGAGAGCAGACATCCGGGGAAAGCTGCAATAGCTCCGCCACCTTTTCCTTGGGCATATCCACCCGGGCGGCGATTTCCTCCGCCGTGGGCTCCGTGCCCTGCTCCTGGCGCAGCACCGCCTGGGCCGCCTGGACCTTGCGCATCCGCTCCGCCGTATGGACCGGGACGCGGATGGCGCCCGCGTGGTTCAGCAGGCACCGGGTCACGCCCTGGCGAATCCATTTGGTGGCATAGGTGGAAAAGCGAAGGTCCCGGGTATAGTCAAACTTCCGGGCGGCTGCCAACAGGCCGATGCTGCCCTCCTGGATCAGATCCAGCAGCGGCACACCCCGGCCGGAATACTCCTTGGCCACAGACACCACCAGACGCAGATTGGCATTGACCATCTTTCGAATGGCCTCTTCGTCCCCCTGGGCGCAGCGGCGGGCAAGCTCCCGCTCCTCTTCCGGGGTCAGCCGGGGAATCTCCCGGATTTCCCGCAGGTACTGCCGGATATCGTCCTCATCCCTGGGAACGGGGATGACACCATCTTTTTCTTTATCCATCGTCTCAGTCATGCTTTGATTCCTTTGCTTTCCTGTAGTTTCCGATACAATTCCATCAGCGTATCATTTGTGCTGTCTGTACTGGCCGACTTAAATTCATGCATCTGCCGGATCACCTGGATGCTGTCGTGAAGCGCCTGTTCGGAGGCCGGGCCACCATTTCGCTGCAAAATCCCGGCAATATGGGCCATTTCCTCCCCCGTAAAGTCCGTCAGTCCCGCAATGCCGGGGGCGAGGCCCTGGCGGCTCTGCTGCCGCAGTTGGTCGAATACCCGGCCCAGCAAGGGAGAGGAAAATTCCTCCGGCTTTAGATTCTCGGTCTCGTCCATCATGGCGGGGTCTGTCAGGCATTGCGCCAGGACAATCTCCTCTGCCTTGGCGGATTTCACATTGTCATAGTGAATGGTGCGGCTCTTGGGCTGGGCCGCCACGGCGGGGGCCAGGTCGATGCGCTCCTGCTTCCGCTTTTCCCGATTCATGCGGCGTTTGTAGGCCTTGTTGACCTCAATCTTCATGGCCTCGGGAGAGATTTTTCCAGCTTCCGCCACGCGGTTTCCATAGATTTCCCGCTGGACGGCGCTCCCAAGGCTGCTGACCAGCTCTGCGGCCTCGCCGATGAATTTCACCCGGTCCTCGTCCACGCTTAGATCGTATTTCTTCTGAATGGCGCGCAGCTGGTATTCCACCCGGTTGGAGGACTCCTCCAGAAGGAGCCGGAACCGGTCCGCGCCGAACTTTTTCAGGAATTCGTCCGGGTCTTTGGCGTCCCGCATTTGCAGGACCTTTACCTGTAACCCCGCCTTTTCCAGCATGGGGATGGCCCTCTTGGTAGCGTTCTGTCCAGCCTCGTCGCCGTCGTAGATGAGCACCACCTGCTCGGTATAGCGGGAGAGCAGGGTTGCGTGCTCCTCGGTCAGGGAGGTGCCCAGAGAGGCCACAGCGCAGTCGAAGCCATACTGGTGCAGGGCAATGGCATCCATATAGCCCTCCACCAGGATCAGATAGCCAAGCTTGGACTTCTTCGCCACATTCAGGGCAAACAGGTTCTTCCGCTTGTTAAAAATCTCCGTTTCCGGGGAATTCAAGTATTTGGGCGTGGAATTGTCCATAACCCGGCCGCCAAAGCCGATGACGTTGCCCCGGACATCGATGATGGGGAACATGAGCCGGTTGCGGAACCGGTCGTAAAGATTCCCGTTTTTCTGGGAGACCGACACCAAGCCAGCTCCTTGCAGCTCCTCATCCGTATAGCCCTTGGCCCGCATGGCCTTGCAGAGGCTGTCCCAGCTGTCAGGAGCAAAGCCGATGCCGAACCGGGTCAGCGTTCCCTTGGACATGCCCCGGCTCTGGGCATAGCGCAGGCCCGCTGCCCCGGCGGGGGCATGGAGCTGGCTGACGAAAAACCGGGCGGCCTCCTTGGACAGCGCCCACAGCCGCTCCTGCTTCCGGTAGCGGCTCTGGTATTCCTCGTCGTCCGGCACCTCCATGCCCACTCTTTGGGCCAGGGCGCGGACGGCATCCGGGTAGCTCAGGCCCTCAATTTCCATTTCAAAATTGATGACCCCGCCGCCCTTGTGGCAGCCAAAGCAATAGTAAATGCCCTTGTCCGGTGCCACGGAAAAGGAGGGCGTTTTCTCCCCATGGAAGGGGCAGAGCCCAAAAAGATTGGAACCGGAGCGCTTTAGATTAACATACTGGCCCACGACCTCTTCAATTGGGTTTCTGGCGGCAAGCTCATCCAGAAATGCCGGTGGAAACGGCATTGGCGCTCCCCTCCTCTCTCTTTTTGAAATTGTATTATAGCATATTATCCCCGGACATTCCAGCCGGAGGGCACAAAAATCTCGTTGAATTTTTCGATGGCGTAGTTGTCCGTCATGCCTGCGATATAGTCGCAGACCGTGCGGCCCAGGCCGTCGAAGGACAGCTGAGGCTGGAAATCCGCCGGGAGCTGCTCCGGATGGTCCACATAGAACCGGAACAGCATTTGCAGCATATCCTTGGCCTTGCTCTCCTCCCCCTTGGCCACGGGGTTGTGATAGACCCGCGCAAACATGAAGCTGCGCAGATCCGCCAGGGCCTTTTGAATCTCCGGGGTCATGCAGATGCTTCCCGCCTCCCGGGAGGTGAAGATTACGTCGCAGACCAGGGTGTTGATCCGGTCCCGCTGGTTCTCCCCCAGAATGGCGGCAATGTCTCTTGGGATGTCCTCAGCCGTCAGAATGCCCGCCCGGATGGCATCGTCAATGTCGTGATTGACGTAGGCGATCTGGTCCGCCCGGCGGACGATCTGGCCCTCCAGGGTTTTCGGGATCACGGGGCCGGTGTGGCCCACAATGCCCTCCCGGACCTCGTTGCACAGGTTCAGGCCCTGGCCGTCCTTTTCCAGAATATCCACCACCCGCAGGCTCTGCTCATTGTGCCGGAAGGGCCGTCCCCAGCATTCCGTCAGGGCGGCCTCCCCCGCGTGGCCGAAGGGGGTGTGGCCCAGGTCGTGGCCCATGGCGATGGCCTCGGCCAGGTCCTCGTTGAGCCCTAAGGCCCGGGTAACGGTCTTGGCAATGCGGGTGACCTCCAGGGTATGGGTCATGCGGGTGCGGTAGTGGTCCCCCTCCGGGTTCAGGAACACCTGGGTCTTGTGCATGAGCCGCCGGAAGGCCTTGCTGTGGACAATGCGGTCCGTATCCCGCTGGTAGCAGGTGCGCACATCCTCCTCCCGCTCCGGCTCCGGCCTGGGGCGGCCAGTGGATCTATCCGAAAAGGCCGCCAAGGGGTTCAGCCGCCGATGCTCCAAACGCTCCAGTTCTTCCCGTACCGTCATGGAAATCACTCCTTATTGCTATATTGGGAACGCCCGGTATTCCGTGCCGGTCTCCATGGCCTCCACGGTTCCGGCGGTCATATCCGTGAGCCGGGCCAGAAATTCCGGGGCTTTCGCCTGAGGAAACAGCAGCTCCAGCTCCACCTCGGAGCCGAAGTCCGTGCTGCGGATGATGCCGCCGCAGCTTTCCGTTTCCAGCTTCACCCGCTCATACCAGGAATAGGGACAGGGCAGATACAGCACGGTCCACACCCGCTTCATGGATTTGCCCGCCGCGTCCACGGCGATCTTGGCACCCTTGGTATAGGCCCGGACCAGTCCACCGGCCCCCAGCAGAATGCCGCCGAAGTACCGGGTGACCACGCAGACCACGTTAAACAGTCCCTCCCGCTGCAAAACCTGGAGCATGGGCATTCCCGCGGTGCCGCCGGGCTCCCCGTCGTCGGAGAAGCGGACAGCCCCGTCCCGGATGATATAGGCCCAGCAATTGTGGGTGGCATCGTAGTGCTGCTTTTTCATCTCCTGGATCTTCGCCAGGGCCTCCTCCTCCGTCTCCACAGGCCAGAGGCGGCCGATGAAGCGGGACTTCTTTTCAATGAATTCGTCTTCTCCGAAGCCGGTGGGCACAAGATACTCTTCCACGGCTCAAATCTCCTTTGTCACGTACTCCCGGAGCCTTCCATAGAGGATATCGTCCAGCACCGCGTCAATTTCGATTCCGTTGGCGGTATAATCCACGCTGTTCACCTTGGCCCCGCTGTGGAGCGCATCCACCTGGCCGCCCATGGAATAGGGCAGGCAGAGAACCACATGATGGCGGGCATGGCCCAGCATCTGCTCGATCTTATGGAGCAGTACCTCCATGCCCACGCCCTTGGCGGCGGATACGGCCACGATGTTCTCCCCTACGGGGATGTCCTCCCGGCTCACCAGGTCCGCCTTATTATAGCAGTAGAGTACCGGGGTGCCGGGCTTGGCCAGGGTGGCGATGAGCTTATCTACAACGGCGATGTGCTCCTGCCGGTTGGGGTCGGCAGAGTCGATGACGTGGAGCAGCAGGTCCGCATACTCCAGCTCCTCCAGGGTTGCCCGGAAGGCATCCACCAGGTGGTGGGGCAGCTTCGCGATGAAGCCCACGGTATCGGACAGGATCACATCCAGATTGTCCGAGACCTTCAGCAGCCGGGAGGTGGTATCCAGGGTATCGAACAGCCGGTTGTTGGCGGGGATGCCCGCACCGGTGAGTTGATTTAAAAGGGTGGATTTTCCCGCGTTGGTATAGCCCACAATGGCCACCACCGGCACGGAGTTCTTCATCCGACGCTCCCGCTGAACGCCCCGGACCTGGCGGACCTGGGCGAGCTCCGATTCCAGCCGGGTGATCCGCTCCCGGATGTGCCGCCGGTCGCTCTCCAGCTTGGTTTCGCCGGGGCCGCGGGTGCCGATGCCGCCGCCCTGCCGGGACAGGCTCTTGCCCATGCCGGACAGCCGGGGCAGGAGATACTTATACTGGGCCAGCTCCACCTGGAGGCGGCCCTCCTTAGTCTTGGCCCGCTGGGCGAAGATATCCATAATGAGGGCGCTGCGGTCCAGCACCGTCAGGCCGATGATCTCCTCCAAGGCCCGGATATTTCCCGGGGAAAGCTCGTTGTCGAAGATGACCATGGTAGATGCCGTGGCCTCCGCCAGCATGCGGACCTCCTGGGCCTTGCCCTCGCCGATGAAGCTGTGAGGGTCCGGATTGGGCCGGTTTTGCAGCATCTTGCCGGTGCAGAAGCCGCCTGCGGTTTCCAGCAGGGCCTCCAGCTCCTCCAGGGTTTCCTCAGTGGCGGTCTGCTCCTGGGTAAAGCAGGCGGCGTTCAGCCCAACCAGCACCGCCCGCTCCTGCTTGCTTTCAAAATTTTCTTCCATATGTTCCTCCGTCTTCTTTGCTATAACTATACCATACTCTCCCCCGCACAGGCAACCGGAAAATACAAAAAAACCCGCACTACCAACGTAGTGCGGGTAATTGGATCTCTTACTTCAGGCCGAAGCGCTTGTTGAAGCGATCAACACGTCCACCGGTGTCAACCAGCTTCTGCTTGCCGGTATAGAAAGGGTGGCACTTGGAGCAGATCTCAACGCGAATGTCCTTCTTGGTAGAACCGGTCGCGATGACGTTACCACATGCACAGCGGATGGTGGTCTGTTCGTAGTTAGGATGGATACCTTCCTTCATTTCTTTCACCTCTTTCATATCAGTTAAAGGGCATAAATGTCCTTAGCAATCTTGAATCGCCTAGGTATAATATCATACGCAGGCGAAAATTGCAAGCATTATTTTTGTTTTTTGAAAAATAATTTTCTCAAGCTAATCTTTGGGCAGCACCGCACAATTTGGCAAGAGCAGGCAGCGAGAGATTTTTTCACGGATGAAAGTTCTGAAAGTGGAGGAATACTTTGTGTATTTCCCACTTTCAGAACTGCACAGCCAGGGAAAAAGATCCACTGGCTGCCGCAGACGAATTGTGTGGTGTTGCCCCTATTGTTAGAACGCCCAGTTGCCGTTTCTAAAGATGGGCTTGGTGGAGCCGTCGGCGCAGAGGGCGTCGATCGTCATGCTGTCGCAGCCGATCATGAAGTCCTCATGGATCATGGAATCGTTGATGCCCAGGCTGCGGCACTCCTCCAATGTCTTATTCTGGAAGTCCGCAATGGTATCCGGGAAGCCCATCCCCAGGGCCAGGTGGCAGGCGGCGTTCTCATCGAACAGGGTGTTGTAGAACAGCAGGCCGCTCTCGGCAATGGGGCTGGCCTGAGGCACCAGGGCGCACTCGCCCAGGTAGGCCGCGCCCTCGTCCATGGAGATCATGGCCTTGAGCAGGTCCTCGCCCTTCTCGGCGTGAACCTCCACGGCCTTGCCGCCGGCAAAGCGGATGGAGAAGCCCTCGATCAGCTGGCCCCGATAGCTCAGGGGCTTGGTGGCATAGACAATGCCCTCGGCCTGGCCCTTCATGGGGGAGACAAAGCACTCCTCCGTGGGGATATTGGGGTTGAAGAAGATGCCGGTGCGGGCCGTCTCTCCGCCGCCGCAGAAGCGGCCCTCGGGGATGAGCCCCACAGTGAAGTCCGTGCCGTTGTCGGCGGTGTAGTGCAGGGAGCGGATGCCCAGGCTGTTCAGGTAGTCGCAGCGGGCCTGCAGGTCCTTGTCGTGGTCTGCCCAGGCCTTCTCGGGGTCATCGGTGACCCGGGAGGTGAAGAGGATGGCCTCCCAGAGCTTTTCCATGGCGGTGCTGGTGCGCTCGCCGGGGAAGACCTTCTTGGCCCAGGCTGCACCGGGGACGGCGGCAATGCACCACTGCTGGCGATTTTCCAGCTGATCCTGATAGGGTTTGATGATGGGGTAGCTCATGCGGCGGGCCTTGGTGACCTTCTCCATATTGATGCCCTTCAGGCCGTCGGGGTCTTCGGACATCAGATGGATGCGGCAGGGCACCACATCCACCTCGTGCTGATACTTGGCCTTCTGCCACTCCTCCACGGTGCCCATGGTGGTGACGGAGCGATAGCGGGTATGGACCTTGGTCAGGGGCTGATAGCTCCACTCCACGGTAACCTTTTTGGCCTTGGCCTTATAGGCCTCCTCCACCACCATCTGGACAAACTCCGGCTGGTCCAGGTCCGCATAGACGATGACCTCCTGGCCCTTTTGAACATTGACGCCGCATCGGACGATCAAGCGGGCATATTCCCGCAATACGGTTTTTTTCACGATAAAAGCTTCCTTTCTGAAAAAATTATTCCTATTATAGCAGGTTTTATGAAAAAGGTCAACGGTATTGCAATTCTTACCCACTTCCTATATAATATACCCATCTTCTGAAAACTGAGGTAAAATCTTTATGCTGACAAAGGAAAGCTTTTCCGAACTGTTGGCCCAGGGGCCATGCCTGCTGGACGGGGCCACCGGCTCTTACCTGCGCGCCAAGGGGATGCCCCGGAACTGCGCCACGGAGGAATGGGTTCTGCGCAACCCCGAGGTCCTGGTGGAGCTCCAGCGGAGCTATGCCAAGGCGGGCTCCAAAATCATCTATGCCCCTACCTTTCAGGCCCAGCCCATTGCCCTCCAAAAAATCGGCCTGGAAAACCACACCGAGGCCATCAATGCCCAGCTCATCGCCCTGAGCCGTTCCGCCGCCCCGGACTGCCTGATTGCCGGAGACATTGCCACCCTGGCCGCCTTCTGCGACAGCTGGGACCCGGACAATTTTGATCTTTTGGTAGAGAACTACCGCCGCCAGATCCGGGGTCTCATCGACGGCGGCGCGGACCTGCTGGTGGGCGAGACTCTGCTCTACCCCCAGGAGGCCGAGGCCATCCTCACCGCCGCAGCGCTGGAGGGGGCCGGGGCCACCATGATCACCTATTCCATGCAGTCCGGCGGCTTCCTCTACAGCGGCCACGATGCAGGGCCGCTGATGGGGCAGCTGGAGGACTGGGGCGCAGCTGCCGTAGGCTTCAACTGCGTGGCGGCGGACGAAATGATCCCTCACCTGGTGAGCAGGCTGCGGCGGTTTACCAGGCTGCCGCTGATCTGCAAGCCCAACGCGGGCAATCCCATCATCAACGAAAAGGGGCAGGCCGAATACAGGCTGGAGCCCGAGCCCTTTGCCCGAATCGTAAAGGCCTGCTATGAAAACGGCGCTTCTTTGCTTGGCGGCTGCTGCGGCACCACCCCGGCCCATATGGCGGCGCTGAAAAAGGCCCTGGACTAAAGAACCAAATTCGCAGCTCCCCCGGGTTTTCTAAGCGCCCTGAAGAACCGGGGGATTGTGCCCGAAGGAAATACCCTTGGGGTACCACGGCAGTGTGCACACTGCCTCGCAATGACATATGTCGTTTTCGGCGCTTCAATTCTCTAAAAAAACAGTAAACCGGAGGAGGTTTTCCGTGAATAAGAACATTCATTTTTACGTCAGCCCCAAAAACGGCTGGGCCTGGCTCATGGCAGTGTGTCTCGCCGGGTCGGCTATCAGCCGGATCGTGCTGTACGGCATCCACGATATGCCCATCTACACCAGCCTGTGGCTCCAAATGGGGCTGCCTGTGGCGGCAACGGTGCTCTATGTGCTCATCACCCTCTGCAACGGCCGGGAGCAGTTCTATAAGACCGCCATCCCCGTGTGGCTCTATGTGCTGTTTTCCGCCGTGTGGGTCATGCACAACCTCCAGGGGCGGATGCTCATTGCCCTGAGCTGGCTGGCCCTGATCTGCTTCGGCCTTGTCTATACGGACATCTCCTCCGGCGCACGGCTGCACCGGGCGTGGCTGCTGTTCCCCGTAATGCTCTTTCCCCTGGCCACCATCCTCTACTATAACCGGCAGGCCATTTTCCTGCAGGATTGGCCCGCCGTCATCCGGCTGCTGCCCAACACGCTGCTCTTTCTGGGGGCAACCGTGCTGATCTTCGCCATCCGCATCGACCCGGCGGGAGAATACCACCCCACCTGGGGTGACCGGGTAGACGGGCGGCGCGTCCGCTCCCTGCCCCCTGCCAACCAGGTGTCCCCCTACATCATGGTCAACCGCAACGGCTCCTCCAACCTCTTTGAGGAGGCCTTTGAGATCACCAATGTGGACCGCTACATCCGCCAGAAGCGCCGGGAGGGGCTGACGAGCTTCGGCATCATGCACGTCTTCCTGACCGCCTATTGCAGAGGCGTTGCCAAATATCCCGGAGTGAACCGGTTCATCGCCGGGCAAAAGATCTACTCTCGCGGAGAAGATATCCAGTTCTGCATGACCATCAAAAAGGACATGACCACCGACGGCGCGGAGACGGAGATCAAGCTCCACCTGAGCCCCAGAGACACGGTTTACGACGTCTACAAGAAAATGAACGACGCCATTGTCAAAGTAAAAAACACTCCTCTGGACGCAGGCGTGGACAACACGGCCTATGCTCTGACCATGGTTCCCGGCGTGGTGCTGAAATTTTTGGTGTGGTTCCTGAAAACCCTGGATTATTTCGGGCTTTTGCCCAAATTCCTGCTGGAGGTCAGCCCCTTCCACGGCAGCATCTTCTTCACCTCCATGGGCTCTCTGGGCATCCCGCCGGTGTATCACCACCTGTATGATTTCGGCAACCTGCCGGTCTTTGGCTCCTTCGGCTGCAAGCGCAGAGCCCTGGAGCTCCAGGAGGACGGCACCGTGGTCCAGCGGAAATACGTAGACTTCCGGTTCACCCTGGATGAGCGGACCGTAGACGGCTTCTATTACGCCGCTTTCTTAAAATACTACAAGCGCCTCATCCAGCACCCGGAGGTTCTGGACGAAGCGCCTGCGGAAGTTGTAAAGGACATGGACTGACATGGAACAGGAAATTCGCGCGGCTCTCTCCCCGGACTACCCCTGGGCGAACCGCTTCCACTACTTTGATACCGTTGATTCCACCAATAGTTTTCTGAAGCGGCAGGCCCTTCTGGGCGCGCCCCACGGCACCGTTGCCGTGGCGGACTGCCAGACCGGGGGCAAGGGGCGGCTGGGCCGCAGCTTCCAGTCTCCCGGGGGCGTGGGCATTTACCTGAGCATGCTGCTGCGGCCGGAATGCCCCCAGGAGCAGCTCATGCACCTGACCTGCGCCGTGGGCACCGCCATGTGCGACGCCGTGGAGGCCTCCGCCGGATTCCGCCCCGGCATCAAATGGACCAACGATCTGGTCTGGGAGAAACGGAAGCTCTCCGGCATTCTGGTGGAGCTGTTGAATGATACGAACGGGAAACTCTGCGTGGTCATCGGTATCGGGGTCAACTGCTGCCAGGATACGGAGGACTTCCCGGAGGAGCTCCGGGACCGGGCCGGGTCTCTGGCCATGGTCACGGGGAAGGCAATTGACCGCCCCAGAGTTGCCGCCGCCATGATGGAGGCTCTGGCCAAGATGGACAGAAATCTTCTCACCAGCAAGGAAGCCATCCTTGCCCGGTACCGCCGGGACTGCGTGACTCTGGGTCAGCACATCTCCGTAGTCCGTGGGGAGGAAATTCGCCACGGCACAGCCTTGGACATCGGAGAAAATGGCGATCTTCTCGTCCGCTTTGACAACGGCCACACCGAGGCCGTCAGCAGCGGCGAGGTCAGCATCCGGGGGATGTACGGGTACGTATAAGCGCGAAAAACAGCAATGGGCACGCCAAAGGCGTGCCCACATTTTTTACTGCATTCTGAGAATATTCACCAGCATCTTCACGCACTGCTCCATATCCTCTACGGGGATATACTCAAAGCGGCCGTGGTAGTTCTCGCCGCCGGTGCAGAGGTTGGGACAGGGCAGGCCCTCGTAGGAAAGCCGGGCTCCGTCGGTACCGCCCCGGACGGGGACCTCCTTCGGCTCCATGCCCGCAAGGGCCATGGCCCTCTTCGCCCGGTCCACGATCTCCATGCAGGGCTCGATCTTCTCGCGCATATTGAAGTAGCTGTCCCGCAGGGCGATTTCCACCGTGCCCGGGCCGTACTTGTCGTTGAGGAAGTCCGCGGCAGCAGTCATCCGACGCTTCTTCTCTTGGAATTTGGCCATATCGTGGTCCCGGATGATATAGCGCAGCTGGCTGTTCTCCACCTCGCCGCGCATATCCGTCAGGTGAATGAAGCCCTCATACCCTTCCGTATACTCCGGCTTCTGGGCAGTGGGCAGCAGACTCTGATATTCCATGGCGATATACTGGGAGTTGACCATCTTGTCCTTGGCGGAGCCGGGATGGATGTTCAGGCCGTGGAAGGTCACGCAGGCGGAGGCGGCATTGAAGTTCTCATACTCGATCTCTCCCACCGTGCCGCCGT
This sequence comes from uncultured Clostridia bacterium, assembly GCA_945963595.1. Taxonomy (GTDB): domain Bacteria; phylum Bacillota; class Clostridia; order Oscillospirales; family Oscillospiraceae; genus Faecousia. Next base: position 20,547 of record CAMFMO010000022.1, on the reverse strand, counting down.
CGGCGGTATAGGCATAGTCCGCGCCAAAGCCCTGGATATCAAACTTATCCGCGCCCCGGCCGATCTCCTCGTCGGGAGTGAAGCCGATTTTCAGGGTGGCGTGCTTGCCGCCTTGGGTCAGCAGGATTTCCGCAGCGGTGAGAATCTCCGCCACACCGGCCTTGTCGTCCGCCCCCAGAAGGGTGGTGCCGTCGGTGACGATCAGGTGCTTGCCGTGATTGCGTTTCAAGGACTCATAGTCGGTTTCCCGGAGATAAATGCCCTTTTCCTCGTTCAGGAGGATGTCTCCCCCGGTGTACTCCACGATTCTGGCCTTGATGTTTGCGCCGCTGGCATCCGGTGCGGTGTCCATGTGGGCGATGAGGCCGATGGTGGGAAGGCTGGGGTCTCCGGGCACAGTGCCGTAGACATAGCCGTTTTCATCCATGCGGGCATCCTGAATGCCCATGGCAAGCATCTCCTCCACGATGGTCTTTCCCAAAGCCTTCTGCTTTTCCGTAGACGGACAAGTCTCGGAAGATTCGTCCGAGGTGGTTTCATAGCTTACATAGCGCAGAAAGCGCTTTTCGACTGGTTCCATGTTGGTCTTCCTTTCTTTGATGGAAAAGGGCCGCCGCAGAAAGCGGCGGCCCCTTGGCTTAAATTTTACTTCTTGGCAGCGTTGACCAGTTCAGCGGTATCCTGAGCGATCATCAGCTCTTCGTTGGTGGGAACAACCCAGACCTGAACCTTGGAATCGGGGGCGGAGATGACCATCTCCTTGCCGCGGCACTTGTTCAGCTCGGCATCCAGCTTGACGCCCATGAAGCCCAGATAGTCGCAGACCATGGCGCGGACCAGGCCGTCGTTCTCGCCTACACCGGCGGTGAAGGTCAGCACATCGATGCCGTTCAAAGCGGCGGCGTAAGCGCCGACGTACTTGGCAACCTCGTAGGAGAACTTCTCCAGCGCCAGCTTGCAATCCTCGTTGCCGTTGTCTGCGCCCTCGCCCAGGTCACGGAAGTCGGAGGACACGCCGGACAGGGCCAGCATACCGGACTTCTTGTTCAGCATGGTCAGGCAATCATCCACGCTCATGTTGTACTTGTTGCAGATGAACTGCACCACGCAGGCGTCGATGTCGCCGGAGCGGGTGCCCATGGGCACACCGGCCAGAGGGGACAGGCCCATGGAGGTATCCATGCACTTGCCGTCCTTGATGGCGGACAGAGAGGAGCCGTTGCCCAGATGGCAGTTGACCATCTTGAAGTTCTTCTTGCCAACCAGCTCCGCGGTGCGCTTTGCCACGTACTTATGGGAAGTGCCGTGGAAGCCGTAGCGGCGGATGTCGTCATTCTCGTAGTACTCCTTGGGAATGGCGTAGCGGTAGGCCTTGGGGGGCATGGTCATATGGAAGGCGGTGTCGAACACGGCGACCTGAGGGGTATTGGGCATAACAGCCTGGCAAGCACGGATGCCCATCAGGTTTGCGGGGTTGTGCAGAGGTCCCAGAGGGATGCACTTCTCGATGGCCTTGATAACTTCGTCGTTGATGATGCAGGAGTCAGAGAACTCCATGCCGCCGTGCAGCACGCGGTGGCCCACAGCATCGATCTCGTCAACGGACTTGATCACGCCGTCAACAGGGTCAACCAGAATGTCCAGAACCGCGGCAATGGCCTCGGAATGGGTGGGCATGGGAATGTCCTTGACAACCTTCTTGTCGCCGACCTTGTGGGTCAGACGGCCGTCAATGTAGATACGCTCGCACAGGCCCTTGGCAGCGACGTCCCCGGTCTCGGGATTCATCAGCTGGTACTTCAGGGAAGAACTGCCGGCGTTGATAATCAAAACGTTCATTGGAATCTCCTCCTAAAAATATTGTTTTCTTTTTCATTGATCTGTGATACAATACCGATGCTATTATATTCCATCTTTCCCATTTTCTCAAGCCCTATCTGAAATTTTTTTGCTTTTGGAGGAAAAACTTTGGCAATCGTCGGCATTATCTGCGAATACAACCCCTTTCACAGGGGCCACCGGAAGCAATTTTCGGAAATACGGCAGCGGTTTGGGGCGGATGCGGCCATTGTGTGCCTCATGAGCGGAAATTACGTTCAGCGAGGCGCTCCCGCGGTTTTTGACCGGGAAATTCGGGCCAGGGCAGCCATGCTCTGCGGCGCGGACCTGGTGCTGGAGCTGCCGGTGACGGCAAGCCTTTCCTCGGCAGAGGGGTTCGCCTCCGCCGGGGTTGCCATTCTGAGCCCACTGTGCGACTACCTGTGCTTTGGCACGGAGTCCGGAAATTCAGACGCGCTCATGCGCACGGCCCAGGCTCTGCTCTCCCCCGGCTTTTCGGAGCAGCTGCGGCAGCGGCTCGCCACGGGCATCAGCTTTCCCGCTGCAAGGCAGCAGGCCCTGGAGGCCCTGGGCATTCCGGGCACACTTTTGGAGCAGCCCAACGACATTCTGGCCACGGAATACTGCAAGGCCATTCTCGCCCAGGGCAGTTCTCTTCTCCCCTTCCCCGTGACCCGCCGGGGCAGCTACCACGCGGAAACGCCGGACGCAGAAAACCCCTCCGCCACGGCTCTGCGGCGGTGCATCGCCTCGGGAACGGACTGGCTGGGCTTCGTGCCGCCGGAAGCCGCCCCCTGCTTTGAAAGCGCCGCCGTGCATACGCTATCCGCCGGGGAGCGGGCCATTCTGGCCAGGCTGCGCACCATGACGGACGGGGAATTTGAGGCCCTGCCCTATGGCTCCGAGGGGCTCTGGCGGCGGCTGATGCACGCCAGCCGGGAAGAAGGCTGCCTGGAGGACATCCTCACCCGGGTGAAAACCAAGCGCTATACCCGCTCCCGCCTGGACCGGATGGTACTGTGCGCGTTTTTAGGGCTGACCCAGGCCGATTTGGCAAAACCTGCCCCCTACGCCCGGATTCTGGCCTTTGACGACGCTGGCCGCAGCCTTTTAAAGAGCAGCGATTTCTGCAAAAATCTTGGCTGGCAGGAGGAAAGCAGCTATGCCGCTCTGGAGCAGCGCTGCAATACCCTCTACGGTCTTTTCTGCCGGGACGGCATTCCCAAAGCCGATGCTGCCCAAAAGCAGCGGCTATCCTATCTGCGCAGGTGATACCATGGTATTTTCATCCTATATCTTTCTCTTCGCCTTTCTGCCCCTGGTGCTGCTGGGGTACTATCTGCTCTCGCGTCTGAAATATCCCATCTATCAGCGGCTGTTCCTCATCGGAGCCTCGCTGTTTTTCTATGGGTATTTTAATCCCAGCTACCTTTTGATCATCGTTCTCTCCATCTTTGTAAACTATCTTCTGGCCGCCTGTATCTCCGGGGGCAAGGGAAGATTTCAGACCGTCTGCTTCTGGCTAGGGATACTCTTCAATGTGGGCCTGCTGGGCTACTTCAAGTACCGGGACTTTTTCGTTGAAAACATCAATGCCCTGTTCCATACCTCTTTCCTGCTAAAGCACATTGCCCTGCCCCTGGGCATCAGCTTTTTTACCTTTCAGCAGCTGTCCTTCCTGGTCTCCATCCGCAAGGGAGAGGAACGCTTAGAGCGCTTTGACGACTACTGCATCTTCGTGCTCTTCTTCCCCCAGCTGGTGGCGGGGCCGATCGTGCTCTACAGTGAGATGATCCCCCAGTTCAAAGACCCCCGGCGGCGGTACTGGAACTGGGACAATGCAGCGGCGGGGGCCTACATCTTCACCGTTGGCCTATTTAAAAAGACCGTAATTGCAGACACTCTGGCCCTGTTTGTGGACACGGGCTTTGGGGCAACCAGCCTAGGCTTCTGCGCCGCCTGGGCCACGGCCCTGTCCTATACCTTTCAGGTCTATTTCGATTTCAGCGGCTATTCCGATATGGCCGTGGGCCTGGGAAAGCTCTTCAACATCGATATTCCCTTCAATTTCCGCTCCCCCTACCAGTCCGAAAGCATCGGCGTCTTCTGGCGCAGGTGGCACATCACCTTAAGCCGCGCCCTGCAAAGCTACGTCTATTTTCCCCTGGGGGGCAGCCGGGAGGGCAAGCTGAAAACCTATCGGAATCTGCTCATCACCTTCCTGGTCAGCGGCCTGTGGCATGGGGCGGCCTGGACCTTCGTGCTCTGGGGGGGGCTCCATGGGCTCTTCAACGCCCTGGAGCGGGTTTTCGCCAAGCCCCTTTCCAGGGTGCCCCACTGGGTTCGGGTGGGCTGCACCTTTCTGATCGTCAATGCCCTATGGGTGCTGTTCCGGGCGGAGAGCTTCCAAAGCGCCGCCACGGTCTACCGGGGCATGGTGGACTTTTCCAACCTTGCCTTCGCCCAGGTTGGCAGCCTGGCCGTGGACGGCTTTGTAGGCGTTCCGAACCTCTTGAACGCAATCTATGTTGTGGGCATTCTGGCAGCTTTGGCGGTGGTCTGCTTCCGGTGCAAAAACAGCTGCCAGATGCTGGAGAACTTCACCTGCCGCAAGGGCGCGCTGTGGGCAACGGCGATCCTCTTCTGCATTGCCCTGGTGCATCTGTCCCGGGAGAGCGTCTTTATCTATTTCAATTTCTAAGGAGCTGGCTATGGCAAAGAAATGGCTGCTGCGGCTGCTGGCACTGACGATGGCACTGGTGATGCTGATGTGCCTGTGCGCCTGGTGCATTGACCCCTATATGCTCTACCGGGTGCGGAACAACCAATACCTGCTGAATTCCCGGCTGGTCACCCCGGGGCTGATTAAAAACTACGACTACGACACCGTGCTCATCGGCTCCTCCATGATTCAGAACACGGACATGCAGCGCTTCCGGGACACCCTGGGGGGCAGCCCGTTGAAAATCACCACCGGGGCCATCAGCCTGACGGAGATTCAGAAGCTCACGGACAAAATAGGTCAAATTGGCAAGGCAGAGCACTACTATATCTGCCTGGACCAATATCTCTTCGCCCCGGAAAAATGGGACGACATGGACCGGTTCCCGGACTACCTGATGGATGACAACCCCTGGAATGACTACCGGTATCTTCTGGGCTACGAGACCTGGATGCGCTTTATCCCCATCGATATCGCCCTGTCCGGCGCCAAGGCGCTGGGGCTCTCCCTGCCGGAAAAATCCACCCGGGCCATGAGCATTGACGGCATAGAGGACTGGCGGGACGACTGGACCTTTGGCGAAGAGGCCACCCTGTCCCTTTACACGCCTCCCGCCAGGAATGCCGCCTTTGACGGGGCAACCGTACTGGCCCGGATGAAGCAGCGGTTCGACGAATACCTGACCCATCTGGATTTTTCCCAGGGAGACTATACCTTCTTCTTCCCGCCCTATTCTGCCCTGTACTGGAACTATGCCTTTGGGGCCGGAAACGGGGAAACCTACCTGGAATTTAAGGCCTATGCGGAAAGAATGCTGCTGGGATACGAAAATGTCCGCATTTTTGACTTTCAGAATGCACCGTTCATTACCGATTTGAACAACTACAAGGACTACACCCACTACGCCCCGGAAATCAACGACCGAATGCTGGGGTGCTTCGCAAGCGGCGAATACCTGGTAACAGAGGCATCCTCTACGGCGGAGTTGCTGGAGACCACCCAGTCCCAGGTAGCGCAGTTACTGGAACGGTATCCGCAGATTCCGGAGTGAGGAAATGCCATGACCTACAAAATTGCAATTTGTGACGATTCCCAGGCGGATCGGGACTATGTCGCTTCCCTGGTCCGGCGTTGGGCCTCCGAAGGGGATCGCACGGCACATATAGAAGCCTTTTCCTCCGCCGAGGGGTTTCTTTTCCACTATGCCGAGGAAAGCGACTTTGATATTCTGCTGCTGGACATCGAAATGGGCGGCATGGATGGGGTCACCATGGCCAAACGGCTGCGGCAAAGCAACGACACCGTTCAGATCATTTTCATCACCGGCTACTCGGATTACATCGCCGAGGGCTACGAGGTGGCGGCGCTGCACTATCTTATGAAGCCCCTGGATGAAAACAAGCTCTTCTCCGTGCTGGATCGGGCCGCCGAAAAGCTGCAAAAGAACGAAAAGGTGCTGCACCTGGAGCTTTCCGGGGAGATGGTCCGCTTGCCTGTCCACCGCATCCGCTGGGCAGAGGTCAGCGGCAACTATGTCACCATTCACGCCCTCCAGGACTACACCGTGAAAATGACCCTGGGCCAGCTGGAAAAGGAGCTGGATGAGCGGTTCTTCCGGGTCGGCCGCTCTGCCATTGTAAATCTGACCCAGATCAGCCGGGTGACCAAAGGGTCGATCAAGCTCTCGGTTGGCGACTCCATCCCCCTGCCCCGGGGGGCCTATGAGGCGGTCAACCGGGCAATCATTGCAATGAGGTAAGCGAAATGGGATTCTTTTCCAAACGTGTGGACCGGCAGCTGCAGGCCTACCAGCAGGAACTGATCGAGACCCACTACCGGGAAGTGGACAATATGTATAAGCAGATTCGGGGCTGGCGGCATGACTACCGGAACCACATCCAGGTTATGAAGGCCTACGCCGCCAAGGGCGACTGGGAAGCCATCCGGAACTACCTGGACCTTCTTGATCAGGATTTGACCACCGTGGACACCGTTATCAAAACCGGCAACGCCATGACGGACGCCATTCTGAATTCCAAGATCTCCCTGGCAAAGTCTAAGGGCATTCAGGTGGTAGCCGACGCCCATATCCCCGTGAAGCTCAAGTCCTCGGAAATTGACCTGTGCTGCATCATCGGCAACCTCTTTGACAACGCCATTGAGGCCAGCCTGCCCCTGCCGGAGGAAAGAAGGCTTATCCGGGTCTATATGGATATGAAAAACACCCAGCTCTATATTTCCTTCACCAATTTCACCGCCGGAAAGAAGCTGCCAAAGCTGGGGGGCCGCTTCCGCACCACCAAGGGCGAGGGCCACGGCTTCGGCCTGCAGCGCATCGATGCCATTGTGGAGCGCTTAGACGGTTACATCAGTAGGAACAGCGAGGACGGGGCGTTTACCACGGAAATTCTGCTGCCCCAGGTATAAGCTGCAATTCGTCCCCCGAAACAAACAATTCATCCCCGGATTCCCCCGGGGATGAAATTCTATGATAGGATAGGCGCAAAGAGAGGTGTTTCCCATATGAAATCAAAAAAGCAAAAACAGCCCTATAGCCTCCTGCAAAACGTCGGCTGGATGCTCTCCATCGGCTGGAACACCCGGCGGCGGGGGCTGACCTTCTGCCTGCTGATGGCCATTGCGGATGTGCTTGCAAACGTGAGCCAGCTGTACATTGCCCCGGGGGTTCTTTCCCTGGTAGAGCAGCACGCGCCCCTGCAAAATCTTCTGGGTACCATTCTGTTTTTCACCCTGGCGCTGCTTCTCACCATGGGCGGCAAGGCCTATTTGGAGGAGGTCAACATCTTCTGCCTTGTGGAGATTCGGGAAGCCATTATCCAGAAAATCCTGTTGAAATTCCTTTCCACCGCCTATCCCAATACGATGGCCCCGGCGTTTCTGCGGCTGAAGGGCAAGGCCAACGAGGCAACCAGCGGCAACCGGGAGGCAACGGAGGAGATTTTCCGCACGCTGACTGCTCTGCTGACGAATGTCGGCGGGCTCATCCTGTATACCACCATTCTGTCCGGCCTGAACGGATGGCTATTGCTGTTCATGGCCCTCACCTGCCTGGGAGAATTCGTCGCCGCCCGCTATAAGGACAACTGGTACTACGCCCATAGGGACGAAGAAAACCAGTTTTACAACAAGAAAAGCTACCTCCGCGGGAAATCGGAATCCATTTCCTTTGCCAAGGATATCCGCATCTTCGGCCTGCGAAACTGGATAGAGGTGCTTCTGGATGGGATTCACGACGCCTATCTGGACTTTCTTCTGCGGTGTGAGAAAAAGCGGCTGCTGGTAGATCTGGTGGGGGTGCTGACGACCCTTGCGCGCAACGGCATTGCCTACTGGTATCTGATTCGGCTTACCCTGCGGGAGGGACTGCCTGTCTCCCAATTCCTGCTGTATTTCACCGCCGCTACCACCTTCACCGCCTGGATTATGGGCATTCTTGGGAGCCTGAGCAAGCTGAACAAGCAGAGCCTGGACATCTGCCAGGTGCGGGAATTCCTGGACTACCCGGAACCCTTCCGGGGCGAGGACGGCGATTCCGTTCCCAAAACGAACCGGTACGAGCTGCGGCTGGACCATGTATCCTTCCGCTACCCGGAAGCAGACAAGGACACCATTCACGATTTAAGCCTGACGGTGCACCCCGGAGAAAAGCTGGCCGTCGTGGGCCTGAACGGTGCGGGCAAAACGACCCTGGTGAAGCTCTTGTGCGGTCTGCTCGACCCCACGGAGGGGACGGTTTTTCTGAACGATGTGGACGTAAAGACCTTTGACCGGGATGCCTATTACACCCTTTTCAGCGCCGTATTCCAGGAATATGCCCTGCTCTCCACCACCGTGGCGGAAAACGTCGCCCAGGGCGACGAGAAAATCGACGAAGCACGGGTTTGGGACTGCCTGGAAAAGGCCGGACTTTCCCAGGCCATCCGGGCACTGCCCCAGGGGATTCACACCCACGTGGGCCGGGAAGTCCATTTGGATGGCGTGCTCTTCTCCGGCGGCCAAACCCAGCGACTCATGCTGGCAAGAGCCCTCTATAAAAACGGCCCCATTCTGATGCTGGACGAGCCCACTGCCGCCCTTGATCCCATTGCGGAAGACGACATCTACCAAAAATACAGCGCCATGACCCAGGGAAAAACCTCGGTGTTTATCTCCCACCGCTTAGCCTCCACCCGGTTCTGCGACCGAATTCTGTTCCTGGACCACGGGCAGATTGCCGAGGAAGGCACCCATGAAGCGCTGCTGTCCAAAAACGGCGGCTATGCGGCCCTTTTTGAAGTTCAGAGCCGCTACTACCAGGAAGGGAGGGAATTCTGATGAAACAGACAAAACGGACCTTAAAAAACCATCTTGCCATGGAGCTTCGGGCCATCCGAACGCTGCACCCAGTAAATCCGAAATTTTTCCCCGTGGTCACCGTCAAAGCCCTTCTGACCGCCTGGCTGCCCTATGTGACGGTGTATCTCTCCGCTCGGATTCTTTCGGAACTGTCCGGGCAGCGCAGACCGGAGGTCCTCTGGAAATGGGCCATTGCGACGGTAATCGTCACCGGCCTGATGACGCTCTTGCGGAGCTTTTTCAAAGAGCGGGAGGAAACGCTGCTGGATGATATCTGGGGCCGTAAGGAAATTCTCTTCTGCAAAAAGGCCGTTTCCATGGACTACGCCGATGCGGACAAGCAGGAGACCCAGGACCTGCGGGCACAGATTTCCCAGAATGAAAACTGGAGCGGCCTTGGGCTGATGAACGCAGCCATTGTCTATAAGGACTTTCTCAATGGCCTGCTGGGTGTGCTTGGAGGCGTCGGCCTGACCGTAGGTCTGTTTCTCTCCAAGGTCCCTGAGACGGCCGGTTCTTTGACAGTTCTTAATAGTCCCGTATTTCTTCTGGTGTTTGCCGCCGTTCTTATCGGCATTAACCTCTGGGCCGGGGCGCTCTACGGAAAAATTGCGGAGATCAACAATACGCTTTCCAGGAATGCCACCTTCGGGAACCGGGTTTCCTCCTATATCTTCACCTTCCCCAACCGAAAGGGCACCTGGCTGGACGCCCGCATCTATCACCAGCAGTCCATTCTTTCCCGCCTGCTGAAAAACAACAAGACCTTCACCTACGATGGCGCTTTCGGCCAAGCGTCCCGCGGCCCCATCGGCATTCGCTCTGCCCTGGCGCTTGGCAGCTCCGCCATCACTACCGGCTTTATCTACCTGTTCACCTGCCTGAAGGCCTGGGCCGGGGCCTTTGATGTGGGCAGCCTGACCCAGTATGTGGGCGCTGCCACGGCGCTGGCCAACGCCATCTTCTGCCTGCTGAAAACCTACGGGGATTTGCAGGCCAACACCGAGCACCTGGAAACCACCTTCCGCTACCTGGACCTGCCCAACACCATGTACCAGGGCAGCCTGACCACGGAAAAGCGGGCAGACCGGAACTACCAGGTGGAATTCAGAAATGTTTCGTTCAAATATCCCGGAAGCGAAACCTGGGCGCTGAAAAACGTCTCCATGAAGTTCCAAATCGGCAAGCGTCTGGCCATCGTCGGGGAAAACGGCAGCGGAAAGACCACCTTTATCAAGCTCCTATGCCGCCTGTACGACCCTCAGGAGGGGGAAATCCTCCTGAATGGCATCGACATTCGGAAATACCGGTATGACGACTATATGGGCATTTTCTCCATCGTCTTCCAGGACTTCCAGCTGATCTCCCAGAGCCTGGGCAGCAATGTGGCGGGCTCTATAGACTATGACCCCCAGCGGGTGAAACAGGCTCTGGCAGACGCAGGCTTCGGCCCCCGGCTGGAGAGCCTCCCCAAGGGGCTGAACACCCAGCTTTATAAGGACTACGGCGAGGACGGCATTGAGGTCTCCGGCGGCGAGGCCCAGAAGATCGCCATCGCCCGGGCGCTGTATAAGGACGCGCCCTTCATCATCCTGGACGAGCCCACCGCCGCCCTCGATCCCATGGCCGAGGCAGAGATCTACGCCAAGTTCAACGAGATCTCCGGCGACAAAACCGCCATCTACATCAGCCACCGCTTGTCCTCCTGCAAGTTCTGCGATGAAATTCTGGTCTTCGACCGGGGAAGCATCATCCAGCAGGGTACCCACGAGGCATTGCTGGAACAGGCTTCCGGCAAATACGCCCAGCTTTGGAACGCACAGGCGCAGTATTATACCAACTGATTCATGACCAGGCTCCCCTTTTCATGGGAGCCTGGTTTCTTTCTTACGAAAATGTCAAGACAAACCATAACGAATTGTGGTATAATGGTTCAAAATTGGAGGTGTATGCCATGGCCTCTTCCATTCTTCTTGTGGAAGACGATCTTTATCTTTCCCAGGGACTTACGGAACTGCTGCAAAAAAGCGGCTATGTCCCCTGCCAGGCCTGGAATCTTTCTCAGGCAAGGCAGTCCGTTTACAGCCGGAACTTTGACCTGCTGATCCTGGATGTGACACTGCCGGACGGGGACGGCATTTCCTTCTGCCGGGAGCTCCGGGCAAGCGGGTGCGCCACGCCCATTCTCTTCCTTACTGCCCGGGACGAGGAATTCGACATTGTCACCGGGCTGGACGCCGGGGGCAACGACTATGTGACCAAGCCCTTCCGGGTTCAGGAGCTTCTGAGCCGCATTCGGGTGCTGCTGCGCAAGGACAGCCCCAATCTGACCCGGGGGGAGCTGGAAATTGACCAGGCCCGTATGCAGGTGCTCCGCCAGGGGGTGGCGCTGCCTCTGACGCTGACGGAATACAAAATTCTCCTATGCCTTATAAGGCAGCGCGGCGTTGCCACACGGGACATTCTTTTAGGTGCTCTATGGGACAGCGACGGGAAATTCGTGGACGACAATACGCTCTCCGTCCACATCAGCCGCCTGCGGGAGAAGATCGGCGGGCAGCATATCCAAACCGTGCGGGGGATGGGCTACCAATGGGTGGACTGAGCATTGGGCTGTCGGCCCTCTGCCTGGGCCTTCTCTGGGGGCTATTGCGGCAGCGGCAGAAGACCAAAAAGCTATACCGGCAAATGGAGACGTTTTTGGACGGGCAAAAAGCGCCTCTGGAAATCTCTCTCGGAGAAAGCCCCAGTGCCCGGCTGCAAAACGCCGCCGCCCGGGAGAATGACGTTACTGTCCGGGATGACCGGGAAAGCCAGACCAGCCGGACCGGCAGCGGCATGCGCCGCATCGTCTTCTTCTGCGGCCTGAGCATTGCAATGCTGCTTTTAACGGTGCTCCTGCTCTGCGGCAGCATCCTTCGCCAGATCCGCGGGGAAACGCGCACCGTTGGAACATTGCGTGCCTTGGGCTGCGACGAAAGGAGCCTGACCCAGCTCTTTTTCCGGCAACAGCGGGCTGTTCGCAACAACAGATCCCTTTACCATAGTGATTTCCTCTCTTTCTGTTCTTAAAATCCTTTACTTGTGCTCTTCCAGCCAGCGGGTGGCCACATAGACATAGGAAGCAGTTCCCTCGTAGAGAACCTCATCATTGAAGTTGGCCTTAGGATGGTGCTGGGGGTATGCATAGTTTTCCTTGTCGTCCCCCACGGTAGCCAGCATCAAAGCGCAGGCGGGAATCTCATTGCTGATAAAAGCGAAGTCCTCACTGCCGCCGCTGACCTTATTGCCGGGAGCAATCACGGACATAGGCACAGCACCGTCCCCCAGGAGCTCCTTCATATACTTGGTAGTAGCTGCCCCCACCTCCAGATCGGAGATCATGGGCGGGCAATGCTTGACAAATTCCACATCCGCCTCGCATCTGTAGGCCTTGGCAATGGTCTTGGCGATTTCCGTCAGCCGATCCATCAGCATCTTTTCGACCTTGATGTCTCCGGTACGGATGGTGCCCTCCATCACCGCATTGTCTGCAATAACATTGGGTGCGCCGCCTGCATGGAACATGCCCGTGGTGACAACGCCGAAGGTTCCGGGCTCCAATTCCCTGCTGTGGAGCTCTGCAAGCCCCACTTGAATATGGGCTGCAGCAGTGATTGGGTCAATGGTCAGATGGGGCATGGCGCCGTGGCCGCCCTTGCCCTTGACAGTGATCTTGTATTGGTCACAGGAGGCCATTCCCCTGCCTCCATCCAGAATGGCAACCATGCCCTTGGGGAAAGGCATGCCGGTCATGGAATGAATCATCAGTCCGGCATCTACCTTTGGATTCTCCAGGACCCCTGCAGCCAGCATATCCTGTGCTCCCTCCAATGTTTCCTCGCCGGGCTGGAACATGAGCTTGACCGTGCCCTCAATTTCGTCCTCCATGCCCTTGAGCAGCTTTGCTGCGCCCAGCATCATAGCGGTATGGGTGTCATGGCCGCAGGCATGCATCTTGCCGGGATTCTGGGAACGGAATTCCACATTTGCCTGCTCCTCTACAGGCAGGGCATCCATATCGCCCCGAATCAGGAAGCACTTGCCGGGCTTCTTTCCACCGGCTAGGACCACCAGGCCGCTCTTGCCGCATTCCTGGGGCAATAGCCCATTTCCTCAAGCTTTGTTTTGACAAAGGCCTTGGTATAGACCAAATCCATACCCAGCTCCGGGTGACGGTGCAGCTCTCTACGATTTGCCTGAATCTCCGGTTGGATCGCCAGAGCCGCCTGCAGAACCTTTTTTGCATCCATGATTCATACCTCCCATTGTTATTAGCACGTCATCTCTTTATCGTACTAAAGAAAATGAATGAAATTAGTATAGCACTTTAATTTCAAATGTTAACACGCTATTTTCTTTTCGTATGAACTCACAATTTCATTCAATATTTTCGTGATTCAGTAATCTTTATACACAAATATTGCAAAAATATTAAATCTGCGAATCAGGAGATTCGCAAGATAAGTCGTTCAAAATTGCATTTTATCAAGAGCCGCATTCTTCATATTTCCCCTGTCGCGGACATTGCTGCGCCAACGGCACTACAAAAAACGCGGCACCTCCTCTGCCCCATGGGCCGTTGGAAGGTGCCGTGTGAATTTCGTTCAGCGGTGCCTTATACTCTCTGGAACTGGCTGTTATACAGGGTGTAATAGAACCCGCCCTTGGACAGGAGCTCCTCATGGGTTCCCTGCTCAATGATCTTGCCGTCGCGCATAACGAGAATCAGAGAGGCATTGCAGATGGTGGACAGGCGGTGGGCCACCACGAAGCTGGTGCGGCCCTCCATGAGCTTGTCGAAGGCCTGCTGAATCAGCATCTCCGTGCGGGTATCGATGCTGGAAGTGGCCTCATCCAAAATCAGCATGGGCGGCAGGGTCAGCATAACCCGGGTGATGCACAGCAGCTGTTTCTGTCCCTGGCTGATGCTGTCCTCATAGAGGACGGTATCCAAGCCCTGGGGCAGGCGCTCGATGAACTCCCAGCTGTGGGCCTCCTTGGCGGCCCGGATGATCTCCTCATCCGTGGCATCAGGCTTACCAAAGGCGATGTTCTCCCGGACAGAGCCCTGCTTGATCCAGGTATCCTGCAAAACCATACCGTAGCCGGACCGCAGAGCATGGCGGGAAAGAGTTTTGATCTCCTTGCCGTCTACGGTGATCTCGCCCTTGTCCGTGTCGTAGAAGCGCATAAGCAGATTGATACGCGTCGTCTTGCCGCAGCCCGTGGGGCCGACGATGGCAATCCGCATTCCGGGCTTTACATCCAGGTTGAAGTGCTCAATCAGCTTCCGGTTGGGATCATAGCTGAAGGAAACATCCCCAATTCCCACATTGCCCCTGGGCGCTTCCAGGGTACCGGCAGCATCCTCGCTTTCCTCCGGCTCCTCCAGCAGGGCGAAGAGCCTTGCTGCGCAGGCCAGGGCGTTCTGCATCTCCGTGACCACGGAGCTGATGTCATTGAAGGGCTTCATATACTGGTTGGCATAGGACAGCAGCACCGTCAGGCCGCCTACCGTCAGGCTGCCCACGGGAATCAGGATCGCACCCAGCAGGGCTACGCCTGCATAGATCAGGCTGTTGACAAACCGGGTGCAGGGATTGGTCAGGCTGCTGTAGAAAACCGCCTGGGCACTGTAGTCACGAAGCTCCCCGTTGATTTCGGCAAAGCGCTTGGAGGCTCTTTCCTCATAGCCATAGGCACGAACCACCTTCTGATTGCCGACGATCTCGTCGATCAACGCTGTCTGCTTGCCCCGGGCCTCGCTCTGCTTGCGGAACATCCCATAGGAGTGGGAAGAGATAAACTTCGCCACCCAGAAGCTGACAGGGGTCAGGCAGATGACCAGCAGCGTAATCCAGAAGTTCTTGGAGAACATGAATACCAGCGTCACCACAATGGTGACAATGCTGGAAAAGAGCTGGGAAAAGCCCATCAGCAGGCCATCGGACAGGATATCCGCATCGGCGATGATCCGGCTGACAATGTCGCCGGAGCTGTGCTTATCCAAATAGGACAGCGGCAACCGCTGGATATGCCGGATGGACTGGGCGCGGATGTCCTGGACCACACGGTAGGTCATGCGGTTGTTGATGACGCTCATGCCCCAGCCGGTCACTCCGGAGAGCACCGCCAAAATGACAACACGCTTCAGATAATAGCCCACCATGGTAAAATCCACTTTTCCGGCCGCCACAATATTGTCGATGGCATCGCCAAACAAAATGGGGACATAGAGCTGCAAAATCACGGTAGCACCGGCCATGAGCACGCTCAATATCAGCAGCACCCGGAACTTGGCAATGTGATTCCAGAGCTTTTTCAGAGTCTTTCCGTTCTCCGGATTGGTCTTTCTTTTCATCACACATTCCCCTCCTTCTTCTCCCGCTCGCCCGGGAACTGAGAATCAAAGATCTCCTGGTAGAGGCCGCAGCGTTCCAGCAGCTCCTCATGGGTGCCGACGCCCGCAAGGCTGCCGTTGTCCAGCACAAGGATCTGGTCCGCCTGCCGGATACAGGCAATGCGCTGGGACACCAGGAAGGTGGTGACGCCGCCGCCAAGGCCATGAATGGCGCTGCGCAGTGCGGCATCCGTGGCAAAGTCCAGAGCGCTGGAGCTGTCGTCCAGAATCAGGATCTCCGGCTTCTTCACAAGCGCCCGGGCAATGGAAAGCCGCTGCTTCTGGCCGCCGGAGAGATTCCGTCCCCCCTGCTCCAGCCGGAAGTCCAGCTGCCCCTCTTTGCCCTCTACAATTTCCCGGGCCTGGGCAACCTCAAGGGCCTGCCATAGCTCCTCATCCGAGGCATTTTCATTGCCCCAGCGCAGATTGTCCCGAATGGTGCCCTGGAACAGCACAGAGCGCTGCTGCACCACGGCGATCTTCCGGCACAGGGCCTCCTGGGTGTATTCCTTCACATTGCAGCCGTCCAGGCAAACCGTGCCGGAGGTTGCATCATAGAACCGGGGGATCAGGCTGATGAGGGTAGACTTGCCGCTGCCGGTGCCGCCGATGATGCCGACGGTCTGGCCCTTCTCTGCCCGGAAGCTGATATCCGTTAGGCTGGGGGCACCGGCATTGCGGTAGGTAAAGTTCACGTGGTCAAAGCGTACCGCCTCGTCGCCATTTTCTCGGGGCTGGGCATCCTTCTCGGGATAGGTCATGGAGGTGGGCTGCTCCAGAACACCGGCCACACGGCCGGCACAGGCCATGGATTTGGTCAGGGTGATGATCAGAGAGGCCAGCTTAATGAGCTCCACGGTGATCTGCAGCATATAGTTGTTCAGCGCCACCACATCGCCCTGGGCAATGGAGCCGATATTCACCCGGATGGCCGCCCGGTCGATGAGGACCACGGCTGCGATGTTGATCAGCACATAGGTCAGAGGGTTCAGCAGGGCGGAAATTTTGCCCACGAACTCATTGAGCTTGGTCAGGGCCTGGCTGCTCTCGTCAAACTCCCTGACGGAATGGTCCTCCCGGCAAAAAGCACGGATGACCCGCACGCCGGTGAGATTTTCCCGGGTCAGGCAGGTCACCCGGTCCAGAGCGGACTGTGCCTTGCGGTACAGCGGAATGCTGCTCAGCATAATGGCAAAAACAGCTACAAACAATACGGGAATGACCACTGCAAAGACCCATGCACAAGACACATCGATGGTGAAGGCCATAATCATGGCTCCAAAAACCACAAAGGGGCTGCGCAGCAGCAGCCGCAGACCCATATTGACGCCGGTCTGGACCTGGTTGATATCGTCTGTCAGGCGGGTGATCATAGTGTCGGCCCCCAGGGTATCCAGCTCCGTAAAGGAGAAGCCCTGGATATGGTCAAATACCGCCTGCCGCAGGTCTGCCGCAAAGCCGGTACTGGCCTTGGCCGCAAAGAACTGGGCCGTAATGCTGGCCGCAAGGCCCAGCAGAGCCATAAGGATCAGAAGCAGGAAGCACCGGACCATATAGCCCCGGTCATTGCCCGCCACACCGATATTGATCATGCGGGCAACTACCAATGGGACCATCAGGTCAAACACGACTTCCAGCAGTTTGAACAGCGGAGCCAGGATGCTCTCCTTGGTGTACCGCTTCAGGTAACTTGCCAGTTTTTTCATACTTGTCGCTCCTATTGTATTTTCTTAATTGACAAGCACATTATAGCACGGTATGATTCATATGAATAATATTGTTTCTATGCTTGTGTAATTTAAATTAAGTATTAAAGAGGATCAAACCATGGAGATTCGTCAGCTGGAATATTTTCGAAAAATCGCGCAGACCGGCAGCATCAACGAGGCAGCCCGTCAGCTCAATATGTCTCAGCCGCCCCTGAGCTATCAGCTGAAACTGCTGGAACAGGAGCTGGATGTGGTTCTATTCGAGCGCAGTCGTCAGGGAGTCACCATGACGGAGGCCGGAAAGCTCCTGTACCAGCGCTCTGAGGAGCTGCTGCAATTTGCAGACTCCACCAAACTGGAGGTCAGTCAGATTGGCAAGTGCCAGGTTCTGCGCCTGGGCATGACCTCTACTACCGTAGGTCCCATTCTGCCAAAAATTTCCGCCTTCGTGCAAATGCACCCAGAGGTGACCTTCGAGGTCCACGACGGCTCCACCTACTCTCTGGCAGATCTGCTGCGGAACGGGATCATCGATGTTTCCGTGGTGCGCACCCCCTTGCAGCTGGACGATCTGGACTACCAGCTTTTCTGTGAGGAGCCCATGATCGCGGTCTCCGGCCCCGCCGCAGCTGACGGTGCGCTCTCTCTTGAGGACCTGACCGGCACGCCTCTCATTCTCTACCGGCGCTATGAACGCTTCCTTCTGGATGCCTTCCATGCCCGAGGGCTGGAGCCCAGGGTGCTATGCGTCTGCGACGATGCCCGGGACGCCATGCAGTGGGCAGAGCAGGGTCTTGCCACCGCCATTTTCCCAAAATCCATGGAAAACCTCTGCAACGGAATGTGCATCCGGCCCATCCTGGAGAAATCCCTGAACACCAAAATTCTGCTGATCTGGCGCAGCGGCAAGCCTCCCAGAGCCATCGTCCGGGAGTTTTTGGAAATCTGCGCAGATAACAGGTGATTTCAGACAATTCCGCAGAAAATGGTAGACAAAGCGCATTTCCGCTGCTATAAAGGGCGGATAAATAATCACGCTATTTTTACGATTTTTCATAGCAGACTGCGACAGATGCCCTGCCCGGCCTGCATCCTGATCGGGGGGATTTGTCATTGAACAATGCTTTTCATGACAGACGAAGCAAACTTATATTGATCCTATGCAATGCGGTGATCATGGTTTCCACCATCGCCGCGGCTCTTCTCTATGTCCGCTATATCCCCTTCTCCTATCAGCAGGTAGGCGGAGACAAGCTGGAGGAGGCATTTCTGAACTGCCTGGAGGTCCTGAAGAGCAAGGGCTATACCCCTATTCAAGGCCCCACCAGCAAGGTCTATGCCGTGGAATTCCTGACCGCATTCGCCCCGTAATCCCGGAACAGAACAAACTGCCATTGCCCATCCGCGAAAACCGCGGAGAGGCAATGGCAGTCTTTTTATTTTGCTTTTATCCCCACCCCAACGATTGACATAAAGCCTTTTTATTTCTCGTCCCGCAGATGCTGGATGGAGGCAAGGATGTTCATCTGAAGCTCGAAATTCTGGCGGGCACGTTTTCTCTGGCTGTCCAAAATCATCCCTACAGCCAGCACCAGCAGCGCTGCAACCATAAAGAAGCCGGAAACCACCAGCGTGGGGATTCTGGGAACCAATCCCGTGGCGTTGTATTCCGCCAATACCGGGATAAACAGGATCATAGAAACCAGGGCCAAAATTGCGGCAATACAGCTGAAAAAGGGCATGGGCTGATAGTCCTTCACAAGCGTTCCGATGGTTCTCAGCACCTTGAAGCCGTCAGAGAAAGTGTTCAGCTTGGACTCACTGCCGGTAGGACGGTCCCGGTAGCCCACTGGGATAGAGGACAGGCAGAGATTCTTATCCAACGCATGAATGGTCATCTCCGTCTCGATTTCAAAGCCCTTGGACATGATGGGAAAGCTTTTGACAAAGGTCCGGCTGAAAGCACGGTAGCCCGTCATAATGTCCGTAACATTGCCCTTAAAAAAACCGTTCACCAGGCGGCGCACCAGCACGTTTCCCGCATTGTGGAAGGGGCGCTTATTCTCCGTAAAATAAGTGGAGGACAGCCGGTCCCCGATGACCATATCCACACCCTGATTCAGCACCTGATCCACCATCTCCCGGGCATTTTCCGCAGGGTATGTATCATCGCCATCGATCATCAGGTAACAATCCGCCTCGATATCCCGGAACATGGTCCGAATCACATTGCCCTTGCCCTGGCGATGCTCATAGCGGACAATGGCCCCGGCCTTCCGGGCAATCTCATCCGTGCCATCCCGTGAATTGTTGTCATATACATATATATCCGCCTCCGGAAGCGCCGCGTGGTAATCGGCAACAACCTTGGCGATGGTCTGGCTTTCGTTATAGCAGGGAATCAAAACAGCGATTTTCTTCATTACGGCTCCTCCATGTCCACGGTCAGCACCGGGCATCATCGATGAGATAATTATAGCATTCTTTCCGGGAAAAGTCCATTGCTTTCCTTGCTTTGTACCCGGCGGTCCGGGCTTCCTGCCGGAAATCGTCCATACCGTCCATGCCCATACTTCGAAGGTCTGCCGGCATTGGGTTCAGCGCCGCTGCCCGCGTCACGCCGGGCACCAGTGCTGCCGCCGCCAGGGCAAGTCCGCCGCCGAAGCCCTCGCCCCAGGCCGTAACCTGCTCCCGGTTCACCCAGGGCAGCTGCGTCGCAGCCTTTCCCAGACGCAGCGCATCCAGGAAACGGCTGTGAAAATCCACTTGGCCGCTCATCCAGTCCCCAGAAAATGGTTCCGCTTCCGGGGCTACCACACCGCAGCCAAAAGCCAGAACGGTAGAAAATATCCTGCACGGTTTGCGCGCTGGCTGCTTCATCTGCACAGAATTCCATAAACTCGTCGCCCTTCTTGGCTTCTCCTGCCAAGGCAACGAAGGGGGCGGCCTCACGAATAGAGCCAGCCTCCGGGATAGAATCACAGGCTTCGTCCAAGAGCTTCTGGTCCTCCTCAGACAGCTTATCACCATCCACCAGGGGCGTCACGACAACGTCAGCCGCAGGATACTTCACTTCCTTGCCATCCTCCAGCGTCACCGTAACAGTCTTGACACCCATTGCCTTCTTCTGCTCAATGCTGGGCACATAGCTGTTTGCAAACGCAGCCACAGCAAGCGTGGAGATGAACAGTGCCAAACTCAGCACACGCAATACTTTTTTCGTAATCACTGCCTCCGTTTTCTCATCGGGTCAGCTGGGCCCGGAAAAAACATTTTAGATTATCGATTACCGCCCATGGCGCACCGCATATTCTCCAAGACTTCTTCGGAGATAACCTGCATGACATGGCTCCATCTGGGTGGTCGGCTTGGCAGATTTTTGCAAGCCGCCCACAGCATGTGAATGAAGCCCGTGTACGGTGTGGTTTTAACAAAAACGAGCCCCCGAGACAAGAGGCAAGGTGGTATGGCGGGGTGGG
>CAMFMO010000021.1:0-43780 GCA_945963595.1 uncultured Clostridia bacterium | reverse complement strand
GCATTGCTATCTTAAACGATTTCTAAAAATCGAAATTTCATTTATCAGAGAAATATCAAAGCCAGTCAACGGTCAAGATGAACGGCGCATTTCATGCGCCGCCGTTGACAGTCCCGCCCGTCTTTGCTGATGGGCAATCAAGGCGGGAAAGCCCTAAAATGGCTTCCCGCCCATTTCAATCTTGAGAGAAGAAACGCTCCAAAATCAGAAAGAGAGCGGCCAAGCACTTTGAGGGATTGGCCGCCTTGTCCACCCATTCAGCGGGACGGCGGGCGGCGGTCAAGGCCGGGTGTAAACCCGTTCATTTCAGCCTTGACGGTTGCCCGCTGTCCTGCTACTTTTCCGGGAGTGTGGCCACAACTTCGGGACACTTTGTCCACAAGTCGGAGCGTAGGACGAGGGACGGGGGCTTTCATATACCTGCCGCCGTTCTCTGAAAACAGGCCGATTTTTTGCTCATTCCCATTCGCAAAAATTCAGCCTGTTTTCCTGCCGGAGCAAACGGGGCGCAAGAAGCACCGCACCCCGTTTCCCCCGTCAGCCACGCCAGCAGGTATAACACACTACACTTTGCTTCGCAAAGTCGTGTGCCAAATGGGGGCGTTGCCCCCTTTGGAAACCCCCACAAGAAAAGGCGGTACGCTACCCCTCCACGGGGCGCATACCGCCTTTTCTTGTTATCCAGCCCTCCGGCTGTATCGGTTGAGCAAAAGTCAGCGTGGGAATGGTGTGGTATCTTTATCTAAGTGATACCCCGGATTCCCATTTTGAGATAGCGGTACGGGACACAAAGAGCGCTTGGGCAAGCTCTTCTTGAGTAAGCCCTCTGTTCTTTCTCAGTTCCTTTAATTTATCCTGAAAATCCACGGTAATCCTTCTTCCTTTGTTTGAGACTTCGTTATCATCAGTATAACGCTATTGTGTATTATGTGCAAGAAGGACATTGCTCCACGATGGATTGCATCAAGTCAGAGCAACTACAAACAAATATTCTTTCTATCCGTTTTATTGTACCATTCATCTGTTATAATCCGACCACCACACAAAAATGAGGAGGTCTGACATTATGGCAGTTAAGATCGTAGAAGACAGCGCAGTTCTGACGCTGGACTTTTGGGACAAGGAGACAATCTACAATGGGCAGGTTTTCCCGGTGGGCACGCTGGCCTGTGATGCGCTGAACATTCCCGGGGAAGTGGTGAGCCACATGGAAAAGCTGTGTGAGAAGCTCAACGGGTTTATGAAAACCTTCGATTCCGGCAAGGGCGATCCTGCTCTGCTGCCGGAAGCCAAATTCAGTGCCATGAAGCTGCTGGAACTGATGGCAAAGTACAAGCCCTTTTCCTACATTAACATGACAGCTTTCCGGGATTTGGTGAAGCGTTGCTTTACTCCCAACGCTGTGAAGTCCGCCAACGCACTGATTCAGGCGCAGAAAAACAGCAAGCTCTCCGACCAGATTGCGGACAAATATCTGAATGGGGCTCTCCTGTCCCGGCTGCTTCCAACCCTTGCCCATTTTGGCTTTTCCCTGAAGGCATATCAGGAAACCATGCTTCCCTTCGCCCAGCGACTCCATGACAGTGAAGACCGCGCAAGAGCTGACTACGCCAGAATTTTCAATGAATACTTCCCCAAGGAACCAACCTTTGAGGATGCCGGGGGCTGGATGTCCATGACCAATGTGACCATGCAGTATCTGACCATGGAGCACCCGGGCGGCGACCTGCCGGTTCTGGTGACGAGAAGCCACTATGTCAGCTTCGTGGGAATGCTGCGGGGCGATTTCTTTGAAGCCCTCCGAGCGGGGCATGGTGTCAGACGGTGCTTCCACTGCAATCAGTGGTTCCTCACCACCAATGCCCATTCCGTGAAATACTGTGACGGTCTGGCTCCCGGCGATCCAAAGGGCAGAACCTGCCGGGCGGTGGGTGCAAAGAACGGCTACAAGGAGGACGCCGAAGCCCATCCCATCAAGGGGCCCTATGTGACCCGCAGAAATACCATCAGCAAATATGTCAGTGACGGAGCCATGTCCAAAGAGCTGGGAGCGATTGCCCTGCGGCTTACCGAGGAAAAGCGCACCAGAGCCTTTACCGACCACGACTATTTTCTGAATTACTACGCAAAGGAAATGAGTCAGAAAGCCATTGTCGCGGAGGCAAAAGCAATTCTGGCGGCGCAGACTGCAAAGGAAGGAATCCTGCCGTGAAAACCAAATGCCAATGGAAGATGGATGGTTTTTTCCAAAAGGTCGGGTTTGATGTGGAAGGGATGCAGATCACCCAGCACATCGCGGAGAATATCTTTCAGCTTGACCCACCGCCTCCGGAGCTGTCCGAAAACACGCAGGCCAATGATTACATTCTCAAAGCTCTGGAAACGAAAGACCTGAAATACTTCTCTTTCTTCCTGCACAAAATTGAGAAACGCCTAAACCGGTATATCCGCCGCACCTTGACCTCGGAATCAAATTTTCGTTATGACCCGGAAGGGTTTCTGGAAATCAAGCTGTGCTGCATGATGTGTTTGCTTCAGCTTCTGCCGAAGTATGAGCCGGGTAAGGACGCGGAGTTTATGACCTACGCCCACAACTTTATTTTCGATTCCATTCGGAATTATCAGATGGGAAAGGAAAGCTGGTCACTGCCGTCTCTGACCACCTACAAAAAAATCCGCACCGCCGCATGGATGCAGAACAATCTGGAAAACGCGGTGGAAGCCTTCATGGAGAAATACAAGTGCAGGCGAAAAACCGCAGACCGATTTTTCCGGGAAGCCAGCTGCCTGCATCGCCGGAAGGAGACAATCCTCCTGGATGACGAGGAGGAAGAACGGGACATACTGGAAGAACTTGCCGGCGAAGAAGCGGATGATATGTCCCAAATCATCTGGCACGAGGTTCACGCCAACGCAGTCCGTAAAGCCTTTGATCGTCTGACCTCGGACGAGAAAGAGTATCTGCAAAGGCGAAATGCCCTGTGTATGAAATGCGGCTGCGCCCGGAATATCAAATACGGCGAAAGCTTTGATGACCTGGGTGCCCATTTTGAACTGACCACAGCGAATGGCGCGGAGAAAGCATATCGCAAGGCTGTGGATCACCTGACCAGACTGCTGGTGGAGGACAACGCCATCGGCACCGTAACTATAAAAAGGAAAAAGGTCATCCGCAGAAAAAAGAAAATCGCCGCCGCAGTTTTCGAATATCAGGCAGACTACGACGGCGAGTGGGGCGAGATTGAAATGGATTTTGAAAAGGGCACAGGGAAGATTTCTTACATCGCGGAGTTGGACACCACCCGTTCTCACAGATACGCAAACAAGGCCATTGAAGAAATCCTCAGCTCCGATCTGGATGATCTTCTAAAACAGAAGACGATTGCATTTCCAAAGTAACGGGGATGCGTCGCTGCGGCGGGTTTGATATACCTCTGGCTCCCCGGTGATGCCGCTCCATTGCGAGGCTGCGCTGCGCTCTGCCTCTCCATTTCGCCGCACCACCTACACCCGAACAGGCGGATTCTGCTAAAGCAAACTCCTGGGCTTCTCGTCCGGGAGGACGCAGAACCCGCCTGTTCTGTGGCTGGCTGAAAGCGCTTGTTCCCGCCCCGAACAACCCCTTTCCGCCACCCACGGTCGCCAAAGGTATAACACACTAGACTTTGCAAACAAAGTCGTGTGCCACGAAACCCCGGTTTCATTGGATTCTTCCTGCCAGAAGGGCTCTGCCCTCCATTGGATGCCTCCCGCCAAGGCAGCGCCGCCGCCTTTGGAAACCACTGCCAAGGGAACGCTGTCCCCTTTGGAATCCTCTGCCAACAGGGCGCTCTCGCCCCTATTGGATAACCCAGAGCCAAAGGAATTGTCGTCCCTTTGGAATCCCAGATGCGTTTTGAAATGAGTACCCACAAATGGGAAATGGTTTGTGGGCATTCATTCCAAAACGAAAAATCCCCAGAGCTTCATCCGATATGGAGATGAAGTTCTGGGGATTTCATTCAGCCATTTTGCTCCATATACCGCAGCATGGCGAAGGCTGCGTTCTTCGCGCCCTCCACAGCGTGCACCACGGTTTTTGCACCGGTGACTACGTCGCCTGCGGCGAAGACCCCGGGGCGGGTGGTCATGTAGTTCTCGTCCACGATCAACACGCCGCCTTCGGTGGACTGGAGGCCATCGGTGGTGCGCACCAGTTTGGTGCGGGGAACCTGAGAGATGGAGATGATGGTGGAGTCCGCTTCCACCAGCTCCAGTTCTTCCTCATAGCCGGTGACGTTGCCATTTTCATCCATGATGGCATTCTGGAACACGGGGCCTTCTTCGGTGATGTGGTGAATCTGCTTGCCGAACACAAATTCCGCACCGTCCAGCCGGGCGTAATCTACCTCGTTGGAGCTGGCGGCGATGGTGTTGTCCCGGCTGAACAGCATGACCCGGCGGGAGCCGTTGCGCAGAGCAGTTCTTGCCACATCCATGGCGGCGTTGCCCATGCCGATGACGGCAACGGTGTTGCCCAGCGGATGGGCGGCAGGATTGGCAAGGTAGTTAAGACCAAAGTGGACATTGCCCAGAGACTCCCCCTGAATGCCCAGACACCGGGGCTTTTCGGCTCCCGTTCCGATGAACACGCTGGCATAGCCGTCTCGGAACAGGTTGTCAATCAGCAGCACCGTGCCGATGGTGGTGTTCAGACGAATCTGGATACCCATGGCTTCCATCATTTTCTGGTAGCGTTCCAGCAGGCTCTTGGGCAGCCGGAATTCGGGAATGCCGTAGCGCATGATGCCGCCGATCTGGCTGTGCCACTCAAAAATCGTCACGCCGTAGCCCTGAGATGCCAAAGTGATGGCGGCGGCAATGCCGGCCGGCCCCGCGCCGATGACGGCTACCTTCTTGCCCTTGGGTTCTGGCTTGGGCAGAGTCATGCGGTCCAAGTACATTTCGGAGATATAGTTTTCAATGCTGGAAAAATGCACCGGAGTGCTCTTTTTGCCCAGGACGCAGTGTCCGGCGCACTGCTGCTCATGGTTGCAAATCAGGGCGCAGATGGCGGACAAGGGGTTGTTTTCAAACAGAATCTGCCCGGCCTCGGTGAGTTTATTCTGCTTGAACAACTGAATCACCTGGGGGATGGGCGTGTGGATGGGGCAGCCCTGCTGGCACATGGGCTTTTTGCAGTTCAGGCACCGGTTTGCTTCGCTGACAATATGCAGTTCCATGACATTACCTCCTGTATTTTGGAAGAAGGGGGGCGAGAATCGCCCCCCTAAGAAAGAGGTTCCCGCACTGTATCGTTGGCAAATACAGTGGTGAACAGGAATTGGTTTTGTTATGCCTTCTTCTGCTTGCGGTTGTAGTTAATCAGGCTGCCGCAGCGGATAATCTCCTTTTCCTCGTCGGTCATCGGCTCAATGGCGAGGGTAATGGGCTTGATAGTCTCCCCCATGACGTAGGCGGGGATATGGGTCATATCGCCTTCCAGCGCGGCGCGGATGTTGGGGACGAAGATGTAATCGTCGTCAGCAAAGGTTTCCTCGTCGCGGGTGACGAAGGGAACCATGCCCCAGTTGATGCAATTGGAGCGATAGCGCTTGGTGGCGTACTCCTTGGTGATGTTTGCGCCGCCCAGCAGCACACGCTGGCAGGATGCGGCCTGCTCCCGGGCGGAGCCGTCGCCGGGCTTCACGGCGTAAATGGTGCTGGACAGGTCAACACTCTCGTCGGAGACAGTCTCGAAGCCGGAAATGGTGCGTACCTGCTCCAGAATCGCCTGAACCTCTGCGGGACAAGTGTCTGCCTTGCGTGCCTGTTCATTTTCCATGACCGCCTTGGCCTTGGCAACGTAACCGGGAACACGGCGGCTCAGGGTGAACTCCGCCAGACCCATGGGGTTGGAGCGGAAGGAGCCGGTTTCGCCGGAGGGAATCAACTCGTCGGTGGTGGTGACGGGATCGGTGATGTAGGCGCAGACCTTCAGCAGCATATGCTCGTTCAGCGCAGGCAGCTCGGGCCAGTCCTTGATGTTGGGACCACAGACCAGCTTTTCATTCCGATCGCCCTTGCCGAAGCCCTGATAGACCCGGTGCTCGTAAGCGGTGGGATCGAAGTCAAATTCGGGGCAGTCAAACGCGTAGCCAACCTCATCGGCGGCGGTGATGCGACCACCGTTGGCGGCGGATATGGCAATGGAACGGGCATCCATCAGGGCAACGGAGGAAATCTGACCGTTGCCGGGCTTGGAGCCTTCCCGATTGGGGAAGTTCCGGGTGGTGTGCCGGATGGCAAGCTGACCATGGGCGGGGGTATCGCCCGCGCCGAAGCAGGGGCCGCAGAAGGCTGTCCGCACGGTAGCGCCGGCGGCAATCAGCTTCTCGATAGCCCCCTTGCGCAGCAAATCCATCATGACTGCCTGAGAGCTGGGGTATACGCCCAGAGCGAAGGCATCGGTGCCGGTGCTCTTGCCACTCAGGAGATAGGCAGCTTCCATAATATTGGAGTAAGTGCCGCCGGCGCAGCCTGCGATGGTTCCCTGATCGGCGTACAGCGCGCCGTCACGCACCTTTTCCCACAGATTCAGGTGGAGGTTGGGGTTCTTAATCAGCTTCTTGCAGTCCTGCTCCACCATGTGAAGAATGTCGTTCATGTTGGCATTCAGCTCCCGGATTTCAAAGCCGTTGCTGGGGTGGAAGGGCAGGGTGATCATGCTGTGGATGGTGGAAAGATCAATGTAGATGCAGCCGTCGTAGTAGGCCACATCGGCGGGATTCAGCTCCTGATATTCATTGCCACGGCCGTGACGGGGCAGGTAGGTTTTGGTATCTTCGCCCGTGCGCCAGATGGAGGACAGGCAGGTGGTTTCAGTGGTCATCACATCGATGCCGTTGCGGTAGTCGGTGGACATGGAGGAAACGCCGGGGCCCACAAACTCCATGACCTTATTCTTCACATAACCGTTTTTGAACACAGCGGACACAATGGCGATGGCGATATCCTGAGGGCCAATGCCGGGGCGGGGCTTGCCGTCCAGGTACACGCAGACCACTTCCGGGTACTTGCTGTCCCAGGTCTGCTCCAGAATCTGCTTGACCAGCTCGCCGCCGCCTTCGCCCACAGCCATGGTGCCCAGCGCGCCGTAGCGGGTGTGGGAATCGGAGCCAAGGATCATCTTGCCGCCGCCGGCAACGGCTTCGCGCATGTACTGATGAATCACGCCCATGTGCGGGGGCAGGTAGATACCGCCGAACTTCTTGCAGGCAGTCAGACCGAATACATGGTCATCCTCGTTGATGGTGCCGCCCACGGCGCACAGGCTGTTGTGGCAGCAGGTCAGCACATAGGGCAGCGGGAACTTGTCGAGGCCGGAAGCCCGGGCGGTCTGGATGATGCCCACATAGGTCAGGTCATGACTGGTGATGGCGTCAAACTTGATTTTCAGATTGTCGGGATCGCCACTTACGTTGTGGGACTGGAGGAGGCCGTAGGCGATGGTGCCTTTCTTCGCGTCTTCCTTGGTGACCTTGACCTGTCCCTGCGCTTCCTTCTCGGGAACCAGGGTCTTGCCGTTCAGCAGATACACGCCGGAATCGTACAGTGTTACCATAATTGCTGCTCCTTTATTATTTTTTCCGGCAATTCCCTCTCGCCGGTGTTTTTTTCTTGCGCAATTATCATAACATTTCCGAATATGGAAGTAAAATTCATAATTTTCATTTTATCTATTCTTAATAGGAATAATATAGGCTCCTGTTTTTTGTGCGATCTGCTCAAAAAACGGGAGCTGTTCTTCTGGAGGAATCTGCCGGATTTGTAGGAAATGTGAATTTCTTCACGAGAAAACGAATCTGGTTTCAATTTCCAAAAATTTCATTCCTAGCAACTATTATTTTAATGATAAACATGAATTTTACAAATAGTTCCTTGTGCGCTATAGTGGTCTCAGGCAAAAACGGAACCTAAGGAACCTCTGAATCATTCGTCTGCGGCTGGACAACGGATCTTCTTCCCCATCCGTGCAGTTCAAAAAGCGGGAAATACATACAGTATTCCGCCGCTTTTTGAACCTTCGGCTGGAGAAAAATCTCGCGCTGCCAGCTCTTGCCGAATGAATCAGAGCTTCCAAACAACAAAGGAGGTCATTACAATGAACAACGCAAAGCGCACCCTTCCCGTCTCCATTCTCCGGGGCGGCACCAGCAAGGGCGTCTACATTCTGGAAGAGGATCTTCCCAAGGACAAGGCCCTCTGGGAGCCGCTGCTGTTACGGCTCATGGGCAGCCCGGATAAGAAACAGATCAACGGTCTGGGCGGCGCACAGTCCGTCACCAGCAAGGTAGCCATCATTAAAAAGTCCGATCGTTCCGACGCGGATGTGGACTACACCTTCGCCCAGGTCAGCGTGGACAAGCCCCTGGTGAGCTACAAAGGCAACTGCGGCAACATCTCCTCCGGCGTCGGTCCCTTCGCCATTGAGAAGGGTCTGATCGAGGCGAAGGAGGGCATCACCCCCGTTCGCATCTACAATACCAATACAGATAAGATCATCATTGCCGATGTGTATACCCAGAATGGTCAGGTCGTCTACGACGGCGACTTCGCCATCGCCGGTGTTCCCGGCACTGCCAGTCCCATCAAGCTGAAATTTGTGGAGCCAGCGGGCACACTGGGTCACGGCTTGCTGCCCACCGGGAATTCGGTTGACATTCTGGAGGTTCCCGGTTATGGTAAGGTAGAAGTATCCATTGTAGACGCTGCCAATCCGCTGGTGTTTGTCAAAGCAAAGGATTTGGGTCTCACCGGTCGGGAAAACCCGGAGGAGCTAAACGCCAACGCGGAAAAGCTGGATCTGCTGGAAGCCGTCCGGGGTCTGGCGGCGGTGAAGCTGGGGCTCATCGAGGACTACACCCGCTCGGCATGGGAGACCCCCGGCATTCCCAAGATGACCTTTGTTGGCGAAGCTGAGGATTACGTCACCGCCGAGGGCGTATCCGTAGAAAAATCCTCCGTTGATCTGCTGTCCCGGATGATGTCCATGCAGAAGGCCCACCCCAGCTATGCCATGACCGGCGCCATGTGCACCGCGGCAGCCGCCGTTGTCCCCGGCAGTGTGGTCAATCAGGTACTGTCCCCCGACACCGACACCCAGTTTATCCGCATCGGACACCCCAGCGGCATTCTGGAATGCGGTGTGGACTTTGAAGAAAACGGCGTTTGCCCCGTGATTATTGACACCTTCGGCTTCCGTACCGCGAACCTGCTGCTGGACGGAACTGCCTACATCTAATCAATAAGGAGAAGAAAAGATGGATTTTTCTGTTCGTCGCCGCCTCCGTGCTGATTCTGCTGGGCTGCGCCGATGAGAAGAAGGCCATCAAGAGCATCCCCTGGGGCACGCTGGTGTTCATCTGCGGCGTGGGCGCGCTCATTAACGTCATCAAGAAGCTGGGCGGCATTGATCTGATCTCCAACTTCCTGACCAGCCTCATGACCGAAGGCACCGCCACGCCCATCCTCGCCGCCACCTCCGGCATCCTCAGCTGGGTCAGCTCCACCACCGGCGTGGTCATGCCCGCTCTGTTCCCCATTGCTGCCGATGTGGCTGCCGAGTTTGCCGGTTCCGTCAACTTTGTGGAGCTGATCTCCGCCATCGTCGCCACCTCCTTCGCCGCCGCCATCAGCCCCCTGTCCACCGGCGGTGCCATCATCATGTCCTCCTACTCCGCTGCCCGGGAGACCTCCAACGAGGAGATGAACAAGATGTTCAAGCAGCTGTTCCTGCTGAGCGTAGCCAATGTGGCGCTGAACGTGCTGCTGAGCGCACTGGGCGTATTCAACCTGTTCGGACTTTTTTATTGAGCATTCATATTCAAAGCAATGACGCACCGCCGCTTGGCGGTGCGTCCATTTTCTGCGCGGTCACGGTCGAGAAGGCCCAAAGGATGTTCGATGTCCACCCGAGTTCGTGACGCATTGTCGGCGGCGACTCGCCGCTGGCGGTGCGTTTTACGCTTATGTAAAGTTCTTAACAATGGTGATGTACTCCCGGGCATGGTAAGGCAGGTAGCTGTTTTTCCGAAACGCCGCTACGAAATCCACCGTGGTACAGGGTTCGCCCACGGAGAAGCAGACCACGGGATCGGTCTGGGTGATGTGCCGCAGATGGGTCTCCGTTACAAAGAAGCAGCCGTAGCCCTTTCCTGCCAGCTGTACCGCCGCAGGGATATTGCTGGTTTCCAGCTTTACAATGGGGGAGAAATTGGACTTGCGGCACAGGTGATCCACCGTTTCCCGGGTGCGCTGACCGGGAATCTGCATGATGAAAGGCTCATCCTTTAATTGCTGCAAATCCATCCACGGGTATTTGCAGCCCTCCCGTACACGTCCGCTGTGGGCAAGGGGATGCCCCGCCGCCATAACCACCAGCACCTCCTCGTGCTTGATGACCTCATAATCGATGTCCGGACTTTTGATGGGCAGATTGAAAAAGGCCAAATCGGTTTCGCCACTCAGGAGCATCCCTTCGAGCCTCCCGGAGTGCTCCTCCACCACGTCCAGCCGGACATTGGGGTACATCTGATTGAACACCGGCAAAGTGCAGGGCAGCATATAGGCACCTCGCATGGTGGGAAAAGCGATTTTCAGGGAGCCGTGGTTGTTCTTGATAATATCGTTCATTTCCTGGTCCAATTCTTTTTTCAGGTTCAGGATTTCCGTAGCCTTTGCCACATACCGCTCCCCTGCGTAGGTCAGCACGAATTTATGCCCCAGCTTGCGGAACAGCTTCTGCCCCATCTGGTGTTCCAGAGACTGCAAAAATTTCGTCAGTGTGGGCTGGGTAATATACAGCGCGTCGGCTGCTTTTGTGATGTTCTGATATTTGGCAATGGCAAGAACATAGGATAAATCCCGGAAATCCACGCAAATCGCTCCTTTTCTTTTTTACCAGTATAGCATGGGATATTCGCACTGTCTATGGTTTCAAAAAGAAAAATAGTCAAGGCTTTGCTATTTCAAGAATCCAGCTTATTCTATTGTTTTCACGATACCGGATAATGGCTTCCATATCAATTGTACCGTAGAATTGCGCACTGCAAAAGTGTTCGTATATCGTAAAAACACAGTTTGGGCGAAACAGCAGACAAGCAAAAAGCAGTTCCAAACAGGAGGAAAGTCTCCTGTCCGGGACTGCTTTTCATGTTTTAATCATCATATCGGAACTCGAAAAAGTAGTAAATTGGTAGTAATCGGCATTTAGATCGTGATTTATCGTGGTTTTCCAAGGCAAATCTCAGCCAATTGAGATGATGCCGTGGCACACAAATAAAATACTTATCATCGATTAATTCTCCATTATCCAAATAATATCAGCTAATTCCGAACTTTTTAACGTTCCGTTCCGCACATCTCCGCATATCTGCGCATAACTCCGCAGTCAAAAGTGGTATAAATCGTGGTAAGTAAGCTAATAATTTACCATTTTACCACTCGTCATCCTGGATGTTTCCATATCTTTCCGCGCATCTTCAAACCGATAATCTGTGTAGATATCCAGGGTAGTAGATACAGAAGAATGCCCGAGGACATACTGGAGCGACTTGATTCCAAGTTTCTTTGCCATTTGTGTTGCGTAGGTATGACGGCAAACGTGAGGCGTAATCTTTGGCAATTCCTCCTTATAGATGGAATTGTACTTGTCCAGAATGTGCTTGAAGATATGCTCCCAGTCCATTGCCACATAAGGGCGGATATCCTTGCGGACATTATGGTTGATGAACAGGAAATGCGTGTACCCATCCACCACAGGTTCTTCGGTCTCATTACGATTCTCCAGAACAGTCTCAAAAAGGTTGTAGACAGTTTGCGTCATAGGGAGAACTCTGACACCACTGGTTGTCTTTGTGGACTCTTTCAGGTTGATATCTACAATATAAAGCTGGCCATTCCCAGCTGATAGCAGTAATAGAGATACAGCCGGTAAATCTTTGTGGTGCGCTTCCGAGGCTGATAGGCTGTTTTCAGCCAGTCTGGCAGTTCAAGGGGTTGGGGCCGCACGGGGCGGCCAAACTCGGAGACGTCCCGGTCATAAATCAGGTGTTCCAGCCCCTTATTGGTCCATCTAGGATTCAGCGTGTCCAGCCGGGTGAAATGCGGATACTGGGGCAAGCGGATTTTCAGATTCACTCCTCCTGTATCTACAATGTATCCCATCTTCTGTAAGTGCTGTACGACCTGTTTCCCGGTGGCGTTGCAGTCGATGGCTTTCTGGATATCCGCCCGGTAGATGTTGTACCGGGTGGGTTTCCCCGCCTGTTCATCCATCCACACCTGCCGGCTTGGGGCTTTGTGTGGGCGTTCCACTACGGATATTCCACGCTCCCGACACAGGCGGTCAGAAGTATCCCGCAGACGCTTTAACTCTTTCTTGGAGAAATTGTACTTGCCGCCATCCTTGAAGGATACGGAGTTGATGCAGAAGTGGTTGTGCAGATGATTCTTGTCCAAGTGGGTTGTAACAATGACCTGAAACCGATCTCCCCACATCTGTCGTGCCAATTCCACACCCAGAGCATGACACTGCTCTGGCGTGACCTCTCCCGGCTTGAAGCTTTGGTAGCCATGCCACGCAATATAGCCGGCCTCCTTTCCGTAGCGCTGTTTGGTTAAAATCATCTGCTGTAAGGCAATGTCCTTTTGGCAGTTGATGGCGGTAACGAATTGACCGCCCGCTGTCTTGTCTGGATTCTGGGTGTAGGAGAACACGTTGAAGAAATCCTGCAATCCCGGTTTCACCGTCTTTTCCGGATTTTCCACATAGTCCACCAAGTCTTTTAACCGCCCCTGGATATGCCATAGTTTTGTGGTCGCCATCTACACCGCCTCCTGTAACCGCAGAATCAGGCCGGAAAGCCGCTGCTGTTCCGACATTGGGAGAAGTGCCGCTATAGCGTACAGTTCTTCCAGCAACTCCCAGAACACATCCGGCGGTCGGCTTCTCGGTTCCCTGCCCAGGCAGCACTGACGGACATACCCGGATACGCTCATACCGCAATGCTGGGCATTACGTTCAATTTTTTCTTTCTCTTTCAGGCTCAACCGCAATTGGAGCCTTGTGTCGTTTTTCTTCATATACCTCCTGTTGATTTTTAGAATAGTCCACACCCGGAAGCGGTGTGGATTCTGGATTTGTGCCAACAAATCCGATGCTCGTTACTTCTAAGGACATACCTTCTCTATGCCTCATGGTTCTCGTCCTCCGGTGGGAAAATGGAACACACAGGCCGAACGCTGTGTGTTCCACTGGGATGCGGGAATAAATCCATCACGAATAATCCCGCCAAGTCCTGACGGCAAAGTGCCGTCACAGACATTCCATGGCATAGAAGCCGTGACGGCACCAGAGGTACGTTTATGCCGTCAACTACAGGGAAAAGCTTTCCAGAAATTCATCGATTCCTTCCTCCACTTCTTCCGACTGCTGAACTACGGCATCATCCGGCTGAGAAATCATCTGCGGCATTGCGAAAAGCCGTTCCTGCACATTCTGAAAGCACTTTTTTACGGCAATCTGGATTTCGTGTAAATACATTTTCTGCCGTTCTTCCTCCGACTGTCTAAAGCGCAGTGCATCCACCGCTTCCATTATGATTTTTCGGTATGGTTTTCTATCTGCCAAAAATTCATAGGCTGCCTTTTCCTCCGGGACATCCATATTTAATCGCAGGGTGATTTTCTTTATTTCCGGCATTTTTCATTCTTCGAAATTTCCCGCAATGCCAGATGTTCATACCCCTTTGCTGTGGCGCAAATATCGTCATTGATGGTCACAGCGGTATTCTCCAGAGAAGCAAAGTTCTTCAGCATACAGCCTCCGCCGCCTACCACATAGAGCTTCATAAGCCGGGGATCGTAGCCATGCTCCCGAAGCACACGAAAGACCTCCCCGGTATACTTCACCGCCGCGGCCCGCATGGTTTCTTCCAGGGCGGGATCAAGTCCAGCCGCGCCTTCGCGCAAAAATCTATGGAGGGTCTTTTCATCAGGGCTGGCATTATGTTCCCGCATCAGAGCCTCCCGCATAGCGAGAATGCACTGTTGAACACCGTACTTTTCCGTGAACATTTGTCGTCCATCCGGCTTCCGATCAATGATTTGCAGGATGTTCATTGTTCCGTTTCCAATGTCGCAGAGCATATGACTGCCTGTGAATGTCTCCATACTCTGTACAACCGCCGCATATCCTTGGGGAAACACACCGGCTCCTACAAAGCGGATGCGATAGCCCTTTCTCCGAAAAGAAAACTCCACCTCACGATTCTGTAGCAGGTACGTCTGGAATGCCTTCCGCTGTT
The DNA here is from genome assembly GCA_945963595.1 of uncultured Clostridia bacterium. Taxonomy (GTDB): domain Bacteria; phylum Bacillota; class Clostridia; order Oscillospirales; family Oscillospiraceae; genus Faecousia. The sequence continues at coordinate 29,432 of CAMFMO010000021.1, read as the reverse complement.
TCACCACCCAGGACAGGGGCAGCCCCGCCGCCAGAAACACATTGGCCTGTGTGATTTGTTCTCTGCTCAATTCTCGGGCGATAGCCGCCAGAGTCAGGATGTAGTAGTCCTCGTCCATGACCTTTTCAGCGGCGTATTCCTTATGCCCAACGCCAATCTGGTAGTAACGGCCCTGATAAATCAGCAGATCGTTCTTGAAGGTCGGTTCCGTGTCGCTGCTCTCCACTCCCGTGGGGAAGCAGCAGTTGGCCGTTTTGATGTTGCCATAGCCATGGTCAACGCCAATGATGTAAATTCCGTTTCTGTTTTTCATTTGTTCGTTCCTTTCAAAATTTAGATTTTTGTGCGCCTATTCGCCCTCGCCCCCGTGCGCTTTGGATTCATCTGATGCCCGACAGCGAATCGGGTCCATGGGAGTTCCACCCCTGCGCTTCCGCCCAGCTCTTTCGAGAAGTATCATTGTCCTGTCCCCACCGTCGTCGCCTTACCGGTTGCTGACTAGCATTGGAGGCCCGTGTTTGTCGCTCGCATAAAATGGTCATGGCGCACAGGACTCTCGGCTCTGGTGGGGAAGAATGTATCAGATGAATGAGCATGAACTTTTCAACGACTCATGAAAGATTTTCACAGCTGTGAATGAAAATAAAGCAGGTGCGTCAGATTTTGATATCTGCTATACTGGATATAGCAGGCGAAGTCCGGTTGCACCTTGGCGGAAATGCCACCCCGTTTGTTCAACGTGGACGAATTGCCCAAGAGAACAGCAGTATGTTGCACCACGGAAGTGGAGAGCACGAGTAGCAAGATTCGGAAACCCACCCGGGCAATTCCCAAGCCTGCAATATGACAGGAGGGGATCTCATGCAAGACATTTTGACCTGTGCCATGGGACTGGACGTTCATCGGGACATCATCGTTGCCTGTCTGGTCAAAGGTGCTGTGGATGCCGAGCCGGAGGCTGAGACACGCACCTTCAGTACGCTCATCCCGGAAATGCAGAAGCTGCGGGATTGGGTCATCGAAGCCGAATTTCGGAACGTCGCCATGGAAAGCACCGGAATCTACTGGCAGCCCATTTACGAGATGCTGGAATCCTGTTTTGACGGTGAGATCAGCATCCTGGTCGTGAATGCCCGACACATGAAGAATGTACCTGGACGCAAAACTGACATGAAGGATGCGCAGTGGATCGCAACATTACTTCGTGCCGGTTTGCTTAAGGGCAGCTTCATCCCGGATAAAGCATTCCGGGAGCTGCGGCATCTGACCCGGTATCGCAAGAGCGTTGTCCATGACATTACGGCACAAAAGAACCGGATCGATAAATTCCTGCAAAGCTCCGGATTCCGTTTCACTGCATTCCTCTCGGACACCTTTGGTACTTCCGGAAGAAACATCATTCGGCACCTCATTGAGCACGGCAGCATTGACCGGGAAGCGTTGGATAAGTGCCTGAAGACCAAGACCAGAAACCGAATTGATGAGATACTCGTTGCGCTGAATGGATCACTTTCCGTTCATCAGCGCAGATTCCTGAATATGGTGTTTCAGCATTTGGAAGATTTGGAAGCACATAAGCGTACTGTGGAGGATGAAATCACTGAGGAAGTCCTGAAGCACACCGAAGCTCTGAATCTTCTTTGCTCTATTCCCGGAATCGATGTCACCGCAGCGGCTGCTATCATTGCTGAAATTGGAACCGATATGAGTTCTTTCCCGGATTCCCAGCACATCTGTTCCTGGGCGGGGCTGAGTCCCGGCAACAACGAGAGCGCCGGTAAGCGAAAGAGCGTCCATATCAACAAAGGCAATCCTTATCTGAAGAGCATGCTGTGCGAGGTCGCATGGATCATGGCATCCCACCGCAAGCTGTACCTTTCCGGCTGGTACTGGAAAGTGAAACAGCGGAAAGGAGCGAAGCGGGCAACGATTGCGTTGGCCCGGAAGATCCTTTCCATCATCTACACTATGCTAAAAACCGGAACTCCTTATAACGAGGAATGCTTTGAACAGCGCAGACTGAAATGTGAACGGAAGCGGGCAAACCGCTTGGTGAACGAATTGCAGAAGCTGGGCTACGTGGTGGTAGCGCCTGACTGATGCTTACTCCATATTGCTCCGCCAGCGACAGGCAATGCCTGCCGCTATTTGTGCTGCGGATCTTTCATCTATGAGGCGTTGAAAACCGCTTTGTCAAGGTTCACGCTACGATCTATTTTCGTAGCAAGGTACATGGAGAGGGACAATACCCCTTCACTTATCGCGGTGAAAACGGGATTTTGTGAGTGTGTTTTGGGAAAGATTTTTAATTTTCATTGATATTCCACAAAAATCGCATTGAAAAATTAGTAACTATTACTCTCCTTTCACGCTGTTCCTATTCCCCCTTGACGTACCTTTTCATGCTGCCCTATTCCAATGTCGTTCCTGCCCCGGAATCTCACCGGAGCGTCGCCTCGCTCTTATCCTCGCAAAGTCGTATCCCATTTTCTGGCAGGTATGCACTTGTTAAGCTGCACGGTTTCACATCACAACCTCCACATCTGAAAAACAAAAAAGCACCGCAAGACACTAACCACACAGGCAGGATTTCTCCTGTCTGATGATTAGCCTCTTACGGTGCTTGGTAGCTCAATGATGGTACATCACTGTCTCCGCTTGCGCGATTTGAGTACGGGAGTATTCAGTTGTGACGATTCAACCTATTTGTATTATAGAACGTATATTCGTAATTGTCAAGACGATTTTTTGCCTACATCCCTAAACAGGCGATTGTTTTTCTGCAGGTCATCAAAAGTTACTGGTCGCAATCCGCTGGTGATGACGCCCTCATTCAATACGTTGTCCACAAAATGTCAATCAGCGCATGATGGGCTACATTGTCAAAGCAGCCTTTTACATCTCCCTCGACGAACTGCTTTGTCCTGTGAAATATTTCTGCACATATTTAAGTGCTCTTGTTTATGCGCAAACCACGGGAGCAGTCGCTAAAGGCTGGCTCGTAAATGCTCTCTGAGATGATCCGCACCACCTTCTGTATCAGCTTGTCGTCAAACAACGGTATCCCCAGAGCACGCATTTCCCCATTAGATTTCGGGATATACGTTAATTATTGACACAGAGCCGTTTTGTTTCACACCTGAATAATACGTCAAAACCCGACCCTACACAAGAGCCGGGTTTTGGTTTTTTCGGGTGCTGCACTTTAGTATTTGGGGGGAATCCGCCTTTAGCTGAGGTCACGGACGAAGTGACACGGCCCTACAGAGCGGTGCTTGTCATGTCTTTTGTACTTCCCCGTCGTTCTACCGAAACCGGGAGAGTAATCTCTTTCTGGCCGGTCTGGCCGCCGATCTGGTTCAGCAGGCACTCCACTGCCTCTTCGCTCATCAGTGGAATTGGCTGCCGGATGCTGGTCAGCGGCGGGTTCGTAGACCTTGCCAGGAAGCAGCTGTTAAAGCCCACGACCTGCACATCCTGGGGGATACGCTTTCCCTGTCTGGTAATCTTCTGCATCAGGATGGCAGCCAGTGCGTCATCAGAGCAGAAAAAGCCGTCGCTGTCAGGATATTGCAGCAGGGCCGCATCGGTCAGCTTGTCAAACTCGTCATGGGGGTGGCTTCCGAACACCTGCACGGAGCGCTCCTCCAGGCCGGCCTCCTGTAGCTCGGAAAGGAACCCGATCAGCCGGGCATAGGCCGGAATATCATGGCTGTGGAAGAAGCCCACCATGGTAGGCTTTTTGCAGCCGCAGTCGATCAGCTCTTTGGCCGCCAGGCGTCCGCCCATCTCATCGTCACACAGCACCGTAGGATGGGCCGTTCCCCGGAAGCGGGAGAAGAACACCACCGGCATATCCGGCGTCAGGATCCGGTCAATGGCCTTGCTGCGCAGGGCGATGATCATGCCGTCCACCCGGCTTGCCTGAAGCATGGATACATATTCCGATGCCGCGTCATCGATGTTAAATGCCACATAGAGCATCATCTTATAGCCCTTTTCCGTCAGACACCGAGAAAGCTCCGAAGCGATCTCCGCATAGTACGCACTGTTCAGTGCGGGAAAGAGCACACCAATAATATTGGTGCATTTGTTGGAAAGGGATCTTGCCACTTCGCTGGGGCGGTAGTTAAGGTCCTCCATTGCCTGCCGGACCTTTTCCCGGATCTCTTCGCTGAGGTATCCGCGGTTATTCATGACACGGGATACTGTCGCTACGGACACACCGGCTTTTGCAGCCACATCTCGGATCGTTGCCATTGCGTGCCTCCTGTCTGGAGTTTCTTCATTCACTTTAAAATCCAAATAACTTCTTTATATTTTAACATATTATTTCAAAAATGCAAGAAGGCTGACCGCTGTGTTTTCGTTTCCGGCGACGGTATTTTCCCCGAACGCCCCTTTTTCCGCCCGTTCCTTACTCCTGCCGGAACCGGAACAGAACCTTGTCCGTGGCCTTTTCCAGAACCTCAACGGAAAAAGCGCAGGTATCCAGGTCCCCGCACAAAATCGCCCGCTGCTCCGGGGTATCCCAGGTCAGGCTCAGGCCCTGCCCCTGGGCCTGGGCGGAAATGCCCGCGTTGGGGGAGAAGACACCATAGGTATTACGCATCCGCAGCAGGGTCAGCTGATCCTGAACCACCTGCTTTTCCAGACCCCGGCGAACGTCCTCCCCAGAGAGATTTGTACGGTTGATCTCTTTGTGTCCGTCTTTTCCGGCACGCTTCATGCCCTCATAGTCATTTTTTCCAACAAACAGGTCCAGATACCAGACCTGGGGCTTTCCGGGCATGAACAGCTGGATGGCCCGGGCCAGCAGCATCCGGCGGTCATCCTCTCCCAGGGCGCTGTAGTAGGTGGCGTTGACCTGGTAGTAGACGTTTTTCTGGCCGTGGAGATTTTTGACGTAGCCGCCTCGGTCCACTACTGTATCGATGAGCCGGGAGATACTGTCATCATCCAGCAGTCCCTTCAGGTCCAGCAAGGGAATGCCGTCATGGCAGCCCAACATATTAACCGTGCGAATGTTTTTCTCTACCAGCTCCTCTGCCCAGCGCTTCAGATACACGCCGTCCCGGCGCTGGAACGCATCAATGATCAGGCCGGGCAGGAAGAAGTCATAGACCATGTAGCCCTTGGAGGCCAGAAGCTCATAGATTTTTTCGCTGTAGCTGGCATGAATCTCCGGCAGCAGGGTCAGGCCCAGGGGCTTGGCCAGAGCCGCCACCCGGTCCAAAAGATCCCAGGTGCCCGGGTCATTCAGGAAGTTCCGGGCGCCAACCTCCTTGGGAGCGTAGGCGAAGGCATCCAGCCGGACAATGGCGGCACCGTAGCCCGCCAGGGTTTCCAGGGTCTTTTGGTAATAGTCCCAGACCAGGGGCGAGCGGATATTCAGGTCCATTTGCCCCAGATATTTCCGGTGGCTTTCCAGATAATTCCGTACTGCCGTGCCAAAGATCTCCAGGGAGCCAAAGTCCATTTCCGCCGGGGTCTTCCCGGCATCCAGGGCCTCATTAACGGTCTGGGCAAGGCGAAGGGCCTCCCCGTACTGGGTGTGGGCCGTCTCCATCAGGTCCTGGGCATCCACATGGTCGTAGTGTACGCTTTGATAGAAGGTATTCCAGTAGGGGACCTCTCTGCCGTCCGGAAACCGCACCATAAGGATGGGCAGACCTGGCTTGCGGAAGAACATGTCCCGGATTAGGGCGGCATCCGGCTGAATATAGCCCTGAGCCGTCATTTCCCCGTGGCCCTCCCAGAAGCGATTCCAGTCGATGAAAAAGTCCCGGAAGGGGGAGGCGTCGCCATTTTTCAGAATATCCTGAAATTCCCTGGAAAGCACGGAGGCGTGGTTCAGTATAAAATCCAGGGCCAGGTCGATATTCAGGGCCTTCAGAGCCTCCAGATCCTTCGGCGCGGCCAAAAGATGGTTCAGGCCGTAGTCAATCAGGGAGAAGCCCCGGTCCAAATCTGTGTTGAAAATGCTTGGAAGGATATAGAAGGAGGTAAAGGCACCCTGAAACTCCGGGCGGCCCAGCACCGAGACGATGTCCCCCAAGGTGCCGCCTACGCTGTCCGGGTAGGCGTTGAGCATTGCTCCCATGGCGTTGTTGTTTGCCATCTTATTCCCCCATTTCCGCCCTGTACTGGGCATAGGTCAGTCGTTCACCGGTTTTGGCCAGAATGATCTTCGCCTTGTGGGCGCAGCTGTCCAGCTCCGCCTGCTCAATCTCCAGGACCATGGTAGTAAAGGGACTGTCGGTTTTTCCGTCCCGGCTGCGGGAGCGGCGGTGGGCACGGGTCTGCTCCGGGGTGCTGTTGAGCAGCACGGGAATGTCAATGCCCCGGAGAAAATCACTGTTGCCATGGGTCCATTCAATAATCAGCACATTGGTGTCGGACAGGTCCACAGGGTCGTACCAGCGCTCCTCCTCCGTCCGTCCCATGCGCTTGAGCCAAAGGGTTTCCGCACCGCTGTGGAACTTCTCGATGATCCCGCTGAGCTCCTCATAGTCCTGCTCCGCCTCGGTGCCCAGGTAGCCCGCCAGCGCCTTTCGGCCCCGGTCCTGATAGATCTTCAGCCAGGGGTATTGCCCGGTAAGCGTGGGTTCGGCATCCGTTTCCTGAAGCCAAAGCGCCGAAAGGGTTTCCTTCACCGCCTCGTCATAGGCTCCTGCCTCCACCAGACCCCGCAGGCCCGCCGCCCGAAAGATCCGGTTTCGCTCCGCGTCATTGTACATCGGAATCCTCTTGGGATAATTGTCACCGGAGAGCGTATAGCTGCCCACCCCAGCGGTGCGGAAGTAATGGCTCAGCAGAGAGGCAATCTCCGATTTGCCGACCCCAGAGCCGCCGCAGACCGTGATCACGACCCGGCCGTTTCGGGCCAGCTCCGCTGCCATGGGCACCAGCGCGGGGAAAATGGTATTGGCCTTGGCAATATGCTCCGGGCCAATCTGTACTTTGTCCCCGGGCATATCCCCATGGGGAATGGGGCCGGAGATCAGAGGGGGTGTCCATGTATTGACGGTTTCCGCCAGCATGAGAAGCGCGTTGACATTCATAAACAACATCCTTTCACATGTATCTTTCTGAAATTTGCCGACGATGGGTTCAGAGGTTCCCTAGGCAACTGCGGAAATGCGGTATTTTTCCAGCTTGACCCGCCGGTAATATACCATAGTGGCGGCGCTGCACACCATCCATCCCGCGGGATAGCCCATCATCACAGGCAGCATGGCATCCGGGAACAGATGGGATACGGCAAACATGTATACCTGCCGGAACAGCACAAAGCTGGAGAGCATAATGAGCATGGGCGCCACCGAATTGCCCGCGCCCCGAAGGGCCCCCGCATAGACATGGTTGACGCAGGAGGCCAGGAAGAACGGAGAGATGACCCGCAGTATGGTCGTTCCGTAGGCCACCACCTCCGGCTTGGCATTGAAAAAGCCCACCAGCGCCGGGGCAAAGAACATCACAGGGATCAGCAGGCACACGGTGGAGACCTCCGAGATCAGGAACGCGCAGCGTATCCCCTTTTTTGCCCGGTCCACTTGTCCCTTGCCCAGATTCTGGCCCACAAAGGTGGTCGCGGCCAGCGCCACCGACTGCATGGGCAGGAACATTACCTGGTCGATCTTGCTGTATGTGGTCCATCCGGCCATGAAATCCGCGCCGAAATGGTTGATGTAGGACTGGATAAAAACATTTGAAAAGGCGGTAATGGCCATCTGCATGGCGGCGGGAATGCCTACCCGGAAAATTTTCCTCAAAATGGGCATATCCGCCTTCAGCGCCCTGACGCTGACCCTGACGCAGCTCTTTTCCCGCAGCAGGATCACCAGCACCAGAACGGCCGAGACCGCCTGTGAAATAATGGTTGCCAATGCCACACCCTCAACGCCCATTTTGAACCGGAGCACGAACACCAGATCCAGCACCGTATTGACCAGGGCGCAGGCCACCAGCAGAAAAAACGGCCGGTTGGAATCCCCTACTGCCCGCAGGATCCCGGAGCCCATGTTATAGATCATCAGGCCCAGGACACCGGAAAAGCAGATCCTTAAATACAGCGTGGCCTCCGGCAGCACCTCCGCCGGTGTCTGCATCAGCCGCAGCATGGCGGGCACCATGCCGACGCCTACAGCCGTAAACACAAGGCCCAGGAAAAAGGTCATGACCAAAGCGGTATGGACGGTTTTTTTTACGTTCTCCATGTTCCTGGCCCCGTAGTATTGGGAGATCACCACGCCGGCACCGCTGGCAAGGCCGGTGAAAAAGCCAATCAGCGTATTGATAATGGGCCCCACGGTGCCCACCGCGGAATAGGCCTCATTGCTGACATAATTTCCGACCACCCAGGTATCCACCATGTTGTACATCTGCTGAAACAGGTTTCCCAGCATCAGCGGAAGCGCAAAGCTCAGCAGCAGCGGCAAAATGTTTCCCTGGGACATATCCACGTCCGTTCGCATTTTTTTGATTCGCATCGTTCTCTTCTCTCTTAAAAAAACGCCGCCAGCCCCGGGCACCGGCTTCCCGGTTTTCCGTGGCTGAACGGCGTGGTTCTCTTCTACAAGTCGATTTCCAGGCCGTCCCAGGCCACGGTGCAGGCGTTGGGCAATCCGGCGTTGTCCCACATGGCTTGCAGCCGGTCGTGATAGGCCGAATGCAGATGATTGATGTGGGTCAGATAAATTCTTGCGTCATCTCCCAGCGTGCCCATTTCCCGCAGCTCCCGGACGGTCGCCAGAGCCGTGGTATAGGACAGATGGGTGGGATCCGGCATGGCATCTTCTCCGTCGCCATTGGTACACTCGCTGATGAGCACATCGATCTTGACATGCTTCAGATACTCCAGGGTCTCCGACTCGTACCTGCCTGTATCGCAGCCGTAGTACAGTGTGGTGCCGTTGGGCATCTTTATCAGGAAGTTGGCGCTCTGATCGTCCATATTCCCCCAGTGGTGGCCCTTCAGAGGGGTCACCTGCTTTCCGCCGATGGAATAGGTTTCAAAGAAGCGCAGCTGATGGCACCGCAGGATGCCTTTCTGTTCCAGTTTCGGCAGGTTTCCCTTGATGAATGCCGGGTTATTGCGCATGACCTCCACGATCTCATAGCCCTTTTCCACAAAATAATAATTCAGGCAGGGCACGTTGCGGTGTGTGGCCATATTCCAGACGTTCATCATCATAAAGCAGAAGTGGTCTTCGTGGGTGTGGGTGATCAGAACATCCTGAAGCCGGGTCAGGCCGCCATAGCGGTTTGCCTGGGTATAGGCATCCGCCCCCATGTCAATGACCATGGTGGGGTCCACTCGAAACATGGAGCGGGTACGCACATCCTTTCCCCCGTGGTCCCGGGCATATTGGCACAGATAGCAAGTGCAAAACGGGTCCGGGATTCCCTCAGCGGCGCCGGTGCCGTAAAACATGGCTCGCTCCATTACCGCGTCTCCTCCCCAAGGGGGCAGATGATGCCGATGTCCTTATACAGAAGCTTCGTGGCCGGGCCGTGATTGGTCTCAACCACATCGCCCCGTTCTCCGCTCAGCACCCGGCGGATTCCTTCCGCAAACTGGTCCAGAATCTCCGGCTCCACGGGCACCGCATGGTGGCCGGGCCAGGTCACGTCAAACTGGGGCCGCAGGGCCTGCAGCCGGTCGATGCTCCGGGCATATACCTCCGGGGCGGTGCTGCCGTCGCAGTTGAGCAGCACGTCTGCCTTGCAGCAGGTATCCCCCGTGAAAAGCCAGCGCCGGGGTCCGTCCAGCAAGCAGATACAGCCGGGAGAATGGCCGGGGGTGTGGATCACCTGTAATTGGCGTCCTCCCAGGTCAAAAACATGGCCATCCTCGATCCAATGAACGGACCGCTCCGGGCTTTCCCGCCAGAGCTTCCCGCACAGGGGAGAATTTTTCAGAATTTCCTGCCGCCGGGGATAGAGCTCCCGGTCGGCGCTGTGCATATAGATCTCCGTAAAATAGGGATTTCCCCCTACATGGTCTCCGTGATAATGGGTATTGACCACCATCACAGGCAGGCTTGTCAGTTCCCTGACCACCTGGGGCAGATTGATGCCGCCATAGCCCGTATCAATGAGCATGGCCTTTTCGCTGCCTGTCAACAGATACATGTAGCTGTCCACAGGCTGGGCGATCTCTTCAATGCGCCAGGTCTGGGCGTCCATGGGGATTACACGGTAATTCATAACTGCTCACTCCTTTATTTCTTCCGGGGAATAATACTTTTGAAACACGGCATCCATCATTTTCCAGTTGCACCAGGCGATCACCGCCACCCCCAATAGCAGCCACAGGAAGCTGGTTTTCACAAACAGTTCCGGCCTCTTCAGCAGCAGCCCCGTAGGGATGGCATTGAGCACGGCGGCCGAGATGGCGACCGCCGGATTGGAAAAGGCGATGAGGGCGGCGTTTTTCAGGGTTGCCCCCAGCGTATTGGTAAACTTCGCCTGCACAGGATATACAAAGCCGTTTACCAACGCCGCCAGCACCGCCGGGATCCAGCATATCAGGCTGAGCGTTCCGCTCAAAGGCTCCGCTACCATGTTCGCGATCCGGAAATCCGCCAGAAGCACCGCCAGGGTGCCCAGCTTTACCAGCATCAGCAGCGTAGACTGCCGAAACTCCCGGCGAAAGAGCCTAAAAAAGCAGGGAAACACCTCTATAGACTCCTCGCCCTTCTGCCAGTCTTTTTCCAGCGCGGCCACGGTCCCATAAAGGCTCACCGTAGAAGCGCCGATGCTCACCAGAGGCACACAGCAAAGGGCCCAACATAGATTGAGCTGCACCAGGCTCATGAGCCTGCGCAGAAAGACCATGGCCGGAGAATCCGGATCGAACACATTTTTCATAGCATATCCTCTTGCAACGTTCTGGGGAATACCCAGAATGTAAAAATCAGGGACAGGACCACAGTCAGCACGCCGGACACCGCAAAAAGCGGCCGGATGCCTACCAGGTCTGCCAGGAAGCCTCCCAGATAGGAGGATACCATCAGGTTTGCCACGGTCTGCACCGTGGAGGAAAGGGTCTGGGCGGAGGTTTTCAGCTGGGGCTTCACAATGCGAATCAATATCAGGGAATAGGCCACAGACTCGATCACATTGAAGAAATTCATACATCTGGCCAGGAACAGCACCAGCACGGAGTTGGCCCCAAAGCACAGGAAATGCCGCAGGGCCGTAAAGCCGCAGAGCATCAGCAGCATTTTCCGGGGCCCCAGCCGGTCCAGCCACCGGTCCGTCAGGAACAGGAACGGCACCTCGCACATGGCCGCCACCGCCACACACAGGGCAAACTGCCGGGCGGTGCCCCCCATATCATCCGTAAAATAGATGGAAAAATAGCCGTTGCTGATGCCGGTGGCGATGCCCACCAGGGTCTGGAACACAATGAGGGTCACCACGGTCTTGTCCTTCAGCAGCACCGTGGGGGAAATGTGCTCCAGCCCGGAGTTTCGGTTGTTGGAGCCCTTTACATCCGGCGTCTGGGGCAAAACCAGCAGGGAAACCACGCAGGCTGCCGGAAACAGCAGGAAGATGGCATCCACCGTTTTGTCCACGGCGGCGCTAATCACAAACATCATCAGAGAATAGCTCAGGGCTCCAAGCATCCGCATCGGCCCGTAGGGTCTTCCGTGGAGCTGGCAGTATTCCACGGACATGGCGTTGTTCAGCGTCACAGAAAAACTGAAAAACACATGAAACACCGTATACAGCAGGAAGATCCACAGCATATCCTTGCGCAGATACATGGCCGGAAAGGCCACCGTGGCGATGGTCAGTACCACGGCCATCATCCGTTTCTTAGAGGCGGCTCCGTCTGCCATGCCTCCCAGAATGGGCTGGCAGAACAGGGCGATCAGCCCCGCCGTTCCGGTGATCAGACCGATCTGGGTCTTGGTAAATCCCACCTCATAGAGATACAGCTGAATATACTGATTGGTGGTCTGGGTCGTGAAGAATACAAACATGAACAGGGCAAGCCAGCCGTAGGCGGACAGTCTTTTGCCGCCGGTGACGCCAAGAGCCATTTTTTTCATGTTGTACACTCCTTAGTCCGGGAAGGCCTTTCGTCGCTCCAGATGCTCCCGGATCAGTTCGTGCAGCTTGCCGGTATCGTGAAACGCCTCGATCTCGTCTCCCAGCTCGATGTAGCCCCCCGCTTCGTCACTGGCGGGCCACTGGGGCAGTCCCGGGCCGTTGGGGTCGCCGGTTTTGATGAAATTGGCCCAATAGTCGCACATGGTCCCGGCCAGGTCAAAGTCCAGCTTCTCCCAGGGCCGCACGGGAGGGATGCCCTGCCGCAGAGAGGCGAAAGCGTACCACAGCTCACTGGAATGCCAGCTCATCTGCAGGTCCGGGTCCCGCATGGTGCCCAGATCCTCCGGCCGATGGGGCGGCACCCGGGTGAACAGATAGGTATAGGTCTTCCGCTCCGGCGCCTTTTCCCGGCGCACACGGCCAAAGCGCAGGTTGATGGCCACGCCCCCCATGCGCTGGGTCATATTGAGGCCCAGGGAGGCCAGATGCCGGGTGGCCCGGTCCACGTTCTCATCCGTCACCTGCACCAGGTTTTCAAAATCGTATTTTTCGTAGAGATCTCCCAGCATTTCCTTGGCAAAGGCATAAAACTCCGATGCCTTCCGGATGCCGTATACGCCGCCCAGATCCATGGAATTCAGGTGGGACTCTCCTAGGTTCGAGCCCGCCAGATAATCGTAGGGATAGCCCTGCTGCCGGACGGTATCCGCCAGCTTCCGGTTGGGGATCCAATAGCCGTCATAGATCAGCGGCCCGGGGGTCATGGTTTTCTTGCTGGAAGCGGGGATCAGGCGGCGGCTGTCGATCCTGCGCAGCTCCTCGGGGCTCAGGGTCGGGTCGATTCCCAGCAGCTCCAGGAAGTCCGCGCAGACCCTTTCCGCTTTCTCCCGCTCCATGTACTCCACATTCCACTTCAGGGCGCTTTCGTTGATGATCCGCCGCACATGGCCGGGGGCAATGGGGCCGTAGGCAAGCAATGTGGATTTGGTGGTTCCCGCGGACTGGCCGCCCAGGGTGATCATGTGGTTATCGCCGCCGAAGGCATCGATATTGGCAATGATCCATTCCAGGGCCTTGTGGTTGTCCATCAGGATATAGTTTCCGCTGTGGCCCTCCTGCTCCGCGTCCAGCTGAGGCAGGGCCAGGTAGCCGAACATGGAAAGCCGCTGGGCCACGGATACCACCACGATGCCCCGGCTGGCCAGCTCCAGGGGATCAAACTCTACCTCATAGGAGTAGCCATGGTCCGAGCCGCCGCCGTGGAACCAGACATAAACCGGCAGCTTTTCCTCCGGCGATGCCGCGGGCGTCGTAATGTTCAGGTACAGGCAGTCCTCGCTCTGAGGGGGATTGCCCATAAAGTAGAAGTCCGAGCCCCAGGGCTCCGCGTCCAGGTGGCCGTCTGTCGGCTGCACGCACACAGGGCCGTAGCTGTCGCAGCAGCGCAGACCGGACCAGGGCTCCGGGTCCTCAGGCGGTCTCCAACGCAGCGCCCCCACCGGAGGCTTGGCAAAGGGAATGCCCCGGAACTGGGTGATGCCCTCATATTTTCCCGCCATCTCCACGCCCTGGACCAGGCCGCAGGTGGTTTTTACAATGCCGATGGTTTTCATGATTCGCGCTCTCTTTCTGTTCTCTCCGGCGAAACCCAGATGGAGCTGAGTCTTCGCACGCTCAGGTCAAAGCTGAAGCCGGGCTCTGCCAGAACGGGCTTCAGCGCCGTCTCAAAGGGCTGCAGGGGCTGGCAGACCGCCGTATTAAAAGCGCCGTCATTGACATAGATCTCAATGGACAGCCGGTCCGTCACAAATCGGAACTCCAGATGGGTCAGCCCTTTACCGATGTCAAAGGCCCCCGTAGGCAGCAGCAGATGGCCGGTGGCGGGCTCATAGGCGATGAGCACCCCCCGCAGGGCAAAGGCCAGGACCCGGTCCCCCTGAATGTCCACAGTAAAGGAAATGTCCATGCATTCCGAAAAAATATCCTTTGGCAGCCGCTCAAATTCTTCAAAGCCCCGGTTGCGGACTTCGTATACATGCTCATACATATGCCCGATCTCCTTTGCGGGCAGCACCCGCAGTCTCGGCCCCTCCCGGGTCGGCACCAGCCGCAGCTCATTGGCAATGCTGGCGCAGAACAGGAAGGGCGTATCCTCCGTCCTTGGCCGCAGCCAGGAATGCTGGATGACCCGGCCCTCCGGGGCACCAAAATAGGTCTGGGCCGCGTAGCCTCCCGTGGATCTGGCATTGACCCAGTCCGGCGTATAGATCTTGTGGCTGGGGCCCGGGATATAGCCGCCCTCCGGAACAAAGCGCCCCTCTTCCATGTGCCCTACCAGATAATTGTCCGTACAGCCCCAAAAGACCCATTTCCACTGCTCGGTACCCTCCAGCCGGATCCGGAACAGGTCCGGGCACTCCGCGCTGCCGGGGATGGCAAGGATCTGACTGGGGGTCCAGTCCAGAAGGTTTTGGGAGGTCAGCAGCTGGTAGCGGTCGCTGTCCAGGAAAATGGCCATGACCCAGAGCCCGCACTCCGGCACCCAGGCGACCTTGGGGTCCCGGTTGGCAAAGGCGATGTTTGCAACCACAGGATTCCCTTTATACTTGCGGAAGGTCTTTCCCTCGTCGGTGCTGTAGGCAAGGGCAATCTCAAAGGCCTTGCCCCGGCTCCACCGGCTTTTGGAGCCCGCCGCCGTATAAAACAGCAGCATGGGCCCTTGGCCCTTTTCCCCCAGACCGGAGACATTCTCCTCGTCCATCACGCCGCAACCGGAGTAGATGCGTCCCTCCGGCCCCGGCAAAATGGCGTAGGGCAGCTCCTGCCAATGGCACAGGTCCCTGCTGACCGCGTGAAGCCAATGGGTATTGCAGGGGGTGTAGCCAAAGGGGTTCAGTTGAGAAAAGTAATGGTATACCCCATTGTGGTACAGTAGGCCGTTGGGGTCATTCATAAAGCCGTGAGCGGGGGAAAAATGGCACTGGGGCCGCAGAGGCTCCCGGTAGATGGGCGGCTCGTCCACATAGCGGTCCGACAGCCGCAGCGTATCCAGCAGCGCTTCGTTGCCCCCGGTAAGCCGCAGGGTCAGCTCCGTTCCCCTGGGGTAGCGCTCCAGAAAAATGGGGCTCCAGGACCGGGGCGCTTCATCCAGCGTCAGCTCATACTCCTCTTTCAGGGTCTCCCCCTGAAAAAGCTGCAAAATCTGGATTCCCTCGGTGGATACAAAGTTGTATTTTTGCCTGCCAACAGGAACAAGAAGATATCTGTGGTCAGCACATATCCTTCTTTCTCGCATAGCGCTCTCCTTTTTACGTCCTTAGCCCTTGACGCCTCCCACAACGATGCCTTTGACAAAGGACTTCTGGATCAGCGGATAGGCGATCATCACGGGGATCAGGGCGATCACGGCGATGGCCATACGGATGCCGACGCTGGGCAGCTGGCTGAGGTCCAGGTTGATACCGTCCATGGCAGAGGTCTTCAGGAACTGAATGTTGTTGAGCATATTGGTCAGCACGTTCTGGATGCTGTACAGGTCCGTCCGCTTCACCAGGTAGTACAGGCCGTTGGTCCAGTTGTTCCAATAGGCCAGTCCGGAAAGCAGACCGATGGTTCCAAGGATGGGGCTGGAAATGGGCAGCACCACCCGGGTCAGGGTCTGCAGGTCCGAAGCGCCATCCAGCTTGGCGGCCTCCACGATGGAGTCCGGAATGTTGGTCCGGAAGTAGTTTCGCACCAGAATCACGTTAAAGGGACTCAGCAGCAGGTTGGGGACGATCAGTGCCCAGATGGTATCCCGGATGTGGAACAGCTGGGTATACATAATGTAGGTAGGCACCAGGCCGCCGTTAAACAGCATGGTAAAGAACACCAGGAAGGTGACGGTATTCCGGCACTTGACCTCCGGGCGGGACAAGGGGTATGCCAGGGTCACCGTCAAAGTCATGTTGGCCAGGGTGCCGACAATCGTCACAAACAGGGTGATGCCGTAGGCCCGGAAAATCGTGGCGCTGGAACGGAAGATATACTGGAAGGAATAGAGACTCAGCTGCTTGGGGAAGAAGGAATAGCCGTTTTTGATCAACTCCTGCTCATCGGTAATGGAAGCCACAAACAAAAGTAGAATGGGCAGCAGCGCCAGAACGGTCATAAGGACTAGCACGATATGGGGAATGACTCTTGCGGTCTTGCTGGTTGTAATCATCAGTGTTCCCTCCTATCAGAATACGGCGCTGTCCGGGTCCACCTTCCGGGTCAGAGCGTTGGCGCCCCAGACCAGCACAAAGCCCAGAACAGACTGGATAAAGCAGGCGGCAGAGGCACGGCCGATGTCATTGAGCTCCAGCAGGCCCCGGTAGACATAGGTATCCAGGGTGTTGGTGGCGTTGAACAGCAGGCCGTTGTTCATAGGCACCTGGTAGAACAGGCCGAAGTCCGAATAGAACATTCTGCCCAGGTTCATAATGGTCAGGGTGATGATGGTGGTTTTCAGGCACGGCAGGGTGATATACCGGATCTGGTCCCAGGTGGAAGCGCCGTCAATCGCCGCCGCCTCGTAATAGGACGTATCAATGCCCACCAGGGTAGCGTAGTACATAATGGTGGTATAGCCCACGCTGCGCCAGAGCTGGATAAACGTCAGAATAAAGGGCCAGTATTTGGGCTTGGAATACCAGCTGATGGCTTCGCCGCCCAGAGGCTTGATGATTGCGTTGTTCAGGAAGCCGCTATCCTTGCTCAGGAAGGCAAAGGCCAGATAGGCAATGACGGCGGTGGAGAGGATATGGGGCAGCAGGATGCTGGTCTGGTAGATCTTCAGCAGCTTTTTCTTCTTCACCTCACCAAGCAATATGGCCGTGGCCACAGCCGCGGCAGTACCCAGAACGATGAAGGCCAGATTGTAAAGCACGGTATTGCGGAAGATAATCGCCGCATCCTTGGTCTTGAACAGATACTTGAAGTTGGACAGGCCGCACCAGGGGCTTTTGAAAATACCCAGGGTGTAATTGACCTTTTTAAATGCCAGCATAATGCCCGCCATGGGGATATAGTTGTTGATCAGCAGGTAGACAAGGCCCGGGACCATAAAAAGGATCAGGGTCCAGTGCTTCTGTCCGGAGCTCTTCTTCTGGAGCCGATTACCGCCTTTTGGAGCGCTCATAAAGATACCTTCTTTCATTTTTGGAAGTGGTTCTTTCCCGGAATAAAGTTCCGGCGAAGAGCGGTAGTCCGCCCTCCGCCGGGAAAGGGGTATTGCGTTTACTTGGCAGCCAGGAATGCGTCCAGCTGTGCCTGCTTTTCGGCAACGATCTTCTCGATACCGGCGGCCTTCATTTCATCCTGCAAGGTCTTGACCATGGCATCATAGTCATCCACAGCGTCGGAGAACAGGGCCTTAAAGTACTGGTTGTAGACGTTGGTGCAGGCGGCGATCTCGTCGGCAATGTTGGTGCTGTCCAGCTTGAAGCCAAAGGCGTTGGACTTGAGGCCGTCCTTGTTGGACTGGAGCATCAGGTCAAAGTAGTTGGAGGGGTAGTTGAAGGGAATGGACAAGGTGGAATTCATGTTCGCCCAGGAGTAGCCGATGCACCAGCCCACGTTGGAGGAATCCACGCCCTCGGGATAGGTGGCGGAGCCGTCTTCCTTCACCACATAGTGGACGCCCTCAATGCCGTTGACCATCAGGTTGACGATCTCAGGATCGGTGGCCATCAGCGCCATCATGGCAACCGCCTTGTCGGCGTTCTTGGTGGCGGGGTTAACGCAGAACACGGTGGTGGGGGTCTTGCAGTAGGCCTTGGGGAAGATGCTCATGCAGCACATATCCACGCCAAAGTTATCGGACTGCCAGATGCCGTTCATCTCGGCGGAGAAGTGAGAGGAGAAAGCGCCGAAGCAGCGGCCGGTGGGGATGTAATCGATCTGAGACTCGGTAACATTCATCATGTCGGTCATGTAGTAGCCGTTCTTGTTCCAGGTCTCCAGATGCTTCACGATCTCCAGGAACTCGGGAGACTCATAGTAGTTGGAAACGGTGGTGGTCTGGCCGTAGTCCGTCAGCACACCCAGGTTATAGGGGTTGTTGCCCATCTGGTCAACTCGGGTATCGGTGAAAACGCCTGTGCCGTTGTTCGGTCCGATCAGAGGCGTGTCGGGGTACTTTTCGTGTACCTTGGCGAAGAGCTCGTCCAGCTCGTCCAGGGTGATGGAGTCACCGTTCTTGTAGCCGAACTCCGCGGCGATGTCGGCCCGCATGGAGTACATGGCGGTGGAGGCCATATCCAGCAGACGGGGGATGCCGTAGCAAACGCCGTTCAGGTAGCCGCACTCAAATACATTTTCACCGACGGCCTTGTTGATCTCATCGGCATAGGGCGCGATCAACTCGGTAATATCCATGGCCTGACCGTTTGCAATGGTGGTGGCCAGATCCTTGACGTAGAATACATCAATGGAATCGTCGCCGGCAGAGAGCAGCAGGTTCAGCTGCTGGGTCTGGTTGGCGTACTCCATCATGATGAATTCCACATTGGCGCCGATCTTTTCACGGGTGATGGCGCTGACGGCCTCTTCGACCATGGCCACATCCTTGGGCACGGTCAGGCAGGACATCATCACCTTAATGGTGGGGTAGCTTCCCTCCGTGCCGGCGGCGGCAGTCTCACCGGACCCGGCAGCGGCGGTCGTCTTGGTGTCGCTTCCACCGGAGCCGCAGGCAGCCAGGGAAAGCAGCATGGCCAGCGCAAGAACGCAGGTCAGCATTCGCTTGATACACTTCTTCATCTTTTTTGTTCTCCTTTTTGGTTTTTTATTGCAGGCCGTCCCCGGCCCAAGCTACATAGAAACCGCGTCTTGTGAAAACGATTATCATAATCACATGCAGACTCGCACCGTTTTCTTGGGCGCTTCCCTTCCGTTTTCTGGTAAGATTCCAATCACGATCCTCTGATTTCCGAGAAAGTTGAACTTTTTTCAGAAAAAATCCCGGTAAAGGATTCGTGTGAAACCGTTTGTCACATCTCTGTTGTCATCAGGATACCACGGCAAGTTTCTCTTGTCAATAGGCCCTGATTGCTTTCTCCCTTTTTCACAGAACTGCATGACGGCTTTTGTATGATTCCCACAAAGTTTCCATGTTGCTCCCTATATTTCACGATTTTTAATAAAAAAGCAAGATTATTGATGATTTTTATAAATGAAGTCGAGGTTTTGGCACCTATTGACAATACGAGGTCCTCGTCATATAATGCAGATGATTCAGGGAGTCAATCGGTTTCATACAAGCAGCTGTCCCTGCTTTCGATCTCGCTTCCTTTTCCCCTTCGCCAAAGGCACAATTCAAAATTCAAAACTTTTAGGAGGGTTTTTATGATTTCGCAGGTTATGACCAAATACGG
Source organism: uncultured Clostridia bacterium (assembly GCA_945963595.1). Taxonomy (GTDB): domain Bacteria; phylum Bacillota; class Clostridia; order Oscillospirales; family Oscillospiraceae; genus Faecousia. Next base: position 9,969 of record CAMFMO010000021.1, on the reverse strand, counting down.
TGCCCTGGAAGGTGTCCGGTCCAACGCCGGTTACGCTCTGTTCCGTGGGGTTCCCTATGCCGCGCCTCCCGTCGGGCCTCTGCGCTGGCGGCCGCCCCAGGAGCCAACCCCCTGGGAAGGCGTTCGTGTGTGCGACACTTTTGGCCCCGCGTGCTGCCAGTTTGACCGGTGGCACACCGCCACCGATGACATCACCGACGACACCGGCCACGCCTACGTCCACATGCCCAACTACCCCTATCCTCCGGAAATGAGCGAGGACTGCCTGTATCTGAATGTCTACACCCCGGCGGAGACCGCCCATGACAAGCTCCCCGTCATGATGTACATCCACGGCGGCGGCCTACAGCAATGGTACGGCTCCGACTATGAGTACTGCGGCGACGGCTTCTGCGCCCAGGGCGTGATCCTGGTTTCCATCACCTACCGCCTGAATGTGTTCGGCTTCTACACCCACCCGGAGCTGGAGGCCGAGAGTGAACACGGCAGCTGCGGCAACTATGGCATCCTGGACATGATCCAGGCGCTGAAATGGATTCATGAGAACATCGCCCTCTTTGGCGGCGACCCGGACAATGTCACCTGCTTTGGCCAGTCCGGCGGTGCCAGAGCCACGGCAGCCCTGTGTTGCTCCCCCCTGGCCAAGAATTACTTCAGCCATGCCTCCATCCAGTCCGGCGGCGGTGTAGGCAGCCGGGTGCCCGACCGGAACAGGCAGGCCATGTACGCCAAGGGCGTGGCCTTCATGGAGCAGCTGGGCTGCCATTCCATTGAAGAAATGCGGGATCTGCCCGCCCAGGTCCTGCAAAAGGCCAACGATCAATTCGGCCTCCGGGGCGGCTTCAACCTTTATCCCGACGGCTGGGTGCTGCCGGAGGACGTGGACGACTGCTTCGCTGGCGGCCGTGAGCGGGACGTGGACATCATCATCGGCTGCACCTCCGACGAAGGTGCCAACGATGCCCCCAGCCGCTGGCATTACAACACCCTGGCCTCCGTATACGCCCTGGGCTATTTCCGTCAGCTGCGGGGGAAAAAGCCGGTATATACCTATGTTTTTGACCAGCAGCAGCCCGGAGAGGACCATCCCGGCGTCCCCCACTCCTGCGACAACCGCTATCAGTTCGGCACACTGGACGGCTCCTGGCGGCCCTACACCCAGGAGGACTGGGAGCTCTCCCGTACCATGCAGCGCTACTGGGCAAACTTCGTCAAAACCGGCAACCCCAACGGCCCGGACCTCCCCCTCTGGGAACCCTTTGACGGCAATCGCCGTGTCCTCCGCCTCTCCGGCCAGGGCTGCGGCATGACAGACTATAACAGCAACACCGCCCTTCTGGAGGCGGAAGCACAAATGATCGCCCAATACCAAAAGAAATAATCCCTCCAAACTAAAAAGGCAGCACCCGAAAAACAAAGGCCCGACTCTTGCGGAGAGCCGGGCCTTTGCCTAATATTGGTGTGCAACAAAGCAAAACGCAAGTAGAGTATACAGCATACGGGACTGAATATCAAGTCTGCTTGCCCATGAATTCAGATGAACCAATGAGATTGCTCAACGCTGTCACGGCACCAAAATAGAAGCCAATGCGAACCGGTATTCTTTTGTGTGGAAAACTGCTGTCACCAAACGTCAGGCGAAGCTTGGCGAAAAGGTCGCGGAAGAACTGCCGAAGCTGCTGGAAGCCTCCGCGACCGGAATCATTGCGCCATATATCATTTCAAAACGCGAAAATCCCCGGAATACCATCTGGTCAGAAGAAGATATCCCGGGAATGACCTGAATCACATTTTCTATTTACGGCACCCACTCAATGTTCAATGCAGCGAGTTCTCCGCTTCGAATCTGCGCGTAGGAATTATTGCCATACAGCTCTCTGCCCGCGATATAATCCGGGAAGGCAGCAGCATCGCCTCTGGCCCATTCCGGCTCCGGGTCTCCGGGATTTGCCACCGAGGAATGATCGGCATACAGGAAATCCGCCGCCAGCTTTACCTTCCGGGACCCAACGCTGTACAGAACGTAGGCATCGTTTTCAGCTTCTTCCCGGAAGCAGTTTTCCTCGTAGTCAAATGCCAGCGTGATTCCGTCTTCCGCCATGCCGCCGTTGATATCCACATAGGTGGTTTCCCCGAGACTATTCTCACTGCGCTTCAGTGTATCAACCTTTCGCGGCTCTCCCCGCAGGAGCAGGACATCTCCAACCTCCATCTGATTGACGGCATCCTTATCAAAGGTCTCGTAGCTCCAGAATGTCAAAACCATGTACTGACCGTCTGCATCTGCCGAATAGTCTGCGCTTCCGTCCGCGGTCACATGGTATACCCCATCGGGGATATTCCCTTCCATTGCCCCCGCCAGAGGATCAGGCATGGGTGCGATGACCGCGTCCTCTGACTGCTCCTGCTCTGGGGCGGTCGAAAATGCGATTCGGACTGGGTTATCCGCTTTCGAGCATCCCGGCAGTCCAAAAATCAGTGCTGTGACAAGCACCACAGCCAATACTTTTTTCATATATACCCCTCCAAAGGACACAGCGCCGCCTTCACACAACGCAGCGTTGTGTCCCATGCGTTCCTTCCGCACTATTTCGCTTTGATCATGTACAGCATGATGGTCACAAGGCAGATAAGAATCGTTGCGATGGACAGCATCGCGTGGAAATTGACATCTTTGTCGCCCGGGGCGAATTTCATCCAAAGCCCGCAGAGCAGTGCGCATGCAATCATGACAATGGAAATCCAGCTTAAAATCTTCATATTGTTTCTCCTTCTGAATGTGATGTTTCGTTTTCTACCGTAAAAACAGCTCCACCTGACTGTCAATAAACGCAGATAAATCCGCGTTGTCGAATGAAAACTAAATAATGCAAAAGGGCCTCACTACTGGCATCAAAACCGATAGTGAGGCACTCGTGCGTCTATAATATTCATTCGTCCATAATATCCAGTATCATCCTGGCACCCAGGCGGAAGCTGTTCTGAAACAGCAGACACTCTGCCATATCTTGGAACTCCCGCACACTGTCCGCATACCGGGAGAACAATTCTTTCTGTGCATCCGTCATGGTGGCCTGGAGCTTTTCTTCGTTCCGACTGATTCGTTGAAGGGCTTCCTTGTATTCCACACAGGGGCATGTGTCATATTCCGTTGGTTCGATATTGCCGTACCACAATTCTTCAAGAATTCTCATTTTGCATCCTCCCCGAAGATTAGCTCCTCTCGGATGATTTCCTCAGCTCTGGCGCGGATGTTGTTCATGGCACCAACCCAAGCCATTGGGTCGCTGGCTTTCAGTGCTTCCGTGATTCCCTCGGCTATCTTCATCTGCTCGATTATCCGCTCCAGCCTATCCTGCGTCTGCTCATTCAGGTCAGCCAGGTATGTCCACAGCTTTCCAGACAGGAGCAGGCAGTTGTACTGAATTGGCTTATGCTCTCTCAGATACTCCCGGCGCACCCGTCCCCACCTGCCAATGGGACGGGATTCTTGTGGCAGTTCCAGGTCAGGAATGGAATAATCGCCCACTCGAATGTATTGAATTTTCATAGTCATGCCTCCTTTACTTCGGTACTGTTATGATACCGAAGGATCGGGATGCAGTCGAATGTGCCGCCTTGCAAAGTTTATTACATTGATGTAACAAACTTGAAAATTTTACAACTTTCTTACATGGCGCTCACCATCCATACAGCATTCAAGCCCGGCAAGTGTCAACACCAACCGGGCTTGTCCTTATTCACATCAAAACCGCATTCCAGTGGATTTTCGCGGTTCTGCCATAGTATGCGGACAAAATCATGCCGCTTGTCCGCCACAGAAAGTTTCCTTGCGCATTATCCCTTATTCATCACATGGGCCACCAGCCGCAGGTTTCGTTCCACCAGAATATTTCTTGCCTCCAGGTCCCCCTGCGCAGACAATTCCAGATAATGCCGCTCTTCCTCGGCGCTCAATGGCTTTGGGAAGCTGCCGGAATGGAGCTGCAGGGAGTAAAACAGGCTGCTGAGCAGCAGCCAGACGCTTGCAAGCATACATCTTCACCTCAGCACTACCCTATTCTCCATTTCCCGGAGATATTCCGACGGGACACGCTTTGGTTTTATGATAATACGAAAGCTGATTCAACAGCAGTATGCTGGGGCGTACACACAAACCAGCTGCTTTGCCGCCATCTACAAGGAGACGCTGTTTGCGTTTGCGGTTAGTGGGAAGGAATGCGGAAGTTTTCCGCTGTAATTCACAAAAATGCACAATCCCCGGCAAGCGTTATTCGCCTGCCGGGGCCGTTTTCCTTTCACTCGCCTTGTCCACTATATTTCTGCATTACAAATGTCAGGCTATCCCGTAGCTCCTGGTTAAAGCTCCTCGTCATCCCAATCCGGGTACTGCGCCGGCGAATCTCCAACAGATTTGATCACACGGGAGTTTCTCGTTTTCTCCTCCAATTCCTGCATCACTCTGCACTGAAAACGCCATTCATCTCCAAAATCAAACAAGTACTTAAATTTATCACCTTTTTTCAGTCCGAGTCGTCCAAGCGGCATTTTATAGGATATCCGGCAGCCCTCATCCATATCGTCGGAATAATAGGCGGCAAAATCGCTCCAGTACCGGTCATCCATAAAGAACGCATGGCAATGGTCATCATCAAATTCGAAAGCATCCAAAATCGCTTCACTCAATGCGCCAAGGGTTTTCTGCTTGCCGATTTGAATGTATCGATAACAGTCACGCCCTAACGACACTTTAATTACATAGCTCTCCACTTGGGTCCGCTCTGTCTTCTTTTGGGGTTTCGGTTCACTGTCACTGAACGAGAAACAGATTGTACCGCTTGTCTTTGCGTCCATGTAAATTCTTTTGAAGGCGTCGCTGATCCCTCTCCCGAAGCTGACCGGATAGGATACAACCAGCCCATCCGAAATAATACTGTCCCGGAACGGGAGCAAAACCGCATCCAATAGCACCGGACCTTTTCCAAGCATTTCTTCCCAGCTTGAAACCAGACCTTTTACCATGTAAACCTGCTGGTCATCCTCCGAAATGAACACAGTTCCTTTTTTCAAATGCCGCTCCATAATATACTTTCCCGGCTTGCACTGCGCCCACCCTGCCACAATTTGGGCCAGCTCCTCCGACAGATCTGCCTGGGCAAGGTATTCCTGAAGCACCTCTGTGTGCGACCACAAATAATTCGCAACCTTCTTTGCGTCAGCAGCGTCAATACCCCGGTTCCGGTCAATTGTCCCCACGCTGGGACATACCTGATATTTTTGGTTCACGTAGTCCAGCAGAGGAAACCAAAGCTGATAAAAAAGCTCCGCATCTTGTTTTTCTAATGTCATATTCTGCTCCTTATCTATTGCGCTATTTTTCTTCCCGCAGGATGTCCATGTTATGTTTTTAGCTTAGCACCTTTGCGCCAGACAGGCAACCGAAATCACCAGTTGAAACGAATATTCGTCTTTTTTACCTAGAACTTCTTTTTATTTCTGCGCAATATGCCATAGGTTGGCTATTATCTGGCACCTTCTTTATTCTTATCACAATGCACCTTTCAATAGATATGCTCTTTGTTCCTCCAGCTAAACTTCTTCAATCCAGTCGAACGCAAAAATTATATTGATTATTCGTACCGAATAGCATATACTATTTGTGAGGTGGACCCTATGGAAACACGAACCTGTAACTTGATGATCAGCACTTCCGGCGGCACAGCCGGCGGAAGCGCCAACAATTATAAAATCTCCCTGCCGTCCACTTGGGTTAAGGAAATGGGATTGGATACCGAGAATCGTCAAATGGAATTGAGCTTTGACGGAACATCCATTACGATCACCAGGAAGCTTTCTTTTTTCGAATTTCTGGAAGCAAATCGTCAGGGCAGTCATAAGCTGCTTCTGATCTCCTGCTATTCCGGCCCCCTTCTCTGCGCCCGAATCGCCGCCGATGAAACTGCAAAGAAGATTCGTGTAGAAAATCTTGTTTCCGATTTTCTGAAGCTTCCCTTCGGAAATAATCAGAATCCCAGTTGGGAGGATTATCTGTATTTTCTGGAAAGTCGCTGCATTCCACGAACCAGGGCCGGGCTTCGGGAATATCTGGAAACCATTGGCGTAGACCATTACAACCCATTGGAAATTATCCGGAAAACACAAGGACGGATGGCCGAGGATGCTATTTGGCTGACCGTGGAGGAAATAAAATGACTGTGCACTTGGTATCCAATCAAAAAATCGCAGAAACCGCCTCCAAGGGCAATCAGGAAAAATGGCTGGACAGCGGCATCTGGTACAAGCTGGACCAATTTGGCTACGAGGCACTGGCGGAGGTGTTTACCTCCCAATTGCTGGAATACGGCAACATCGAAACGGCCTTCCCCTTCACTTTCGTGCGCTATCAAATGGAGCGTTTGCAGGTGCACGGTCGGGAACGCACCGGCTGTAGCAGCCGGAATTTTCTGCAAGCGGGCGAGTCGATTGTGACACTGGCCCATCTGTTCCTGCAATACACAGGAAAGCCTCTTTCTGAAACGCTGAACCGGCTGACCAGTGACAAAAAACGAATGGCCTATCTGGCAGAGGAAACGGCCAATATCACAGGGCTTTCCCTGTTCCCCCAGTACCTGACGCTGCTGTTTGAAATCGACGGTCTTGTCCTCAATGACGACCGCCACCTGAACAATATTGCGGTTCTTGCCAGGAATGACACCTTTGACTACTGCCCCATCTTCGACCAAGGCGCAGGGCTGCTTTCCAATGTGATGTACAGCCCCTTCGAAATCGTCCCCAAATCCTTGATTTCTCAGGCAAAAGCACGACCCTTTCAAACCACTTTTAACCGGCAGATCCACACCATGGAAAATCTGTACGGAAAACAGCTGGAAATCCCCTCTTTTACCCGGGAACTGCTTGCGCAGATGGTGAAGCCGCTGTTGGAATACTACCCCACCCGTGACCGGGAGCTGATTGCCGACCGGGTTTGCGAAACGGTTTTGCTGCGGCAGAAATGCAGATGAACGCAGCATTGCTGCGAACCCCATTGTTTTCCAGACAGCAATGGCGTATAATGCTTCTAACGGCAAAACACGTCAAATACCCAACTACAGGAGGAACCCTACCATGATCTTTCTTTGCTACCCCAAATGCACTACCTGCCAAAAGGCCCAGAAATGGCTTGACGCCAAAGGGATTCCATACGCGCCCCGCCACATCAAAGAGCAAAACCCAACCGTGGCCGAACTCCGGCAGTGGCATCAAAAAAGCGGACTTCCCCTGAAAAAATTCTTCAATACCAGCGGACTTCTTTACAAGGAGAAGCACCTAAAAGAGCGGCTCCCCCTTTTGTCCGAGGAGGAAATGCTGGCCCTTCTGGCAGAAGACGGTATGCTGGTCAAGCGTCCGATGCTGATCGGGGATGATTTTGTGCTGGTGGGATTCAAGGAGGCGGACTGGGAAAAGGCGCTGGAAAAATAGGAATGTGATTTGCTCATTTTTCGTGCACCGACTTTTCAATAGTTTTTCAACCTGTTTTTCACGACTTTTCAATAATTATTTCTTCCTCAAAATTCTACTCTTCAAATATCCAGGTAGCAGCCTCCTAGCCTTCTGTCCCCACCCATAGACAGACCCCGGCAAGCATCATTTACCTGCCGGGGCTTGCTTATTGGGACACATTTATGTTTGTCCACTATATTTCTGCATTACAAATGTCAGGCCATCCCGTAGCTCCTGGCTAAAGCCTTCCAAGTCGATGGGCTGGATCACACCTTAAAACAGCATTTGCATGAGCTCAAGCCGCATGGTACTCCTGCGCATATCGACTATAACGCCAGGGGATTTTTTATCCTGCCGAATCCGCTTTTCCAGCGCCCAAAATTTCTCCGAAGACGGTTCTTCCGATTCCAGGATTGCCCGGTATTCTTCCATCAGCCTTCCCATATAGCGTTCCTGCCAGACGGGAACCCGCTTTTGAAACAACTTCCAGTCGGATTCCAGGCAAGTATTTTGTGGATACATATAGATTCCCCATTTCAAATTCTGCAATTCCGCTGTTATGCAATTTTACAGCCAATAGCTACAGCTCCTCGTCATCCCAATCCGGGTACTGCGCCGGCGAATCTCCAACAGATTTGATCACACGGGAGTTTCTCGTTTTCTCCTCCAATTCCTGCATCACTCTGCACTGAAAACGCCATTCATCTCCAAAATCAAACAAGTACTTAAATTTATCACCTTTTTTCAGTCCGAGTCGTCCAAGCGGCATTTTATAGGATATCCGGCAGCCCTCATCCATATCGTCGGAATAATAGGCGGCAAAATCGCTCCAATACCGGTCATCCATATCAGTTTCCGTAGAATTCCAGAAATTTTCGGGTTTCCTCCCGCTCCGGGTGGTATAGCAGCCTTTCGGCAGGGCCTTGTTCCAGCAGTTCTCCTTTTCGGAAGAACAGCACCTGATCGGCAATCCGTCTCGCCTGCTGAAGGGAATGGGTGAGCAGGAGCAGCACGCAGCCCGTATCCTGCACATATTGCCGGATCAGCTCCTCCGCAGCCACAGTTGTTTCCTCATCCATCGCAGCAGTGGGCTCGTCAAGGATCGCAAGAGCATAGGTATTCATCATCAGCCTGGCCATTGCCATCCGGGCCGTTTCGCCCCCGGAGAGCCTGTCTGCCCGTTTATTTTCCAGCTCCGTCAGCGACAGGGCCTCCATAAGCCGCCGGGCATCCTGGAGGGTTCCTCCCCCCAGCAGAAGGTTCTTCTTCACCGACATCCGAAAGCCATAGGGCTTCTGGGGCAGATACCCTACCTGCGAAACAGGTGCAAGCTTTTCGTCTGCCGGGACGATCCCGGCAAGAATTTTGGAAAATGTTGATTTTCCGCTGCCGTTTGCCCCCAGGACCCCGTAGATCTTCCCCAGTGTGAACTCCATACCCGGAAAATTCAGCACCCGATTTCTGCCGTAGGTTTTGGTAAATCCAGGAATGATCATTGGCTGAGCCTCCTTTGCAGAAGAGATATGACGATATTGACCAGCAGCGACAGCACCAGCAGGATCATTCCCAGCGCAATTCCCAGGGAAAAATTCCCCTGATTGGTATACTGCATGATGGCCGTGGTCATCACATTGGTTTTCCAGGCAATGGCACCGCCCACCATGGACACGGCTCCCACCTCGGCAATGGAGCGGGAAAAAGCCAGAAGATAGGATGATATGATGGAATACAGACTTTCGTTGCACAGCAGCAGAAAGGTTTTTCCCCTTTTCAGCCCCAGGCCCCTGGCCGTTTCCCGAATGGCCGGAGAGATTCCTGCCACATAGGTTTCCATGGCACCCACCACAATGGGGGTGATCAAAAACACCTGTGCCAGGATCATGATTTTTACGGTAAACAGCAGTTTCAAATGGCGAAACGGCCCCACGCCGGAAAACAGCATATAAAACAGCAGTCCACAGACCACAGGAGGCATGCCCATCAGCGTCCGGTTCAGCACAAGCAGCACCCCTCTGCCAGGGAATCGGTTATCCCCCAGCCATATTCCCAGAGGCACGCCCAAAAGCAGGGCGATCAGGGAGCTTTTCAGGCTCATTTGTGCTGTGACCCTGAGAATATTCAGCAGCTCTGCATCGGCAGACACGATCAGCGAAATGGCTTTCTGTAAGGCGATCCCCACGGTACAGCCTCCTTTCTTCTGAAAATCCCGTGGGGATGCTTCCCCACGGGATCCAGTTTAATCTGTTTATTGAAAAAAATCAACCCTTAGCCCATAACACCGTCATTGGCAACAAAGGTCAGGAAGGTTGCCTTATCCGTCAGGATATAGGCGCCCATTTCCTCTGCCATCACAAGGCAGGCGCCCATGCCTGCATTGGCAGAAACATACCACTTGGTATAATTGGCGAAGGAAGCAGGCTCCTTGGTGATGCCCAGCGCCTCCGGCCACAGGGACAGCTCCTTGGAGTG
>CAMFMO010000020.1:0-46490 GCA_945963595.1 uncultured Clostridia bacterium | reverse complement strand
GTATTATATCCCATGCTGCATGGGAATGTCAATTGCCAGGAAGAAGCCTCCCCCTTTCTCATCGGGGAAGGGGGGACTGCCGCAGCGGCGGTGCGTCGCGCAGCGAATCTCATCCTCCAATAGCTGCCGGTGGCAGCTATACCATAATTTATGGAAGAGGGGCGTTGGACGATAGAGTGGTACGGCTTTTCCTACCGCTCTCTCTTAGTAGTAAACTCCTCATTCATGGCTGCTCAATCCCAGCACGCAGGTGGGGGATGCTTTTTTCTGCCTTGCCTACGGGAAAGCGGGACGTAGAATACAGAAGCGCAATGCTGTTATAGATAAAGATAGAAACGTCATGTGCACAATCAACAAAACAAATATAGAAAATATATACAAAAATACATATTGAAAATGCGCCTAACTTGTGCTATCTTATAGTCACAAGGGAGAGATACCAAGAAAGGACCAAAGAAAAACCGAACAACCGGACTTTGGAAAGAAACAAAGAAAAGAAAGGGTATCCACCGATGGGCTCGAGGAAACTTAGGCCAAGGGCAGAGCCTCCTGTGTATCTCCGCTTCAAATAGAGTTCATTGCCGAAGAAAGGAAAGCACTGTATCGCGGAGACAGCCATTGCAGGAAGCGGCCCCACAATCCGCAGAAAGAGAGGTTAACCAAGGATGTTAGATAATAAGAGCGAACAGAGATGACCCCTGACGAGGATGCGAAAGCAAATCGTCAGGGGTCATTTCTTTTGCTATTCTCTGCCAAGCGGACAGGCGTTTTGAGCATATGGACGGACAAACTCCCCAAAAATTGGGCAGATTTGCGAAAATGTGAAAGAAAAAAAGAATGGGTTGCAAAATGTGCGCGTTTAAAGCACAAGTGTTTTGGAATGGCGGCTATTTGAAATAGAAAGGTCAAAAAACGAAAGCAAATCTTAATAAAATGTCGGTGCGAGCAGAACGTATGTACGCGCGGTGTGGAGACTTTAGCATGGTAAACTTTTACAAAACTATGTTTTCATGGTCCTTCCCTTTGTGCATTCGGTAGAAATGCTGCCGAAAAAAGGATTTTGCGCAAATTTCCTATTGATTTTCACGGGCAAACGTGGTATCATGCACACAAATCACTTGAGACCAAGCGATTTGTGCAGGAACGTGAAATGAAAAATTCAAATTTCTGCAAAATGAAAAAGGAGGAAGAACAATGAAAAAATTTCTGACCCTGCTGCTTGCTCTGACCATGGTGCTTTCCATGGCGGCCTGTGGCAGCAGCACCCCCGCCGCGACAACAGCTGCGACTACGGCTCCCGCCGAGACCACTGCTGCCACTGAAGCGGCCGGTGACGTCTATACCGGTCCTGACTGGGCTGCTATCGACGCTATGGATTACGACGACGCTTCCGATGCTCTGTATGACTGGAACCTGGGCGAATTCTATGAATACTATCAGGACGCCAAGTCTGAGATCACCGACCTGAATCTGCGTATGGCCAAGATGGCTATGGCGGACGCCAAGCTGATGGAGTCCGGCGTCTTCTCCCCTGTGTACGGCAACGGCGGCGCTTTCGCTATGAACCGTGTGGTTCCCCGTACCGACACCACCACTTCCTGGGGCGTTGACGAGTACAGATGGCACTCCAAGCTGGTTGCCAACGAGCTGATCACCTCTGAGGACCGCGCCGCTCTGACCGCTCTGTGGGGCGAGAGCGAGGACGCTGCTTCCTGGCTCGAGGCTGCCAAGGCTTACCTGGACGAGCACGGCTACACCCTGAACGACACCTGGAACTATGCGATCAACTATGAGCTGGCTACCTGGGACGGCATCGCTTCCAGCTACACCTCTGACCACTACTTCATCGCACCTACCTGGGCTCCTCTGCTGGAGTACGATGCTAAGAACGTGCAGCAGCCCGGTATTGCCGAGAGCTATGAGGTTTCCGAGGACGGCACTGTTTACACCTTCCACCTGCGTCAGGGTGTGAAGTGGGTTGACCAGCAGGGTCGTGAGCTGGGCGAAGTTACTGCTGATGACTGGGTCGCTTCCATGGAGCACGTTCTCGATAACAACGATGCTCTGGGCTATCTGATGACCAGCAGCAGTGGCTGCGGCATCAAGAACTATGATGCTTACCTGAGCGGTGAGGTTACCGATTTCGCCGAGGTCGGCGTCAAGGCTGTTGACGACTACACTCTGCAGTACACTCTGGAAGCTCCCTTCCCCGCATTCCTGTCCATGATGGGCTATGGCTGCTTCGCTCCTCTGAACCGGGCTTTCTACAAGGCTCAGGGCGGCACCTTCGGCGCTGAGGGCGAGGAGTACACCTCCGGCAACTACGGCACCACTCCTGCCAACATCGCTTACTGCGGCGCTTATCTGGTTAAGAACTTCACCGAGAAGAACGTGACCAGCTATGTTGCCAACCCCTCTTACTGGGATGCTGACTCTGTGCAGACCCACAACATCAACATCTACTACAACGACGGTTCCGATCCTCTGCGTATGTACAACGAGGCGAAGGACGGCACCGTAGCCGGCTGCGCTTTTAACTCCTCTTCTCTGGTTCTGGCCAAGGAGGATAAGCCCGAGGGCTCCGACAAGACCTACTTCGAGCTGTATCAGTACACCACCGCTAACAACGGCTCCACCTTCTGCGGCTGGGTCAACATCCACCGTGGTTCCTGGGCAAACTTCAACGACAACACCGTTGGTGTTTCCACGCAGACCGACGAGCAGAAGGCCGCTACCCGCGCTGCTCTGAACAACAAGAACTTCCGGAACGCTCTGGGTCTGGCTTTCGACCGCGGCGCTTTCAACTCCACCATCGTTGGCGAGGAGCTGAAGTACGCTTCCCTGAGAAATGCCTATGTCCCCGGCGACTTCCAGGTTAGCACTGCTGAGGTCACCGTTGAGATCAACGGTGAGGCTACCACCTTCCCCGCCGGTACTTACTTCGGCCAGATTGAGCAGGCTCAGCTGGATGCCGATGGCTATCCCATCAAGGTTTGGGATCCCGCCGGCAACGACGGCGCCGGCTCCGGCGACGGCTTCGATGGCTGGTTCAATCCCGATGCTGCCGTGGAGTACCTGGACAAGGCTGTTGCTGAGCTGGCTCAGGTTGGCGTTGAGGTTTCCGCTGAGAACCCCATCCACATCGATGTGCCCTACGGCTCCTACAGTGAGACCAGCACCAACCGTATGAACGCTTACAAGCAGTCCATTGAGAAGGTCCTGGGCGGCAAGGTTGTTGTTGATCTGGTTGCCTATGCCGACAACACCGCTTACAGCTACTCCTACTACCGTACCAGCACCGGCAACGAAGCCAACTACGACGTTGCTCCCGGTACTTCCGGTTGGGGTCCTGACTACGGCGATGCTCAGTCCTATCTGGATACCATTCAGCCCTACGGCTACATGGCCAAGCAGATCGGCCTGTACTAATTCCGTACAACACCATTTAGGTTGACCTGATGTGGGGGAGTTTTTCTCCCCCACATTTTCCGCTACCTGCGGCAAAGGAAACTCTGAATCAATGGGCAGAGGCTCTGCCGATTGATTCAGGGCTTCCGATCTTTCAAAATAAAACGAAAAAGGGTGATACCGTGGCGAAATACACATTCGTTAGAATCCTGAAGGGTATATTATCTGCGGTTTGCGTTGTCGTTTTGATTATGGTGTTGGTTTATTCCCTGATGGATCGTACCACCATTTTTGCCGGCGACCCGAACTATTCCAAAATGCAGAGCAACAGCCGAATTACCTACGAGCAGAGCCGCTATAAGGCTTTCGGCTACATTGACTATTCCACCTATTCCGACTATATCAAGAGTCTTTTCTCCAGCGGGGAAATTGACGACGCAACCCGCTCCGACGCGCTGAAAATCGGTGTCACTGCCGAGAAGGCTTCCGACACAGCCAACGAGTACATTGCGAAATTTACCCAGGAATATGAATCCAAGGGCTATACCATTACCCGCCTGGACGCGGACCGGAAGAAAAACGGCCAGGTCAAGGACGGCGGTCAGGCGGTGATTTATGCCACCCGTGATCGTCCGCTCATTAAGCGCGTTGTCAGCTACTTCACGGACCTGATTTTCTTTGACAATGTTCACTATGTGGATGAAGCTACGGACATCGGTCCACGGAAGCTCACCTTTACTCTGTATGATCCCGTTTACGGCGGAACGAAGTTCTCTCCCGCCATTATTGGCAACGGTACCATGCACAAATATCTGCTTTACTTCGACAATTCCTTCCCCTATATCCATCAGAATTTCGCCACGCTGCATTTGGGCGAAAGCTACACGGTGAACCGGGGAATTGACGTGTTCGAGACCATGACCACCTCTCAGGGCTCGTATATTCTGAAGGATGTGATCTTCCCCACGGGCCACACCGAGAAGAGCGCGGATGACCTGCATACAGCTACCTATGTGGCCGGTTCTCTGGAACAGAGCGCTATGTACGCCACAAGGTTTGTGGACGACTACACCCAAACCATTACCCATAAGAACAATATGTCCAAGATGGGCTTCTCCTTTGTCATTGGCGTCATTGCAACCATCCTCAGTTATGTCCTGGGTCTGCCCCTGGGCCTGCTGATGGCCCGCTATAAGGACGGCCTGCTGGATAAAATCGGCACGTTCTATATCATGTTCATTATCGCCGTGCCCAGCCTTGCCTATATCTTCCTGTTCAAGGCAATTGGCGGCAGTGTCTTCAAGCTGCCCACCTCCTTCGATATGGATACCAACAGCAAGGCCATGTATGTGCTGCCCATCATCTCTCTGGCGCTTCCCAGCATTGCCAACCTGATGAAGTGGATGCGCCGCTACATGATCGACCAGATGAACAGCGACTATGTCAAGTTCGCCCGTTCCGGTGGCCTCAGTGAAAACGAGATTTTCACCAAGCACATCTGGAAGAACGCCGCCATTCCCATTGTCCACGGCATTCCCAGCAGTTTGCTGTTTGCCATGACCGGCGCCATCATCACCGAGCGTATTTATTCCGTCCCCGGCGCAGGCAACCTGCTTACCCAGGCCATCAACAAATACGACAATGGCGTGATCGTCGGCGTGACGCTGTTCTACGCCGTGCTGACGGTGATTTCCAACATCCTGGGCGATATCCTCATTTCTCTGGTGGATCCCAGAATTTCCTTTACTTCCAAGGGTAGGTGAGCAATATGCATGAAGATTTGAATCAGTATACCGACGAAGAGCTGTTTGCTCCCGTATCCCATTCCGACGCGGAGTCCGAGAAGATCGCTGCGCCCAGGTATTCCTATTGGAAGTCCGTGTTTCGGGTGTTCTTCCGGAAAAAGGTGAACATCATCGCCTTGTGTCTTCTGCTGTTCGTGATCCTGTTTGCCTACATTTATCCCTCTGTTACAAGCTACGACCCCTACGCAAACCTGCTGGATCCCAACGCCAAGCATCTGGGACCTGCCCAGGCTCTGAATTACTTCGGCCATGAGCTGAAATGGATCCTGGGTTCCGGCGCTTCCGGCGAGTCCACCTTCGATGCCGTGTGGAACGGCTCCCGTATCTCCATCTCCCTGGCTTTCATCTGCGCCGCCATCAATATGACCGTCGGCGTCATGCTGGGCGCCGTGTGGGGCTTCTCCAAGAAGGTGGATATGGTCATGATGGAGGTCTATACCATCATCGGCAACGTGCCCATGATTTTGATCATCTCCGTTCTGTCCATGCTGTTCTCGCCCACCTTCTGGACCATGGTGTTCGCACTGACGGTGGTTGGCTGGCTGAGCATTGCCTATTTTATCCGTACCCAGGTGCTGATCATCCGGGATCGGGAGTACAATCTGGCTTCCCGCTGCCTGGGCACCTCTATTTTCAAGATCGCTACCAAGAACATCCTGCCCTTCATGACTTCCGTCATCGTGACCCTGCTTGCCACTGAGCTGCCCAGCTACATCTCCTATGAGGTGTTCCTGTCCTACATCGGCATGGGCATGAGCGAGATGTCTCTGGGCCGTCTGATCTACGCCGCGGAAGCCGCCATGGTCACCCCCGGCTGGCAGATGGAGTTCTGGAGCCCCGTGGCCATCGCTTCCATCATCACCGTGGTTCTGTACGTGGTGGGCCAGAATCTGGGCGACGCATCCGACCCCAGAACCCATATGTAAGGAGGACGGAACATGGAAGAGAAAAAAGTATTGCTGTCCGTTCAGGACCTGGTTGTCAAATTCAAGGTCCGCGGACGTTCCCTGACCGCCATCCGCGGCATCAGCCTGGATATCTATGATGGCGAGTCCATCGCCATCGTGGGTGAGTCCGGCTCCGGCAAGTCCGTATTCACCAAGACCTTTGCCAATATGCTGGATTCCAATGGCTATGTGGACAGCGGCAAAATCATCTTCAACGACCCGGATCTGGCGGAAGTCACCCTGGATGTGGGTCACAAGGAAGATGTGCGCATGACCTCCATCCGCCTGAAGCTGGACGCCTATTCCAAGCTGGAGCACGGCGCAGACACCTATAAGGCCATGAAGGCTCTGGAGGCCGAGAAGAAGGCCAAGGCCTCCATTTCCGACCAGGAGGACGAGACCTTCCAGGAAAAGCTCGCCGACCTGCGCTTTGAGCGGGCCGAGACCTTCAACCACAAGCAGACCCTGGATTCCCACGAGAAGGACAAGATGAAGGAGGCTGCTGCAAAGATCAGCGCCCTGGATAAGCAGATCGAGGCTGTGGAAGAGGAGCGCAAGAAGGCCCAGCAGGAAAAGGCCAAGGCCGCTGCCGCCGATACGGCCTACAATGAGGCCTATGCCAAGAAGATGGCCGATTTGAAGGAGCAGTACCGCAAGGAGATCTCCGAGGCTATCACCCTGGAGCAGCACACCCGCAATGTGAACCTTGCCAAGGAGATCTATCTGTCCGTGGGCCGCTATGACGTGGTCTCCCGGAATAAGATGATCCGCAAGCTGCTGAAATGCTGCCGGGAAGCCATGCGCCAGGGCCTGGATATGGATTCCGACGAGGTGCGCAACGATGTGTTCAGCGCCGTGACCTTCCGGGTCAAGCTGGAGAACGAGGCGGAGAACCGCCTGTTCGGCCGCTGCGTGCTGGACCTGGCCAATATCAAGTACAGCAAGGACCTGACCCAGATTCGCGGCAAGAAGATCGCCACGGTTTTCCAGGACCCCATGACCTCGCTGAACCCCATTATCACCATCGGCCAGCAGATCACCTCCATCATCCTCAAGCACCAGCACTGCTCTGAGGCAGAGGCCAGGATCCGCGCCATGGAGCTGATGAAGAAGGTTGGCATCCCCAATGCCGAGAACCGGTTTGACGACTACCCCTTCCAGTATTCCGGCGGTATGCGGCAGAGAATCGTTATTGCCATTGCCCTGTCCTGCCAGCCCAAGATCCTGATCTGCGATGAGCCCACCACCGCTCTGGACGTGACCATTCAGGCCCAGATTCTGAAGCTCATCAAGGACCTGCAGAAGGAATTCGGCTATACCATCGTCTTCATCACCCACGATTTGGGCGTGGTTGCCAACATTGCGGACCGTGTGGCCGTGCTGTATGCCGGTCAGATCGTGGAGCTGGGCACCGTGGAGGACGTTTTCTACGATCCCCGGCATCCCTACACCTGGGCCATGCTCTCCAGCCTGCCCCAGCTGGCCCAGCGGAATACGGAGCTCTATTCCATTACCGGCACGCCTCCGTCTCTGTACAATAAGATCGTGGGCGACCCCTTCGCGCCCCGGAATCCCTACTGCCTGAAAATCGATACCTTGCAGGATGCGCCCATGTTCAAGGTCAGCGATACCCATTACGCCAAGACCTGGCTCCTGGATCCCAGAGCGCCCAAGATCGAAAAGCCCGAGATCATTTGCAACCTTCACGAGAAGCTCGTGGAAGCATTTAACATTTGAAAGGAGGTCATGCTGCTGTGAGTAATGAAACAACAAAGATGGATGCAACTTCCAGGCATTTCCCTGAGCATGGCCCCATTGACGAGAAGACCGGCAAGGAGGTCCTGCTGTCCGTCCGCAATGTGGACATTGAGTTCGGCAAGGGCGACAAGGCTTTCAAGGCCGTCAAGAATGCGTCTTTTGATATTTACAAGGGCGAGACCTTTTCCCTGGTGGGCGAGTCCGGTTCCGGCAAGACCACCATTGGCCGCGCCGTCATCCGGGTCAACCCCTGCGCCGCCGGTGAGATTCTCTACAAGGGTGTCCGCATTTCCGGCAAGATTCCTCACTCCCTGGACCGGGAGGTCATCCGGAACATCCAGATGGTCTTCCAGGATCCCGCTGCGTCTCTGAACGAGCGCGCCACCGTGGACTACATCGTCTCCGAAGGCCTTTACAACTTCCACCTGTACAAGAATGAGGCGGACCGCGTGCAAAAGGTGGAGAAGATGATCAATGAGGTGGGCCTGCTGCCTGAGCACCTGACCCGGTACCCCCATGAGTTCTCCGGCGGCCAGCGCCAGAGAATCGGCCTGGCCCGTGCCATGATCATGGAGCCGGAGCTGGTGGTTGCCGACGAGCCCATTTCCGCACTGGACGTTTCCATTCGTGCCCAGGTGCTGAACCTGCTGAAAAAGTTCCAGCGGGAGCAGGGCACCACCTATCTGTTCATCGCCCACGACCTGTCCATTGTCCGGTTCATCTCTGACCGCATCGGCGTTATCTACAAGGGCGATATCGTGGAGGTGGCTGAGGCTGAGGAGCTGTTCAACTACCCCATGCACCCCTATACCAAGAGCCTGATCTCCGCCATCCCCATCCCCGACCCCAAGCTGGAGAAGAACAAGGAGCTGTTCACCTACGACCCCTCCATTCATGACTACAGCGAGGATAAGCCCGAGATGGTGGACATCGGCAACAACCACTTTGTCTACGGCAACAAGAAGGAGATCGAGGAGTACAAGGCTCTGCGGGCCAAGAATGTGCCCATCAAGAGCATCACCATCCGGGATGAAAATGAGCCTCCCAAGCAGATGCCTAAGAAAGAGGCCTCTCCCGAGGAGATCCATATGGCTCCTGCCCGGGACACCGGCAGCTTCTGGTACAATTTCCTGGGCTTCCTGCTGCCCCTGCTGAGCCTGCTGGGCGCCCACATCTTCCGCACCCACAATTACATCCGCAACTACAAGGCCCTGAAGAAGGGTGCCATTGTAGGCCTGGTCTTCCGGGCAGTGCTGATCGGTATCTTCGCCCTGCTGCTGGTTCTGGCAGTCATATAGCGCGGGAACCCATTCCCAAACGCAAAACAGGGGCGGCCTTTGCCGCCCCTCAGGCTGTCGGAAAACCCCTTACGGGCTTTTCCGACAATTTTTTGCAGTCTGCTGCGCGCATAATTTGCGCGCCTGCGGCACACAAATTGTACACTCCGCAGCCTGAGAAGTATTTTCTGTCAGGTACACGCCCCGACAGAAAATGATTTTCATTCTATTTGGCGGCCTACGCCGCCAAACTCTGCGAGGCTTTTTTGACAAGCTGAGAAAACAGGGGCGGCCTTTGCCGCCCCTGTTCTGCACCTGAAATTTATTGCACTTTCGGGTATCCTATGGTAAAATAACCGAAAAATCCACGCGGAAAGGAAATTTTCCTATGTCAAGATATGCCCGGGGCAAGGAGCCCTATGCGCCGAAAATGGAACATGTAGAGGTGCCGGAGAGCCATGTAAGGCTGCGCGCCATTCTGTTCGTATTGGCCATTTTGTTGGCCGTGGTGGCCTTTGGCTTCGGACTCAACAGCCTTTTAACCCCCGAGACAGGCTGGAAAGCGGTGGAAGCCTCCGGATCAAACTCCGGGGAGATCACCCTGCAATATAACTACGGGGCAGGGGCGCAGGGCACCGCGGCGGAGCGGCGGCTGGTGAGCGATGTGTATTCCGCGGCCCTGACCCAGGCGGAGCAGCAGCTCAGCCAGGCGGGGAACAATACCGTCAGTCTGTATACCGTCAGCACCAATCCCAACCAGACCGTAACCGTGGAGCCCATCCTGTACCGCGCCCTGGAACGCTTCTGCGCCACCGGCAGCCGGGCGATTTACTATGGGCCGCTGTACAGCCGGTATTATGCCCTCTTTGCGAGCCAATACGATGAGGCGGCAGCGGAGTACGATCCCGCCCGGTCCTCTGATGCCGGAGCCTTCGCGGCGCAGATCGCTGCCTTTGCCCAAAATCCCGACCAGATTGATCTGGAGCTGCTGGGGGAGAATCAGGTGCGCCTGAATGTGGGCAAGGAATACCTTGCCTATGCCCGGGAAAACGAGCTGGATACGCTGCTGGACTTCGGCTTTGTGAAAAATGCCTTTGTCATCGATGCGGTGGCCGACGCTCTGACCGACGCGGGGCTGACCGGAGCTGTGCTCACCAGCACAGACGGCTTCTCCCGGAGCCTGTGCCAGGGCAGCTTCGGTGTGAATCTGCTGGAGGCAACGGATTCCGGCTACCGTCAGGCGGCGGCAGCGGCCTATAATGGGCCCCGGTCCGTGGCAGCGCTGCGGGCCTTCCCGGTGGACAGTGGCGACGCACTGCGGTTCTACACCTATGAGGACGGCACCATCTGCCCGCCGGTGCTGGACGAGACCACGGGACTGCTGACGGCAGCCAATGACAATCTGGTCCTCTTTGGGGACGGCAGCGTGGGAGATCTTGCCCTACAGGCCATGCAGGCGCTGTCCCATTGGGATTTGGAAGGCCTGAGCTGCCTTTACAGCCGGGAAAACGCAGTTTGCTGTACCGATAAAACGGTAGAGGTTTCCCAGCTCTTTGCGGGCGTGACGCTGATCAGAGAATAAAAATCAGGGACGGCAATGGGGCCGTCCCTGATTTTTATAGCAGCATCGCTTCCAGATCATACAGCTCCTGGCGCAGGAAGAAGCACAGGAAGATGAGAATTCCGTTCAGCACCCAGAAGCCCCATTTGCCCTGCTTTGCTTTGCCCCAAAGCAGACGGCCAAACAGCAGCTTCCCCAAAAGAAACCCCACCATGGTGCCCAGGGTGTTGAGAATCAGATCGTCAATATCCGTGGCGCGGAAGCAGAACATCTGAGACAGCTCAATGCTCAGGCTGACCAGAAATCCAACAGCCGCAGTGCGGGGAAAATGCTGGTACTGCTTCCAGCAGAGGGGCAGCAGCATGCCCAGAGGCACGGTCAGCAGGGTGTTCATGCCGGAAAGCCAGAAAAAACGGGGATCTCCAAAATCCGAAAAGGGAATCAGGTTGACCTGGGGGCGGAAGGCAAAGTAACGGATGCTTGGAATGCCCGTGAGCGCGTAAAGAATACTCATGTAGAGCGCCAGCAGCCCCAGAATGACCCAGCTGCCCTTGAACAGCTGCCGCCAGACGCCGACGCAGAGCCTGAAAAAGCCCAGCGCCAGGGCGGCCACCAGCAAATTGACGGGCAGCTCGTAGATCAGCAGTTCACGAAACACGCAAACCCCTCCTTTTTGGAAGAGACTACCATATTTTTCCGTGAATTACAAGAAGCTTTCGTTTTTCTTAAAGAATTCCAAAGGAAAATTGCGGTTTCCTCTGCTTACAGGTCCACAGTCTCGAAATTCTGCACGGCCCGCTCTGCGGCGCGCCAGCTGCCAAGGGCATAGGCTGCAGCACAGAGCAAAAGCACCGGAATTTGAAGCATCCCTTGCCCGGTAGGCGCGTTCAGCCCTTCCAGACCGGGGAGGTGGTGCAGGATTTCTCCTGCGGTGACGATCAGCAGCGCAGCAACGGAAAACAGGACAAAGGGCTTTCCCAGCCCATAGCCCGTTTTCCAGTAGAGCCCGGGAACCAAAATATTGAATGCGAGGAAAACCAGCAGGATATTGGCAAGATAGGCGGGATTTGCATTCATCATGGCATTTTCCGTATACACAGCTGCCAGAGAAAGAAACTGCATACGGATAACCGTCAGTATGGCGCACAGCAGGAAAAACAGCATTTGCAGCCCAATGCAGAAAAGATAGTTGGCCCGGACCACCTGCTTCTTGCTGACGGGCAGAAGCAGGGTATAGCTCAGGTCGTTCTGCTCCCGGCGGCTCTGCATGGACTGGAACAGGGCAAGGCACAGGAAAAAGCTGTCCATGGCGATTGGATAGCCCGGAATCATGGTCATGCCGGAAAAGAGCAGGAAGAGATAGCACAGGGGCAGGGCGGTGAAGGTAAATTCCTTTTTCAGAA
Source organism: uncultured Clostridia bacterium (assembly GCA_945963595.1). Classification (GTDB taxonomy): domain Bacteria; phylum Bacillota; class Clostridia; order Oscillospirales; family Oscillospiraceae; genus Faecousia. The sequence continues at coordinate 34,331 of CAMFMO010000020.1, read as the reverse complement.
GCTGCTTCATAGGGTGATGTCCTCCTTTTCCAGCCGAACCATGATGTCCTCCAGAGAACCACAGTCCGGGTGATCTGCCAGAAAGTCAGCCATTGGTTTGGAGGCGACAATGTGTCCCTTTTGAATATAGGTGATGTCGTCGGCGCAGTCCAAAAGGTCCGTGGTAATGTGGGTGGAGAACAGAATGGCGGCGCCCTTGGCCGCCAGCTGCCGGAAGATGTCCTTCAGCTCCGCCCGGGATACGGGGTCCAGTCCGCTGGAGGGTTCGTCCAGAATCAGAAGCTTTGCACCATGGGAAAGGGCCAGAGCCAGCTGGAATTTCACCTTCATGCCCTCGGAGAGCTGCCGCAGCTGTTTGCCGGTGTCCAGATGAAAAACCTGCAAATAGTGGGCGAAGGCTTCTTCATCCCACCGGGGGTAGAAGCTTTTGGTCATTGCGGCAATCTGCGCAACGGTCTTCCTGGGGTAAAAGGCGGCACCCCCTGCGGCGTAGCCAATGCGGGCGCGGACATCGGTTTCGTCAATGTTCTGTCCCAGAATATGCACGCTGCCGCCATCCGCGTGGACAAGCCCGAGGATGGCTTTCATGGTTGTGGTTTTTCCGGCACCGTTCCGGCCGAGAAAACCCATAATATGCCCTTTTTCCAGAGAAAAAGAGACGTTTTCCAGAGAAAAGCCGGGATAGCGCTTGCATAGCCCGGAAACGGTCAGTACAGGATCCATTTTGTCCCCTCCTTTTGGAAATATTGTAAGCCCGGGGCCGCCCAAAGTCCACCAGGGAACACAAACATTTTCTCGAGAAAAATGTTAGCCCCGGTTGCATTTTCACCGGAGCAACGGTATAATAGAGAACGTGTAAAGGGGGGGGAAAATGCCATGCTGGCCGAAAATCTTTTGCTGCTGCGAAAGCAAAACCGCCTGACCCAGGAGCAGGTGGCCGAGGCTGTGGGAGTTTCCCGTCAGGCCCTTTCCAAATGGGAGAATGGGGAGTCCGCGCCGGACATTGACAACTGCATCGCCCTGGCGAACTTCTACAATGTGACTCTGGACGATTTGGTGCGCTATAATTCGGAAAAAGAGCTGCTGCCCATTCCACCCAGGGGCAAGCACTGCTTCGGCGTGGTGACGGTGGGAGAGAATGGTGCGTTTCAGCTGCCGGAAAAGGCTTTGAAGCTCTTCTCCATCTGCCCCGGGGATGCGCTCCTGGTGCTGGGGGAGGAGGGCAACGGCATTGCCATGCTCAAGCAGAGTGACTTTTTACAAAAGATGGGATAAAAAAGCTCCCCGCGATCTGCGGGGAGACAATCAAAAGTCCCGGTAGTATTCCGCCGGAAGCACATCCGATAGCTCAATGAGGGCGTGGTCCCGCTCTCCGGCGTAGTCCACCTTTAGCAGGGGGGAGCGCAGCTGGGAGACGGGATCCTGCCGGATGGCCAGGGTCATGGTGACCCGTGTGCCGCCCTGGGGCGGGCGGTCGATGAGCACGGCGCCTCCATGATGGGAGGCGGCAGCGCGAATCATGACCATACCAAGGCCCAAGCCATACCGGCTGTCCTCAATGGCAGGCTGGCGCAGATAGCGCCGGAAGACGCTGCCGCGAACCGAATCGGCAATGCCGCTGCCGCTGTCCTGGATGCACAGCCGCAGCATCCGGCCTTGCCGGGTAAGGCTTGCTGCAATATGGCCGCCCCGGGGTGTGAATTTCGCGGCATTGGACAGCAGATTCAGCACGGCCCGCTCCAGCTCCTGGGTATCCACCAGACAGTAGAGGGCGGTTTCCGGCCCCCGGTAGTCCAGGCAAAGGCCGATGCCCTCCAGCATGGCCCCGGCCTTTTCAAAAATCTCCCGGAAAATACCGGTGATTTCCACAAGGGCCTGGTGGCTTGTGCCGGAAGATGCGGCGGACATATTGCCCACCAGACGCAGAACCTGGGCAAGACCCCGGCTCAGCGCTGCAGCCTGCTGCGAGCCGTCTTCCCCGGCCAGGTTCGCCAGGGCCGCTGCAGAGGCCAGAATGCCGGAGAGAGGCAGCCGCAGCTCGGCGGCGGCCAGAGAAAGAGCCCGGAGCTCCCTGAGTTCCGCAGGGCCCTCCAGCACGAAAAAGTCCAGCTCCCCCCGGCGCTCCACTTCGGCACCGAAGACGGTGCCGGAAAGGTCCAGGGTCAGATACAGGCTGCCGCCTTCGTAGGCGGTGTATTCCTCCTGCCCAGTGGCGAGCAGCGGCGCAATTTCCGCGCCAAGGGGCAGAGGCAGGTGCTTTGCTGCCGCGTTGCACTGGAAAATGCGGCCCGCTTTGACACAGAAGCAGGGGGCGACGATCAGATCCAGCGTCTCTATGTGCAGGGTTTCGTTGTCCATGACAGTCCTCCTGACAGTGGTAGCTTGCGCAGAATCGGGGAAAACTTTCCCGGCAGGTTTCGACAATTCTTTTACGGCTATTTTAACGCCCAAATTTTAAAATAGCAAGGGCAACTTCATGAAAAAAGGGGATACACTATGCACGAAGGACACAGAGACCGGGTGAAGAAACGCTTTCGCCAGGAGGGGCTGGATCATTTTTCGGATATTCAGGCTCTGGAGCTGCTGCTGTTTTACGGCATTCCCCGGGTGGATACCAACCCCATTGCCCATGCTCTGCTGGACCATTTCGGCAGCCTTTCTCAGGTGCTGGAGGCCAGCCCTGAGGAGCTGATGAAGGTTCCGGGGGTGGGGGAGAACGCGGCGCTGCTGCTGACGCTGATCCCGCAGATGGGCAGGTTTTACATGGTGGACCGCTCCAGCTGTGTGACAATTCTGCAAACCTTGGAGCAGTGCGCGAACTTTCTGGTGCCCCACTTTTTCGGGCGGAAGGTGGAGACGGTTTTCATCCTCTGCCTGGACGCCAAGTGTAAGCTTTTGTGCTGCAAGGAGCTGGGAGAGGGCGGCCCCAATTCTACCGGCGTCTCCATCCGGAAAATCGTGGAGACGGCCATTGGCGTCAACGCTGCCACGGTGGTGCTGGCCCACAACCATCCCAGTGGCCTGGCGGTGCCATCAGCTGAGGATATCCAGACCACCCGCCGCATTGCCCATGCTTTGCAGGCAGTGGAGATTACCCTGGCGGATCACATCATTGTGGCGGATGGGGACTATGTTTCCATTGCCATGTCCGATGACCGTTTTCGGGACTGCCTGCTGATATAAAGGAGATACCTATGGATCATTTTGAATTGGTTTCGGAATACAAGCCCTCCGGCGACCAGCCGGAGGCCATTGAGGCCCTGACAAACGGCGTGAACTGGGGCCTGCGGGAGCAGACTTTGCTGGGTGTCACCGGCTCCGGCAAGACCTTTACCATGGCCTCCGTTATCGCCAAGCTGAACAGGCCTACCCTGGTGCTGGCTCACAATAAGACCTTGGCGGCCCAGCTGTGCTCAGAGTTCCGGGAGTTTTTTCCACACAATGTTGTGGAATATTTCATTTCCTACTACGACTACTATCAGCCCGAGGCATACATTGCCCATACGGACACCTATATTGAAAAGGATGCCTCCGTCAATGAGGAGATCGACCGGCTGCGCCACTCCGCAACCTCCTCTCTGTTTGAGCGGCGGGATGTGATCATTGTGGCCTCCGTCAGCTGCCTGTACGGTCTGGGCGATCCCATTGACTACAAGAGCATGGTCATTTCTCTGCGGGTGGGGCAGGAGCGGCCTGTGGATGAGATATTGAAAAAGCTGACGGAAATTCGCTATGAGCGCAACGATATTGACTTTTCCCGGAATAAATTCCGGGTCCGGGGGGACACCCTGGAGGTTTACCCCGCCTATTGGTCCGGCAGGGCCATTCGGGTGGAGTTTTTCGGAGATGAAATCGACCGCATCAGCGAGATCAACGCCGTGTCCGGGTTGGTTGAGCGGTATGTGGACCATGTGGCGATTTATCCCGCCAGCCACTATGTTGCCTCGAAAGAGAAGCTCCAGCGGGCCATGCTGGAAATTCAGAAGGAGTGCGACGAGCAGGTGGTGAAGTTCCGGGCGGAAAACAAGCTCATCGAGGCCCAGCGAATTGCCCAGCGTACGGCCTACGATTTGGAAATGATGACGGAGATCGGCTTCTGCAATGGCATTGAGAACTATTCCCGGGTTATCCAGGGCCGGGCGCCCGGTTCGCCCCCCACCACGCTGCTGGATTATTTCCCGGAAGATTTTCTTATGTTCATTGACGAAAGCCATGTAACCCTGCCCCAGTGCCGGGCCATGTACGCCGGGGACCGGAGCCGGAAGGATGCCCTGGTGAACTATGGCTTCCGCCTGCCATCGGCCTATGATAACCGCCCACTGAATTTCAAGGAGTTCGACGAGAAGATCAATCAGGTGATCTATGTCTCCGCCACTCCGGGTGAGTACGAGCGCACCCGTTCCGGACAGATCGTAGAGCAGGTCATTCGGCCCACGGGGCTGCTGGATCCCCTGGTGGAGGTGCGGCCCATTGAGGGGCAGATCGATGACCTGATTGGGGAAATCAATGCCCGCACAGCCAGACAGGAGCGGGTCCTTGTGACGACCCTGACCAAGAAAATGGCCGAGGATCTGACGGTGTACCTGCAAAAGGCGGGCATTAAGGTCCGGTATATGCATTCGGACATCGGGGCCATGGAGCGGATGGAGATCATCCGGGATCTGCGCCTGGCAAAATTCGATGTTTTGGTGGGCATTAACCTGCTGCGGGAAGGCCTGGACCTGCCGGAGGTGAGCCTGGTGGCCATTCTGGATGCGGATAAGGAGGGGTTCCTGCGCAGTGAAACCAGTCTGATTCAGACCATGGGCCGCGCCGCGCGGAACGCCGAGGGCAAGGTCATTATGTATGCCGACACAGTGACCCCCTCCATGCGCATCGCCATGGACGAAACTGCCCGCCGCCGGGAAATTCAGGACGCCTATAACAAAGCCCACGGCATCGTGCCCAAGACCGTTATCAAGTCCGTCCGGGACCTGATCGAGATTTCCTCTCCTACCGCCGAGCGGAAGGGCCGAAACGGGGTCAAGATGACCAAGGCGGAGAAGGAAAAGGAAATCGCCCGCCTGGAAAAGCAGATGAAGGAGGCGGCCAAGATGATGGAGTACGAGTACGCCGCCGTGCTGCGTGATCAGATTGTAGAGCTCCGCGGCAACGGACTGTAAAGTCCCTTATTCCAAAAATATTCCGCCACCCGGGAAATTGTCCTTGCAATTTGCGCCGTGGATGGTATAATAAATTCTATCACATACAAAGGAGTTCATCCCAATGACTATTTTGACTGCTACCGGCTCTACCGGAATGGGCAGCATGCTGATCACCCTGGTGCTCATGCTGGCCGTGTTCTACTTCATGCTCATCCGCCCCGAAAACAAGCGGAAGAAGGAAGCAGAGCAGATGCGTTCTGCCGTGAAGACCGGCGACAAGATCACCACCATCGGCGGCATTGTTGGAACCGTTGTCAACGTGAAGGAAAACAACCTGGTCATCGAGACCGGCGCCGATCAGGTCCGGATCGAAATTGCCAAGTGGGCGATGTCCACCAACGAGACCGCCGCCGAGACCGCCAAGGCCGAGGCCAAGAAGGCGCAGGAGGCCAAGGCAAAGGCCAAGGCAGCTAAGAAGGCCGAGAAGGGCAAGTAAGCAAAGAAAAAACCACATCGGCTCCATACCGATGTGGTTTTTCTTTACCCAAGCTTTTTTAAGGGAACTGTTTCCAGAATGGGAATGCCCAGCTTTCCGAGCTTTTCCCGGACCTGGGTCTCAACCTTTGGCACCTGCAGTGCCTCCGGCTGGTGGGCATCGCAGCCCAGCACCATAGGCAGGCCTGCCTGAGCAACAAGCTCCAGGAATCTCTGGTCGGGGTAGTTTCGGCCCTCCCGGAAGCCCAGGAAATTGAATTCCAGGGGCAGGCCGTGGTCCTTGGCTTCCCGGACGAGCAGCCCCATCCATTCGTTATAGACAGACCGGTTTCCGGTGAAATTGAGAATATCCGGATGGGCCATATAGGTGTACAGTCCGGTATCCATGGCGGCAATGCCCTGGCGGACATAGGCCTCCAGAATTGCTTTGTCTGCCGTGGGCTGACCGCTGTAGACCCCATCCGGCTCGTTACCCACGAAGTGTTGGCCCAGAATCATGTATTCCACCTGCTCCTGCCGGAGAAAGTCCACGAGCCGGTCGAAGTATTTGGGGTAGTATTCCGCCTCCACGCCGACATGGATTTCCAGCCGGTCTGCATAGCGGTCCCGCAGAGCGTTCACTGTGGATACATAGCCGGGAAGCTCCTCCGGGTGCATCCGGAAGGTGGAATAGTAGTCCCCGGGGAAGAAATAGGGCGTGTGATCGGAAAAGCCCAGTATTTTCAGGCCTGCGGACAGTGCCGCATCCACATATTCCTGCTCACTGCCCTGGGCATGGTTGCAGCGAGGGGTATGGGTGTGATAGTTTGCAATCATAAAATAGCTTCTTTCTCTGTTTTAATTACATTATACCACGTTTTTTACAAAATGCAATGGAGTTTCGGGAGACAGACCAATGAAAGATTTTCCTGTATTTACAACGGAAAACGGCGTCGCCAGCCTGATCTTGAAGGAGATCCCCTACCGGGGCGAGGCCTATATTCACCTGCGGGATTCCCAAAATCCCAAGGCGCTGCTGGAAGAGTGCGTATCCTTCTGCGCCGCCTGTGGGGCGGAGAAAATCTATGCATCGGGCAGCCCTGCTTTGGAGCAATACCCTCTGCATACGGCAGTTCTGGAAATGCGGGGCATTCCCAATGTGCAGGAGGAGCTGATTGAATCCCTGTTTCCTGTGACGGAGGCGACGGTCAGCCGCTGGCGGGCGCTTTACAATGAGGCCATGGCTCGGGTGGACAATGCCGGGACTCTGGAAAGCCGGGATGAAGGGCAGCTTCTGGAGGGCGGGGCCTACTTCGTCCATCACCAGGGGAAGCTTCTGGGCATTGGCTATCTGCGGGAGGACTGCATTGAGGCCATTGCTGCCGCGTTTCCCGGGGCCGGGAAGCGGGTGCTGCACTCTCTGGCCTCTGTGTGCCCCGGGGTGCCGCTGCGTCTGGAGGTAGCCGGAACCAACGAACGGGCCATTGCGCTGTATGAAAAAATCGGATTTCTGAAGGTAAAAGAGCTGTCCCGGTGGTATCGGGTTCGATAAAACAAATATTTTCTGGCTGTCAAGGAAAAATACTTGACAAAGAACAGAAAATCGTGTATGATATCCGAGCTGTCAAGTGGATTTGCTTGACAGAGGAGGATCGCCCATGGATGCACTGGAAATGACGCTGCTGTTTGATTACTACGGCGAGCTTTTGACCCAGCGGCAGAGGGACTGCCTGGATATGCGTTACAACCAGGATATGTCTCTGGGAGAGATCGCCCAGGAGCTTGGCGTCAGCCGCCAGGGGGTCTATGACAACCTGAGCCGGGCGGAGACGCTCCTGCGGAATATGGAAGAAAAAACAGGCTTCCTGCGCCGGGATGAAAAGGTCCGCTCGACTGCCCAGCAAATCATCCGGGCGGCGGAGACGCTGTCCGCCTCCAAAGATCCGGAGGTGGGGAAACTGGCCCGGCAAATCCTGGCAGCGGCAAAGGAACTTGAGGAGTAAAGTATGGCATTTGAAGGCTTGACTGAAAAAATCTCTTCCACCTTCAAAAAGCTTCGTGGCAAAGGCCGCCTGAAGGAAGCGGATGTGAAGGAAGCCATGCGGGATATCCGTATGGCATTGCTGGAAGCAGACGTAAGCTATAAAGTGGTGAAGGACTTCACCAAGTCCGTTACAGAGCGCTGCGTGGGCGCGGATGTGCTGGAATCCCTGACCCCTGCCCAGATGATTGTCAAGATCGTCAACGAAGAGCTGTGCAAGCTCATGGGCAATGAGACAAAGCACCTGAATATCAATCCCAACGGCCCTACCGTGGTCATGCTGGTTGGCCTCCAGGGCGCCGGTAAAACCACCAACGGCTCCAAGCTGGCCGGCCTGATGAAGCGCCAGGGGAGAAATCCCTTGCTGGTGGCCTGCGACGTTTACCGTCCCGCAGCCATTCAGCAGCTAAAGGTCTGCGGCGAGAAGCTGGGCATCCCGGTGTTTGAAAAAGGCACCCAGGACCCGGTGGTCACAGCCAAGGAGGCTGTGCTCTATGCCCGGCAGCGCGGCTATGATATGGTTTTCCTGGATACGGCCGGACGGCTGCATGTGGATGAGGCACTGATGGAAGAGCTGAAAAACATCAAGGCCGCCGTCAAGCCCAATGAAATTATGCTGGTGGTTGACGCCATGACCGGTCAGGATGCGGTGAATGCTGCCCAGACCTTTAATGAGTGGCTGGATATCGACTCCGTTATGCTCTCCAAGCTGGACGGCGATGCCAGAGGCGGCGCGGCCCTGTCTGTCAAGGCCGTTACCGGAAAACCCATCAAGTTCGCTGGCATGGGCGAAAAGCTGGAGGATATTGAGGTCTTCCACCCGGACCGGATGGCAAGCAGAATTCTGGGCATGGGCGATGTGCTGAGCCTCATTGAGAAGGCCGAAAAGGCCTACGATGCCAAGCAGGCCGCCAAGATGGAGGAGAAAATGCGGACCAACCGCTTCACCCTCCAGGACTTTTACGACCAGATGGTGCAGCTTAAGTCCATGGGCTCCATGGAGGACCTCCTGGCCCAGATGCCCGGCGGTGCCAACCTGAAGGACATCAAGCTGGACCCCAAGGCCATGGCCCACACTGAGGCCATTATCCTTTCCATGACCCCCAAGGAGCGGGAGAACCCCTCCATCATCGGGGCAAGCAGAAAAAAGAGAATTGCCGCCGGCTGCGGCCTGCGGGTGGAGGATGTGAACAAGCTCCTCAAATCCTTTGAGCAGATGAAAAAGCTCATGAAGCAGTTCTCTTCTCCCGGCGCTGCCAAGAAGCTCAAGAGAATGGGCGGCTTTGGCGGGATGCGTTTCCCGGGAATGTAATTTGGTTCGCTGAAAGCAAATGCTTTGCGATAGATATTTTAGACTTTTTATGGAGGTGAAACTTTCATGGTTAAGATCAGACTGAGAAGAATGGGTGCCAAGAAGGCTCCTTACTACCGTATCGTTGTTGCCGATTCCCGTTCTCCCCGTGATGGCCGCTGCATCGAGGAGATCGGCACCTACAGCCCCCTGACCGCTCCCGCCACTGTCACTGTTGACGTGGAGAAGGCTCAGAACTGGATTAAGAATGGTGCTCAGCCCACCGATACCGTTCGTGGCCTGCTGAAGAACGCCGGCGTTCTGTAAGCCCTTTTTGAAGGAGTGGCACGATGAAGGAACTTTTGCTGTATATGGCAAAGAGCCTGGTGGACAATCCCGACGCCGTCACCGTTGTGGAGACCTCTGACGAGGAAGGCAAGGTGCTGGAGCTCCATGTGGCCGAGGGCGACATGGGCAAGGTGATCGGACGCCAGGGACGGATCGCCAAGGAGATCCGTACCATTATTAAGACTGTAGCCCAGCGCACTGGCGAAAAGGTTACTGTCGAAATTGTGGATTAAACGGCTATGCGTGGCGATTTCGTCACGCATTTTCGTTTTTATAAAGGAGAAAAGTATGAGACTTCCGTTTATTGAAGCAGGGGAGATTGTGAATACCCATGGGGTCCGGGGGGAAGTGAAGATGCTCTCCTGGCTGGACGGCCCTGAGGATATGTGCGGCTTTTCCCGCTGCCGAATCGGTGGAAAGGACTATGCGCTTCAGTCCTGCCGGGTGCAGGGCACCTGTGACCTGCTGAAGCTTTCCGGGGTGGATACCATGGAGCTTGCCCAGGCGCTCCGGGGAAAGACCGTGGAAATCTACCGGGAGGACGTGGAGGACGATGTGGTCTTTGCGGCAGAGCTGGTGGGCATGGATGTTTTCAGCCAGGGAAATCCGGTTGGAAAGCTGACGGACGTGCTGGATTATCCCGGAAACCAGGTCTATGTGGTCAAGGGCAGCCGGGAATATATGATTCCGGCGGTGAGCGCTTTTATCCTGGACGTGGATATGGAAGCCAACCGGATGGAGGTTCAGCTGCTGGAGGGCATGGAAACCGATGCGGATTGATATTTTGACCCTGTTTCCGGACGCTCTGGGGGATGTGCTGTCTGAGAGCATCCTGGGCCGGGCTCAGGAACGGGGGTTCATTCGGATTGAGGCCCACCAGATTCGGGACTACACAGCCAACAAGCAGAACCAGGTGGATGACTACCCCTACGGCGGCGGCCGGGGGGCCATTATGCAGGCGGACCCCATCTATCGCTGCTGGGAAGCCGTCTGCGACGAGGCAGCAGGGCCGGTGCACACCGTGTATCTCTCCCCCTGCGGCCATACATTTCAGCAGGCCGATGCCATTCGCCTGAGCAAAATGGACAATTTGATTCTGGTCTGCGGTCACTATGAGGGCATCGACCAGCGCTTTATTGATGAGTGCGTGGACGAGGAAATCTCCCTGGGAGATTTTGTGCTCACCGGCGGGGAAATCGCGGCCATGGCTGTGACGGATGCCGTGTGCCGCATGGTGCCGGGGGTGCTGGCAGACCCGGAGTGCTTCGAGGATGAGAGCCATTTTTCCGGACTCCTGGAATATCCCCAGTACAGCCGCCCTGCCGTCTGGCATGGCCGTGCCGTGCCGGAGATTCTGCTGTCCGGCAACCATGAAAAGGTGAATCAGTGGCGGCGGAAGCAATCCCTGCGCCGCACAAAGGCCCGCCGCCCGGATATGTATGAAAAACTGGATTTGTCTTCCAAGAAGGACCAGAAGCTTTTGCGGGAAATGGCCCAGGAAGATGCTCTGACGGAACAGGAAACCTAAAATCACTGGAAAGGAATGGTGCTATGCTGAAAAACGCAAGGCAGGAAGCTGTTCGCCGCAGCGCCGTGGTGCTTTTGTCGGTGCTGATCGTACTGCGGGACCTGTTTACAAATCTGGTCTATCTCCGGCCGGTGCCTGCACTGCACTCCTATATTTTGGAGCTGCTGATCATCGGCCAGCTGTGGACTCTGTGCCTGCGCACAGGGGAAAAGACGAAAATGGAGCGGCTGCTGCTGGGCTATGGGGCTTGGGCCGTACTGACCCGCTTCCTCCTGCTGGATTTCCGGGAGACGGTCAGCCTGGAAGTGCTGGTGCTTGGGGAGATGATCGTTGCCTTTTTTGCCATGCACAAGCTGGATCAGAAGGCAGCGTTCAACATTTTTACCATTGTGACGGCAATTTTGTGCGGAGTGCTGACGGTCTGGGCTGTTTGCGGACTGGTCATTGCATTGACGGATGTGGAGGAGATTCGCCTGCTCAATGAAGTCGTTCAGGTGAATACGGTCGAAACCTGTATCGATTTTTATCCCATCAACCGCAATGAAACCGCAGCATGGTTTATGACGGGGCTGTGGCTGCTGGCCTACCAGTGGACCACCTGCAAGCGGAGGTTCTGGCGGATTCCTATGGCCCTTTCCATGGTCCTTATGTTTTTGACCATCGGACTGCAGCGCGGCCGAACCACGTATGTTACCGTCGGCTTTACCATAGGCCTGCTGGCGGCATCTCCGCTGCTGCGGCTTTCGTGGAAAAAATGGTGCAGGTATCTTCTGATGGCTGCTGTAACGGCTCTCTGCACGCTTGTGATCTACAAGAGCTTTGCGCTCATCAATACCATCAATCCTATGCTGTATATTGTGGCGGCCTTGGCCATCGGCGTCCTGGGGGCAATTCCGCTGCCGAAGCTGCAGTGGAAAAAGTGGCCCAGGTATGCGCTGCTTGCCGCTGTGCTCGCAGTCTGCGCGCTGGCGGCCTACAAGCTCCTTGCGCGGAGCAATGCGGCCGTTCCTCAGCTCCCGTCCCTGAGTGAGTATTTCGGGAAAAGAAGGACGATCACCTCGCGGATGCAGGGCTGGAAGTGCGAAATCTATGCCATGGTGCATCACCCGCTGCTGCTGCTCTTCGGGCAGCCGGAAATGGACATCCCGCTGAACATGGTCCGATATGGCGGACTGGAGAAGGCGGTGGGGCATACGCACAACGGCTTTCTCCAGGTGACTGCTATGTATGGCCTGCCCGGACTGCTGCTATGGTGCAGCTTCCTCCTCCCGCTGATTCGAAAGCTTTTGCGGGTGCTTTTGAAGGAGGCCCCGGTTTCTGAAAGAATTTTGGCGCTGCTTTTGGTCGGACTCTTGATTCACGGTATTATGGAGCCCATGTTTACGGCCCGGCTGGGTCTTGCTACAGCCATGTTTATGCTTGTGGCCGGCCGATTGACCCGGGAGAATACAGAAGGTGACGCAAATGGATAAGCTTGAGACGCTGCGCCAATGGGTGCAGGAAAGCAGACACATTGTAGCCTTTACGGGTGCCGGCGTAAGCACAGAATCTGGCGTGCCGGACTTTCGCAGTGTGGATGGGCTGTATAGCCAGAGCTTCGACTATCCGCCGGAGACTATTATCAGCCATAGCTTCTACCTGAAAAATCCGGAATATTTCTTTCGGTTTTACCGGAAAAAGATGATGCCTCTGGACGTGGAGCCCAATATCACCCACAAAACCCTGGCAAAATGGGAACAGGAGGGCAGGCTCAGTGCCGTTGTAACCCAGAATATTGATGGCCTGCACCAGAAGGCCGGGTCCCGGCGGGTCTATGAGCTCCATGGCTCCATACTGCGGAACTACTGTACCCGCTGCGGGAAATTCTATCCGGCCTCTTTTGTGAAAAACTGTGACGGCATTCCCAGATGCAGCTGCGGCGGCATAGTGAAGCCGGACGTGGTGCTCTACGAGGAGGGACTGGACGAGAAAACCGTGGAGGGGGCTCTGGAGGCAATCTCTACGGCGGATATGCTCCTGGTGGCCGGTACAAGCCTGACGGTATACCCGGCAGCGGGCTTTCTGCGCTATTATAGGGGAAATCGCCTGGTCCTCATCAACCGGGACCCAACGCCCTTCGACGACCGGGCAGACCTTGTTTTCCACGAGAGCCTGGGAATGGTCCTTGGCGCACTGTAGAGAAGCTGAGACTTTGTGAAAAAATTGTTGACAAATGACGTTCGCTGTTGTATAATACCAAAGCTGTCCTTGAGACGGCCATCTGAAAGGATGCCTCTGTAGCTCAGTAGGTAGAGCAGCGGACTGAAAATCCGCGTGTCGTTGGTTCGATTCCGACCGGAGGCACCAGTTCTCTTGTCCGGCTGCATTGGCTGGGCGACAGATGCGGGTGTAGCTCATCCGGTAGAGCGCCACCTTGCCAAGGTGGAGGTAGCGAGTTCGAGCCTCGTCACCCGCTCCATAGAAAAAGAGATCTGCTTCGGCAGGTCTCTTTTTTGCTTTCTAAAGTTTCTGCCCGGCGCATCGGTTTTGCGCCGGGCAGGTTTTCACATCTGGAAGATATTTCCCAGGACTACACCGCTCTGGGGTTGCTCCTTGGGTTTCAGCTGCCCATAGGCCAATGCGTAGGTCACTTCCACACGATTGCGCAGGAAATACAGCAACGCAAAGTTGGCAGCCAGGGAAAGCACATAGAAAAGGGTGAAGCATGCGGTGTCGCCTATAGGCAGGGAAATGCCGGCCAGGGAGAGAAACACATCTCCGTAGGACAGAACGGCGCACAGAAGGGTCAGTGCATAGTACCACCACAGGCTCAGGTCCAGCTTGAACAGGCCCAGTCGGCTGCCCCGCGTCATTTTCCGGCTTTCCCGCAGGGCGTACAGGGCCCCTGCCTCGGGGTGATCGTAGAGGATATAGTCTGCCATGCGGTAGCGGTAGAGCACGGGAACCAGAACTGCCAGGATGACCACCGCGAAAATGACAATCAGGGGGCCGGAGGCGGCGTAAAGTGCATCCAGGGTGCTCTCATCCAGCACGATGCTGCCGCCGCTGAGCAGGCTGCCGCCGGAGATGGCAGGGGATACGGCGCTCATGAAGCGGTCTGAGAAGGGGGAGAGCAGAAACAGAAACGAAGCAAGGTAGCTGGCACACAGGGCAAAGCCCAGTAAAATTGCGGACAGAAGCAATTTCAGCCGCAGCAGAGGCCAAAAGCGCTCATAGCCGGTTTTCAGAGCATTGCGGGAGGCGTACTGTCCGCGGGAGATGCGGACCATGCCGCCCAGGTAGCCAAAACTCATGCACATGGTGACAATGGCGGACAGGATGGGCAGAAAGCTGGACAGTGCGGAGAAAAAGCTCCGGGTGCTCATACCGGCCAGACCGCCGGTATGGGAGATTTGGCTGGACAGCAGAAACTGGAGCAGCGTGCACAGGCAGCTGACACCCAGGGTGACGGCAGCATAGAGAAGGACAATGTCCTTTTGATTTTGGGATGCTTGCAGCCGTTCTGCAGCCTCCTTTTTCAAATCGCGGGCGGAAAAGGTCATAGAAAGGGATCCTCCTGGTGTTTATTCATACATGATACTTCCTTAGTTATAAACCATTCCGATGGAAATAGCAAATGAATTTTTTAAAAACGCGCACAAAAGCCTTTTTGAAATGAAAAGAACCATTTTGCCAAGCGGAGACATTGACAGAAAACAGGGGCCCTACTATGATAAAGAAAAACAAACGGGAGGCCCGCTATGAAAATTGAGAACTGGACGTTTCGGATGGAAGGCTTTGCACCCCTGCCTTGTCAGGCACCCTGCACCATGTACAGCGTGCTATGGGAAAACGGGAAAATCCCGGACCCCTTCTATGGGGTCAACGAGCAGACCTTGCGTTCCCTGGGAGAACGGGACTGTACCTTTGAGGCAGCGTTTACGCTGGATGCCGGAACTCTGGACAGGCAGTTTCAGGAGCTGGAATTTGCCGGCCTGGATACCATCTGCCGCATTGTGCTGAACGGAAATGTGGTGGGAAAGACAAAAAATATGCACAGAACCTATGTTTTCTCGGTGAAGAAGTTCCTGGTTGCCGGAGAGAACACGCTGCGGCTGGAATTTTCCTCCCCCATGGCCTATTTCCAGGAGGCCCAGCGGCGGCACTATCTCTATATGAATGACGGGGATACGGTCCCCGGAACGGCCCACCTGCGCAAGGCCATGTTCGAGTCCGGCTGGGACTGGGCGCCTACCCTGCCGGATATGGGCATTACCCGCCCTGTGGAGCTGCGCAGCTTTGACGGCGGACGGCTGGAGCGGGTGCTGGTCAGCCAGAAGCACCGGGGCGGAGAGGTGGACGTGAGCGTCCGTGCGGATGTGATTTGCGGGCCGGAATATGAAGTTTATGTAAACCTTGACGGGCAGCGGGTACGGGCAACGGCCGGTGAGGCGGTGGTCCATATCGAGCATCCCCGCCTCTGGTGGGTGCGGGGCTACGGTGAGCAGCCCCTCTACACACTGGAAACGGAGCTCTGGGTCGGGGGCACCTGCGTGGACCGGAAAACGATGCGCATCGGCCTGCGGACACTGACGGTGAGCACGGAGAAGGACGCCGACGGAAAGGGCAGCGAATTCTGCTTCGTTATCAACGGCATCAAGATCTTCTCCATGGGCGCAAACTTCGTTCCCATGGACAGCCTGCTCACCAGGATCACCCCGGACCGGCTGGAAAATCTGGTAAATCAGGCCGCTGCCGCCAATTTCAACACCCTGCGGGTCTGGGGCGGCGGCTATTACCCGGAGGACCGCTTTTATGAGCTGTGCGACGAAAAGGGTATTCTGGTCTGGCAGGATTTTATGGTGGCCTGCGCAAACATCTGGCTCACAAAGGACATGGAGCAGGAATTTACCTGCGAGGCTGTGGATAACCTGTCGAGATTGCAGCACCATGCGTCCCTGGGCCTGCTCTGCGGCAACAACGAGATGGAGGGCATGATCCTCGGCGGCTGCCAGAATACGGAGCTGGTGCATATGGACTATTTGCGGCTGTATGAGCACCTTCTGCCGGAGCTCTGCGGAGCGTATGCGCCGGATACCTTCTACTGGCCCTCCAGCCCCTCCTCCGGCGGCAGCTTTGATGACCCCGGCTGCCCTTCCCGGGGAGACACCCACTACTGGATGGTCTGGCACGGCGGCCTGCCCTTTACGGCCTACCGGGAGAACAGCTTCCGGTTTTGCTCGGAATACGGCTTTGAAAGCCTGCCCAGTATGAAGACCGTTGAGACCTTCAGCGCCCCGGAGGACCGGAATCTCCTGTCCCGGGTTATGGACAATCACCAGAAGTGCCGCACCGGAAACGAAAAGCTGCTGCGTTATCTGGCGGACTATTATCTCTATCCCAGCCGTTTTGAGGACCTGGTTTATGCCTCGCAGCTGATGCAGGCTGAGGCTATTGAAAGCGCCGTGGAGCATTTCCGCCGCCAGCGGGGCTACTGCATGGGCTCTGCCTACTGGCAGTTCAACGACTGCTGGCCTGTGGCCTCCTGGGCGAGCATCGATTATTTCGGCCGCTGGAAGGCGCTGCACTATGCGGCAAAGCGGTTCTATGCCCCGGTGGCCATGGGGCTGTTCCTGGAAAACGGCACCCTGACGGTGAACATCGCCAACGAGACCCGGCAGGCTTTCCGGGGAGCGGTGCGGCTGTACCTGTGCCGGGGGGACCGGACGGTGCTGGATGAGCAGCGCTGTGAGGTTACTGTGGAAGCCCTGTCCTCTCTGGATGTTCTGCACCGGAAGGTAGATGCTGCGGATGTCTACGATACCTATCTCTATGTCGACCTCTATGACGCTTCCGGGAACTTCCTGACGCGCCGGACGCAGCTGCTGGTGCCGCCCAAGCACTTCTCCTGGCGGAAGCCCCGGCTGACGGTGACGGCGGAGGATATTCCCGGGGGTGTGGCATTCCGGGTAAGCGCGGATGCTTTTGCCAAGAATGTGTACCTGGATTTCCGGGACCGGGACCTGGTCCTTTCGGATAATTATTTTGATTTGACTTCGCCGGAGCCTTATACGGTCACCGCCCAGACCCAGGCAAGCGCCGCCCAGCTGCTGCCGCAGCTGACGGTCAAAACCGTCTATGACATTCGGTAAGGGGTATTAAAAGAATCACACGTCGGGAAAACTGCATTATATCATACTTTGGGATGATTTATTTTCCCGGAAATAGCTGATACAATAAAAATAAAGTCGAAAAAAGTATGATGTGGAGGCTTTTCTATGGCAGAACGGACGATTATCAAGCGGTCCATTGCAGACTGCTTTGAGAAATTCATGAAGCAGGGGCGCGTGCTGTTTTTCAGTGCACCCTGCGGATTTGGAAAAACCTGCGTGGCCGATGCCCTGACAGAGGGCAAAAGCGTGCTGCGTCTGTCTGCGGCAGACCCGGATTTTGCCGTTCCCTCCAAGGCGGGCAGCTGGCGCATTCTGCTCATCGATGATTTGCAGAATTTGCAGGAGGAGGAGTGGCTTCCCTTGCGGGATTTGATTCGGAATTACCCGGAACGGCGGTTTCTGCTGCTGTCCCGGGGCGCGCCCAACGGGACGCTGATGGCTTTCCAGTATTCCGGCCTGATGACGGTGCTGGAATCAAAAGCCTTCCTCTTCGAGCGGGAGGATGTGCGCAGGCTGCTGGAAAGCTGGGAGATTTCTGCCTCCGATGCGGATATCAGCGGGATTTATAAGGAATCCATCGGCTATCCCTTGGGCGTGGTGGTTACGGCCCGGCGAATGGCCCAGGGGGCCCCGTTCTCTTTGGAGCTGGAGGGAGAATGCTTCCAGGAGGTCTTCCGGTATTTTGAAACGGCCGTATACCGGCGGTTTGATCTGCCCATTCAGCGTTTTTTGCTGGAGCTTGCTCCCTTTAAGTCCTTCAATCTGGACTTGGCCCGTATCGTGACCGGTAGCCATAACGCCGGGGAAATGCTGGACTGGCTCCAGCGCAATACCTCCATGCTGCAATATGACGGCGTTCTGCATTTCCATTTCTGGGAGCAGTTCCGCCTGTTTCTGCTGTGGGAAATGGGCCGGGAGTACCCGCCGGAACGGAAACGGGCGCTGATGGTCCGGGGCGGGATGTACTATGAACTGAAAGAGGACTACCCTAACGCCCTGGACTGCTATATCCAGGGACAGGAGCACGCCAAGGTATCCGAGCTGCTAATCCGCAACGCGGAGACTTTCCCGGGAATGGCCCACTACCGGGAAATGGAAAAGTACTATCGGCAACTGCCGCAGAGCGATATCCTGGCGTCCCCGGCGCTGATGCAGGGCATGAGCATGCTCTGCGCCATGTCCGGTGACTATGAAGGCTCCGAGCGGTGGTACAAGACACTGGAACGCTTTGCCCAGAACTGCGGGCCCCAGGACGCAGTGCTGACCCAGGCGCGCAGCTGCCTGATCTGGCTGGATATCAGTTTGCCCCAGCGGGGAGTGGAGACGCTTGCGGAGGTTTTTCCGAAGATATCTCGAATGGTTCGCCGGAAGGAGCTGGTTTTGCAGTCCTTCTCTGCGACCAGCGGCCTGCCCAGTATTGTCAACGGCGGCAAGGATTTCTCCGACTGGTGCACCAAGGACGACCAGATGTTCAAAACCATGAGCGGCCCGTTGCAGACGGTCCTGGGCAAATACGGCGTAGGGCTGGCGGAAAGCGCTACTGCGGAGAGCAAGTACGAAAAGGGCGAGGATATCTCCGTGCGTCTGCTGGATTTGGTGCAGCGCATGGGCGAAATTCGGAACAACGGTACGCCGGAGATGGAGTTCGCGATAACTGCTCTGCTGGCCAGGAGCCAGACGACTTCCGGCAGAGCGGGGGATGCCAAGCGGACCCTGCTGGCATTGCGCCAGCGATTTGAAGAGACGGGCCAGAACCGGTATTTGGACAATCTGGATGCGCTTCTCTGCCGCCTGGATCTGCGCTTGGGCAACCTGGATGCGGCAGATACCTGGTATCTGAAAAAAGCCCCAAAAGATCCCCTGCATTTTGATGCGCTGAAGCGGTATCAGTATCTGACGCAGGCGGTGGTGGAGCTGGTGGCGGGACAGACGAAGAACGTATTTCTCACACTGGCCCCTATGGACAGCTATTGCAAGGCCTGCGGCCGCCATCTGGACAAGATCAGCACCGACCTGCTGCGGGCTATGGCCCTATACCGGGAGCAGGACGAAAGGTGGCATGAATATCTGAAAACCGCTCTGACAGAGGCGGAGAATTACCGCTTCGTCCGGCCGGCCAGCGTGTTCGGCGGGGCCATTCTGCCGCTGCTGGAGCAGACGAAATGGACAGGGGACGCAAAATGGTTCAAGGCTGTTCTGACAGATACCCGCGTCCAGGCAAGCTTCTATCCCGACTATCTTCGGCCCCGGATGTCCCCTGCGGAAAACCTGACCGCAACGGAAATGCGGGTGCTGCACCTGATCTGTGCGGACAAGAGCAATGCGGAGATCGGCGAGATCATGGACATTAAGCTGCCCACGGTGAAGACCCATGTGAGCCGGGTGCTGGAAAAGCTGGGCGTCAGCCGCCGCAGCGAGGCAAAAACCGCAGCCAAGAAGCTCTGGCTCATCCCGGAGGAGCTGTAATGCAAACGCCGCCGGATCATTCCGGCGGCGTTGACAAATATCGGAGGGTATGCTATAATACGCCTGTCTGAATTGAATATAAAAGCAGCGCAAAGGTGCCGCCGAAAGGCGGTGAAAAGGGAACCCGGTGCAAATCCGGGGCGATACAGTCACTGTGAAGGGGAGCGTTTCGGGATGCCACTGGGAAACTGGGAAGGCAGAAACGCGGGGAACCGAGTCAGGAGACCTGCCTTTGCGTGGAATCTCCGATTTGCTGTCTACAAATCGACCTTCCCGCTGGTGTTTGCCCCGTTTCCGGGTTTTCGGGGCGGATATATGTTGTCAGGAAGAGCGGCTGCGGAGATGCAGCCGCTTTTATATTTTATTCAGAGGAAATTTTGAAAAAGAAGGTAATCCACCATGAAAAAACTGATTGCTCTGCTGCTGGGCGTTTGCATGGTTCTGTCCATGGCTGCCTGCGGCGGCAACAGCACCACTGCTACCACTGCGGCTGCCACCACGGAGGCCACTACCGAGGCTACCACCGAGGCTGCCACTGAGGCTACCCAGTCTCAGGAGGAAATTGACCAGGCTGCTGCCGATGAGGTTGCTGCTCTGATCGACGCCATCTATGTCCAGACCCGCAACGACGAGACCGACGCCCAGTGCGAGGCCGCCAAGGCTGCCTGGGACGCCCTGACCGATGCTCAGAAGGAGCTGGTCGAGGGCGAAGAGGCCAGCCCCGAGTACTTCGGCCGCGATACCGGCGATGCTTCTCTGGATGATCCCCGGAATCAGGACGAGATCGGCGAGAAGGAGCTGCTGGTCGTCTCCTTCGGTACTTCCTTCAACGACAGCCGTGTGGAAGACATCAAGGGCATTGAGGATGCTCTGGCCGAGGCTTTCCCCGACTGGTCCGTCCGCCGCGCCTTCACCGCACAGATCATCATCAACCACATCCAGGCCCGTGACGGCGAGAAGATCGATAACATGGAACAGGCTATGGACCGTGCGGTTGCCAACGGTGTGAAGACTCTGGTTGTGCAGCCCACCCACCTGATGCACGGCGCTGAGTACGACGAGATGTGCGAGGCTCTGGAGGAGTACAAGGACAAGATCGAGACCATCGTGGTTGCCGAGCCCATGCTGGGTGAGGTCGGCTCCGATGCCACCGTCATCAATGCCGACAAGGAAGCCGTTGCCAAGGCTGTTGTCGCTGCCGCTCTGGAAGAGGCCGGCTACGAGAGCACCGAGAAGGCCGCTGAGGACAGCACCGCTTTTGTCTTCATGGGCCATGGCACTGCCCACGTCGCTAAGGTGACCTACAGCCAGATGCAGACCCAGATGCAGAACCTGGGCTACGAGAATGTCTTCATTGGCACCGTTGAGGGCGAGCCCGAGGAGACCGCTTGCGAGAACGTCATTGAGGCTGTCAAGGCCGCCGGCTACACCAAGGTTGTCCTGCGTCCTCTGATGGTCGTCGCCGGTGACCATGCCAACAACGACATGGCCGGTTCCGATGACGATTCCTGGAAGACCATGTTCGAGGCTGCCGGCCTGGACGTGACCTGCCAGATCTCCGGCCTGGGCCGTATTGAGGCTGTGGAGCAGCTGTATGTTGCCCACACCCAGGCTGCTATGGATTCCGCTAACTAAATCTACTTCATAAACCCGGGATCACCCGGGGGCAGAAAGCCCCTGGGTGAATTCCATGCATAAGGAGAAATGAAAAATGAAAAAAATGACTGCACTTCTGCTGACCGCTATGCTGCTGCTGGGCCTCGCCGCCTGCGGCCAGACGGCCCCTGCTGAGACCACTGCCGCTCCGGAGACCACCGAGGCAGCACCCGAGACCACTGTTGAAACCCCTGCTGAGACCACTGTTGAGACCACCGCCCCCGAAACCACCGAGGCTGCTGTCTGCCCCCTGGAGGACGGCGTTTACACTGCCGAGTTTGACACGGACAGCTCCATGTTCCATGCCAATGAGTCTTGCGATGGCAAGGGCACGCTGACCGTGCAGGACGGCAAGATGACCATCCATGTCAGCCTGGCCTCCAAGTCCATCGTAAACCTGTTCCCCGGTCTGGCCGAGGATGCCCAGAAGGAGGGCGCAGAGCTGCTGCAGCCCACGGAGGATGCGGTCACCTATTCCGACGGCCTGACCGAGACCGTTTACGGCTTTGATATTCCCGTGCCCTACCTGGATGACGAGTTTGATCTGGCCCTCATCGGCAAGAAGGGCGTTTGGTATGACCACAAGGTCTCCGTTTCCAACCCCGAGCCCAAGCAGACCCTTGTTTCCGACCTGGCGGATGGCGAATACACCGTTTATGGCACCCTGGAGGGCGGCACAGGCAAAACCACCCTGGTCAACCCCACACTGCTGACCGTGACCGATGGCAAGGGCATTGCCACCGTGGTTCTCAGCAGCAGCAAATATGACTATATGATCGTGGACGGCGTGAAGTACGAGCCTGTCAGCAACGAGGGCGGCTCCTCCTTCGAAATTCCCGTAACCGCACTGGATGTGAAGATTGCCGTGGTTGCGGATACTGTGGCCATGAGCACCCCCCACGAGATTGAATACACCATTCTCCTGGATTCCTCCACGCTGGAAGAACTGAAATGAGAAGATTTTTTGCACTGATTCTGGCGGCGCTGCTGCTCTGCGGCTGCGTCGCTGCACCCCAGCAAAGTGCGGAAACAACCGCGCAGACCACGGCTGCACCCCAAACAGTCAGCTGGGACAGCCTGACATTTACCGGGCCCCGGCCCATGCAGTATGCAGAAATCTTCGCCATTTATGACGAGGCCAGCGGATACCGGAAGATCACCGTTGGTGCGGACCAGACCATTCTGGTGGTCCCGGAAGGCGCCCAGGTGCCCCAGGGCGTCCCGGCGGATGTAATTGTTCTGAAGCAGCCGCTGGAGCATATCTATGTGGTTTCCAGCGCAGCCATGGATTATTTCTGCAAGCTGGATGCCGTGGATACCGTACGGCTCAGCAGCCTGAAGGAAGACGGCTGGTACCTGCCGGAAGCAAAGCAGGCCATGGCAGAGGAAAAGCTCCTGTATGCCGGAAAATACTCTGCGCCGGACTATGAAACGATTCTGGCGGAGCGCTGTGACCTGGCAATCGAGAATACCATGATTTACCATACGCCGGATGTCATGGAGCAGATCCAGGGCCTGGGTATTCCCGTTATTGTGGACCGCTCCAGCTATGAAAGCCATCCCCTTGGCCGCATGGAGTGGATCAAATTCTATGGAGCCCTTCTGGGGAAGGACAGCGAGGCTGTCAGCTATTTTGACGCGCTGATGAACAATCTGACGCCGGTTATGAATCAGGAGTCTACCGGAAAGACCGTGGCGTTTTTCTACATCACGGCCGCCGGGGCGGTGAGTGTCCGCAAGAGCTCGGACTATATTTCCAAGTCCATCTCCCTGGCAGGCTGCACGCCCATTGTCTTCGAAGAAGATGAGGATGCCGGTGCCACCTCCTCCCAGACCATTCAGATGGAGGCCTTCTACAATGCGGCAGTGGATGCGGATATGCTCATCTACAACAGCACGGTGGATGGAGAACTGAAGGATATGAATGCCCTGCTGTCCAAAGCGCCGCTGCTGGCGGACTGCAAGGCGGTGAAAACCGGCCAGGTCTGGTGCGTTACCAAGAATTTCTATCAGGAATCCCTGGCTCTGGGGAATTTTATTCTGGATGTGAATGCGGCGGCAGAGGACAATGGCCGGGAGTTGTATTTTCTGAAACAGCTGACATAAGGAGGCACACGTGTGAAAAAAAGAGGACACAGAATATGGGGCTTTGTGCTGCTTTTCTTGCTGGTGGCTGTTTTCCTGCTGTGGAATCTCCATGCCGGAAGCGTGTCCATTTCCGCGGCAGAAATCCGGCAGATTCTGCTGGGCCGCAGCCAGGACAGCACAAAATGGAATATTATCTGCAGCATTCGCCTTCCAAGGCTGCTGTCGGCGCTGATTCTGGGCGGAGCACTGTCGGTTTCCGGCTATCTGCTGCAAACCTTTTTCCATAACCCCATTGCCGGTCCTTTTGTGCTGGGTATCTCCTCCGGTGCGAAGCTGACGGTTTCCATCACCATGATTTTCCTGCTGAGCCGCGGAATGGTATCCAATTCGGCAACGCTGATCTTCTCCGCCTTTTTTGGCGCCATGATTTCCATGGGCTTCGTGCTGATCATCTCCCAGAGGGTGAAGCAAATGAGCCTGCTGGTGGTCTGCGGCGTTATGATCGGCTATATCTGTTCTGCGCTGACGGATTTCTTTGTGACATTTGCGGATGATTCCAATATTGTGAACCTGCACAATTGGTCCGTGGGCTCCTTCTCCGGAAGGACCTGGACGGATGTGCGTGCCATGGCAATTGTCTGTGCCCTGGGCGTTGGCCTGAGCTTTTTGCTGAGCAAGCCCATCCGGGCCTACCAGATGGGAGAGGTCTATGCTCAGAATATGGGCGTACCCCTGAAAGCCTTCCGGGCGGCGCTGATTCTGCTGTCCAGTGTGCTCTCTGCCTGTGTGACGGCCTTTGCCGGGCCCATTTCCTTCGTGGGCATTGCAGTGCCCCACCTGATGAAAACCCTTTTTAAGACGGCAGAGCCCATGGTGATGATTCCGGCCTGCTTCTTAGGCGGCGGGGCCTTCTGCCTGATGTGCGATCTCATCGCCCGGACGGCCTTCGCGCCTACAGAGGTGAGCATCAGCTCCGTAACCGCCGTGTTCGGCGCACCGGTGGTCATCTATATGATGGTTCGAAGAAAGGCGGCCAGAGAATGAGCGACTTTTTATCCACAGAAAATCTGACCGTTGGCTACGACGGGCAGCCCCTGATCCGGGAGGTGTGCCTCAGCGTTCAGCGGGGCAGAATCGTGACCCTTATCGGCCCCAATGGCTCCGGAAAGTCCACCATCCTGAAAACTGTTGTTGGGCAGCTGTCCAAGGTGTCCGGCACGGTGCTGCTGGCGGGAAGCCCCATGGAGCAGCTGCGGCAGAATGAGATCGCTAAGAAAATGGCCATTCTCATGACCCAGCGGGTGCACCCGGAGCTCATGACCTGCTTTGATGTGGTCAGCACCGGACGCTACCCCTATACCGGGGCCCTGGGCCTGCTGAGCAAGGAGGACAAGCGCATTGTGATGGATGCCATGGCTTTGGTGCACAGCGCCGATCTGGCGGACCGGCCCTTTGAGGCCATCAGCGACGGCCAGCGGCAGCGAATCCTGCTTGCCCGTGCCCTGTGCCAGCAGCCGGAAATCATCGTCCTGGACGAGCCTACCAGCTACCTGGACATCCGCTATAAGCTGGAGCTGCTGACAATCCTGAAGACCATGGTGCGGGAGAAAAATCTGGCGGTGCTCATGTCCCTGCACGAGCTGGACCTGGCGGACCGGGTCTCCGATACGGTGGTCTGCGTCAGCGGCGACAGAATCGACCGCATAGGCACCCCCAAGGAGATTTTCACCAGCGACTATATTGCCCGGCTCTACCATATGGAGCCGGGGAGATACGACCCCTGCTTTGATACTCTGGACTATGTGCCGAAGGCATAAAAATAATGCGCTGCGAGCCTTCGCAGCGCATTGCTTTTTGTGGAAATTACCCGTTCTTGTGAATCTCCTCGGGCAGGACGCCGCGGTTGGAGATGGTCTTGGGCGTGATTTCTCCGGAAGCCGTCAGGGCAATCTTGGTCAGGATGGGGCCTACCAGCTCGTAGATCAGCACGGAGAAGAGGACGATGCTGCGCATGATAGCACCCTCGGCACCGAAGTCTGCGGCGACGGTGGCGGACATACCCAGAGCTACACCGGCCTGGGGCAGCAGGGTGATGCCCAGGTATTTGCACACGGTCTTGGGGCAACCAACCATCCGGGAGCTGACACTGGCACCGACGATCTTACCGGCGGAACGCATGAGAATATACACCAGACCAATGCCCACAACGGCGGCGCTGCCGAAGACCCGCAGGTCCAGCTCTGCACCGGAGAGCACGAAGAACAGAACGTAAACGGGGGCGGTCCAGCGGTCGGTCCGGTACATGATCTCGTCGGAGAAGTCACACAGGTTGCAGAAGATGGTGCCGCACATCATGCACACCAGCAGGGAGGAGAAGCCAATCTCTACGCCGTTGCCAAAGGTCAGCTCGATCTTGGAGAAGGCGGTGCACAGGAACACAAAGGCCACGGTCAGGCTCAGACGCTTTGAGCGGGAGTTGAAGAATTTTTCCACAACGCTGAAAACCCAGCCCAGGGCGGCACCCAGAACCAGAGAAGCAACGATCTCAACAAGCGGGTTCACAATGACGGAGACCAGATTGATGGAGCCGGAGATCAGGGCCTTGGCAATACCGGTGGACACGGCAAAGACGATCAGACCCACGGCATCGTCCAGAGCCACGATGGGCAGCAGAATGTTGGTCAGGGGGCCCTTGGCCTTGTACTGGTTGATGACCATCACCGTGGCGGCAGGAGCCGTGGCGGTGGCGATGGCACCCAGCACGATACAGGTGGACACGGGCAGGGTGTCGCCCAGGAACAGGTGCAGAATCAGAAGTCCCACGTCCACAAAGATGGTGGCGGACAGTGCCTGAAAAATGGCAATGATGGTGGCCTGGCGGCCAATGTGCTTCAGTTCCTCCAGCCGGAATTCATTGCCGATGGAGAAGGCGATGAAGCCCAGGGAAACATCACTGATGAGCCCTAGCTTTTCCACGAAGTCAAAGCTGGGAAGGCCCAGGTTGGGGATGCCCAGGGCGCCCAGGCACAGCGGCCCAATCAGCACGCCGGCAACCAGGTAGCTGGTCACGTCAGGCAGGTTGAATTTGGAGGCCAGACGGGACAGAAACAGTCCTGCGAACATGGCAAGACCGATGGCAAGCAAGTATTCCATAAAGAAATGCCTCTTTTCATATAAATCTTTCTTTTGCCATGCTATTATAGCATGGCATTTTTCGGATGCAAGAGTTTGTATTTCACAAGAATTTCGGACTTTTTGCGCTGCCAATTGTAAACTTTTATCGATATTGACCATAAAAAGCAACTGTATGCGGGAAATAGGGGGAAAGCGCTTGATTCAGGAAATAAAACAGGCTATAATGCGTGTAAAAAAGGAGGAAGCAAAAATGGAATCTCTGAATGCACTGATCAAAAGCTGGGTTTCCCAGGGGCTTGTGGATAAGGTCTTTACGGCGCTCATTACGCTGGTGGTGGGTATCCTGGTCATCAAAGCCGTTATGCGGCTGTTGACCCGGGCCCTGGAAAAGTCCAAGCTGGAAAAGGCGGCCTATAGCCTGATTTTGTCCCTTGCGAGGGTAGGGCTATACCTGCTGCTGGGCCTGAGCCTGGCCACCAGCTTAGGCATTGATGTCACCGGCGTGGTGGCGCTGGCCAGTGTGCTGACATTGGCTGTGTCTCTGGCCCTGCAAAATATGCTGACCAATGTGCTGGGCGGCTTTACGCTGCTGACAACCCATCCCTTCCACTCCGGGGACTATGTGGATATCGGCGGCCAGTCCGGTACCGTGACCCAGATCGATATGAGCTATACTCGGCTTGTCACCGTGGACAATAAGGTGGTCTGCATCCCCAACAGCACGGTGCTGGCCTCGGAAGTGGTGAACTACTCCGCCAACGATACCCGCCGGGCGGAAATTCAGGTTTCTGCGGGCTATGACGCCCCCACCCAGAAGGTTATCGATGCTCTGGTTTTGGCGGCGACTGTGGACAATGCCCTCTTGGAGCCCGCTCCCTTTGCGGCAGTGGTGAGCTATGGGGACAATGCCATTAACTACACCCTGCGCTTCTGGGCAAAGACCGAGGACTACTGGGATGTGTACTTCAAGGTCAACCAGCGCATCAAGGACATTTTCGACGAGCAGGGCATCCCCATGACCTACCCCCATTTGAATGTCCATTTTGATAAGGAGTTTCTGGAGAGCCGGAAGAATGGGTAAAAGCAGCCATGTGTTTGCTGCTTCTGTGAAATTTCTGTGGAAAAAGATAGCTTTTGACAATTTGCCTGGCTTTCTGTATAATGGTGCTACATGATGAGAAATTCGAGGGAAAAACCATGATTGCGGATGCTGTCACTGTTTCGGAAAATGATATGCGCAAGCTCTTAGGGGCGGCAAGCCCGGAGGCGGCGCTGCTGTATTTATATGTGCAGGCGGGCAATGACCCCAGCCTTGCCGAGGGGGCGCTTTCTTTAAGCGCCGGGCGGGTTTCCTGCGCCGCGGCGACCCTGCGGCAGCTGGGCCTGTGGCCGGAGGAGCGGCCCATCCGCGTAGCCCCCGGGGAGCGGCCGGACTATACCGAGCGGGATGTGCTCTCTGCCATGGACTCGGACAATTCCTTCCGGGCACTCTATGGGGAGGTTCAGCGCCTGCTGGGCCGGAGCCTGAATACGGAAGAGCTGAAAATCCTGCTGGGCTTCGTGCGGTATCTGAATCTGCCCGCCGAGGTGATCCAGATGCTCATCTGCTACTGCAAGGAGCGGGCGCGGAAGCGGGGCTCTTCCCGGAATCCCAGCCTGCGAACCATTGAGAAGGAGGCCTATGCCTGGGCGGAGCGGGGGATTGACTCCATCGAGGAGGCCTCGGCCTTTATCCAGGCCCAGAATGTCCGGGCCTCCCGGCTGGCCCAGCTCATGCAGGCCCTGCAAATCCGGGGCAGAAATCTGACCCCGGCAGAGGAGCGCTATGCCCAGAGCTGGCTGGAGATGGGCTTTGACAACGAGACCATCTCCATGGCCTATGAGCGGACCTGCCTGAATACAGGCGGCCTCAACTGGGCGTACATGAATAAGATTTTGCAGCGCTGGCACGGCCAGGGCCTCCACACGGCCCAGGCGGTCCAGGCAGGGGACAGAAAGACGGATGCCAAGTCCGACCGCCGCCCCTTGGACGCAGACGAAGTGGCGGCAATCAAACGGATGTTTCAGGAGGGATAAGCCATGGGATATAGTGCGGAAGTGGTGCGCCGCGCCCGGGACCGTCTGGCCCAGGCCAGGGAGGACCGGGCCTCTGAGGACCGGCAGCACCTGGCAGAGGCCTATGAGCGGGTTCCCAGGATTCGGGAGATCGACCGGGAGCTGCGCATGACCATGGCCCAGGCGGCTATGGCAGCCTTCCAGGCGGGCACCGACGGCAAGAAAGAGCTGGAAGCGGTGCGGGACAAGAATCTGGCCTTGCAGCAGGAGCGTGCACGGCTGGTGGAGGAGAACTTCGAGGAGGGCTTCCTGGACGAGACGCCCATCTGTGATAAGTGCGGCGGCACCGGCTATATCGGCGCGGAGATGTGCGAGTGCCTGCGGGAGCTGTGCCGTCAGGAGCAGAAGAAGGAGGTCTCCATCCTCTCCGGCAGCCGGGATAGCTTTGGCAGCTTCCGGCTGGATTATTATTCCGACCGGGTAGACCCCAATTACGGCGTCAGCCCTCGGACCTTGGCGGAGAAGAATTTCCGGGAATGCAAGCATTATGCCGTCTTTTTCTCGGATAAATCGGACAATCTCCTGCTTTCCGGCAATCCGGGGCTGGGGAAGACCTTCCTGTCTGCCTGCATTGCCCGGACCGTGGCGGACCGGGGCTACAGCGTGGCCTATGAGACCGCGGGCCATCTGTTTACCAAGATGGAGCGGGCAAAATTCATGAATGACGAGCAGGCCCGCCAGGAGACCGAGAGCTTTACCCGCTGCGACCTGCTGATTCTGGACGACCTGGGTACGGAGATGCCCGGCCAGTTCACCAATGTGGCCCTCTACGGGATCATCAATGATCGGCTGCTGCTTGGCAAGCCCACGATTATCTCCACGAACCTGACCACGGACGACATTGCCAAACGCTACACGCCCCAGATCGCCTCCCGGCTCCGGGGCAGCTTCAAGCGGGTTCCCTTCATCGGAGAGGATATCCGCCTTATGAAAAACGGAGGCCTGGTATGAGCATCGGCATTCTTTTTGATTTGGACGGCACACTGCTGAATACCTTAGAGGACCTGACAGACAGCACCAACGCCGCCCTGGCTTCCTTCGGCCACCCTGCCAGGACGCTGGAGGAGGTCCGGCGTTTTGTGGGCAACGGGGCGGCAAACCTCATTGCCCAGGCCGTTCCGGAAGGCTGCGACCCGGCGCCGGTGCTGAAAGCCTTTCAGGCTTATTATCCCGCCCACTGCCAGATCAAAACGGCTCCCTATCCGGGAATCGAGCGGGCACTGGCTGTTTTGAAGGAGAAATACCCCATTGCTATCGTGTCCAACAAGCCGGATGCGGCAGTAAAGCCTCTGTGCGCGCATTATTTCCCTGGAATTTT
Organism: uncultured Clostridia bacterium; assembly: GCA_945963595.1. Lineage (GTDB taxonomy): Bacteria > Bacillota > Clostridia > Oscillospirales > Oscillospiraceae > Faecousia. The sequence continues at coordinate 4,575 of CAMFMO010000020.1, read as the reverse complement.
TGCCCTGGGGGAGACGGCGGATTGCCCCAGAAAGCCCGATAAGGCCATGGTCCTGAAAGCCATGGACGCCATTGGCGTGACGGAGTGCATCTACGTAGGCGATAGCGAGGTGGATGTGCGCACGGCGAAAAATGCCGGGGTGCCCTGCCTCAGTGTCCTGTGGGGTTTCCGGGACAGAGAGCAGATCGGCGGGACCGTGTACTGCGAGACTGTGAATTGCCTGGTTCCTATGCTGGAGGAAATGGCCTGTGGCAAATGAATTCTATGCGCTCCTTGGCAGGATGCGCTATATCACCCGGTGGGGTCTTATGCGCAATAGCTTCTCGGAGAACATCCAGGAGCACAGCCACCAGGTGGCGGTGCTGGCTCACGCCCTGGCCCTGATCCGCCGGGAGATTCTCCACCTGCCCGGCCCAGACCCGGACAAATGCGCCGTGGCAGCGCTGTACCACGATGCCTCGGAGATCCTGACCGGCGACATGCCCACACCCATCAAGTATTACAATCCCGAGATCCGCAATGCCTATAAGGCTGTGGAGCAGGTGGCCGGGCAGCGTCTGCTGGATATGCTCCCCCCGGAGCTGCGGGGGTGCTACGAAAGCTATGTCCTGGAAAACGACGAGAACCTGAACCCCATCGTCAAGGCTGCGGATAAGCTCTCCGCCCATATCAAGTGCCTGGAGGAGCTGAAGGCCGGAAACCTGGAGTTTTCCACAGCTTCTACACAAACCCTGTCCGCCCTGGAAGCCACAGGCCGGGAAGAGGTCCGCTGGTTCCTGGACAACTGTCTGGAGCCCTTTACAAGAAACCTGGACCAGCTGTAAAATCCTTGACGGCAATTCGATTCTGTGCTATGATATCGGACGTAAACAGGCCGCCATGGTGGAACTGGTAGACACAAAGGACTTAAAATCCCGTGGGCTGATCGCAGCACCCAATCCGAATTGTGCTTGCAAACAGCGGGGCTTTTGAAATTTGATTATCTCTGTTTTGGAGCATCCCTCCAAAACATCCCTCCAACTTCATATCCCTTCATTTGAAGGGATTGAATACGCCGCTATGATGGAATGGTAGACATAGTGGACTTAAAATCCACCTGAAGCGATTCAGTACCGGTTCGAGTCCGGTTAGCGGCACCATTCTCTTAATTCTCAGAGCAGTTTATTGCTCTGAGAATTATTTTTTCACAAACGAGTGGAAGAGAAGAAACAACAAAAAGAAGAACAGCGCTGAAGGTAGAGAAAGAGCCACGGTCCATTCCGTTTTGGAGTGTGAGACCGTGGCCACTTTTTTGCATTTTACTTCGATATAATATGCTGATCATCACCTGTCGGAAATAATCATGTCAATTCCTTGCTGCAAGGTTTCTTCATCAATTGCACCCGTTGCTTGAGCGATTGCGTTTCCCTCCTCATCAATAAAATATGTGGTAGGCAGTGAATAAACACCGTAGGTTGCAGCGGCATCCTGATCTGTATCGTAAAATACCGGGAAAGAATAGCCCTGTTCTGCGATGAAAGCAGATGCAGTTTCCACAGTCTCTCTGGAGCCATCGGTCATATTGATGATGAGAAACTGTACTTCTTCACCAATTTCCAGATACTTTTCGTTAAAATCAGGCATTTCCATTTTACATGGACTACACCAGCTTGCCCAGAAGTTTAGGACAACGGATTTCCCGATAAAATCCGAAAGATGAACTTCATTTCCATCCAGATCGTAAACTGTAAAATCCGGTGCTTTGATTTTCTGCTCTGTTTCACCTGCAGCACTCTCATCTGACTGGTTTGTACTTTGCGTTGCCAGCTGTTCTGCGGCAATGTTCTTTCCAAGCTGTCGGTAAAGCACTGTAGCTCCTCCAATCAGCAGAACAAAGACCAACGCAATGATGAAGAATGTTTTCTTATTTTTCATGTTGCCTCCTTATCCCAACAGGCCAAGCAACTTTCCCATGGTTCCGGTTGCCATCAGAACGCCAATCAGAACAAGCAGGATGCCGCTGACGGCATTGATGGTTTTGTAATTTTTCTTGATCCAGTTGAATGCACTTTTCAGATAATCGATCAGCACAGCACTAAAGACAAAGGGAATCCCCAAGCCCAGAGAGTAGGCAAGCAGCATCAGCATTCCTTCAACCACATGTGCCTGTTGGGAAGCAAGCATCAGTGCAGATCCGAGGAAGGCTCCAACGCAGGGTGTCCATCCGATGGAGAAGATCACGCCGAACAGAAGTGCAGAGAAGAACCCCATATTATCGGTATTTACAGAGCGGTGACTTCCTCTGAACAGATTCAGCTTAAACACACCCAGAAAATTCAGTCCAAAGGCAATGACGATCAAACCGGAAACAATGTTGACTGCCGTCTGATATTCCCGGAGAACACTGCCGACCGTTCCTGCCAGCGCACCGAGGGTTACAAATACAACCGTGAAGCCGGTAACAAATCCCAGTGCCCCTTTCAGGGTCTTGCCGGGGGTCCTTTCACCGCCTCCGGCAAAGTAGGAAATATAGATCGGCAGCATAGGAAGCAGGCAAGGGGATATGAAGGTGATAATGCCCTCCAGGAAAGCTACTGCGTATTGCATGAACCGCTGCACCCCTTTCCGAAAGTACCGGACAACAGCCAGCCGATAAAGCCCATATAGGCCATCGTGATGAACGGGTTAGAAGTCAGCGGACAAGCTCCAGTGGGGCATCCCACAAAGTAGTAATATGCAAGGCCAACTAATGCGCCGCCTGCGGTAAAAAGAACTGGCTTCAGCCATTTTTTAATTTTTTCTTTCATCTCACATTCCTCCTGCTAAATATTCCTCTGCATAGTGAACAGCAGTTGCCCCATCGGCTACAGCAGTTACGACCTGCCGTAATGCCTTTGTGCGGACATCCCCAACGGCGAACACACCGGGGATGTTGGTGCGGGTACTCTCATCTGCAATAATGTATCCAGCCGGATCAATCTCAATCTGATCTTTCATCAATTCGGTGGAAGGCTTTCTTCCCACGCTTACAAATACACCATCGCAAGCAAGGGTACTTTCTTCTCCAGTTTTCACGTTCCTAATCTGGATACCGGTCAGCTTTTCGTTATGGAGCAGAGCTATAATCTCACTGTCCCAGAGAAATTCTACATTTTCTGTTTTCATCAAAGGTTCATGGTAGATCTTTGTTGCTTTTAGGGTGCCTCTGCGGTGGACGACGATGACTTTTTTGCAGATACGGGAGAGAATCAGCGCATCCGCCGCAGCGGTATTGCCACCTCCTGCGATGACAACCGTTTTGTTCCGATAGAACATTCCGTCACAGGCTGCACAGTAATGGACACCTTTACCGATTAACGCCTGTTCCCCATCAACACCCAGCTCTCTGGGACCGGCTCCTGTAGCCAATACGATGGATTTTGCGTACATAGCGCCTTCGCTGGTCACAGCTTTCTTTACAGAACCTGACAGTTCCAGAGACAGCACCTCAGTCAGCTTGGTTTCCACACCAAACCGCTCCGTTCCTCGCTTCATTTTTTCTCCCAGGGAGAAACCGTCGATGCCATCCTCGAAGCCGGGATAGTTGTCGATTTGCTCGGTCAGAGCCATCTGCCCACCGGCAGACAGCTTTTCTAAAACCACGGTGTCCATTCCTGCTCTTGCAGCATAAAGGGCTGCGGTATACCCGCCGGGACCGCCACCTACAACGATCATGTCATAGATATGCTGCGCATTATTTACTTCCTGAGTCCGGTGCTGTAAGGTTTCCTCAATAAAAGCCACCAGCTGCGCTCTGGATTCCGGAGCGACGATAGAGCCAAGAGCCTGTCCGCTGTGATAGATCAGCAGAGTAGGGACAACTTCAATAGCCTCGGTCTCAGCCAATTCCGGTTCATCATCAATGTTGACAGCAGTGAATACCAGCGTATCCTTATATTCCTCAGCAACGCTTTCCAATGCTGGAGCCAGACGGCGGCAATATACACACCAAGGGGCTGAAAACTCCACCAGAACAGACTTTCCACTATGCACCATTTCTTCAAATTGATTTCTATTAATATTGATAACTGCCATATTGCCAGCTCCTTTCCTTTGCTTGATTATAGTATAGCCAATCTAAAATAACATTTCGGTGATGATATCACATAAAATAGTGCGACATTGCTGCCGCACTAAAATTTTTCGTTATTAACGCTTTACAATTTCTGGGAAAGCAATTCCGCCACAAATATCAGGCAAAGTCAGCGCCAATGCCAAAGCAGATTGCCAGCGTCCATCCTCAATGTTCAGTTCTACTTCCTCTATGCGATGTAAAAAGGTAAAGCTGGCATTATCTTGAATCATAGGCATCCTCCTGTAAAAAACCGCCTGCCGGGAAACCGACAGGCGGCATACTGCCTTTTATACTTCCATCATCTATAGGCTATAGTAATTGAAAAATTGAGATAAAGATATGCGGAATAGAATTCCTTATTTATCTGTTGGCTGATTCTTAGTAATTTTCCACGCGCACCTCGAAGAATGCCTGGGGATGCTTGCAGACAGGGCAAACCTCGGGAGCCTTGGTGCCAACGACCAGGTGGCCGCAGTTACGGC
>CAMFMO010000019.1:0-48753 GCA_945963595.1 uncultured Clostridia bacterium | reverse complement strand
AGCCAGTGCCTTTAGGCACTGGCTACCTTGCTGAGGGACTTTTTTAACAGCCCCCCATTTGATTTATACGTCAATCTCCAGCGTCACCGGGCAGTGGTCGGAGCCTTGGATATCCGTCAGGATGTCTGCCTGGGTGATCTTTTCCCGGATGCGGTCAGACACCAGAAAATAGTCAATGCGCCAGCCAGCATTCTTGGCCCTGGCCTGGAAGCGGTAGGACCACCAGGAATAGAGGACCTTTTCCGGGTACAGGCAGCGGAAGCTGTCCGTAAATCCGGCGGAGAGGAGCGCGGCGAAGGATTCCCGCTCGGGCAGGGAATAGCCGGCGTTTCCTTCGTTGGTTTTGGGATTTTTCAGGTCAATGGCTGTGGCCGCCACATTCAGGTCGCCGCAGGCAATGACCGGTTTCTTAGCATCCAGAGCCACCAGATATTCCCGGAAGGCCTTGTCCCAGCTGAGCCGATGGTCCAGCCGTTTCAGCTCCTGCTGGGAATTGGGGGTATAGCAGGTGACAAGATAAAAGCGGTCGTATTCCAGTGTGATCAGCCGTCCCTCCGTGTCCAGCTCGGGAATGCCGATGCCGTAGGTCACGGACAGGGGCAGCTTTTTGGCGAAGATGGCCGTGCCGGAATAGCCCTTTTTCTCGGCGGAGTTCCAGAATTGGCTGTAGCCGGGGGTTTCCAGGCTGATTTGCCCGGGCTGGAGCTTGGTCTCCTGCAGGCAGAAGAAGTCTGCGTCCAGGTTCCGGAAAACCTCCTCAAAGCCCTTGCCCACACAGGCCCGCAGGCCGTTTACGTTCCAGGAAATGCATTTCATGGTTCCTTCTCCTCTTTGCTGCTGTCCAGGGTGGCGCTGTTATCCCGGAAGAGCAGGTCATCGTTTTTTAGGGTCAGCTCCCGATCCCCGCTTTGGATGGTTACGGAGGAATAGCCGCCGTAGCCGATGCAGGTCTTGGCCAGACACGCTCCGGCCAGGGAAAAATCGATTTCCTGCATTTGGTTGCCGGCAGGGGAGAGGGTGACGGTCAGAGCGCCGTTCTCCTCGGCGACGGTCAGAAGCCGGATGCTGCTGGGGTAGAGGCTTTCCAGGTTTTCGTCCGTTGGCCCCAGCAGGTATAGCCGCAGCACATACTCCAGCGCTTCATCCGCACAGTCCCGGGCCTCTGCACCGATAGGCAGATCGGAAAAGCTGTAGACCAGGTTTTTTCGGGGATAATAAAAGGTCACGGTGTTCTCGCCGGTGGGGGTGGGGGAGCAGCCGGTGAGCAGCAGCAGAGCCAGAGCAATGGCAATGACGCGCTTCATGTGGCATCCACCTCCGTATCAAAAATCGGGAAGGTCACATAAAATCGGGTGCCGACGTCCACCTGGCTGTCCACCCGGATTTCGCCCCGGTTTCGGGATACGATGGCCCGGACAATGGCCAGCCCCAGGCCGCTGCCGCCGGTCTGCCGGGAGCGGGCCTTATCCACCCGGTAAAAGCGCTCGAAGATGTGGCTCAGGGCCTCCTCGGGAATGCCCATGCCGGTGTCCGTCACGGTGAGTTTGGCAAGGTCCATGCTGCGGCTCAGGGTCACGGTGACGGTGCCGCCGGGGCGGTTGTACTTGATGCCGTTTTCCATAAGGTTGAAGACAATCTGGTACAGGTCGTCCCGGGTGATGAGCACGGTGCTGTCCTCGTCCAGATTCAGTTCCAGGGAAATGCCGCTTTTTTTTGCCACGGGGTTCAGCATTTTGGCGACCTGGCGGATGGTGGGGCCCATGCGGATGAGCTCAGCCTCCGGAAGGGGCTGACCGTCCACCTTGGTCAGGGACAGGAGCTTGGCGGTCATGCGGTTCAGGCGCTCGGCCTCGCTGCCGATGTCCTCCACGAATTCCCGCATGGTGTCGGCATCCATATCGTTTTGCAGAATGGAGTCCGTCAGCAACTTGATGGAGGCCAGAGGGGTCTTTAATTCGTGAGAGGCGTCGGAGACGAACCGGCGGCGCTTCTCCTCAGAGTTTTGCAGCCGTTCTGTCAGGTCGTTGAATTCACTGGCCAGCAGCGTCAGCTCGTCGTTGCCGCCCACGTTGACTTTCTGGTCATAGTTGCCCTTCTGGATGGTGTGCATGGAGTCCATAATGGCCCGCATCCGGCGGGAGAAGTGGCTGGTGTAGATCAGGGAAAAGAGAATCACCGCCAGCTCCAGAATGACCGTGACCCGGAGAATGGTTTGCAGCAGCAAATCGATGACGGCACCCTGGGCGGTGTCGTATTCCGTGATGTAGACGCAGCCTGCCACGGTGCCGAAGTCCACAATGGGCGTGGCGGCCCGGGAGATCATGGCCCCGCTGTGGTAGCGCCAGGTGAACACATCGTTGCCCTGGCAGGCCCCCAGAATTTCCGGCAGAAGGGCATACTGCCCCAGGGCTTCTCCGGTGCTGTCGTAGATGCACAGCCCTGCGCTGTCCGTCACCAGCAGCCGGGAGGCCCGGAGGCTTTCCAGCTGATTCAGAATGCCGGAAACCGTGGCGGTGTTCCATACGTCCAGGGTGGACAGCTCGTCCGAGGCCAGCTGGCATTTTTCAATCATGGCGCTTTCCTTGTTTTCGTAGAAGAGGCGCTGGCTGAGCCGGGTGCAGAAAAGATTCAGAAAGAGCAGTACCGCCGCCGTAACGGCAATGTAAGTCAGGGTGTAGTGAAATTGGGCGGTACGGTACCCCCGCAGCCGGGTCATTTTACTTTCGGAAATAGTAGCCAACTCCCCACTTGGTCAGAATATGCTGGGGTTCAGCTGGATTTTCCTCCAGCTTTTCCCGCAGCCGACGGATATGGACGTCCACCGTCCGAATATCGCTGCGATATTCATAGGCCCAGATGGTGTCGAGCAGCGCTTCCCGGGAATAGACCCGGTTGGCATTGCGCATGAGGAATTCGATCACGTCGAATTCCTTGGCGGTGAGCACCACCAGCTCGCTGCCCTTATAGGCATTCCGGGCGTCCAGGTCCAGGGTGATGTTGCCGCCGGTGAGCCGGTTGGTCTCCTGCTTTTCACCGGCCCCGGACCGCCGCAGCAGGGCCCGGATGCGGGCCTTCAGCTCCAGAATGTTGAAGGGCTTGGTCAGGTAGTCGTCGGCCCCGTGGTCGAAGCCCATGAGCTTGTCCATGTCGTCCACCTTGGCGGTGAGCAGGATGATGGGCACATCGGAAAATTCCCGAATGCGGCTGCAGGCCGTCAGCCCGTCCATGACCGGCATCATCACATCCAGCACCACCAGGTCCGGATTTTCACTTTTGGTCAGCTCCACGGCCTCCTGACCGTTGGAGCCGGTAATCACGTCATAGCCGTCGCTTTTCAGATTGAAGCGGATTCCCTTGACGAGCAGAGCCTCGTCATCTACTACCAGGATCGTCATACAATACCCCTTTCTCCCAGGAAGCTCCCCAAAATCCTGAACAAATCATGGCCATTTTGCAAATAGCCGCAAGGACGGATTGACGGGGATTTGAAATACTGTTATAATACCAATAGTATACACGACTTTTTCCTGCCGGACAACCCCGGCAGTAAAATTTTAGGGGGAAACCATGAAAAAAACCTTGCTTTCACTGCTTTTGGCGCTGAGCATAACCGCCGGTTGCCTGAGCGTTCCTGCCTATGCAGAGACCACCGCAACGGACGGGACCGAAGACCCGGCCATGACCGAGACCCTGCCGGACCTGGCGCAGGATGCCCAGGCCCCCCAGACGGACTATGCCTTCGGCTCCGTCAGCATCCTGAACGGCTGCCGCACGCTGGACGGGCAGGTCCCCCTGGCCGGTTCGGACCGGAAGCTGGATACGGCCCAGGCGGCCATCATCTATGAGCGCAATACAGGAACCCTGGTCTATGCCTATAATCCCGACACCAAGCTGCCCCCCGGAGCGCTTTCCAAGATCGTTACGGCCATGATTGTTGTGGAACGGGTGGAGAACCTGGATACCGTCGTAACGGTCCAGCCTGGCATCGCCTCCCGAATCCCCGGCGGCGCAACCAGCACCAAGCTGAAAAGTGAGGAGCAGATGTCCGTAAGGGATCTGCTGCACTGCATGATCCTGCAGAATGCTGCCGATGCCGCTGTGGCACTGGCGGAGTACGTGGCGGGCACCCGGGCCACCTTTGTGGATATGATGAATCAGCGGGTGAAGCAGCTGGGCTGCACCAGCACGGAATTTACGGATGTCCACGGCGTCGGTTCCGGAAACCAGACCACCACCGCCCGGGATATGGTCCGCATCATGATGGCCTGCAGCGACAATCCCGCGGTGAAGGAGCTGCTCTCCACCCAGACCTATGAGGTCCCGGCCACCAACCTGTCCGAGAAGCGGAGACTGCAATCCCTGGACTACATGATGCAGAATAAGATCGTCACCAAGTATATTGACGACCGGGTCACCAGCGGCTTCGCCAGCTATTCCGCGGATACCGGGGCCAGCATTGTGGTCACTGCGGACAATACGGAGACCGCCGGTGTAACGGGCATGAACCTGGTCTGCGTCATCATGGGGGCCACCCGTGTCTTCGCGTCCAACGGCTGGCAGGTGACCAACTATGGCAACTTCGATGAAATGGTGAAGCTCCTGGGCTATGCCTATAATAATTTCCTGGTCCACCGGGTGATCTACAACGGCATGAGCCTGACCCAGCTGCCGGTGGCCGGCGGTGAGACGGATGTTGTGGGTGTGGCCAATGTAAACGTCGATACGGTGCTGCCCTCCAAAGCCAGAATGGCAAACCTTATCCGGAATGTATCCGCCCGGGACGGCGGCCTGTCGGCCCCCATCGAAAAGGATTCCGTCATCGGTACGGTAGAGCTCTGGTACAGCAATTCCTGCCTGACGGAGGCCCAGCTGCTGGCGCAGCAGCCGGTGCGTACCGCTGCGGATTCGGGCCTGACGGTCTACAGCGCCCTGGCGCCCCAGACCCAGAGCGAGAGAAGCAGCCTTTCCGGGGTGGTGCTGATTGTCTGCGCTGTCATATTGGTGCCGGTTGTCAGCTATCTGGCCATCAATTCCTATCTGCGCTACCGGGCCCAGACCAGACGCCGCAAGAGAAGAAAGAGCCGGAGAAGGAGTCAGTAATGGAAACCTGGGAAGAACTGGAAGAAAAATGCCTGCACTGTGACCGCTGTGAGCTGTGCAGGACCCGCCATAATGTGGTCTTCGGTGTGGGCAATCGCAGCAGCCGTCTGCTCTTTGTGGGCGAGGGCCCGGGGGAGCAGGAGGACCTGCAGGGCGTCCCCTTTGTGGGTCCCGCAGGCAAGCTCCTGGACGATATGCTCTCCATCATCGACCTGGACCGGGAAAAGTGTTATATCGCGAATATCGTCAAATGCCGCCCGCCTCGCAACCGGGACCCCCAGCCCCAGGAGCAGGATGCCTGCATTGGCTTTTTGGAAAATCAAATTGCGCTTCTGCAGCCGAAGATCATCGTCTGCCTGGGCCGCATTGCCGCCCAGCGCCTGATCGATCCCGAGTTCCGCATCACCCGTGATCACGGCACCTGGACAGCCCGGGACGGCGTCCTCTACTCCGCCATGTACCACCCCTCCGCCCTCCTCCGCGACCCCACCAAGCGCCCCGAGACCTTTGATGACCTGCTGCTCCTCCGCAAAAAAATCCAGGAGCTGAATATTTGATCCGAAGTCTTGACTTTTTCCCAAAGAGCGGCTATAATGAACGAGCTTGTGATGCTAGTGTAGCACAGTCGGTAGTGCATCTCACTCGTAATGAGAAGGTCGCCTGTTCGAGTCAGGTCACTAGCTCCAAAATGTGTTGATGAAAGATGCAACACCGAAAACGCCGCACGAAAGTGCGGTGTTTTCACATATAACGCACCACTTTTAGAATGAAAAAGTTGCAAAAACTCGATTTTTCAAAATTTCAGTTTTGCCCCGCGAGAGGCGACATTTTTAAGATGCGCTCTGCCGAATTTATGGTCTGGTGTGGTTCGAACACCAAGGCTTAAAAACAAAGAAAACCAGCAGCCGCTGTATCCCTCGCCTCTCTTCTGGCGTGTGAGGCAGCGGCTTTTCCTATCGGATGGGAGTCGGACGCATAATCTGAAGTGGGCTCCATAACCTAATTGAAAAGAAAACGTTATACTCGATATGGACTTTTCCTGCTGAGTCGGTTACCATATTAAGTGTTCCGTGCGGCAGGTTCAGCTTTGTCCTGCAAGGATCGATGAAAGGAAAGGCAAAATCAATTATGAAACTGAAAAGAAATTCCCTGACCACGCTTCTGGTGGTCAGCTTCCTCCTCATGGCACTCTCAGGCTGCGGGCAGCAAGCCGAGCCGGATTCAGCGCAGCCGCCGCTGGAAACCGTAACGTACTCCAATCTGACGGACGCGGACTCGCGCAAGCTGCTCACCGAAGCGCTTGCAGATGCCAATGTGGATGAGACCCGAACGAAGCTGCTGCTGGACCGCGTGGATCAGTTCAATGCCAGCGTCAAGAGCGAATGGCTGACAGGCGGGTTTGAGAGAGCCGCTCCCACCGAGACCAGATATGACCCCTATGAGATGCAAGATCTGTGGACGGAGAAGAACGGCAGCTTCCCCGGCTATAATTGCCGGATCACAGCCTTCTGCCTGTTCGGTGTGTGCGTCTCGGGCGGAGTGGTTCAGCCGGATACTGTGGGCGAGGACTCTGTCTTTATGGATCTTGAAACGCTGGCGGCAGATCCCGCCGTTCTCTGCGGGGACAGCACATCCAAGTTCTGCGCATTGTTCGCACCGGTAACTGCCGCAGATACCACGGAGGCGGCGGATCAGGTCAAAGCGCTTCGGGCGGGCTGGTCGGAGCGCGGTATTTCCTTTGAGGACAGTTCCGCCCGTCTGATCTCCGTTGTCCTCCATGACCGATTTTCGGATACGGACAATACGCTGTTCATCGGGCACGTGGGCGTATTACTGCCGGCAGAGGACGGAAGTCTGTACTTTATTGAAAAGGTCGCCTTTCAGGAGCCGTACCGCCTGGTAAAGATTCAGAACAGAACCGAATTGAGCGATTATCTGATGGAAAAATACGATACCGCATGGGGACAGGATACGACACGTCCCTTCATCATGGAAAATGATGAACTTATGAATGGATACCGCCCAAACCCGTTGGACAGTGCGTCATAAGCAGCACATAAGGCAGGAGGTCTGCTTCTTCGAAAACAGACTTCCTGCTTCCTTTTATAACCCCGCACAGCCCCCTGTCGCGCCTTGTGTGGCCGATAAAGCAGACACTGCGGATACGGAACCCCCTGCGAAGAAAGCGCTATCTGGGGGACACGGGGCTGCTTGTCAGCCACGCTTTCGACGAAAACGAGCTGTTGGAGGATGAAGTCTACAAGGAACCTTTCTTAAACGGTATGGCGGCTGCACGAAAATGCGGCCGCCTTTTTCTGCGCCGGGGCGGGGGAGAAATGGGAAATACATTGATTTTTCGAACGAATTCGCTATAATATAAGAAAGCGTATTTACCCGGAGAGGGAGACAAGCCCTCTGAGGCCGGATGAATTGGAGGAGCCTATGAAACTGATCCATTGTGCCGACTTACACCTGGATTCCCCCATGGGGACCCACATGACTATACAGCAGGCATCTGCGCGGAATACACAGATCATTGATTCCTTCCTGCGTCTGACGGACTTCGCGCGGGAAAATGGCGTTCGGGCGGTTATCATTGCAGGGGATCTGTTCGATGGAACCCGTGTCCGAAGCCGGACTGTGGACGAAATTCTTGCCGCCATGGAGCGGACACCGGAGGTTGACTACCTGTATCTTCCGGGAAATCATGATGGTGCAGCCAGGGCCTTTTCTGACCAGGTGCTGCCGGGAAATTTGAAGCAGTTTTCGACCGAATGGACCACCTTTCATTACGAAAACACGGCAATCTCCGGTGTGCAGCTCTGCGCGGACAATGGGGAAACCATTTATGAAAACGTTCCCCATGTTCCGGGCTGCGTCAATATTGCGGTGCTCCATGGCCAGGCAGGCACCGTCAGCGGGGAGGACCAGGTGAACTTGAATGCACTCAAGGGCAAGGGAATCGACTATCTGGCTTTAGGCCACATTCATTCCTTCACCATGCAGCCGCTGGATGAGAAAGGCGTTTACTGCTATTGCGGCTGCCTGGAGGGCCGGGGCTTTGATGAGTGCGGGGAGAAGGGCTTTGTACTGCTGGATGTGGACGAGAAAAACGTCCACCCCACGTTTGTGCCCTTTGCCAAATGCCGCCTGCACAGAGTGTCTGTGGATGTCACCGGCCTGGAGAACAATGCCCAGATTGCCCAGGCAATGAAGAGGGCTGCAGCGGAAATTCCCAAAGAGGATATGGTGGAATTTCTGCTGACGGGGAAGACGGACCCGGGGACGGACCTGTCTGTACCTTATTTGCAGGAGCTGGTGAAGGGAAAATTTGCCTTTACCAAGGTCAAGGATGAGACCGCCATGGCGCTGGATCCGGAGCAGTTCCAAAACGACATTTCTTTGAAAGGAATGTTTATCCGCATGGTGCTCTCTGAGGTGGAAGAGGAAGCCGACCGTGCAGCAATCATCCGCACGGGGTTGGAAGCGCTGGCAGGGGAGGAGATCGGGCTATGAAGCTATTGCGGTGTCATGTGGAGAATTTCGGCATTTTGTCCGACTTTGACCTTACGTTTACGGAGGGCCTCAATGTGCTCTGCCGGGAGAACGGTTTCGGAAAGAGCACCCTGGCGGCGTTTCTCAAGGCCATGTTTTACGGCTTGCCAAAAACCCGCGCCAAGGCAAGCGAACGCAAGCGCTATGACCCCTGGCAAGGGGGAAAATACGGCGGCTTTTTGGAATTTGAATACCGGGGAAACCAATACCGGGTGACTCGCTATTTTGGGAAGAAGGAGGATAGCTTTTCTCTGACGGACCTGACAAACCGCACGGAAAGCACCGCGTTTTCCGAGAAGCTGGGAGAGGAGCTTTTTCAGCTGGACGCGGATTCCTTTGCCAGGAGCACCTTTGTTCCCCAGCTTTCCGACCGGGAGATTACGGCAACGACTTCCATTCGCGCGAAGCTGACCAACCTGGTGGAGGACACCAACGACTTGAACAATTTCGATACCGCCATGAAGAAATTGCAGGAATACCGCAAGAGCCTGAAGCTCTTCAAGGGCGAGGGAGGCCAGACCGCCCAGCTGCGCCGGGAATGCCGGGAGCTGGAAGCATCCATTCACAGTACGGCAGAGAAAAAGGAGCCGCTGGAAGCGGTTTGCCAACAAATTGACGCCCTGAACCGGGAGAAAAACGAGAAAACTGCGCAGCAGGCGTTTCTGCGGGAGCAAATCCGGCAGGCAGATGCCCGGAAGGCGCTGCACCTGCAGCAGGAAAATCTGGAGCGGCTGCGCGGGCAGGTCCGGGGACGGGAGAAGGAACTTGCCGGGCTGGACGAACAGTACCCCAAGGGGTATCCATCCCTGGAGGCACTGGAAACACAGAAAGAAAATCTGACCCGGGCGCTTCACGCCCGGCAGCGTATGGAGAGCCGCACTACAGCCAATGCCGATGGCATTTCCGAAGAAGAACGGGAAGAGTTGTCGGCGCTGAACCGGCTGTTTTCCCAAGGGGTTCCCGGTGAAGAAGCGCTGGAGGGTTGGGAGAAGCTGCGGCAGGAGCGGGATATTTGCCTGCACAGCCGGGAAGCAGGCGGTCTGTCGGCACAGGAGCAGGCGGACTACCGGTATTTGAAGAAGACCTTTGCCCAGGGTGCCCCGGAGATTGCACAGATTCAGGAGGCCCAGCGACAGAGCGGTCGCATTGCGCAGCTGCAGAGCCTCCAACACACAAAAACGGATCGGCCAGTGCGCGACCGCACAATTGTGCAGATGATTGCCGGATCAGTATTGCTGCTCTTTGGGTTGGTGATGCTGGCGATGAAGCTGCCTCTGCTTGGGGGGTGTGCTTTGGCCCTGGGGGGCGGTGTGCTGCTTTTGGGAGTATTTGCGGGAAAGCGCAGCGCTGCTGCCGCGAATGCCGCTGCAGAGGCGGAAGCCCGGGAACTGGCGGATTTGCAGCGACAGCTGTCGGCTTTTTTGGGATGCTATGGTATGGATGCATCAGACCCGGAAGAAAAGCTGGCTGCATTGCTGACGGACCGGCAGCGCTATCTGGATTTGTCCAGGCGGAATACCGAATGGGCAGAGCAGCGCCGACAGACGGAGGCCCGGCTGGAGCAGATACAGTCTACCTTGCAGCAGGCCTTTGAGAAATTCTATCCCGGTGAATGCTATGATGATGGTTTCATCAAAAAGCTGCGGGAAGCTGTTGAGCGTTATCGCCATCTGAATTGGCGTGTGGCGGAGGAAAGGGAACGGCGCAGCCGGGAAACGGACCCGGACCGGCACGAGGGCCGGCAGGCAACGGATGCGGGGCAGCAATTCCTGGAAGCCTTCGGCCTTTCCGGGCAGACGGCTTCGGAGTGCCTGCAGAAGGCACAGGCCGATGTGCACCGCCGGAAGCTGCTCTGCGAGGAACTGGAAAACGCGAAAAATGCGCTGGATGACTTTCTGAAGAAAAACGGAGATGTGGGCCCGGCGCAGCAGAACGCTTTGCCGGAGGCAGAGGTGCTGGAGCAGCAGGAGCGGCTTACTCAGGCGCGGCTGGATGAACTGGAGCAGGAATTGCAGCAGGTCCGGGCACAGCGCAGAAGTTTGCAGGCAAGCGTGGAGTGCATCCCGGAATGGGAGGATCGGCTGACGGCCCTGGAGGATGATCTTCGGGAGGCGGAGCGAAAGTGCGATCTGACGGATCGCACCATGGCCCTGCTGGAAAAGGCCAAGGACGCTCTGGCAAACAGCTATATGGACAAAATCGAGCAGGGGTTCCGCAGCTATACCCAGCAGCTTTTCCCACGGCAGTTGGGCAGCGTGATGGTGGACAAGGATTTGCAGCCTCATATCGATGTCCAGGGGGCGGCCCGAGAGGTGGAGAGCTTCAGCGCAGGGCTAGCTGACAGTATCCTGCTGTGTATGCGTCTGGCGCTGGTGGATGCGCTGTTTGGCGAGGAGACTCCCTTCCTGATTTTGGATGACCCCTTTGTAAACCTGGACGATGAGCATACCCGGCGGGCGCTGGCGATGCTGCAAGAAATGGCGGAAACACACCAGATTCTGTATCTGGTTTGCAATACCGGTAGAGTGTAAAAAGAGGAGTGAATGGCATGAACGATAGTCTGTGCAATGATTGGTTTTTCACGGAACATTGCGATGATGCTTTTTTGCGGGGAGAACCGGCAGAGGCGGAGCGTGTCCGGCTGCCCCACACCTGCCGGGAGCTGCCCCTGCACTATGCTGCCCCCAAGGACTATGAAATGGTCTGCGGCTACAGGCGATATTTTGCGGCACCGGAGTCTGGGGATAGGCTGTTTCTGCGGTTTGACGGTGCGGCCCACCAGGCGGAGGTATTCGTCAACGGGAAAAAAGCCGGGGAGCATCGGGGCGGCTACACGGCCTTTACCCTGGAAATCACGGACCTGGTGCACCCCGGAGAGGGAAATCTCCTGTCTGTCCGCCTGGACACCCGGGAGAATCCGACGCTACCGCCCTTCGGCTTTGTCATTGATTATCTCACCTATGGTGGGCTGTACCGGGAGGTCTGGCTGGAAACCTCCGCCCAATGCCGGATGGAGGAGCTGTTTGTATATACCCCGTCTTTGACGGAGGCCGACATCAGCCTAAAGCTGGACCGGCCCCGGGAAAATGGACAGCTGCGCCTGTCTTTGCAGAATCCTGCTGGGGAGACAATGGAAACCAAACTCCTTTCCCAGACGGCGGAGATCCACGCGCGCATTTCCCTGCCGGATGCGGTAGCCTGGACACCGGAAACACCGGTGCTCTATGCCTGCATGGCGGAGCTGCTGGATGAAAAGGGGCAGACGCTGGACGTGTGCCGGACCCGTTTCGGCTTCCGCACGGCGGTTTTCCGGGCGGACGGCTTCTATCTGAACGGGAAAAAGACCTTTCTGCGGGGTCTGAACCGGCATCAAAGCTACCCGTATATCGGCTATGCCGCCCCGGAGCGCTTGCAGCGGGAGGATGCCCGCATCCTGAAGCAGGAGTTGGGCTGCAATGCCGTTCGCACCAGCCACTATCCCCAGAGCCAGCATTTTCTGGATGCCTGTGATGAAATGGGCCTTCTTGTCTTCACGGAGCTGCCCGGCTGGCAGCACATCGGCGACGCAGCCTGGCAGGACCTGGCGTGCCATATGCTGGAGGAGATGATTTTGCAATACCGGAATCATCCCAGCATCGTTCTGTGGGGGGTACGCATCAATGAAAGCCAGGATGACGACCCCTTCTATACCAGAACAAATGCCATTGCCCACGCTTTGGATCCCAGCCGGGCCACCTCCGGCGTCCGGTATCTGGAAAAGAGCAGCCTTTTGGAGGATGTGTACGCCTTTAACGACTTTTCCCATACGGGAAACAACCCTGGCGTAAAGCGGAAAAAGGACGTTATGCGCGAACGGGACAAGCCATTGCTGATCTCTGAGTGCAATGGCCATATGTACCCCACAAAGCCCTTTGACGATTGGCCCCACCGGCAGGAGCATGCGCTGCGCCACGCCCGGGTGCTGAACGCGGCCTATGCAGACGGTGAGCACGTGGGCTGCTTCGGCTGGTGTATGTTCGACTACGCCACCCACAAGGATTTTGGTTCCGGGGACCGTATCTGCTATCATGGCGTTCTGGACAGCTTCCGCAATCCCAAGCTGGCGGCAGCGGTCTATGCCTCTCAGGCAGAGACGCCGGTGCTGGCGGTTAGCTCCTCCATGGACATCGGCGACTATCCGGCGGGACAGGTGGGCACGGTCTATGTCTTCTCCAATGCCCAGCGGGTGGAGCTCTATAAGAACGATGTGTATGTGACAACCTTGAAGCCCAGCCCCTGGACGGCGCTGCCCCATCCACCCCTGTGCGTAGACGACACCATCGGCGAGCTTTTGGAAACCCAGGAGCACTTTGAAAAGCCCAAGGCGGATGCCCTGCGGGACTGCCTGCTTGCTGCCGGAAAATACGGCCTGGCTGGGCTCCCTTTGAATAAGAAGCTGAAAATGGCCCGGTGCATGGTCCGCTACAAGATGAAATTTTCCGATGGAGTGGACCTCTACGGAAAGTATGTGGGCAACTGGGGCGGCGAGGCCACCCGTTGGCGGTTTGACGCGAAGGACGGGGAGAAGACCGTTGCTTCCGTGACCGTGAGCCCCGGCGGCAAGCTCCATCTGGAGGTCCGCGTCTCTGGGGAGAAGCTGACAGAGGGGGCTTCCTACGATATGGCAGCGGTCCGGGTCCGCATTCTGGACGAGAACGGCAATGTAGCTCCCTATGCCCAGCTGCCTCTGCAATATACCCTGGAGGGACCGGCCCAGCTGGTGGGTCCCGGCATCCAGACTGCCGAGGGCGGCATGGGCGGTACTTACCTGCGCACGGTGGGCGCAGCCGGACAGGCGAAGCTGACCGTTAGCGCCCCGGGCTGCGAAAGTGTCAGCGTTGTCTTTGAAATCGAAAAGGAGAAAGGCTAAATGGAACAGCTTCTAACATTTTGCGCCGGAACGGACGCCGGAAGCTTGGAAGGAACGGCGGCCTTTTCCCCGGACTGCGGCGTGCTCCGCATCCGGGCGGCGCTCCCGGCAGGAATTTTGACGGATGCCCGGGCAGAGCTGCCCTGGGCCATGGAGGAGACGGAAAGGCTCTTCATGAACGGCTACCAGACCTGGACCCACTGCCCGGAGCTGGGAAAGCAGGATAAGCTCCGGGGCCTGGACGGTGTGCCTGGGTTTATCCGGAAGCATTATGGCCTGGACCGCTACGGGGACTACTTTTTTGTGCCCTACAGCGGGAAAAAGGGCCAAAGCCATGGCTTTTCCTATTGCTATTTCCGCAATGGAGATACCTACCGCCTGATCGGCTCCCTGGATGAAACCCCCGGCTACACCGTCTTCGGCTACGATGCCCAGGCAGGGAAGCTGACCGTCCGCCGGGACTGCGCGGGAGTCCGCCATCCAGGCGGAGAATTCCCGGCCTTTGACCTGTTCTTTGCCCAGGGCAGTGAGAGACAGGTGTTCGATGCCTGGTTCATGGCCATGCACTGCGCGGCAAGACCGGCCCCCAGGCTGACGGGCTATTCCAGCTGGTACAATCGCTACCAGAATATCAGTGCCGCCTCCGTGGCGGAGGACCTGGAGGGCTACCGGCAGGTGCTGCCCAAAGGGAGTCTATTCCAGATTGACGACGGCTGGGAACCCTTTGTGGGAGACTGGATGGAAACGGACCCGAAGAAATTCCCGGATGGCCTCGCCCCCTTTGTAGAGCAGAGCCATGAGAGCGGCCTGCTGGCTG
Organism: uncultured Clostridia bacterium; assembly: GCA_945963595.1. Lineage (GTDB taxonomy): Bacteria > Bacillota > Clostridia > Oscillospirales > Oscillospiraceae > Faecousia. The sequence goes on along the minus strand of CAMFMO010000019.1, from coordinate 34,372 downwards.
GGCTGTGGCTGGCCCCCTTTGTGTGCGAGACAAAGTCTAAAATCTACCGGGAGCACCCGGACTGGCTGCTGAAAACCGATGGGCAACCCTGGTACTGCGGCTGCAATTGGAGCGGCTTCTATGCACTGGATATCGACAATCCCCAGGTGCAGGACTATCTCCGGCGGGTTTTTGAACGGGTCTTTGACACGTGGCATTTTGATCTTGTGAAGCTGGATTTCCTCTATGCCGTGGCCCCCTTTGGAAACGAGCGGGAGTCCAGGGCCGCCAGAATGGGCCGGGCCATGAAGCTGCTGCGGCAGTGGTGCGGGGACAAGCTGATCCTCGGCTGCGGCGTGCCGCTGATGCCCTGCTTCGGGGTCGTGGACTATTGCCGCATCGGCTGCGATGTGAGCCTCAGTTGGGATGACAAGTGGTTCATGCGGCTGCTCCACCGGGAGCGGGTCTCCACCAGGCAGTCCATCGACAATACGGTTTTCCGCCGCCAGCTCAACGGCCGGGCCTTTGGAAATGACCCGGATGTGTTCCTGCTGCGGGAGGAGAATTGCCGGCTGACGCCGGAGGAAAAGGACAAGCTGAGCACAGCCAATGCGCTGTTTGGCAATATCCTGCTCTGCTCAGACAATCCCGCCAACTACAGCCCGGAGACAATGGCGAGATTCGCCCGGGTTCAGCGCATCTTTGCCCAGGCGGAAAAGGCGGAAGTTCAGGCGGATGGTGGCATTCAGCTCACATATTGGCTGGACGGCCAAGAGGAAAAGCAGGCAATTCGGTAACACTGGGGCTGTTGAAGCCCTGTGGATAATACAACAGGAGTGTGAATACGCTGAAAAAATCACCCAGACAGCAGGCTGCACCCAGTTGGGGGACTTTGCGCCTATGTTTGCCCACCTGAATGATGATGTGCTCTTCGGTGAGGTCTGGAAAACAACGGCACCCTGAATTTGAACGGCTACACCATTACGCTGGCGGATGGGACGGTTTTACGGCAAACGAATATAAGAAAAGACGCGGGATGGCTTGCCAGCCATTTCGCGTCTTTTGGGGTTCGGGATTCAGAATGGATGGATGCTGCGAATCATGCGGCATTGCCTTTCTGCAAAAAGGCGAATACGCATTCGGCAGCCGGAGCGGTCTGCTCCTGAGGGGGCAGCACCGCGGCGAGGATGACAAGTATGCGCCCGGTTTTTGGTTTCATAGTTTGGCGCCTTTCCGGAACGGCGTTTACCGCGCAGAGGTCCTCCTGTCCAGCGGCAAATGCCGTTGCAAAGCGCGCATGGCTGAACTATAATAAAAAGAAAAATATTTTTGTTTTTCCGTGCAACAACGCCCAGTGTTTTTCGTTATTATAAGTGAAAGACAAAAAAGGAGGTAGCCGGGATGGAGGACGAGCAGATTCTCAATCTGTATTTTTCCCGCTCAGAGCAGGCAATCGGAGAGACGGCAAGCAAATATGGCCCCTATTGCCACTCCATTGCGATGCACGTATTGGAAAACGAAGAGGACGCGGAGGAGTGCGTCAGCGATACCTGGTTTTCAGCCTGGAATTCCATTCCGCCCAAGCGGCCCTCGCCCTTTTCCGCATTTTTGGGCCGGATCACCCGGAACCTGTCCATTGACCGCTGGCGCAGGACCCGGGCTTTTAAGCGGGGCGGTGGACAGATGGAGCTTGCGCTGGAGGAGCTGAAGGACTGTGTCTCCGGGGCGGGAAGCCTGGAAAATGACCTGATCCGTCGGGAGACTCTGGGGGCGGTGAACCGCTTCTTAGGGCAGCTCAGTGTGGTGGAGCGCAATGTGTTTCTGTGCCGGTACTGGTATCTGGAGTCCTCCCAGGAGATTGCGGAACACTCCGGCTTTTCCCAGACCAAGGTCCGCTCCATGCTCCACCGCATTCGGGGCAGACTGGATACATACCTGGAAAAGGAGGGCCTGAGATGACGGAACTGGAGCTTTTGGAAATGCTCAGCGGTGTGCAGAGCAGCTATATCCAGCAGGCGGATGCCTTCCGGGAGGGGCGGCTGAGAATTGTCAGGAAAAAGCGGCCGGTGGTGACTGCATTGAAGATTCTTTCCGTGGCTGCCATGTTTGTGCTGATCTTGGGGGCGGGCTATTTTGGCCTACAGAACCTTGCAGCAAAGGAAGCCTCTGAAAAAATCGGTGAGACCATGGCGGCGCAGTCCGGCGCAATGGCAGATGCGGAGGACTGGCAGAGAATGGTTCTGCGGGACGGGATCCGGTTTTACAGCCGGGATTTTGACAATTCTTACACCGTGCCCGAATTCTGCGGGGCATTGGCAAAGTGGATGGGCACAGAGGAAGTGCCGAAGCCCGCCCGGTATACAAAGCTGGATATGGACGGCGATGGGCTTGAGGAGCTGGTGGTGGAATTGGAAGGCACCGGCGATCTGCCCAGGCTGGTATTGGGCAGCTTTGACGGGCAGATCATGGGAGAAATCTACTATGAACGTCAGATGAGCCAGCTCAAGGCCGATGGCGTGTTCTATGCTTCCGGCGGCATTGGAAACCGCTCCTGGGCCAGACTGCAAAGAAGCGCTGACGGCTGGACTGTGGAGAACCTGGAAGGAGACTATACGGATGAGCCGGATGCCGTCTGGACTCAGTGGGTGAGCCTGGGCACGGCAGAGGTGACGGACTCTGCGGCGACGCTGCCTATGCGGGAAAACAATGGCAGCTTGACTGCGTGGCAGGAGGGAATGGAGAGCACCGTCCCCGCCTCGCTGTTCATTGGCCAGGGCTTTTCCATGTATGTGCCGGAGGAGCACTGGATTTATGAATCTGTTGATTATCACGGAGTCGCTGCGGACAGGTGGATTTACGCCGACGAAAATCTGGAGGAGTTTGTGAAAAATACAACCCTCCAGTTTACCTCCTGGGGGACCATGCGGGTGTTTTACGACCGGAAATACCCCATTCGCATGACGGTTTTCTATCATGCGGGCATGGATGATGATACCCTTCGGGACTGGGTGCGGCAGGCAAATCCGGAAGTATCCTTTGAACAAAACGCCAAGGGCAACCTGTATGCCGATGAAATGTGCGTTTTCTTCCTCCGGGCGGGGAACGGTGCATTCGTCTGCGTGGAGGAATATCCGCTGGAAGCGACGGAGGGGGCCGGGGCGACTATGGCCGCTATGTGGGAAAGCTTTGAGCGCTGGCCGGATGAATACTTCCCCTATATCCAGACTTTTGAGAAACGCAGCGCACAGACCACATTTAATCTCACCCGCTATATCGATTCCGAGCAGCGCTGGGAGGATTACGCAGCGGATTTCCAGCTATACCGGGTTTACGGGTACTCTACCTATGTGCCCCAAGAGGGCTTTTCCCGGGAGGAGACCACTTATGGCGGACTTGCTGCGGAGAAATGGGTATGCCGGGAGAATCCGGATGTCTGGTTTATGGTGGTAAATCTTCAGACCGACAGCCATGAGAATGCTGTCCAATGGGCTCTGTCGGCCGGCGGTTCCGACTATGCCCTGTACGAGGACAAAAGCGGCGGCGTGTCGGGAGGAAACGCGGATAATACGGTGTTTTTGTCCATCGGTTTTCAGCAAAGAGAAATCAACAACGACATTTATGGAGTGATTAGGCATTATCCGCTTGCAGAAAACGACGGCCTGGGTGCTTACGTAAAAGTCATGGCGGATGAATTCCGCACAGAATAAAAAATTGAGGCGGCCGGTTGGCCGCCTCGTTTGCGTTATAGGTAGTTGTCCAGCTCCTGCTCCACCTGGGGGATGGGCTTCACCTTCGGGGTGTAGCACTTGCCCCGGAAGATGACGCTGCTCAGCTGCCGCAGGGCGGCGAGGTTGTTCAGGGGATTCTCCCGGCAGACCAGCATATCCGCAGACTTTCCGGCTTCAATGGAGCCGGTTTCTTTCTCAACGCCCGCAATTCTGGCGCTGGCCAGGGTTGCAATGTGCAGGGCCTGGGTGTTGGAGACGCCGCAGAACCGGCGCAGGTAGGTCAGCTCCCGCCAGGTGCCATACTGGGTGACGTAGGGGCAGGCGGTGTCTGTGCCCAGGCCTACGGGGATCCCGGCTTCCAGGCAGGCCTTGGCGCAGCCCACAATGCCGTCCATGACAATGCGTCCGTTATACTTCTGCATATCCGTGGCATGGCTGACGGACTGATCGAACAGAGCAAAAGAAAGGGTGGGGGAGATGGTGGTAACCAGGCTGGCACCGTGGGTGCGGAACAGCTCCAGAATCTCCGCGTCCGGCTTGGCCCCGTGCTCAATGGTATCTACGCCGTTTTCCAGAGCGGCTTTTACGCCCTCCGGGCTTTCCACATGGGCGGCGACCTTCAGCCCCAGTGCATGGGCCTGGTCACAGGCGGCGCGGATGATGGCGGGGTCCATTTTCAGCACGCCTGGCTCTCCCTTTTTCACCGCATCCAGCACACCGCCGGTGATCATCAGCTTGATGAGGTCTGCCTTGGTAGCGGCAATGTCCTTGACCCGCTGCTGAGCCTCCTCGGGAGAGGTGACCGCGTAGGCCAGAGACCCGGCCATGTGGCCGCCGGGGACGGAAATGGCCATATTGCCTGCCAGAATTCGGGGGCCGATCTGATGCCCTCCATTGATTTGATCCCGCAGCTGGGAGTCAAAGTCCAGAATGCCGCCAACGGTGCGGATGGTGGTGACGCCGGAGAGCAGCTGCTGCCTGGCGTAGCCTGCCACCATGGCCTTGCCCAGCTTTTTGGTGAAGCCGTTGGCGGTTACCAGCTTCACGGCCTTTACGGGGTCACTCTGCTTCTTTTTGGGCTTGCCGGAGCCTGCCAGGTGGACATGGAGGTTAATCAGCCCGGGCAGTACATATTGCCCGTCCAGGTCCCGCTTGGGGTAGTCCTTGGGTACGGCAGCTGCGGGGACAATAGCCTGAATTTTGCCTTGATCAACCAGAATAGCAAGGTCCTTCCGGGGCTGCATGGCTTCGGTTCCATCCAGCAGGATGCAGTTGGTGAGTGCGTATTTGTCCATTCAAAAAGCCTCCTTATTTCGCCCCGTGAAGCAGGCGCTGCTGCTTTACAAGGCGGCTGTTTGGGTCGTGATAGGGGCAGAGCATGGCCTCATATAGCCGCCGCTCTGGGCCGAACTGCATATCGGCCCGAAGGGCGGACCGGTACCAGAAGCGCTTGCCCACATAGGGAAGGTGTTTCGGCCAGAGAATCAGAGCATCAGCATGAAACTTGACCTCTGCTGCAAAGGAATTGAAGGTTAGATTGCAGGTATGTACCGCCAGGATGGCCTGCTGTTCCCGGAGCGTGGGATTTTTGGGGTCCCGGATTTTCAGGCATTTTTCTCCGGGGCAGTAGAGATCGCCGCCCAGCTGCTCCAGGCCGGCAAGCAGCCGTCGGGGAGCCAGAAGAAACCTGTCCGGCAGCGGGATGCGCCCATCCGGGAAGAGAGACAGAATTTTTCCTACATAGGCGTTTGCGATTGCATAGCTGCCCAGACTGGCGGGGTTGCTGAAATAGCACTGCAATTGGGGATCATGTGGGCGGGAAAACCGCTCCGTTACGTCCCGGAAGGCATCCACAAAGCGTTCCATAGTGGGACTGCCGGGGGTGTCCCCGGGAGACAGCGCTTCCAGCGTTTCCAGGGGAAAGGCCACAAAAGAAATGGTAACCGCCGGGTCATCCCGGTCTGAGAAGCCGGGGAGAAAGTCGTGCTCCTGCTCCCGCAGCTTTGCCAGACCGCAGACCGTTGGATTTTGGCCCAGGCGGAACAGGTGCCAGTCGTCAAAGTAGCCGTCTACATCCTGCTTGTTGATAGGGGAAATTCCGGTGTCCCGGATGCCAAGCCGGTGCAGCAGGGTGGACAGGGGGCGGCGGCAAAGGCAGAAACCGTCGCGGGCCTCCAGCCAATCCCCCGGCAGGAAAAGCTCTGTTTTTGTCATTCCACTTTCTCCCGCATTGGAGGGCACATGCGCAGATGATTGTTTTCCATTGAGATAACGCCTCAAGACTCTGTATGAATACCTGCATTATATTCCTTTTTGAAGCGGGATGCAATCCTTTTTGCGAAATCTTTCAGAGTGGGTAAAAATATGAGATTTTTTGCGGGAAGTGAATTTGTTTCATAAAATCGCAATAAAAATATTATTGTTAGATAGTTGATTTTTTTGAAATATGATGCTATAATACAACGAGAATAAAAATTTGAGGAGCGGTTATATGGCAGAGGATGCACGCATTCGGAAAACAAAACAAAAATTATCGGCAGCGCTTGTCGGGCTGCTCCAGGAGAAGGCTTTCAGCGATATTACGCCGGCCCAGATCTGTGAAAAGGCGGGAATCAACCGTTCTACGTTCTATCGGAACTATAGAAACATTTCCCAGCTGAAGGCGGAGATGGAGATGAAGATTCTCTCCGGCGTTCAGTGGGATGGGAAGCTGACCGATGGAGCTGTCGCAAAGAAGAACATCGCCGTCCAGCTTACTTATATTGTAGAACATAAGGACTTGTTTCAGGCCCTGTCTGCCGATGGATTCCGGGATGATATCTTCGACAAGATTCGCGCCTGCGCACTGGCCCAGGCAAGGGAAGCTTACCCTGTTTTCGACGGGACAGCACAGAAGAATGCCTGTGAGGACATGAGCACCTATACCATCTGCGGTGCGATTGGCCTTGTCCGGGACTGGTTCCTGGGCGGCATGGAGCAGGATGTGGATTCTCTTGCCGCATTCCTGGCGAAGATGATTGTTGACGCGCTGGGAGAAGCTTAAAAAGCATAGTTTTTGCCGGGCCTGAGTGGCCCGGCTTTTTTGCATATTGCGAATTTTTATTCTATTTTTTTTGTTGTTGTTGTTCACTTTCTGAAACAGACTATGCAGCGGGCATAGTGCTTTTTTTAACATTTCCCGCAAAAAGCACTATGCTTCTGCCACTGCTGCGGTGTGTTTGGCGGCAATTCTGAAATCTTGGCATATTCCATATAATAAAGAGGCCGAAAAACCGGCCTCTTTTTGAATTTTGAAATTACTTTGCGAACACTCTTCTCAGGTGGACGAAACGGGGCAGGCCGTCTTCCTTGACCATATCGGTCTCGCCCTGGATGAGGGGCAGGCAGTAGTCAATGAAGCCTTGGTTAATGCCGTTGCCCTCGGCATTGATCCACTCCAGAGGCAGCTTCTTCTCGGTGTTGGCCACCAGGCTCAGATCGAACAGCTTGGGCTCGCAGTGATAGCCATTGGCATCCCGGGTGCACTCGAAGCCGACCATCTTGTCGGTAATGCCGGAAACGGCGGACTCAACGGCCACCTTGCCGGACATGAAGGACTCGGCCATATCGGTGCCGGAAGCGCAGTGGGCAGCGCAGCGCTGCAGCAGGCTCAGCTCGATGGGACGGACCTTGGCGCCGGTAGCAGCCTTGACCACGTCGGCAAGTCTTGCGGCCAGACCGCCCAGCTGGGCATGGCCGAAGCCATCGGTGCTGGAAGCCTTAGCCTCAGACACGAAGGTGCCGTCAGCATAGTGGATGCCCTCGGAGACGGCAACCAGGCAGTTCTTTTTCTCGGCATAGATGCGCTTCACATCGGCAACGAACTTGTCCATGTCGAAGTCAACTTCGGGAACATAGATCAGATCGGGGCCGTCGCCCTTGGTGTTTGCCAGAGCCGCAGCAGCGGTCAGCCAGCCGGCGTGACGGCCCATGCACTCGATGATGGTCACCATGCCGGTGTCGTAGACCTTGCTGTCGCGGGAGACTTCCATGAAGGAGGTTGCGATGTACTTGGCAGCGGAGGCGAAGCCGGGGCAGTGGTCGGTGCCGGCCAGATCGTTGTCGATGGTCTTGGGCACACCCATAACGCGGCACTCGTAGCCAACCTTGGCCATGTACTTGGAAATCTTGTTGCAGGTATCCATGGAGTCGTTGCCGCCGTTGTAGAAGAAGTAACGCACATTGTACTTCTTGAAGATCTCCAGGATGCGCTTGTAATCGGTGTCGTCCACATCGGGATCGGCGATCTTATAGCGGCAGGAGCCCAGGGCGGAGGAGGGCGTATGCATCATGTTGGCCAGCTCTGCGGGATCCTCTTCGTCCATGATCATCAGCTGATCGTTCAGCACACCCTTGATGCCGTGGAAGGCACCGTAGACCTTGGTGATGTTGGGGTTCTCAAGACCGGTCTTGATAACGCCGTAAGCGGAGCAGTTGATGACGGAAGAGGGGCCGCCGGACTGACCGACGATCAGGGAACCAACCAGATTCTTTTCAGACATTTACTATACCTCCATATTAGGTTTGATATAAAGATTTGTGGAAAATGCTGGAAATGGGCGCTTAAAAACCCATACGGTGAACATTATAGCATAAAGACTTTCATTTGGCAAATATAATTATTGAATTATTCCCAAAATGTGCTATAATATGTTTTGGAATACAGGAGGGCGCAAGTCCTCTATATATGAAAGGATTGATTCCAATGGCTCTCGTAACAACAACCGAAATGTTCAAGAAGGCCTACGACGGCGGCTACGCCATCGGCGCTTTCAACGTCAACAACATGGAGATCGTTCAGGGCATCACCGAAGCTGCCGGCGAGCTGAAGTCTCCTGTCATCCTGCAGGTTTCCAAGGGCGCCCGCGCCTATGCCAACCACACGTACCTCGTGAAGCTGGTCGAGGCTGCCGTCATTGAAAATCCCGAAATCCCCATCGCGCTGCACCTGGACCATGGTGACAGCTTCGAGCTGTGCAAGAGCTGCGTTGACGGCGGTTTTACCTCCGTTATGATCGATGCCTCCTCCAAGTCCTTCGAGGAGAACATCGCCCTGACCAAGAAGGTCGTTGAGTATGCCCATGACCACGGCGTTGTTGTCGAGGCTGAGCTGGGCACTCTGGCCGGCGTGGAAGACGAAGTGGCTGTTGAGCACGGCAAGGAAAGCTACACCCATCCCGAAGAGGTTGAGGAGTTCGTTTCCCGCACCGGCTGCGACTCCCTGGCCATTGCCATCGGCACCAGCCACGGCGCTTACAAGTTCAAGCCCTCTCAGTGCACCCGGAATGCCGACGGCATTCTGGTTCCGCCCCCCCTGCGTTTCGACGTTCTGGAGGAGTGCATCAAGCGTCTGCCCGGCTTCCCCATCGTTCTGCACGGCTCCTCTTCCGTTCCTCAGGAATTCGTGAAGATGGTCAACACCTACGGCGGCAATATGCCCGATGCCATCGGCATCCCCGAGGATCAGCTGCGGAAGGCTGCTCAGCTGGCTGTCTGCAAGATCAATATCGACTCCGATATCCGTCTGGCTATGACCGGCAACATCCGCAAGTACTTCTACGAGCATCCCGATCACTTCGATCCTCGCCAGTACCTGAAGCCCGCCCGTCAGGCTGTCAAGGACATGGTCGCCCACAAGATCGTTCACGTTCTGGGCTCCGACGGCAAGGCGTAATCGTCAATCGTCCTAAAAAGAATTCCCGCAGGATTTTCTCCTGCGGGAGTTTTTTATGGTAGGGATTGCGATTTCCCCGCATGAATCATGTTTGACAAAAATGGGAGAGAATGGGGATGTTTAAGAAATTAGTGTCTGAAATCAAATAGTTTCATAGGAGAAACATCTAAAACATCACAAATGGCAAACACAACGTCCAATGAAACTGCACAGTCTGCTGTTTCAATTCTACTCATGTGTGTTCTGCTAATATTAACCAATTCAGCCAATGCATTTTGCGATAGGCCCTTTTCTTTACGGTAATAGGCAATGTTCAGGCCAAGGTATTTGTATTTTTCATACTGTTGCTTTAGCATCCCATCACCCCTACTTAGTATAGCGGTTGAGCCAATCAAAAGCGACAACGTAGGATATTATATATATAACTTGACACGTTGTAATTGTTGTGTAATAATTAAAATGCACTAAGACCAAAACATACGAGAGGAGGCATCTGCGTAGTTCTCATAAAACCGTGCCAAGGAGATGGTGGTAATTACAGCTTGGCAACTTTTAAATTGTATGGTTTGAGGTGCAGACAATATTCTAAATAGTAATCGATTCGTACAGCTTGAAGAAACGGAGAATAATCAAATGAAAATGAAACGGTCATTTGCACTTTTCTTGGTACTCATTCTGGGAATGATTTGTGCAGCAATACCTGTCTATGCAGAAGAAGCGTCCTCAATCGATTGGTCTGGGTTCTCTTATGATGAACTGGTAACGATTCGGGAAGAACTGGATGATTACATTAAGGTTTTAGAGCGGCAATATGCAATCGAAAACGGGAACAGAGTTATAACCTTAAATCAAACAGATGTGTCTGTTTATCAATCAAAGAGCTTTACCTTCGAGCCTGATGTCAAACGTGTAGTTGATGATGCTCCAGAGAGTACGGAATTTATTTGGTCATCCTCAGACGATACAGTGGCAACTGTATCTGCAACAGGTACCGTTACAGCAGTTGGATATGGCGATGCTGTGATTACCTGTACAGCATCTGATGATGAGTATATTTTTGCACAAGCTACTGTGCATGGAATCCTACCCGTAACTGGGATTGCTTTGGATGCACAGGATACGACACTTCTGATTGCTGAGAAAGATCCGGATGCGGCGAGTGCCACGCTTCATTATTCTGTAGAACCGGAAAACGCGTTTGAACAAGAGGTGATATGGGCCTCGTCCGATGAGAACGTGGCAACTGTTGATAATACAGGCAATATCCATGCCATAGCACCCGGAACAACGATTATTACAGCAACTTCGAAAGATGAATTTGCAACGCCGCCCCATGCAACATGCAAGGTTACGGTTTTACAGGCTGTTTCGTCTGTTTCTCTGGACAGCAAAGCATTGACGTTAAATGTTCGTGGTGGACAGAACCTGGTTGCAATGATTGCCCCTGATACTGCCAGTAAAAAGGACTTGATTTGGGAATCGTCTAATCCTGAAATAGCGACAATTGCTGCAAATGGCAGAATTTCTGCGGTGGCTCCCGGTACGACGAAGATTACCTGCACAGCTGCGGATGGAAGCGGAAGTTCGGATATGTGTGAGGTTACGGTTATTCAAATGGTAACTTCCTTGAAAATTGACGCGCCTTCAAATACAATTACGCTGAATAAAGGCGCAGCGACCACTCTATCTGTCATTGCTGCACCGGAAAATGCAACCAATAAGAACGTGACATGGGAAAGCTCGGATGTCTCCGTGGCGACCGTTGATAAAAATGGAACAGTGACAGCTGTAAATGGTGGTGCGGCAACGATTACATGCACTGCTGTAGACGGAAGCAAATTAACAGCAAAAATCAATATCTTTGTTCCTAGTATTGCTGTCGATCAAAAGGAATATACGGTGACCTCCAAGGACGGTTTGAAGGTGTCGTTCAAATACTATGGAAAGCCGGGAAATATCTCCATTTCTCCGAAAAAATGCACCTATTTTGCAGCGGATATGGAGCAAGACGGTGAAAATGTTACCTTGTATATTTTACCGGATAAAGCTGGTATGGCATCTATCACGCTAACAGACAAATCAGATAGCCGCAGCTCAACTAGCCTTACGATTAAAGTGGACCATAGTGCCTGCTATGATGCTACATCTTATCCGACAGGCAATTATACTAACATCATGCGCTCCCCTTCGACGTATAAGGGCAATCAAATGTCCATATATGGTCGAGTTGTACAGGTGTCAAATGGACTGTTCAGTACAGTCCTGCGTGTCGCTACTCGGGGAAGCTGGGATAATAAATTCTATGTGACTTGCTATGGCGGCACAGCCAATGGCATTATTGAGGGCGATTATATTACCGTTTACGGTGAATGCGATGGAACAGAAACGTATACTACAGTTATGGGCGCATCTGTAACCATTCCGTCCATTGATGCAGAGAAAATATTCTTAGGAAGGCACTAAGCATAGCATTAGAATATAGAGAGAAGCGTAATTTTTGCAAAAAAGATCCCGCAGGAAAACCTGCGGGATCTTTTTTATGCAGCTCTTTATACAATACCCTGGGCGTTCATGGCGTCGGCAACCTTCAGGAAACCGGCGATGTTTGCGCCGGCTACATAGTTGCCCTCCATACCGTATTCCTTGGCAGCTGCATCCAGGTTGTGGAAGATGTTCACCATGATGTCCTTCAGCTTGGCGTCCACTTCCTCAAAGGTCCAGCTCAGGCGCTGGGAGTTCTGGGTCATCTCCAGAGCGGAGGTGGCTACGCCGCCGGCGTTGGCAGCTTTGCCGGGGCAGAAGAGGATTCCCTGGTCCTGCAGGTACTTGGTGGCATCCAGAGAGGTGGGCATATTGGCACCCTCGACCACGGCGAAGCAACCGTTTGCAACCAATGCCTTGGCATCATCCAGCAGCAGCTCGTTCTGGGTGGCGCAGGGCAGTGCCACATCGCACTTGGTGGTCCAAACACCCTTGCCCTCGTGATACACGGACTTGGGCCGTGCCTTGGCGTACTCCGTCAGACGGGCGCGCTTGACCTGCTTCACGTCGATCAGGGTTGCCACGTCAATGCCGTCGGGGTCGTAAATCCAGCCGGTGGAGTCGGAGCAGGTGACGGGCTTTGCACCCAGCTGCCATGCCTTTTCAATGGCGTAGGTGGCGACGTTGCCCGCACCGGAGACCACAACGGTCTTGCCCTTCAGGTCCTTGCCGTTGCAGCGCAGCATCTCGTCCGTCAGGTACAGCAGGCCGTAGCCCGTGGCCTGGGTACGGGCCAGGCTGCCGCCGTAGCTCAGGCCCTTGCCGGTGAGCACACCCTCGTACTGGCCGGTCAGGCGCTTGTACTGGCCGTACAGGTAGCCGATTTCCCGGCCGCCCACACCGATGTCACCGGCAGGAACGTCTTCGTTTTCACCGATATACTTGTACAGCTCCGTCATGAAACTCTGGCAGAAGGCCATGACCTCCCGGTCGGACTTGCCCTTGGGGTCAAAGTCGGCGCCGCCCTTGCCGCCGCCGATGGGCAGACCGGTCAGGGAGTTCTTGAAAGTCTGCTCAAAGCCCAGGAATTTCAGAATGCCCTGGTTGACGCTGGGATGGAACCGCAGGCCGCCCTTGTAGGGGCCGATGGCGCTGTTGAACTGCACCCGGTAGCCGTTGTTTACCTGAACCTGGCCTTTGTCATCCACCCAGGGAACACGGAACATGACGATCCGCTCCGGGGTGACGAGACGCTCCAGAAAAGCGTTCTTCCGGTAGTAGTCCTCATTTTTTTCAATGACAACCCGCAGAGATTCCAGGACCTCTGTTACGGCCTGCAGGAACTCCGGCTGGCCGGGGTTCTGAGCGGCAACCCGCTCCAGGATTTCATTTACATAGCTCATAGACAAGTGTGCTCCTCTCAAAGCATTTTCTGACCGGTATTGTAGCAGATTGCAGGGCAGATTTCAACTGCTTTTGCAATAAATTTTTTCGAAATTGCAAAAAATGCCGCATTGCACGGAAGAATTCCCGGAATGCGGCGATTTTTGTGGAATTTGCAACGTAGGAATCTGTCAAATCCGGGGGAGAATGTCTTTCCGAATGGTTTCCACCAGTGCATCGATCTCGGACTGGGTGGTTTCCCGGCTCAGAGAGACCCGGAATGCCGAATCAATGGCCTGCTCGGGGACATTCATGGCGGTGAGCACATGGCTTCTGTGGCCCTTGGCACAGGCGGAACCGGCAGAGACACAAATTTGCGCATCCTGCAGGATGTTGATGGAATTTTGGGTGGGCACCCCCGGAATGGATATGCTGAGAATATGGGGGGCTTCATGGGCACCGTTCAGCTGTACTCCGGGCAGGGTTTCCAGCCGGGTGCAGAGGTTTTCCAGCAATGCCCGCTCCCGGGCAATGTCCTCCCGGAAGGTCTTGGCTCCGGCAGCGGCGGCTGCACCGAAGCCAAAGAGGGCGGGGGTTGCTTCCGTGCCGCTGCGCAGATTGTTTTCCTGCCCGCCGCCGTGGATTAGGGGCGGGAAGGACTTGAGTCTGGGGGAGATGTACAGCGCTCCGGCACCCTTGGGGCCATGAATTTTGTGGCTGGAAACGGAAATCAGGTCCGCTCCCAGGGTTTTGGCCTGGAAGGGAATTTTCAGGAAGCCCTGTACGGCATCCGTGTGAAAAATGGCGTCGGGGCAGAGCCGGTGGGTGAGCTTTGCCATCTGAGCAATGGGCATGACGGAACCCGCCTCGTTGTTGACCATCATAATGGATACAAGAACGGTGTCCTTCCGAAGGGCGGCTTTCAGGGAATCCAGAGAGATATTGCCCAAGTTGTCCGGCTGCAGGTAGGTTACTTCAAAGCCCTGGGCCTCCAAGTCCTTCATGCAATTCAAAATGGCGTGGTGCTCTATGGCGGTGGTGACGATGTGCTTTCCCCGTTTGCCCAGGCGCTTGGCGGCGCCGTAGACGGCCCAGTTGTCGGCCTCGGTGCCGCAGGAGGTGAAGAACACCCGGTCCGGTTCCGCGCCCATGGCGGCGGCGACGGCATGGCGGGCGCTGCGCAGCTGCCGGGCGGCGTGGATGCCGAAGTCATACAGTGCAGAGGGATTGCCCCAGTCCTGGGTCAGCGCCTGGGCGACAGCCTCCACGGCCTCGGCACAGGGCTTGGTGGTGGCGGAATTATCGAGATAGATCATGTTTTTCCTTACTTTCCTACGCAGAAGCGTTCAAAAATTCGATTGGTGATGTCCTCCCGGACGGTGGCGCCGGTGACTTCTCCTATGGCCTCCATAGCGGCCTCCACATCCAGCAGCAGCGCATCGGGAGTCACGCCCAGCTTTAGCCCCTGCAGGGCGGAGAGCAGGCTTTCATAGGCCCGGCGGCAGGCATCGTACTGCCTGGGATTGGTGAGAATGGAGCCGTCACACTTGCTTTCTCCGGCAAACAGATCATCGATGCAGCCCCGCAGCAGCTCCAGACCGTCCCCGGTGGCGGCGCTGATGGGGATGACGTTCAAAAAGGGCAGGTCACTGGGCTCCACCTGGGTGCCCAGGTCGCATTTGTTGATCAGAGCAATGGCCTGGGGCGCGTCCAGACACGCCTCTATGATCGCCTGATCTTCAGCGGTCAGCGGAACGCTGCCGTCGCAGACAAAGAGAACCAGATCTGCTTCTTCCAATGCTTTCCGGGACCGGTCAACGCCGATGGCCTCTACGGTGTCGGCGGTTTCGTGGATACCGGCGGTGTCCACCAGACGCAGCCGGGTGGAGCCTGCAAGGACGGACTCCTCCACCGTATCCCGGGTGGTGCCGGGGATATCGGTGACGATGGCCCGGTCGAAGCCTACCAGAGCGTTCAGCAGGCTGGATTTTCCCACATTGGGCCTGCCCACAATGGCGGTTTTAACGCCCTGTCGCAAAATCCGCCCCTGGCCGTAGGTTTGCAGAAGGGCATAGAGGGCCTTGGCATCGCTGCGCAGGGAAGCGGCATAGTTGGAAAGACCAAAGTCATCGATGTCCTCATCGGGATAGTCCAGAACGGCGTGAAAGTGGCTGCACAGGTCTGTCAGATGGTCATACACCGGCAGCAGCACCTTTTGCAGCCTGCCGCCTACCTGCCCGGCGGCGTTGGCCGCAGCGTCTGCGGTATCCGCTTCAATCAGATCGATGACGGCCTCGGCCTGGGTCAGGTCCAGCTTCCCGTTCAAAAAGGCCCGCTTGGTGAATTCTCCCCGTTGGGCAGGTCTGGCCCCGGCAGCATAGAGACTCCTTAAGCCCTCTGCCAGCACGGCAGGGGAGCCATGGCAGTGAAACTCTACGGTGTCTTCTCCCGTATAGCTGTGGGGTGCCCGGGAGACCACGGCCATGCACTGGTCAATGGTCCGCCCCTGGATGTCCCGCAGCTCGCCCAGCACCAGCAGTCGGTTTGGTGTTTCGTGCAGGGAGCGGGAAAAGACCTTCTCCGCGATTTCAATACAGCCTTCCCCGGAAAGCCGCAGGATGCCGATGGCAGAAACCTGGTTCCCGGTGGAGACGGCGGCAATGGTATGTGACATTTACGGTTCCTCCAAAAAGGCCAGGGGATCCCCTGAGCCGGATACATAGCGCATGAGCTGATAGGCACACATGATGGCAAGCTCCTCTTCCCGCAGGATCCGGGCGGCTTCCGCTCGGTCGGCCAGAACCACCTGAATTGTCTCGCTGTCCTCCTGATGGCTGCTGGTGGGGGAACCGGTGCATCTGCCGAAAACCGTGGCGCAGCTCTCGTCTGTCATGCCCTCGGTGGTATTAAAGGGACGGCCCCAGCCGTGGTCCTCCACGGGGGTCAGAGTCAGCCCGGTTTCCTCAAAAAGCTCCCGGACGGCAGCCTGCCTGGGGTCCTCTCCGGGCTCTACAAGTCCGGCGGGCAGCTCATAGACAAACCTGCCCACAGGGTAGCGGTACTGCCGGATGAGGACGATCCGGTCCTGGTCATCAGCCGCAAAGATCACAACGCCATCGGCGTGGTTTTCCTTTGTGGCTGCTTTCAGGCGGGCAGCGTCTCCAATTCGGGAAGCCATATAGTAGTCAAAATGCGTTCCGTCCCGCTGAACGGCGTCCATCTGGTACAGGGAAAGATATTTGCTGCCTGCGAGCTTGTGAATGGTTCCAACCTGCGGCATGGCGTGGCCTCCTTTTGTAATCTTTCAGTCTCTTATCATCCCAGTTTGCGACGGAAAAAGCAATCCCCGCGGGGGCTGCCCTTGCTTTTTTGCGGGATTTGCGGTAAGATACCCCCAAAGGAGGTGGAGTCATGTATCGCATCCTGATTGTGGAGGATGAGCAGACCATTGCCCGGGCCGTGGCGGAGGAGCTGAGCCACTGGGGGGCTGGAAAGCCGCTGCGTGGAGAATTTCCGGGACGTTATGGTGGATTTTCAGGCATTTCAGCCACAGCTGGTGCTGCTGGATATTATGCTGCCCTTTTTCAATGGCTATCACTGGTGCAATGAGATAAGAAAATGCTCCAATGCGCCCATTATTTTCCTGTCTTCCGCCTCGGACAATATGAACATCGTCATGGCGATGAATATGGGCGGAGACGATTTTATTGCCAAGCCCTTTGACAGGACGGTGCTGGTGGCCAAGGTCCAGGCATTGCTCCGGCGGTGCTATGATTTTCATCCCACTGCCCCCATTTTGGAGCACCGGGGCGCGGAGCTGAACACCGGGGACAACAGCCTCCGCTTCCGCGGAGAGAAAATCGAACTGACGAAAAACGAATACAGAATCCTCCTGTGCCTGATGGAGAATAAGGGGCAGGTGGTCAGCCGGGAGAAGCTCATGGAGCGGCTCTGGGCCTCGGACAGCTTTGTGGACGAGAACACCCTGACGGTTAATGTAAACCGCCTGCGCCGAAAGCTGGACGGTGCAGGGCTCACCGGCTTTATCACAACGAAATTCGGAGTGGGGTATTTGCTTGGAGACTGAAAAAGGGCTTTTCTTTGTGTATCTGCGGGAGCGGGGCAAGGCAATTGCCTGCCTGTGCCTTTTCACAGGCATTTTTGCGGGGACCTTTCTCCTGTACCATGTGCCCTGGCAGGCGGCGGCCTACCCGGCGGCGCTGTGCCTGGGATTGGGCGTGCTGCTTCTGCTGCGGGATTACCGCCGGTTCCGCCGGGTTCACGAAGCCTATCGGCGTTTGGAACAGCTTCCGGAGCTGACCCGGGAGCAGCTGCCCCAGGGGAAAAGCCAGACGGAGCGGGACTGTGCAGCACTGCTGGAAAAGCAGCTGGAGGATATGGCCCGGCTGCAAACCGCCAGCGCGGACCGCTTTACCACCCAGACGGATTATTTTTCCGCCTGGGCCCACCAGATCAAGACCCCTATTGCCGCCATGGGGCTGAAGCTGCAAAACGAGGATTCTCCTCTGGCCCGGGGACTCCGGGGGGACCTGAATCGCATTGCCCAATACGTGGAAATGGCCATGACCTATCTGCGCCTGGATGCCGAAACGGGGGACTATGTATTGAAGACCCAGGACCTGGACCCCATTATCCGGGGAGCGGTCCGGCGGTTTGCCGGGGAATTCATCGACCGAAAACTGCGGCTGCGGCTGCAGGAGACCGGACAGATGGTGCTGACGGACGAAAAGTGGCTGAGCTTCGTGTTGGAGCAGCTGCTGTCCAATGCACTGAAATATACCCCCGGCGGGGAGATTTCCATATTCTGGCAGGAGCCGGATACGCTGGTGATTCGGGATACGGGCATTGGTATTGCCCCGGAGGATCTGCCCCGGATCTTTGAAAAGGGCTTCACAGGCTACAACGGCCGCTCGGACAAAAAGGCCAGCGGCATTGGACTGTATCTGTGCAAGCGGGTATGTGACCGACTGGGCCACGGCATTTCCATAGCATCTGCCCCGGGAGAGGGGACAACCGTCTTTTTGAAGCTGGGCAGGGACAAAATTGGTATTGAATAGGAGAAAGATTATGAAACTTCTGATTGCATCCGATATCCACGGCAGCGCCTATTGGTGCGGCAGACTTTGCGAGGAAATCGAAAAAGAAAACCCGGATCGGGTGATTTTGCTGGGAGACCTGCTGTATCATGGCCCCCGAAACGACCTGCCCCGGGACTATGCCCCGAAAAAAGTAATCCCCATGCTCAGCGCTCTGGCGGAGAAGATCATTGCCGTTCGAGGGAACTGCGAGGCAGAGGTGGACCAGATGGTGCTGCCATTTCCCTGCCTTGCGGATTTTTCCCAGCTGCTGGTGGATAGAAAGACCTTCTATCTGACCCACGGGCACCATGCCAATCCCCAGAATCTTCCACCCCTGCCGAAGGGCAGTGTGTTCCTTTTCGGCCACACCCATGTGAAGCTGGACGAAGAGGTGGCGGGGATCCGTTGCCTGAACCCGGGCAGTGTATCCATCCCCAAGGATGGGAGCCACAGCTATCTTATTTACGAAGACGGAAACTTTTCTTTCCGGATTTTGGAGGAAGCGTAATGGATTCGACCCAATGCGACAGCTGCTGGTATTATGATTATGATGAAGAGTTCGATGAATACTACTGCATGATGGACTTGGATGAGGACGAGGTGTACCGTATTCTCTCTTCCCGGTCCCAGCAGTGCCCCTATTATCGCCAGGGGGACGACTACACCCTTGCCAGGAGACAGTGACTATGAAATTTCTTGCCCTGCTGCTCGCGCTGCTGCTTGCCGGATGCGCCGCACAGTCGGCTCCAACTACGGAGACCACCGTAGCCGGTGCGCTCTATACCCCGGGCCACAGCCTGGAGACCCAGACCAGTGGCATGATGCAGGTCTTTCCTACAGAGGTCTCCGGCTTCTGCCGCATATGGGCCATGGGGGAGGACGTGCTTCTTTCCGGGGACGGGGAACTGACGCGCTTGTCCGGTGCGAGCCTGACCCCCGGCAGCACGCGGCAGGCCGATACGGTGCTGCAAACGGGAAGCGACGGCGTGTGGCTTTTTGACGGCAGCGCGGTGCAGATTTTGGACGGGAGCTTTGCCCTGCTGCAAACGGTCTCCATTCCGGACGTAGTTCTGGGCGTGCCCGGGCTGGAGGGGAGTCGGCTGTACTATCTCAGCGAAGGCTGCCTGAAGGTGCTGGACCTGTCTACGGGGTTGGCTTCCCTGCTGCGGGACAACATGGCCTTTACCGACGGAACCGTTCAGTGTCTGGGAGATTTGCTGCTGCTGCACTTGACGGATGAGGACGGCATCGGGAAAACGCTGCTGGTTTCCGCAGCCGACGGCAGCACCCAGTACCCGAGCCTCGCAGTTGCGGATGCCTGCCGGTTTGAGACGGGGCTGGGCATTCTGCTGGAGGACGGCCAGGTCCTGCTCCTGCCAGACAGTGGCGGAGCCCAAAAGCTAACGCTGGAAGAGGGAGAACAGATGGTGGGATTTCTGCCGGAAATCGGGGGCCTCATTACCTGCCGGAATGACACAGCAGGGCTGACGCTGCGGCTCTATGCCCTCTCTCGGGGGATTCTGCGCTGCAGCGTACTGCTGCCGGAAGTTGACCTGGTGGGAACGGGCTGCGTCGGCGCGGACGGAACGCTCTATATTTCGGCTCACAGCACCCAGGAGACGGCCTGGTGGATTCTGCGCTGGAATTACGAGGCGTTTTCTCCGGTGTCCGAGGACAGCTGTCTGGAGCCCTATTATACCCGGGATTTCCCGGATGTGCAGGGACAGGCATCCTGTGAGGCCCTTGCCCGGGAGATGGGGGCGCAATACGGCATTACGGTGCTGCTTTTCGAGAAGGCCGCTGCCTGCGCACCCTGGGACTATGTTTTTGCGGCGGAATACCGGGTGGACAAGACAAACTGGGCCCTGGAAGACCTGAAGGTCACGCTGGAAGCCTTCCCGGAGGGGTTCCTGACAAAGCTCCGGCAGGACTGGGAGGATTTGACGGTCTGCATTGTGGACACCATCCAGGGCACGGCGGAATCCGGCAGCCTGGACTCTGCCGAGGGGCTGCAATTCCAGAACGGCAGCCATTTTTACATCGCTTTGGCGCCAAAGGAAGAGGACAGCTTGAAGCATACCCTCTTTCATGAATTCAGCCACCTGATCGACAACCGGGTGCTGACCAAGACAGGAGCTTATGACAATTGGAATGATCTGAATCCCCAGGATTTTGCCTACAGTCTGGACCTGAACGCGGATATGACCCCCTATAAGGCGCTGCTGACCGGCCCGGACCGGGTGTTTATTGACAACTATGCCATGACGTTTCCTGCCGAGGACCGGGCCCGGATTTTTGAGTGCGCCTGCACCCCTGGCAATGAGGAGGACTTTGCGTCGCCCATTCTCCAGGCCAAGCTCCAGAGAATCTGCACCGGCATTCGGCAGGCCTTTGATCTGGAGGATGTCCCGGAGCGCTTCCTGTGGGAACAGTACCTGACGCTGACACAATAGCTTTTACGGCCCGAATCGCCAAACATGGGATTCGGGCCGCTTTTTGTACCGCACTTTGCAAAAAAATGCTTGTATATAGGGAAAACCTGTGATAAAATAAGATGATTTATTATGAGCAAACCTATGGAGGCCATTATGCATTTTCGGATTCCCCATTAGTCCTCTGCGGTTTTGAAGAATACGAAATTTTACGTGGAGGAAAAGCTATGTCAACTTTGCAAGAAGAAATCAGCCGCCGCCGGACCTTTGCCATCATTTCCCATCCCGACGCCGGTAAAACCACTTTGACGGAAAAATTCCTGCTCTACGGCGGGGCCATTGCCCAGGCCGGCGTGGTCAAGGGAAAGAAGAACTCCCGTGCCGCCACTTCCGACTGGATGGAGATCGAGAAGCAGCGCGGTATTTCCGTTACGTCCTCTGTGATGCAGTTCCAGTATGAAGGCTTCTGCATCAACATCCTGGATACCCCGGGCCACCAGGACTTTTCTGAGGACACCTACCGTACCCTGATGGCGGCGGACTCTGCCGTCATGGTCATCGACGGCGCTAAGGGTGTAGAGCCCCAGACCCGGAAGCTTTTCAAGGTCTGCGCCATGCGGCACATTCCTATTTTCACCTTCATCAACAAAATGGACCGAGAAGCCCGGGATCCATTCGACCTGCTGGACGAGCTGGAGCGGGAGCTGGGCATTGAGACCTACGCTATGAACTGGCCCATCGGCTCCGGCAAGGACTTTCAGGGCGTTTACGACCGGGAGAAGAGTGAGCTTTTGTTCTTCTCCGGCGTTTCCGGCAAGAACAAGGCGGGCAAGCACGCCGTAGACCTGTACGATCCTCAGGTTGCCCAGCTTCTGGATTCCGAAGAGAAGCACCGCCAGCTCATTGACGATGTGGAGCTGCTGTCCGCCGGACGGGAAATGGATATGGAAGAGGTCCGCCGGGGCCGGCTGAGTCCGGTGTTCTTCGGCTCTGCGCTGACCAACTTTGGCATTGAGCCCTTCCTGGAGTCCTTCCTGAAGCTGACACCGCCCCCTCTGGCACGGGTGGCGGACTGCGGCACCATTGATCCCTTTAGCCCGGATTTCTCCGCCTTTGTCTTTAAGATCCAGGCCAACATGAACAAGGCCCACCGGGACCGGCTGGCCTTTATGCGCCTCTGCTCCGGAAAATTCCAGCGGGATGCGGAGTATTTCCATGTCCAGGGCAACCGGAAAATGCGCCTGAGCCAACCCCAGCAGATGATGGCTGCCGAGCGGGAAATTGTGGACGAGGCTTACGCCGGGGACGTCATCGGCGTCTTCGACCCGGGCATCTTCTCCATTGGCGATACCATTACCGTTCCGGGCAAGAAGTTCTCCTATTCCGGAATTCCTACCTTCGCTCCGGAGCATTTTGCCAGAGTTTCCGCCAAGGACTCCATGAAGCGCAAGCAGTTTGTCAAGGGTACGGAGCAGATTGCTCAGGAAGGCGCCATCCAGATTTTCAAGGTGCCCAATTCCGGTATGGAAGAGGTCATTGTGGGTGTTGTTGGTACGCTGCAATTTGACGTGTTCCAATACCGCATGAAAAACGAGTATGGTGTGGAGCTGCGCATGGAGGGTCTGCCCTATGAGGAAATCCGCCTGATCGACAGCTATCCCGGAGACCTGACGGATATGAACCTGGGCAGCGATGCCGAGCTGCTGGAGGACTACAAGGGTAGAAACCTGCTGGTATTCACAAGTTACTGGGCCATCGATTTCACCTGCCGGAGAAATCCGGGCCTGCAGGTGTCTGAGATCGTTGTATCGGAAGGGTAAGGGCATGAACTTCTGGGGGCATTTGAAAACCGTATCCCATCATCGCTGGCTGGTCTGCAAAGGCTGCTTTCGGGTGGGGCTATACCGCCAGGGACTTACCCATGATCTGAGTAAGTTTTCCCCGACGGAATTCCGGCAGGGCATCAAATACTACCAGGGCTACCGCAGTCCCAATGCCGCCGAACGGGAGCAAAAGGGCTACAGCGAGGCATGGATGCACCACAAGGGCCGCAACCGGCACCACTATGAATACTGGACGGACCTGAGCCCTACAACCAAGCGCTATGAGCCGGTGCCCATGCCCAGAAAATACCTGGTGGAGATGGTTATGGACCGCCGGGCCGCCTGCATGACCTACGAGGGGAAGAACTACACGTCGGCTTCCCCTTACAATTACTTTGTCAAAAGCCGGGAGCGGACGCTGATGCATCCGGATACGGAGCGGGCGCTTGCGTTTCTGCTGGAAATGCTCCGGGACCGGGGAGAGGCGGAGACCTTCCGCTACATACGTTCCTCTGTGCTGAAAAGAAAGCCCTTCCCCTGGGAGAGCGAGGAAAAAGGAGCGACAAAATGAAAAAATCCAACCGTATTCCCTGGAAAACAGTCTTGGTTGTCTGCCTTTGGGCCTGCGTGATGTTTGTCGAAGAGCTGGTGCGGCTGGCGCTTTCCCGCGGCGCGGCACCGGAGGACGGCATTTTTCGACATATCGTTTATACGCTGCTCTATGGTGGCAAACGGGCAAAACTCCCGCTTTTTGTGTATTCCCTGGCAATGCTTGCCCTTGCGGCGGTGCAGCTGTGGGGCCTCCGGGGGGCAAAGAAGAAATTCCGGGCTCCGGCGCTGATACTTGCCCTGTTTTTTACGCAGAATACGCTCATTTACCTGTCACCGACCCAAAAGCTGGTAAACCTTGTGGCGGTGCCCCAGATTGGGCTCCTGGAAAATCTGCTGTTCTGGATATCCATGACTGCCAGCTTTTACAGCCTGATTCTGCTGTTTTGCAGCTGGATGTCCGTACCCATGGGGGAGCGGACGTCCTTCCGGCCTAAGTGGCAGCTGCTGTGGGCAGGAATCATCCTGCTGTGCTGGCTGCCGCTGCTGATTCTGCGGTCTCCCGGGTCTATTTATTTGGATACCACGGTGCAGATTTTGCAGTACCAGGGTTATCAGCCGATCCAGGCCTCCTCGCCCGTGCTGTTGACCTTTGTCTATGGGTTCCTCATGACCCTGGGACAGCGTCTGGGCGGAAACAATCTGGGGCTGTTTTTCTGCGTCCTGTTCCAGGTCATCCTGGGACTGTATGCCCTGAGCTTTGGCTGTGAAGAGGCTGCGTCCCGTTCCGGCAAGAAGTATATTGGCTTTTTGCTCAGCCTGTTTTTTGGCCTCGCCATGATGTATGTCTCCATGGCCCAGGGGGCTTTGAAGGATTCTGTTTACAGTCCGCTGTTTTTGCTGCTGATTATCTTTTACTGCCGGACTTTGGAGGATGGCTCTAAAAGAAACACGGTCCCGCTGCTTATTCTGGCACTTTTGTGCGGGGCTGCCAGAAAGGGCGGAATGTACCTTTCCGCGCTGATTTTGCTGTGCCTGGTGGGGAAAAAAGAGCTGCGCCGGTTTGCGGTGGCTGCCTGCCTGGCATTGGTGGCGCTGCACTGTCTGGTGAACTGGGCGCTTTATCCGGCAGTCGGCATCGAAAGCCCGGAGGAAAAGGAAAACTACAGCTTTTTCTATCAATTAACGGGCTATTATTGCAGCATCCACCCCGATTGGGTCACGGAAAAGGAAAAGGAAATCATCTCCCAGGTTCTGGACTATGATACGGTGGTGACGCAGTACGACCCCAAAATTGTGGATGCGATCAAGGCTACCTATCATGCGGATACTCCAATGCAGGTGCAGCGCTATTTGCTGCTGCATGGCAAGCTGGCGCTGAAGCACCCGCTGACCATGCTGGAAGCGGTGGTATATTCGAGAAACTGGTATTTCTGTCCCTTTGCATGGGATGTGGAGAAGACCATCGGCGGGGTGTCGATCGGTTTTGACTATGTGGAACCCCAGCTGAGCGGCTTCTCCAGTTGGCTGGAAAGCGACGCCAGGCGTGCTGCGGAGTCAAAGCTTTGGGACTTTGAGCATAGTTATCCTGTGCGGATTTTTGTGGTTTCCGGCATTTACAATTGGCTGGGGCTGCTGCTTGGACTTGCCGCCTGGTATGCGGGCAGCAGAGAAAAAAAGCAAATGGCCTTGCCGGTACTGCTGGCCATCGCTGGGCTGCTGCTGACCCATGTCAACGGAGCTGTTCGCTATGCAGGGCCAGTGGTCTATTCTGTGCCGGTGCTGCTGGTGCTGATGAAGGCGAAGAAGATCAAGCCTGCTCAGATATCCTGAAAATAGCTGCTTTTGGGATTTGCCATGACATATTGGAGGAATTTGTGTGAATTACCAGACGATTGAGCAGGAGCTTGCCGAGCTGCCCCTGTACATCTATGCCTGGGTGGACCCGCAGACCCTGGAATTTTCAGACCGGGTGCGCCATATCTGCCAGACGGAGTGTGCCATGTACGGCAAAAGCTGGGCCTGCCCGCCTGGGGTGGGGACGGTGGCGGAATGCAGAGCCAAGTGCCTGAGCTACAATAAGGCCCTGCTGATTTCCAGCCTGACGGAGGTGGCGGACATTGCGGATCTGGAGGCAACCCTTGCCACCCGCCGGGACCATGAGCGCCTGACGGATCAGGTGGGGGATATTCTCCGGGCCCATGGACTGGATCCCTATATTCTCTCTACCGAGGCCTGTGCCATCTGCGGCCGCTGCGCCATCCTGGATGGCAAGCCCTGCCGCCATCCGGAAAAAATGCATCCCTGTGTGGAAAGCCAGGGCATCAACATCATTCCTACGCTGGAGGAGAACGGACTGGAGTTCCAGTACGGGCAGAATGTGGTCACCTGGGTGTCGCTGCTGCTGTTCCATACCGGGGAATAAATGCAAAAATATCGAATAAAAATACGCACGGCCCCTTCCAAGCTGGAAAAGGGCCGTAAACAATGTATAAAAACCGTCGGTTTTGACAAAATAATCTATCAAATTTGTACAAACCGTGAAATCTACCAGGAATTGGGAAATCCTATTGAAAAATGGATGCCATCGTGATATACTGTTTTGGCACTTAGAGAATTCAAATGTGTAAATATCGGGCAAAAAATATCGATTCGCGGTATTTGCCCGTGTATTTGAAAGGGGTATTGTATGTCTCACAAGTATGTTTATTTGTTCACCGAGGGCGACGGTTCCATGCGAGAGCTTCTGGGCGGCAAGGGCGCCAATCTGGCAGAGATGACCAGAATTGGCCTTCCGGTTCCCCAGGGCTTTACTATTTCTACCGAAGCCTGCACCAAGTACTACGAGGACGGCCAGAAGATCAATGACGAGATCATGGCCCAGATCATGGAGTACGTGGACAAGATGGAGCAGATCAACGGCAAGAAGTTCGGCGATCTGAATAACCCTCTGCTGGTCTCCGTCCGCTCCGGTGCCCGTGCCTCCATGCCCGGTATGATGGACACCATCCTGAACCTGGGCCTGAACGACGATGTTGTGGATGCCATGATCAAGGGCAATCCCGATCCCGCCTTCGCCCGGTTTGTCTACGATTCCTACCGCCGGTTCATCCAGATGTTCTCCGACGTGGTTATGGAAGTGGGCAAGAAGTATTTCGAGCAGCTCATCGATGAGATGAAGCAGCGCAAGGGCGTCACCTATGACGTGGAGCTCACCGCAGAGGACCTGAAGGAATTGGCTTCCCAGTTCAAGGCCGAGTACAAGGCCAAGCTGGGCGTGGAATTCCCCTCCGATCCCAAGGTGCAGCTATACGAGGCCATTCGTGCTGTCTTCCGCTCTTGGGATAACCCCAGAGCCAACGTCTACCGCCGTGACAACGACATTCCCTATTCCTGGGGCACTGCTGTCAATGTCATGCCCATGGTATTTGGCAACCTGAACGACAATTCCGGCACCGGCGTGGCCTTTACCCGTGACCCCGCCACCGGCGAGAAGAAGCTCATGGGCGAATTCCTGACCAACGCCCAGGGCGAGGATGTGGTGGCCGGTGTCCGTACCCCCATGCCCATTGCCCAGATGGCTGACAAGTTCCCTGAAGCATATGAGCAGTTCGTCAAGGTCTGCGCCCTGCTCGAGGACCACTACCGGGATATGCAGGATATGGAGTTCACCGTGGAGAACGGCAAGCTCTATATGCTCCAGACCCGTAACGGCAAGCGTACCGCCAAGGCCGCTCTGAAGATCGCCTGTGACCTCTTGGACGAGGGCATGATCGATGAGAAGAAGGCCGTTGCTATGATCGACCCCCGGAATCTGGATACCCTGCTGCACCCCCAGTTCGATGCCAAGGCTCTGAAGGAGGCTACCCCCATCGGCCGTGGCCTGGGCGCTTCTCCCGGAGCTGCCTGCGGCAAGGTCGTGTTCTCTGCCGAGGATGCGGAAAAGTGGGCCGCCAGAGGCGAGAAGGTTGTTCTGGTTCGTCTGGAGACTTCTCCTGAGGATATCACCGGCATGAAGGTTGCCCAGGGCATCCTGACTGTTCGCGGCGGCATGACCTCTCACGCTGCCGTTGTGGCCCGGGGCATGGGTTCCTGCTGCGTCTCCGGCTGCGGCGAGATCAATATGGACGAAGAGCACAAGCAGTTTACGCTGGGCGGCAAGACCTACCATGAGGGCGACTTCATTTCCATCGATGGTTCAACCGGCAATATTTATGAAGGCGTTATCCCCACTGTGGATGCCGAAATCGCCGGTGAATTCGGCCGCATTATGGCTCTGGCCGACAAGTACCGCACCATGAAGGTTCGCACCAATGCCGATACCCCCACCGATGCCAAGAAGGCAAAGGAGCTGGGCGCAGAGGGCATTGGCCTGTGCCGTACCGAGCATATGTTCTTTGACCCCGAGCGGATTGCTGCTTTCCGGGAGATGATCTGCTCCGATACCGTTGCAGAGCGGGAGGCCGCTCTGGACAAGATCCTGCCCTATCAGCAGGGTGACTTTGAGAAGCTCTATGAGGCCCTGGAGGGAAGCCCTGTGTGTATCCGCTTCCTGGACCCCCCTCTGCATGAGTTCGTTCCCACCACCCAGGCTGAGATCGAGCAGCTTGCTGCGGCCCAGGGCAAGAGCGTAGAGGCCATCAAGGCCATCATCGCCTCCCTGCATGAGTTCAACCCCATGATGGGTCACCGCGGCTGCCGCCTGACCGTCACCTATCCGGAGATTGCCAAAATGCAGACCAAGGCCATCATCCGGGCCGCCATCAATGTCAAAAAGGCCCATCCCGATTGGGACATCAAGCCCGAGATCATGATCCCCCTGGTTGGCGAGACCAAGGAGCTGGCCTTCGTGAAGAAGGTAGTCGTGGAGACGGCCGATGCAGAAATTGCTGCTGCCGGTGTGGAGCTGACCTACGAGGTTGGTACCATGATTGAGATTCCTCGCGCAGCTCTGACGGCTGATGAGATCGCCAAGGAAGCTGAGTTCTTCTGCTTCGGCACCAACGATCTGACCCAGATGACCTTCGGCTTCTCCCGCGACGACGCAGGCAAGTTCCTGAACGCCTACTATGAGGCCAAGATCTATGAGAACGATCCCTTTGCCAAGCTGGACCAGAACGGTGTTGGCAAGCTGATGAAGGTTGCCATGGAGCTGGGCAAGAAGACCCGGCCCAACCTGCACTGCGGCATCTGCGGCGAGCATGGCGGCGACCCCGCTTCCGTGGAGTTCTGCAATGCTCTGGGCCTGGACTATGTGTCCTGCAGCCCCTTCCGCGTGCCCATCGCCCGTCTGGCTGCTGCCCAGGCTGCCATTAAGCAGGAGGCTGAAAAGGCCGATGCGGAAAAGGCTGCCGAGAAAGCCAAGGCTGCCGACCGCGAGAAGGCCAAGGAAGCTGCTAAGGAGGCTGCCAAGGAGTTCGCCGAGAACGCCAAGGAGGCTGCCGCTGTTGTGGCCGCTGACGTAGCCGATGCCGCCAAGGCAGGCTTCGCCGGAGCCAAGGCCGGTTTGGCTGCCGCCAAGAAGGCCTACCTGGAAAACAGAAACAAGTAATTCGTAAAACAATATTCGGGCGGCCCCGTTGCTGGGCCGCCCGAATGCTTTTTTATGGATGTGTGGGCAGTAGATGGTCAGGGATGAAACCGGACGATCACTCGATTACAATACCTGCCGGAGTGCGGCGGAAGTGCTTCACAAAATTCCAGGCGAAGCGGTTGGTGAAGGGCCGGATTTCGTGAGCATGGTGGGTAACACCCATCAAAGCCGTGTAGCATTTGCCGTCAATGCTGTTGAAATAGTGGACGGTGTATTCACTCTCCGGGAACATCTCGTCATGGAGAACTTCGGTGCGGTCACCGGGAACACCGTAAAGGGGATCTTGCCAGTCTTCCCGATCGTTCAGCGACACCTGGTAGGGTGCGCGGAATTGATTTACCTTGGAGACATAGGCGATGCGTTCAATGGCGCGTTCATGGTGGCAGGGCAGCTCAACTCCAAATGAATCCACGCCGCCAATATAGAACAGGGGTACCGGCGTATCCTGATTGACGGTGTCCGTCTTGCCGCCGAAACAATTATTGCCCACATAGTCAATGGCATCCATTGGCATTAAGGCAGCGAACCGCTGCGGAATCTGCTCGTAAAGATCCCAGCTCTTAATACCGCCCATGGAGAAGCCTGTGGCATAAATCCGCTCAGGATCGATGGAGTATTCCGTCATCAGGTGGTCGATAAGTGCGGAGACTTCTTTGGCAGAGACAGCCAGGTGCATCTCCACCGCCACCGTGAGAAAGCCCTCATCCTGACCAATCTCCGGCCATTCCGCCAGGGATGCAGTGGCGTAGGCGGAGTCACCGCCGCCGTGGAACACCAGAACCAGTGGAACTTTTCCGTTTTTGACATCCAGGCCCTTGTCGTAGAAGGTGACATAGCCGACCTTGTGCTCCGTTGCCCGTCGGAAGGGGCTGCGCTTGGCAAACATCAGGTTATCCTCAGAGATGGGCAGCATAACGGATTCTGCCTTGTCAATAATTCCCTCTGCGGCGTAGTTGTAGGCATGGACGATTTTGCCGCCCCAGCGGCGGTAGTTGCCAATGACGCGGAGAAAGTCCTGCTTCAGATCAAGTTGCGTCTCAACGGTGACATCCAGGCAGTATTCCTTCAAGACAGCGTTGTATTCTGCACAATTGCCGACAGATACCACATGGATGTCATTTTTTTCCGGTTTCGGCATAACACTGCCATTCACCAGCGTGCAGCAGACCATGGTCAGTGCGGCTTGACCAACATCCCCCAGCACAGCTGTACCTGCCATGGGCCTGAGGTAGTGCTCAGCAATATAATCCGCGCCGGAGCCAAAGCCGTAGACGTACATCCGAACGCAGGAGCCCAGAATGTTATAATGGATCACATCCGGAATTTCGTCGCTTTTCAGAATGGCAAGGCCGTCCCGGAAATTGTTTTGGGCAATGGACAGGTTCCCGGTCATTGCTTCGTAAGCACCAGGCTCCTCGCTGCTCCAGTCCTTGCCTCTTGGATTTATGAAGACAATGCCAACGCCGTTGCTACGGGCGATTTCCAGCAGACCGGTTTCCCTGGCAAAGCTTGCCAGCTCCTGGAAGGCAAGTTTCCGGTCCGGGAAGACGGCCAGCGTAGGGCCGGTGAAGCCATAGTTGATGAGATTGGTTTGCAGATCACTGGCCGGCATATACAGAAAGGTTTGGAAACCGCCCAGTTCAAATTCATGGATTACAGTGCCGTCTGCTTGCGTTGTCGTCTGGTAAATACGTTCGATGCTCATAGATTCCCTCCTGATTCTGCGAGTTTTCAAAAGTCTCTTTGAAATCTGAATAGGGAAGCGGGCACGTATTGCCCGCTTCCTCAGAGTGTCGACAAACCCCAGTTCTGCATCAAGCAAAACTGGGGTTTGTTCTGAAAAATGGAAAAACGAGCGATATAATACAGGAAAAGCTGTCAGGGTATCTATCCCTCCATACCCATTTTGCATACTTTTTCAGATTCATGGCAGCAAATTTAAGCTTCACCCCCCTTGACAAACAGCCCGCAGTCTGGGTCGGTAGTGCTTTTTACTACTGTTTTTGTCTTCTTTGCTTCCTTTTTGCGCTTTTTCAGCTTTTTCCTAGAGGTATTGTCGCGTTTCTTTTTTTGAGAAGCAGGTGGCACATCATTATCCTCGTTATCCTCGTCATTCTCATCATCCGAGAATGGCTTCTTCCCATGGGCTTCCCGGTCTGCGTTGACCTCGTCCATGAGTTCCTTTGCGTACCGCTTTGCCTCAATGGGCACTTCTTCCTTTACCGTCTTCTTGAGATTTGCGTTTGCCTTGATATGGGTTCCGTCCACAAACACTACGCCGGGAGCTACGTACCCGGCCTCTACCATTTCCATGAGGATCCAGCTGAAGATCCGGTCTACGGTTTCGGTTGTAAAACGGTGACGGAAGTTATAACTAATGGTTGAGAAATGCGGAGTTTCTTCCTGTAGGCGGTAGCCCAGGAACCAGCGGTATGCCACATTCAGAGAAACTTCTTCCGCAGTGCGGCGCAAAGAAGTCAGTCCATACAGATGCTGAATGAGAACCATTTTGAACAGCACAACTGGATCTACGCTAGGGCGACCATTGTCAGCACAGTACAACGGCTCTACCATATCGTAGATCTTGCCGAAATCGACAGCAGCGTCTATTTTTCGCAGCATATGATTTGCAGGCACCAGACTTTCGGTGTCCACTATTTCAAACACGCCTCGCTCCATTTTTCCACTTTTTAGCATTTCTCTTCACCCATGACCATTATATCATGGATAATAGTAAAAGCCCAGCATTAACTGGACTTTTTCGACACTCTGGGGCGCTGGACAGCGCCGCAATTTTGCTGTAGTTGTGGGAAAAAGCCAGACCGGTGCGCAGAGCACCAAAACCGCCCATGGAGAAGCCGCCGATAAAGGTGTCCTCTACCTTGGGGGACAGGCCGAAGGTCTTCCTGGCATAGTTCAGAACTTCGTCACCTACAAAGGCGGCGTATTTCTCGCCGGTTGCTTCCTTGTCCAAGTAGAAGCTGTTTCTGCCGTTGGGCATAATGACCGCCAGATTATACTGGACCGCCAATTCCTGAATGCTGCTGCCCGCAACCCAGTCATCGGTGCCGCCGTTGTAACCGTGGAGCAGAACCAGCGTTTTCATAGGACGCTGGTAGTGGGGGTTCGCATCTGCCATGAAAGGGGGGACATCATTTGGGAGAACCAGATTGAACGTGTTTTGTCCGGCCAATGCCGAGGAGAAGTAAGTAGCGCGAATCAGTGCCATATTGTTTTGCTCCTTTGCATTTTTCTAATACCCATTATACGCCAATTCCCTGGCAGAGTCTTTTATTATCTTTCTAATTTGTTTCGGATTTGTGTGATTTATAATGTTCTCCAGGAAGTTGTCTCCCTGGTGTGAGAAACCGTGCGCAATGTGCACGGAAGTTTCCTCCTTTTGCCAAACCCATCCCAATATGTCCAAAAGACAAAAATGAAATCAATTCTCACATTTTTGATATTTGATTTTCCGGCGGTATAGTATGATGATAACACGCCAGATCATTTTATTCTATCAGGGAGGCTGTTCAAATGACAAATTTTGAAAATGCGAAGGTTCAAGTGGCGCAGGGCTGGCTCCAGGGTTATACTGAAGGAAAGCTGAAAATCTTCAAGGGCATCCCCTATGCGGCACCCCCTGTGGGTGCGCTGAGATTTCGGCATCCGCAGGATCCGGGCCGCTGGCGCGGTGTGCGAAAGGCCACCGCGTATTCGGCTGCGTCTATCCAGCATGTCATGGAGAATCCTGAAATGCCTGCCAACGTCCATGGGGTTCCTCAGTTCCTGGCACCGTCCCAGTATGAAGAGGATTGCCTGTATCTGAATATCTGGACGCCGGCCCAAACCCCAGATGCCAGGCTGCCTGTCTTCGTCTGGATCCATGGCGGCGGCATGGTGGCCGGTTCCGGCTGCGAAGTTGTCTGTGATGGCACCGGTTTTGCAAGCCGCAAGGATGTGGTAGTCGTCACCATTAACTACCGGTTGGGCTTTTTGGGCTTTTTTGCCCATCCTGATTTGACGGCAGAGGCTGGCGGCACCTCCGGCAACTATGCCCTGTATGATATGCGGAAGGCATGCCAGTGGGTCAAGCAGAACATTGCCCAGTTTGGCGGGGATCCCGATCGTATTACTGTGGCCGGCCAGTCCGGCGGTGCGGCAGGCACCGGCGCACTCCATGCCTCTCCACTGATGAAGGGGCTGGTCAACCGCGTCTCTATTGAAAGCGGTCCAATCTATTGGGGATTCATGCAGCCTGAGGACCGTTCCGTTCTGGAGCAGCGGGGAATTGCGTTTATGGAGTACATCGGCTGTAAGAGCATTGAGGAGCTGAGAAGCCGGGATGCCTGGGAGCTGTATGACGCATACACTGCCTTTGTGGGCGATCAAGGAATGGCTGGTGGCTTCAGCTTCTGTGTAGACGGGGAGTTCCTGCCCAAACGGTACTCTGATATTATGGATGCCGGTGAATTCAATGATTTTGATGTCATGATCGGCTCCTGCGCTCAGGAGTTCCCCTGTGTGGATGCGGAGAAATTCACGGTTGAGGAATACATGGCCTACCTGGACGAGGCTTTCCCTGACAATGCCGAGAATATGAAAAAATGGTATCCGGCGGCTACCGGTGTGCAGGCTGCGAAGCAGGCCAGCACCATTGCTTCCGATATCATGCTGATGGGTTCCGTAAAACTGGGCGAGCTGTGCGAAAAGTATGGCCGCAATGCCTATGTGTGGCTGATGTCCAAAGAGAATGAGACCCAGCGGGGACGGGATGCCGGTTGTCCGCACTGTGCGGAGATGCCCTATGTATTCGGACGCGTGGACAAGGGCGAGCGCAACCCCTTCTTTGACTATCATTGGGTGGGTGCCGACTACGATTTCATGGAGCTGATTCAGGGCTATTGGTATGATTTCTGTGCTTCCGGAGATCCAAATGGAGAGGGCCGGCCTGTATGGAAAAAATATGCGGAGAAATTTGACATCTGCGAGCTGTGCAATCATACCCATATGATTCCTGCCGATCAGATGGACAAGTACCGCTACTTCTATGAGAAGCTGACGGAGAACAATTTTATTGTTTCCCTGTTTGGCCTGCCCCGGTTTACGCCGAAAAACGGATAAAACAGCGAAAAAGAGCGGCGCCATTTTTCGCTTTCTATGGCAGTCCGAAGCGGCCTGGAAAACCACCTCGCGTTTATTGCGGCAGTGAGGATACGCAATATGTCCTCGCTTGAAGGACTATTTTGCACCGGATAAAAACTCTTGACAGTATGCTGTTTTGCCTGTACAATGAGCGCAAGTGAATAGAAAAAGCTATGACGAAGACGGATTTGGTTGCGCACCATATAGAGAGCCGGGGACGGTGGAAGCCTGGCAGGCAGCAGTCATAATATCCCATCCCTTCCGAGCTGAGGTTCCCCAAAGCGCTGCAAGTAGGGGCTTCCGCGCAGGCTGCGTAAGTGCCTAGGGCTTGTTGGAGCCTGAAAGCGGCGTGCGTTTCTGTACGCAATTTGAGTGGTACCGCGGGTAATTTAGACTGGGGCTGTTAAATAACCCCTAAGAAAACAAGCAGATCCTCTCTGGAAACAGAAA
>CAMFMO010000018.1:0-50667 GCA_945963595.1 uncultured Clostridia bacterium | reverse complement strand
GATTGGTTACTCTCCCCGGCGGCCTCTTTGGCCTGCCGAAGGGCGGCGCAGATGGGGGTTAGTTCGGTCATTTTGTCATAAATTTGGCCTCCCGGAAAATCAGGCACCGGGTCAAGTCCCGATTGTGTCCGAATCGGGCACATTCGGCGCTGGACAGGTCGCCCGGAAGTTTATAGGATTATTTTAGCACCTGCGGTGCAGAGCCGCAAGGTGCAAATTCTACAAATTTTCCACGGGAGGCACGGCAAAAATGACAGATAAAAGCTTGCAATCGACAAAAATCGACTGGATCCGGCGCATTGTTGTACTGCTATGGAGTGCGGATGCCCGGCAGCTGCGGGATATCTACTTCCTGGTCAGGGGGTACCTGGGGCCGCGCTTCCCGGGGACGGGGAGCGCGGGGACGGGGAGCGCGGGGCCGGAGGGAGACCGGGCACGGGTGCAATAGATTGTGTCCACCCTGGGCACAAGGAAACACATATAAAAATAATTGTTTCCACTATTGACAAATAGAATTATATGTGTTATTATTGGCGTGTCAGGAGGGAAGTTCATGAGAAGCTACAGTTCAAGGGAGATTATCCAGGCGCTGAAAGCCGATGGGTGGTATTTGGTGAACACGGTCGGAAGCCATCACCAGTTTAAGCACCCGGAAAAGCCTGGGCGCGTTACGGTGAAGCATCCGGACAAAGACATCCCCCGAAAAACCCTGGACAGCATTGAACGGCAGTCGGGTCTCCGGTTTCGGTGATCCGGCGGCCCTTCTGACAAATCTGACAAAATCCTATGGAGGTGCATTATGAAAAAGCCTGATAGATATATTTTCCCCGCTGTGTTTGGTTACGGTGAGGGTGAGGAAATTTCCGTTGTGTTCCCGGATTTGGACGCGGCCACCAGCGGCGTTGACGACCAGGACGCATTGCAGAGCGCCCGGGAGCTGCTGGGCTGTGTGCTCTTTGGGCTGGAAGAGGACGGGGAATCGATCCCCGCGCCTACGCCGCTGAATGCAGTGCAGCTGGCAGAGAATGAGCGGGCGGTGCTGGTGGATGTGTATATGCCGTCCATCCGTCTGGCTCAGGCGAACAGATCCGTAAGCCGCACGGTTACGCTGCCTGCTTGGCTGAATGCGGCAGCGCTGGAACGCAACATCAATTTTTCCCAGGTGCTGCAAGGAGCGCTTCGGGAGCAGCTGCATCTATGAGCAACAGCGCCGCCGGGAGACCGGCGGCGCTGTTGTGCCCAGGGTGGACACATTTTTTAAGGCCATTGTAGCAGACGGGCTGCCGCACAACAATGGGCAAGTTGCACAAAAACAGCCGAGGGCTGACGGTAGGTCAGTCCTCGGTTTTGTTTTGGGTATTCTGCGCGGCCTCCAGGCAGGCGACGCATTCCCGGAGCTGCTGGGCGATGAGGGCCAGCTGGTCCGGGGTGCGGGAGCGGAGAAACTGGATAAAGCCGTCAATCACCGGGTCGTGCCGGGCGGCCAGCTCGCCGAAGGCGGCGGCGATCTCGTCCCGGGGTTCCGGGCCGTACATCTCCCCTTCCCCGGTTTTGATCCAGTCCAGGGACACGCCAAAGGTTGCGGCAATGTTGCGGTAAAGGCTTTCTTTCTGTTCCGGCTTTTTCAAAAGATTATATTCAATGTTTTTAATCTCTTGTTCCTGGCAGCCAAGCGACTCGGAAAAAGCACGGCGGGACATACCAAGATCTTCCCGCACTTTCCAAACCCGGTCACCTAATGTTGTCTGATCCGTAAGAATCACCTCCTTGTGCTTATCCTAGCACGAGGAATTGGGTTTGTCAACCAAAAATATTTTTGCAATTTTGGTAAAACAGGTTGACAAATCCTTTTCAGCGTGATATATTGGGTTCACGAACCAAACAAAGGGAGGTGAGCGGGTTGGATAGCAAGGTACAAAAAACTTCCCCGCAGTCAAGGACCGCAAGGAAGCCGGTTTTGCCGGGGAACATATGGGCCGCCGTCAAGCCGAGCCTTTGGGGCCAGGTGAAAGAAGTGCAATACGCCCACAGCATTCTGGAGGCGGCGATGCTGCTCCAGACCGGGAAATGGTTTGTATCCGAGGCGATCATTCGTCCGGATGACGGAAGCTACCTGATTTTAATGCGGGTTGCCTAGATCCAGGGGCTTTGGGGCTGAACGGGTTCCGGATACCAGGGTTCTGTACTTTCCTGCCAGGACAAGTAAAACACCGGGCAATGGCCATAAAACGCGCCGCCCTCCGCGGACTGCAACTCCGCGCAGGCCAGCAGGATTTTCCAGCCATGAGAAAGGTATTCGTTCAGCTCCTCCGCTTCCGGGTCAATGAGCTTTTCGGTTTGCGTGATTTTATCAAACTCCACGCTTCTCACCTCCTTTCGGGGTGATGGTAGCACAAAAACAGTCAAAAAGCAAGGGAGGTGAGAGGATGGATAGCAAGAGGTATCTGATAGTCGGCCCAAACTGTGGCAGAAACGCGGAAGGCACCTTCCGGTGTGTGTGCGGAAGGTGCCGGGAGTTGGATCTGGAGGAGACCGTTGGAGACTACGACATCCTCAGCAGTCCCCGGAAGTACCGGATGGACCGGATAACCGGCATCGGGTGTCCGCTGCTGATCGGCTTTTTCGGAACGCTGCTGCTGGTTTGGGCCATGGAAAGGGTTGAACTGCTATGAGCAAGCGGAGGCTTCGGTCGCTAGGCAAGAGCATCCTGCTTACAGTGGCAGGAATCGTTGCAGCACATATAGTACTAGCCCTGCTAAGATAGCGACCACGGCGGGAGCCAGAAAGTTGGCGACAAGGCGGTCTTTTCGCTCCCGGCTGCGGGCGCGGAGCGCCTGGGTCCCCAAGGGAGCAAGGGTATAGACGGGCTTTCCGTCAATGTCCTCGCAGATCAGCAGCCGGTTATCTTCCAGGCTTTCCGCACCGGCATAAAAGCGAGGACGACGAGACAGCTCCCGCAAGCGTTGGTCAGTTATTCCAAACTTGGCTAGCCTGGACTTGATGGCAGTCGAGTCCAGAGACCCTTTCCGTTTTACAAGTTTTAGGATTTTGTAATCGGTATCAGTCAAATTCACGGTTATTTCACCTCCTTTGAGGTGATGGTAGCACAAAAACAGTCAAAAGGCAAGGAGGTGTCCTTATGGACAACATCACAACCATTACCCAGCTGATCCGGCAGGGGCTGGAGAGCAGCGCGGCGGGAACGCGGGCGGTGCTGCAGGCCATCCAGCTGGGCTACGAGCTGGCCGAGATGGAGCAGAAAGACAAGGAGCAGACACAAAAGGCGGGGTAAAGGCCCCGCCGGGAATATAGGAGGTTACTTATGAATTGTGTAAAAATCGTCGCAGATGACCGAAAATCCAGCATTGAGGTTTCCGGAACGCCGCTTGACTGCTTCTGCATCATGGGTTCGGTAACGGTGAAAACTCTGGCAAAAATTATTCCGGATATGCCCTGCCGTCCGGAGACAGCCATTAACTCCTTTGGCTCTACGCTGATGGAGCAGCTGCGGAAGTCTCTGAGGGCGGACGCCGGCAAGGAGAAACCGCAGGAGGCGGGCCGGGAGCATGTGTGCCGGTGCCAGAAGAAGCCTGCGGCGAGTCGGGAGCTGACTCTGGAGGAAATCGCTGAGATGATCGGCAAGCTGAATGCCGGGGAGCTTGATCGGTTGGGGCGCTTGATCATGCAACGTGCCGTTGATTCCCTGGCCGATCTGGCCGCCGATGAAAAGCCGAAAGATGCGGACCCAAAAGAGCGGCCTCTGGATGGCTTCAGCCTGGGTGTGTTCTAAGCAAGCTTCTGCGCCGTTGAGCTTTGATCAGCGGCAGCCCATGGGTGTCTCAAATCACCCGACAACTTCATAGCCCCTGGGGAGGTAGTGCGCCCAGGGGCAACCAAAGAAAGGATCGATGGACATGACATTGCAGGAAATCATGCAGAGCGAACAGGCGTTTTTGCTGCCCAAGGACATCGCCCCGGTGATGGGGAGCAACCCCCAGGACATCCGGGTGGCTGCAAGGTTGGGCGTGCTGGGCTTCCCGGTGACTTTTGTGGGGAATTGCTGCAAAATCCCCCGTATTCCATTTTTGCGGTACATCGGGGCCATCTAAACCGGGGGCCAGGATATGCAGGTCTTTGGGCTTTCTCCCTGCTGGCGCGGAGATAACCCCTTACTCCAGAAGGGCGGTTCGAATCCGCCCTCCCCGACCACTGCGGGCGTTTGGGAACGCCGGTGGGGTTGGCATCTCACCGGAGCCGGGGCAGGCCCCCGGGTCCGCAGCCCCTTTTTGTTACAAAGCCGGAAGCCGGTGGGCGTACCGGGGAAGGATAGCCCGCCAACGTGCGCAGAGTGCGAGGGACACAGCCAGGCTGCACCGCCTGGAACGCCGGGATCGAGGCCCGGTCTGCGCTCCAGGGGCCGCATACGCCCAAAAACCTCCTAATCTTGTCTTGTTGGCACCCCGGAAAGACGGGGCCGCAGCGGGCGGAATCCCGCTACCAGGGGCTACCGGCCTTTTGTGCCGGGTGGTAAATTCCATGGCATATCCCCCGCCATGTTTACCGGCCAGATAAACCGGAGGAGACTGCTGCCCGCCAGAAGTGGCAGCACCCCCGCAGGGTTAGAAAGCGGTGGCAAAGCGGAAGTCAGTTACGCTTGACAGGCCGGACAGACGGCCCGCGAAAAGAAAGGGGCGAAGGGCTAATGGCCGAAAGACCAAAGCCGGGGTACTATGCCGTCATCCCCGCCGATGTGCGGTATGACGATCAGCTCCCGGCAAACGCTAAACTGCTCTACGGAGAAATCTCCGCATTAAGTAACGCGACTGGCGTGTGTACCGCCCAGGACGCCTATCTGGCGGCGCCATACGGCTTTACAGACCGGACCATCCGGGGACTGCTCAAGGCCTTAGAATCCGGCGGGTACATCTATACGGAGGTTCTCCGAGACCCGGACACCGGGCAGGTATCCGGCAGAAACATCTACCTGGCCTCTGCGTTTGCGGCGAAAATTTTGAACGAGCTGCAGGGGCAGAAAAGTACGCAGTCCAGTGGAAAAGATTTTCCAGTGGCCAGTGGAAAATATTTTCCACTGTATATAAAGAATAATAATATACATAACCCCCCTAAGCCCCCCCAAGGGGGCGAGCACGCCGAAGAGAAGCCGAAGAGACGGCGAGGGGAATACAAGCAGCAGGCAGACACGCTGCCGGAACGCTTTGAGGGCTTCTGGAAATTTTACCGGAGCATCTGCCCCGGGACGATAAACCCCGGGAACCGACAGGATGCAATCCGGGCCTGGGACAAGCTGGCCCCGGACAGCGCCCTGGTGGAGACCATGGGGGCGGCGCTGCTGCGGCAGAGCAAAAGCGCCGACTGGCAGCGGGGTATGGGCGTGCCCCACGCCTCCACCTGGCTTAACAAGCACATGTGGGAGGACGACTGGGGCAGCGCCCCGAAGGCGGCGCCGGAAGCGCCGCAGCAGGAAGCGGGTGACTGGCTGTGACGGGAGACAACTGGCTGGATGCGCAATACAGCGTGCTGGGGGCCGGGCTGATCAGCCCGGAATGCATTCCCCGGATTCTGCGGGACACCCGGGAAACGGACTATGCCGGCCCATGCCGGACGGTTTACAAGGCCATGGAAGCCCTGTTTCTGGCAGGGACGCCGGTGGACCCGGTGAGCCTGGCCAGCAAGCTGGGGGGCGACTACCGGGAGTTTTTGGCACAGCTGATGGTGATCACACCCACGGCGGCCAACCTGGACAGCTATATCGGGATCACCCGGGAGCAGGCCAAACTCAACGCCCTGCGGAAACTGGGTAAGCAGCTGGCAGAGGCGGAGAGCCCGGAGCAGGCCTCGGAACTGCTGGCGGCGGCCAACGGGGCGGCCGTCAACCGGGCCACCGTGAAGATCACCACCATGCACGATGCGCTGCGGTCCTTTTTTGAACGCAAAACCCGGCAGGCGGTTTACCTCAGCTGGCCGGTGCGGGAGCTGGACGACCGGCTCTTCGCGGAGCCGGGGGATTTTATCATCATCGGCGGGCGGCCCAGCTCGGGCAAGAGCGCCTGGGCGCTGCAATGCGCCTGGCACTGGGCGCAGAAATACCGGGTGGGCTTTTTTAGCCTGGAGACATCAGACGACAAGCTTTTTGACCGGCAAATGTCGGCGCTGACCGGCATTTCCATGGCGGATATTAAACGCAGCAAGATCTCGGACGACGACTGGACGCGGATCGCGGAAATGTCCGAAACCATCAGCACCCGCCCCCTGGAGCTGGTGCCGGCTGCCGCCATGAGCGCGGCGGACATACGGGCGGTGACGATGATGCAGGGATACCAGATCATCATCATCGACTATTTGCAGCTGATCCAGGCCAAGGGAGACAACCGGGTGCAGCAGGTGACGGATATCTCCATTGCCCTGCACACCATGGCTCAGAGCCTGGGTATCACGGTGGTGGCCCTGAGCCAGCTGTCCCGGCTGGATCCAAAAGCCGGGAAGCAGGCCCCGGACCTGAGCAGCCTGCGGGAGTCCGGCCAGATCGAGCAGGATGCGGACATCGTGATGATGCTCAACATCGCCAAGGATAGCGACGACCGGGAGCTGTGGATCCGAAAAAACAAGGAGGGCACCTGCCCCCAGATCCGGCTGGCCTTTGACGGAGCCCATCAAACCTTTTCCAAGGCGGCCAGCCAGGAGGGACGGGCGGAAATGGACAAGCTTCGGGCAGCCGGGAAGAAGCACTTCAGCACTCCGGTGATCGGGCAGCCGGAAGAAGAAGGCTTTGAGCAGCTGCCCATGGACACACCGATACCGTTTTAGGGGGAGGACCTTATGACGTACAAGGAGCTATACACCGCCCTGCGGCGGCTGGACGTGGAGACCGGGAGTCTTCCGTGCCTGGGCTGCGAGTGGGCGCAGGACTGCGGTATCCACGGGTGCCGGATTCTGCGGGCAGCTGCGGAGGCCGTCCGCAAGCTGAAACAGCAAAACGATCTTCTGACGGCAAAGCTTGCCGGGAAAGATAAATAAATCACAAAAGGGAGCGACGACTTTGAGAGTGACGGCTATTTGTAATCTAAAGGGCGGGGTTGGCAAGTCCACCACCGCTATCAACCTGGCGGCCATCCTGGCCAAGGACGGCAAAAGGGTGCTGCTGATCGACGCCGACAGCCAGTGCAACACCACGGCCTTTTTCGGGGGTGACCCGGCCAAGGGCAGCGTGGCCAAGGTGCTGCGGGAGGCCATCAGGCACCACGATTCCGGAGCTTGGGCGGCGCTGGAGATCCAGTCCACGGCGTTCTGGGGCATCGATCTTCTGGCCGCGGACGACAGCCTGATGGATCTGGACTTAAGCAAGGCGGAGAGCGGCTCCGTGGACGCGGGGGTGCTGAGCAACCTGGCCTACACGGTGCGAGAGATGTACGATGTGATGCTGATCGACTGCCCGCCGGCCTTTAACGCGGCCTCGGCCTCGGCCCTGATCGCGGCGGACGACGTGGTGATCCCGGTAAAGCTGGATGCCTTTGCGCTGCAGGGCATGGGCAACCTGATGCGGCAGATCAGCAACATGCGCAAGCTTAATCCCAAGCTGCGGGTGGCCGGAGTGCTGCCCACTATGTGGTACAAGGACAAACTGGTGGAGGACAGCGAGGCCCAGCTAAAGGCGGCGGGGCTGCGGGTTTACCCCCACATCCGGCAGAGCAAGCCGGTGGACAAAATGACTTATGCGCAGCAGCCGCTGTGCATTTCCAGTCCCCGGTCCGGGGCCGGGCAGGACTACCGCATTTTTGCGGCGGAGTACATCGAGGAGGGCAAGAGCTATGGCCTTTGATCTGGGCGCGGCCCTGAAAAATGTGTCCAGGGTGGACACCGGCAAGGAGCAGATCACCTATCTGCCCATCAGCAGCCTGGACAGCAATCCGAAAAACTTTTACGAGCTGCGGGGCATCGAGGAGCTGGCAGACAACATCAGCGTGGCCGGACTACAGCAGCCCATCCGGGTGCGGGCCGGGGAAGTGCCCGGGCGGTACACCATCGTCTCCGGGCACCGGCGGCTGGCAGCGGTCAAGGCGCTGGCCCAGGAGGCCCCGGAAAAATGGACGGATGTGCCCTGCATCATCGAGACGGACGACGCAAGCCCGGCCTTGCAGCAGCTGCGGCTGATTTACGCCAACGCCAACACCCGGCAGCTGAGCTCGGCGGAGATCAGCGACCAGGCGTCCCAAGTTGAGATGCTCCTGTACGAGCTTAAGGAGGAGGGCTACGAGTTCCCGGGCCGGATGCGGGACCATGTGGCCGAGGCTGTGGGCGTCAGCCGGAGCAAGCTGGCCCGCCTGAAGGTCATCCGGGACAATCTGATCCCGGAGTTTGAGGAGAGCTGGCGGGCCGGGAAAATCTCGGAGGGCACTGCCTACCGGCTTGCCCAGGCCAGCCGGGAACGGCAGAAACGAATCTTCGAAGCCCAGGGCCGGGATTCCGGCGGGAAACTCACCTGGCTCTCCGAGGGGACGGTGGAAAATTGCCTGGATGAGATGGACAAGGCCCGGGCAACCTGCGGGGCGCTTGA
Organism: uncultured Clostridia bacterium; assembly: GCA_945963595.1. Classification (GTDB taxonomy): domain Bacteria; phylum Bacillota; class Clostridia; order Oscillospirales; family Oscillospiraceae; genus Faecousia. Next base: position 42,095 of record CAMFMO010000018.1, on the reverse strand, counting down.
TTGCTTCCGGGGCTGCAAGTGCGATCACGCAGCTGCCAGGGAACAGCGGGCGGCGAAGCTGCAAAGCTACAGCGCCCTGAATTGCCGAGGCTGCTGCCGCGAATGCGGTAAGCTTGCCGCGTGCAAGGGATCCTGCGAGTATGCCGGGGACGTAAAGCAGCAGCAGATCCAGGCGGCCCGGGCAGAGCACGCAGAGGCAAAGGCCGCCGAACAGGCCCGGAAGGCGGAGGCCGACGCCAAGAGTGAAAAGACAATCGACCTGGCAGCGGAGATATTCCGGCGAACCGAGGAATTGCGGGTCGGCCTGGGGTTGTCGGTGGAGGAGCTGGTCGGCACCTGGATCGCCTACGGCAACGACTACTATGTCCGGCAGTACGAGGAGATCGTAGCCGGGAAGCGGCCGGATCCGTACTCCACGCTTCCGGGGGACATCCGACCGTCGCAGGCACAGAATCTGGTGGCCACGGCGGACAAGCTGGGGTGCAGCGTGGATTACTTGCTGGGGCGGGATGCTCCGGCACCGGCGGGCCCCGCAGGAATCTGGAAATCCGGAGAGCCGGAAAAGCCAGGCAATTACATTGCCGTCTATGATTATGACAACGACGGCGAGTTGAAGACCGAAGAAATGTACTGGAACAGCCACGGATGGATCCTCTATCGGATGCCGCTGCCGGAGGAGTGTACGGTGTATTTGTGGACGGAGGTGCCGGATGTCAAGATCAAAGACTGATAAGTCGCTGGAAAAGTACAGCAAGGCGGATCTTATATGGATCATCAAGGCAATGCAAGCCCATATGCTGTGGCCCGACTTAGACTGCATCCTTGCCGATCTGGAATACAAAAAGGGGCAGTCCCGCCTGAATCAGGCCAAGAAACTATCCTCAAAGGCCTACGATCTGACATTGGAGTACAATGCTCTAATCGCCCCATTTAAGGGCAAATCATGGAGAGATATCCCAGATGCAGTTAATGCTCAGGCTCTGGCCTTGCTCAAGCAGATCAATCGGACAGACCAGAAATGGCGAAAACTGATGGAGCTGGATGACCCCACGGAGGGCTGACCATGAGTAAAGCGGTACTTATCAGCATTCGCCCGGAGTGGGTGGAAAAGATTCTGGCCGGAGAAAAGACACTGGAATTGAGAAAAGCAAAGCCAAAGTTGGAAACGCCATTTAAGGTTTACATTTATTGCACTGCCGGAAACCTGAGTTATGAAGTTAGTAACGGAATGCTTTGCAACATTAGCGGCAGGAGATTGGTTATCGGAGAGTTTGTGTGTGACAAAATCGGAAGCATTTTGGGTGGTGGGTATCTGAAAATACCGGAAAGTGCTTTTGCCGGAAGCTGCTTAAATATGTACCAGATAGACACATATCTGGACGGCAAAGGCGGGTATTTCTGGCACATTTCCAACCTAAAAATCTACGATAGCCCGAAACAGCTGAGCGAATTTACAGGGCTGCGGACGAAAAGGGATAGCATTGAACTGTACATGCTAGAACGCCCGCCGCAGAGTTGGTGCTACGTGGAGGAATTGCAATGAGTGATTACATCAGCCGGGAGGCGGCGGTAAAAATTGCCCAAGAGTACGGGCTTATGAATGGCTCTGCGCTGCGGCGGCACACTGGGTTGGCAGATCGCATTGCAATCGAAATTGCAGGCCTCCCCGCCGCCGATGTGGAGCCGGTGGTGTACGGATACTGGGAGCAGTCCGAGTACAGGGGCGTTGTCCGCTGCTCGGTATGCAAGGATGCTTACATAGACGAGGATTGGCTGTCCTCCGGGAAGTGGGGCGGCTGCCCGAATTGCCGGGCCAAGATGGACCTGGCACCACCGGAAGGAGACAGCCATGGCTGACGGATGTAAGTGGTGGCTGGATCCGCTGCCCTATAAGGTCGTCGGGGCCAACGGCCGCATCCTCTTCCAGACTCCGCTCAGTCTGCGGCATCCGCTGCGGATCGAGCGGGAACTGATGGATCAGGGGTGCGCCATCTGGATCAACGGGAAACGGCTGACGCGGAAGGAGGTGTCGCAGCGTGGGCAGACGGTCAAGGTGCAAGGTTTGCCACGCAAGGGGCGTGGAGGTTGACGCCAACGGGCGGTGCCTTTGCTGCCGGATGGCGCTGATCGCCAGCCGGGAGGGGCTGACCTATGGGGCTCTGGCGGCGCGGCTGTTTGTAGCTGGCCGGCCTGCGGAAGTGCTGGATGGTGACGATTTGCCGCCGGTGCAGGACAAACGGCCCCAGAACAGGTACGGCATATGACGGGGCGGTGCAGGGCCTGTGGGGGCAGCGGCACCCTGGATGCCCACGGCCGCTGCCGCCTCTGCCGGGAAGCCAAGGCAGCCAGCGATGCGGGCAGCAGCTACGGGCGGTATAAAAGCATGATCTATATGCGCTATGGGGACTTGCCGGAGATCCCGGATGATTGGTATCTCCAATGTCCCGTTTGCAAAAAGGTCTTTTTGCCGCGGCGCAAAAATCAGATTTACGATTGCGCCGCCTGCGCACAGCGGGCGGCCAGCAAAAAATACTACACAAAACGCAAGCGCGCAGGCCATGGGGCTCCGGCGGGAAACTCGGAGGCAAACTATGGCGCAGATGCTGCGGATCAAGACGGCGGGCGGGCTGACCAAGATCAGCCTGGCCCCGAAAATCAAAAAATCTGACGGGTATCAAACCCGGAAGGAAAAGCGGCGGATGACTTCCGCCGCCCAGAAATATGTGAACGCCAAGGCCCAGCACGATCAGCTGGAGTTTTTGCTCGCCGCTAACGTCCGGGCGGGGGACTGGTTCTTGACGCTGACTTACGATGACGATCACCTGCCGGACTGCTGGGACAGGGCCTACAAAAATATGCAGGCCCTGTGTCGGAAGCTGCGGGAAAGCCGGAAGGACGAGCAGACGATCTATTTTTACAACATCGAACGGGCGCATTACTCGGAGGACGAGCGGTGCAGCCATCGGTGGCACCACCACATGGTGCTGTCCGGGGAAGTGGATGAGGCGGCTTTGCGGGAAATGTGGGGCCGGGGATGGGTAGATTCCCACCGGATCGTCCTGGACCAGGATCACACCTTCGGCAGCCTGGCCACCTATCTGCTCAAGGAGGCCAACGAGTTCCCGGGCAAGCGGGGCTGGCGGAGCTCCAGAGGTCTGGCCAAGCCGGAGACGGACAGCATGGTGGTGGACGACGACTATGTGATCCCAGCGCCGGAGGGGACCGGGATCATGGTCCTGGAAAACCCCGGGCCGCAGATGACAGTTTACGGGCGGTTCCAAACTCTTAAATTTCAGGCCCTTGACAGATATGAGAATCCTGTGGTATCGTCAAAGCATTCCAGGCGGCGGAAGCGGTCTCGGAAGGGGGCTGCAGCGTAGGGTTCTCACTCAGCGCTGGCTCTTACTTATATTTTAAGCTTGAGACTTTTATATTATTTTATCGGAGGTGGCAAATTATCATATGATTGATCATCAAATCCGTGGTACAATGTTAGCAGTCAAGGACGGCTATCTGGAGTGCCCTTATTGCAGGGCATCCAGATTGCAGCGGATCTGGCCGAAGACAGAGGCAAAACACCTCCAGGTCTTCTGCCGACGGTGCAAGCACGAGATGATCGTAAACATAAGCGGGGGCCAGTGCTATTTGAGCCGGGGCCAGTGATCTGCCCGATGGGTGGACACTGGGCCCGGCTTTTTCTTTTGGCCAGGAGGCAAGGGTATGTTAAAGCCACTACGTAAGTGCAGGCATCCGGGGTGCTCGCGGTTGACGGCCGAGGGCTGGTGCCCAGAGCACAAGCCTAAGCAGCAGCGCAAGGTGTCAGCGGTATGGCATTACCTGTACACCGACCCGCGGTATGGCTGGGATACCAGACGGCGGAGGCAGCTGGTAGCGGAGCCATGGTGCCGGGAGTGCGCGGCTAAGGGGCTGCGGGTTCCGGCTACGGACGTTGACCACGTGGTACCGCACCGGGGCAACGTGGAGGCGTTCCTGCATGGCGAGCTGCAAAGCCTGTGCCATGCGTGCCATGCGGCCAAAACGCTGGCGGAAAACGGGTATTATTCGGGCCGGTGATCGGCGGCTCTTGGCTGCTGGCTTGGGCGTGTGCGGGCGCGCGAAAGGTCGTTTCGCGTGCGGGAGCGCGGGAACATCTGCCCGCAGGCCCCCCCGGTGTTCGAAAATAAACGAATGTCCGATTTCCGACCCCGCCCCCTCCTTCGCGCGAATTTTTTTCCCCACGGGGAGTTTTTCGGGGCGGTCGGGAGGCTGGCGGTGGAATGGGAACAAGAGACGGCGGAGGCCTTGAAACGGGAGGTGTTGGAGAATGAGCGGCGGAAGACGGCCGATGGATGTGAATCTGGCGGTGGGATCGAAGCACTGGACGAAGGCGGAGATCGAAGAACGGAAGCGGTCCGAGGCGGAGGTGCCAAAGGCTGAGAAGCTGACGTGTCCCCGGTATCTGAATGCCCAGGCGGCGAAGCTGTTCCGGAAGTACGCCAAGGAGTTGTGCGCTTCCGGGCTGCCGGTGTCCAGATTGGACACGCTGAGTCTGGCCCGGATGTGTGACGCGGAGGCCACCTACGCCAAGGCGGCGAAGCTGCGGGACCGGGTTCTGGCGGATATGGACAGGTTGCTCTTCGGGGAGGATTCGCTGACAGAGGATGCCGAAACCCGGCTGGCCGAACTGCAGGGCGATCTGGTGACTTGGGTAAAGCTGCTGGGTAGCTGCGAAAAGGTGGCCCGAGGGGCTGCCAACGATCTGGGATGCACCGTTTCCAGCCGGTGCCGGCTGGTAGTGCCCAAAAACGAGGAGGCCCAGGAAGACCCCTTCGAGGCGCTGATGCTGCGAAATGCATGACGAAAAGCGGGCCGCGCGGGCCATCGACTTCGTTGAGCTCCTACACCTGGCATCTGCCGGGTTTAAGGGGCAGCCGTTTAAACTCCAGGACTGGCAGAAAAATCTGCTTTCGGAATTTTACGGCGAGGTGTCCCAGGACGACCTGGGGCCATACCGGCAGTATCAATACCTGTATTTGGAAATCCCGAAAAAAAACGGAAAAACAGAGCTGATCGCAGGCCTGGGCATCTATCACCTGCTGGCCGACGGGGAGGAAAACCCCCAGGTGTACATCGTGGCCGCGGATAAGGACAATGCCTCCATCTGCTACAATGCCATGTGCATCATGGTCCGGCAGGAGCCCTGGCTGATGAAGCGAGTGAAGCTGGTGGAAAGCCGGAAGGAGATCCGGTTGCGAACCGGGGACGGGATGATCAAAGTGCTATCCAGCGACTCAGAAACAAAGCACGGCTACAACTCCAGCTGCGTGATTTTTGACGAGCTCCACGCCCAGCCAAACCGGCGGCTGTGGGACGTGATGACCTTCGGCGCGGGATCGGCGCGGCGGCAGCCCTGCTGGCTGGTGCTGACCACGGCCGGCGACGACCCGGATAGGAACTCCATCGGCTGGGAAATCCACGAGAAATGCGCCAGAATCCTGGCGGCACGGAACGGCACCGGGGACCCGCAGGACGACGACCCCATCTGGCTGCCGGTGATCTACGGTATGCCGGATGACCCGGAGGAGCTGGCCAAGGTTGATATTTACGACGAGGCCCTATGGTACCGGTTAAACCCATCCCTGGGTGTGACCATCCCTATCCGGACGCTGCGGAACGAGGCCCGGGACGCGAAAAAGAGCGAGGCATCGGAACGGCTGTTCCGGTGGCTGCGGCTGAATCAGTGGATCGCGGTCAAGGCTGTGGGCTGGCTGCCGCTGACGCTGTACGACAAGACGCAATGGCATGTGCCCGAGTTGGACACCGCCGAAATGTCCGGGCCTGCCCGGCGGGCGGCCATGCGGGAGACGCTGCGGGGAAAGACCTGCTATGCGGGGCTGGACCTTAGCAGCACCACGGACCTTTCGGCGCTGACGCTTTTGTTTCCGCCCCAGCCGGGGCTTGATAAATGGGTGGTGCTTTTCCGGGCCTGGCGGCCGGAGGACACGGTGGAGGCCATGGAGAAAAAGGACCATGTGCCATACCGGGACTGGAGCCGGGCGGGGTATCTGACCCTGTGCCCCGGGGATATGGTGGACTTTCCGGACATCAAGGACACCATCCGGATGGCGGCTTTTACCTACGACCTGAAGCTGCTGGGGGTTGACCCGTACCTAAGCCGGGAGATCACCGGGGAGCTGCGGGAGAGCGGGATTAACGTGGTGGAGGTCCGGCAGAACATGACGGAAATGAGCCCGGCCATGAAGGAGATCGAGAAGTTGCTGCGGGGCGGGCAAATGGTCCACGAAAAGAATACCTGCGCCCGGTGGTGCTTTGGCAACGTCCGCTGCGCGGTGGACGGGAACGAAAACTTGAAACCAATGAAAAATAAGTCTACCGGACGGATCGACATGACGGTGGCCTGGATTATCGCCTATGCCGCCTACATGATGGATCCCAAGGACAATCTGGCGGAGCTGATCGCCAGTGGCCGGTGGACGATGTAGAGGAGGCACCCATGAAGAAAACGGCGGAAGTCCTGATATTGCTGCTGCAGGTGTGCGGGGCAGCGCTGGTGGTGCTGGGGCTTTGGATGATTTGGCGGCCGCTGGCGCTGATGGCTGCCGGGGGCGGGGTCCTGTGGATCGGACACCGGCTGTGGCTGGAGCTGGACCGGAATAGCGAGGAGGACGGATATCAATGAACATTTTACGGGCGGTGAACGCACCGTCGAAACGGAGCCGAAGCCCTACCGGAAGTGGGCCGAATATTACGGCGGTTGCGACACCGGTGAGCACCGGGGGAAGCTTCCAGGCGGAAAAACTGTCGGCGGTGTATGGGTGCATTGCCGGGCTGAGCGCGGACCTGGGAAGCCTGCCGAACTATGTTTTTAACCGGTTTACAAACAAGCGGTGGAAGGACCATCCGGTGCTGCAGCTGCTGAACGTGCGGCCCAACGTGCGGATGACGCCGTTTATCCGGCGGGCGCTGATTGCCCGGTCCATCCTGACCACCGGCGATGCCTACGACTGGATCATCCGGGACCCGGCGACACGGGAGGCGGTAGAGCTGATCCCGCTGACGGGAGACCTGGTCCGGCGGCTGATCACACGGGAGGGAACCCTGTGGTACGCGGTGACGGACCCGGTGACGCGGGAACTTTTTTATGTGGCCCAGGAGGACATCTGCGACTACAAGGACCTGACCCGGGACGGCGTCAACGGCATGAGCGTGCTGAGCTACGCTTCCGAAACAGTGGCCGCGGGACTGGCGGCCCAGGCTTACAACAAAAGCTTTTATGAGCACGGCGGCCAGCCCAGCGGCATCCTGACGGTGGACGCGGACCTGACTGGGTTTATGAAAGACCCAAAAACGGGGCTTTTGACCGACAAGACCGTCAAGGACGCCATGCGGGAGGAGTGGGAGAAGACCCAAGGGGGCGCGGAGAACGCCCACCGGATCGCCATCCTGGACCGGGGCCTGAAATATCAAAGCCTGGCTATCTCACAAAAGGACAGCATGTTTGTGGAGCAGCAGGAGCTGACGGTTGCGGACATTGCCCGGTACTTTGGGTATCCCCTGTATAAGCTGCAGGCCGGAAAGCAAAGCTACAATGCAAATGAGCAACAGAACATTGACTATGTCAACAGCTTGACGCCGAAGCTTTTACAGCGGGAGCAGGAGCAGAGCTACAAGCTGCTGCCGCCGGGGCAGCAGGAGCGGGGGTGGCAAATCCGGACCAATATTATGGCGCTGCTACGTGGCAACGCCCAGGCCCGGGCAAACTACTACTCGACGATGCGCAGTATCGGTGCCTACTCCGCCAATGACATCCGGGCTCTGGAGGACTTGCCGGGGGTAAAAGGCGGCGACGACTATGCGGCCAGCCTAAACTTTGTACCGTTGGAGAATTGGAAAGAGCTCAGCGTCAGGAGGGCGGACTCTGGGAAGGCCGGGGAAGATCAGAGCCAGACGGAAGTCCAGACGCCAGGCACGGAACCAGGCACGGAGGAGCCGGAAACGCCGGAAGGCGGGCAGGATCCTGACAATGGGAAGGCCCCGGGAGGTGCGGGCGGTGAACCATAAGCGCCGAGGGCCCTGGTGGTTGCTTTGATCTTTACCGCCCCGATCCTGGTGGTGCTGCTCAGCTGCGCGGCCTGGAGCTGCGTCTGCTACCGGCTGGAATGGGTGCGGCTTGTAACCGCTTTGGTTCCGGCTGGGTGGCTGCGCGGGGTGCTGCTTGGGTGGTTCTGAGGGCGGCGAGCCGATGTGGGCGTCGGCCCCTACGAGGGAATACGGTTCTTCGCAGGGCGGCTGCCATGCCGCCTGCAAGACATGCAGCGCGAGCAGATTGTGCAAGACACTCTGTTCCGTCAGATTTTGGGCGGCTGGCAGCCGCCCCTACAGGAGGTAGAATTTATGACTTTAAATTTGTCCGGCGAGCTGATGAGCGACGACTGGGCGGAGCTGTACCGGGACTTTGGCTATGAGGCGGGCTTTTTCTGCCCGGGGGATGTGCGCAAGGCCATGGCCCAGCTGACAGACGGCGAGGAGCTGGTGCTGGAAATCAACTCCATCGGCGGGCTGGTGGACGGCGGCGCGGAGATCTACAGTCTGATCGAGAGCTGCAAAAATCCCACCCGGGCGGTGATCCAGAGCATGGCGGCCTCGGCGGCCAGCTATATGATCATGGCCTGTGACAGAATCGATATCTGCCTGCCGGCCCAGATGATGATCCACTGCGCCAGGGGCGGAGCCCCCGGGAACAGCCGGGAGCACCGGCAGGCGGCCCAGTGCCTGGACACCTGCGACGAGGCGATCCTGAACTGCTACGAGAAACGGTGCGCCGGGAAGCTGAGCCGGGAGAAGCTGCGGGCCATGATGGAGGCGGAGACCTACATCGGGGCCCGGGACGCGGTAAGCTACGGTTTGGCGGACGGTGTGGTCGGCGACGCTGAAGAGGATCCTGATGGCGGCATGATCGCGGCATCGGTCTGCGGGAACATCGTAAGGGCCATGCGGGTGCTGCCGGACATCGGCTTATTGAAGGCCAAGCGGGAGCAGCAGCAGAGCGATGCCCAGCGGCTGGAGCTGGCAAGGGAGACGCTTCGGTTTGCGGATCTGGAGGGGCTGGAAAGCGGGCTGCTGGAGGCGTAACAAAGCAGTTCTGCGGGGAACGCCCCTCATCAGTCTCGGCTTCGCCGAGCCAGCATCGCTTTTATGGGATAGTTGCCACCGACAGCTATGATCATTTTGATTCGCTGCGCGACGCACCGCCCGAGAGAAAGCTTTATATAGAGCGCCTGTGCATTAGTGCCGGGGCGGAAAGGGGTTGTTCCCCTCTCCGTCCCGGCTTTTATTTTTTTATGTTTGGAGGATAACAAAAATGGCATGGAACATCAATACCAACCGGCAGAAGCTTAACGAGCTGATCAGCCAGCGGGCCGCCCATCTGGAGGCGGCGAAAAATGCCCTGGACAAGGGCGACAGCCTGGAATACAAGGCCTGCCTGGACAAGGCCAAGGCCATGAACGGCCAGATCGAGGAGATCCAGGGCCTGGTGAAGGAGTTTGACCGGTACGACATGGCCCGGGCTCCCAAGTACGGCACCGGCGAGAAGGATATGCAGGACATGGGCGAGCGGCTTATGGCCCACGAGCGGGTAAGCTTTGACCCCGCGGACGTGATGAAGACCCTGCGGCCCAAGGACAGCCTGGTATTTTCCGGCGACATCGTGCAGCCCACCGGCGGCGGCAGCGAGGTCCACGACGGCGTGAACGCCCAGGTATCCACCCTGGCCAACATGGTGAGAGTGGAGAACTTCCAGGGCCTGAGCGCCTGGGAAGAGCCCTACCTGAAGAGCATCCAGGAGGCCCAGGCGGGCAGCGTGGCTACGGTGGCAGGAACGGCCAGAACGGCCAGCGATGCCGTATTCCGCAAGGCCAAGCTGACGGCCACGGAAGTGAGCGTAACCAGCTTTGTGGACAAAAACATTGCCCGGCTGTCTCCCGCCGCCTACGCGGCCAAGGTGCAGAGCTACGCCATGGCCGCCATGCTGCGGAAGATCAACGACTTCATCATCAACGGCGACGGCAAGGGTACCCCGGAGATGTACGGCATCGTAAACGCCAAGAACACCGACGCGGAGACCATTTTCCAGACCATCGCCGTGGGCACTGCCATTGACGGCGACACCCTGCGCAGTCTGGTATTTGGCTACGGCGGCGACGAGGAGGTGGCGGCCAACGCCCGGCTGATCCTGAGTAAAAAGAGCCTGGACGCCTTCGGCCAGGTGAAAATTAAGACCGGCGACAGCCGGAAGCTCTACGAGATCACCCAGAACGGCAACACCGGAACCATCAAGGAGGGCGGCCTGACGGTGCCCTATGTGATCGCCAGCAAGGCGGGAGACGAGAAGCTGTACTACGGCGATCCCGTGACCTACCTGCTGGGCCTGTTCGGCACCTATTCCATCCGCACCGACGAGAGCGTAAAGAGCGTGGAGCGGATGATCGCCATCCTGGGCGACGTGCTGGTCGGCGGCAACCTGGTGGTAGACAAGGGCTTCGCCGTGGCGACCCTGGGCGGCTGATATGTTGAGCCTGACGCGGGAAGAGCTGCTGCGGTACTGCCGGATTGATGAGGACGATCCTCTGGCGGATGAGGCGGAAGCCGTGGCGACCAGCAAGGAGGACTATTTGATCCGGCAGGGCATCGACGTGCGGGGCCCGGACAGCCGGGCCGCCCTGTGCGTCAAAGCCTGGACCCTGCACGAGCTGGATCACCCCGGGGAGGAGACCCCCGGGGGTGTCAGGGAACTGATCAACGATCTGAAATTTAACCGATGATCGACGAAAGGAGTAATTTATGGCAACACCCAAAAAGGGCACCGGGTCGGGGACTACGTTTGAGCTGTCCACCGATGACGGGAGCACCTGGACTAAAATTTTGAGCGTGAGCAAGGTCACGCCGCCGGAATACACCCGGAACACGGTGGACCTCACGGACAACTCCAGCTACGACAGCAACAACCAGATGAAGGAATTCGGCACCGGCTTTATCGAGGGCGGCGAGCTGAAGGTGGAGGGCTTTGTCCGGACCGACGACACGGGGCTGGCTGCTGCGGAAACCGCCTTTTTTGAGGGCGGCGAGGTGAAGGCTCGGATCGTCGGGCCCAAGTGGTACAACAAGACCCTGGTTTATCCCGGCGTGCTGACGGGCATGCAGCCCATCGGCGAGCTGGATCCGGAGAACGGCGTACCCTACAGCCTGACCATGAAGGTGACGGGCAAGCCCACGGTGACCAATAGCGAAGGAGGCTAATTATGGCACGATATCAGGAAATTTTGCTGGAGGACGGCACCCAGGTGCAGCTGCGGCTGACCACCGGGAAGCTGGAGCAGTATCTGAGCCAGGTAAACGGGAGCAATGAGAACCCGCTGCTGGCGGTGCTGGACGCCATGACCATCCTGCCCAAGCGAATCAAGCTGTTTACGGCGGCGCTGCAGTGGCCGGACAATAAAAACACCATCAAAAACGGCGCGGAGCTGCTGGACCGGCTGCTGGATGAGGGCGTCACGGCCCGGGAAATCCGGAACATGGTGCTGCAGATGGCGGCCCAGGCGGGCCTGGTGGACGAGGATCAGCTGGATGAGATGATCCAGTCGGCCCAGGAGGGCGACGAGAAATTCTTTGCTCTGATCTCCGGCACCCTGGCGGGTAAGGATGTGGGAGGCGAGGCTGCCGGACAGGCCTCTGAAACCGCCGAAAACCCTACCCCGGAACCGGCCGGGCGCTAGAGCGGCTGGTGGCCCAGGCGGTAAGCTGCGGGTGCGACCCCATGGCCGCCTGGGACTACACCCCGGGGGAGCTGCTGGCGCTGATCGACGGATACCGGCAGCGGCAGACGGAGCGGGCCTATTTTGGCTATAATCTGGCCCAGTGCATCACCGCCATGTGCTTTGCCAAGCGGCGGCCGGAGCCCTGGGAGGCGTTCCCGGGGGTGATCGAGTACCGGGCCATGACGGACGAGGAAATCTGGGCGGCACTGGATGCCTGGGCGGAAGGAGCTGGAGCTGCGTGCGAGCAGGAGGGCTAAATACCAAGATCCAGTTGCTGCAGCTGCAGCAGCTGGAATCCAAGACCAACCAAAAGAGCCGGGGGATATACGTCCCCTTCGGCGGGCCTATCTGGGCGGAGGTAAAATGCACCCGGACCCAGACGGCGGAGAACAGCGGGGCCATGGCATACGTCACGGCCTACGCTTTTTACATCCGCAAGAGGGCGGGCATCACCGGAGACATGCGGATCGCCTGGAAGGGGCGGACCTTTGAGCTGCTGGGGCCGCCGATCGACTGGAAAAATGAAAAAACGGGGCTGACGCTGATGGCCCGGGAGGTGACGTGATGCTGATCGCCAATGTCTCCAACCGGGAGGCCCTGGAGGCAATACAAATGTCGGAAAAGCGGCTGGCGCTGGTGGCCCGGGCCGGGGCCATCCAGGCGCTGAAATATGCCCGGAAGTACGCCCCGGTGCGAACCGGGGCCCTGCGGAAGGGCATCATTGTGATGCCGGGAATCGAAAAAAGCAAATACGTAGGCAAGGCCGTGGCCGAGGTGGTTATGGACCGAAATATGAATGATGTCTTCCAGCGGCCGAACCGGCGGGGGCATCATTTTTACTATCCGGCAAGCCAGGAATACGGATTCAAAAGCCGGGTAAAGGGCGGGGGCACAAAGCACGTGCCGGGAAAGCACTTTATGCACATCGCGTCCCGGCTGGAGCAGCCTGACATGGAAAAGATGACGGTGGAGCTGGTAGAGGATGTTCTGGGGAGCCTTTGATCCCGAGCCGCCCCGCGCGTAAGGCCCCCATCAGTCTCCCTGCGGGGGAGACCCATCGGACCCGGCTGCGCCGGGCCAGCTCCGCTCTGCATTAAGAGTCCGTAAGCCGCAAGCGGCAACGGCCTCTATACCTTGCAGGGGAGCCTGAAAGGACTATGGAATGAAAAACATTGAAGAGTTTATTGTGTCCAGGTTGGACACAATCGAGGCGCTGCGGGGGCGGGGATATCCGACGGCGGCGCAGGTAGGGGACACAGATCCTCCTTTTGCCATTTTCCGGGTGACCCGGGAGGACTACGAAAACGAGCTTGACGGGGGCATCGGGATTCGGACGGCGATCGTAAGAATTGAATTTTTTGACGACGACAACGACAGGCTCTGCGCGGTGCTGGAGGCGGCCGAAACGGCGCTGAAGGCGGACAGTGCGGACCTAGACGATATCTATATTTACAGCAGCCGGGCCCGGCGGGGAGACGAGGACGATCTGGACGGGACGCTGGATCTGTTTGTTAAAAATCTGACGGCGACGGTTGTTTACTGGAGGTGAGGTAAATGCGGAGAGACCTGATCATCCGCGTGGGCATCGACGCCTCCGGGTACAGCAAGGGGCTAAAAAAGGTTAAGGAGGAGACCCAGTCCGTAAGCGATCAGCTTGCCAAGACGACGGCTGCGGCCAGTGTGAGCCAGCGGGTGGCCCCAGCCCAGGCGGGGACATCGGTAACGGACCGGGTGGGGAGCATGCTCAAAGAGGGCGGCATCCCACTGATCACGGAAATTGATGTAAACAATATTGCCGAAGCCCGGCGGCAGGCGGAGGATCTGGCGGCGGTGATGACCAAGCTGCAGGCCAAGGGGGCGGCGGCTAAGGATGCCACTGGCCCAGACGTGGAGAAATACTGGCAGGTTAAGGGCATGTACGAGGCCATCACGGATGACATCCGGACTTACGATACTGCGCTGGCAGAGCAGGCGGGAGCCCAGGCCAACGCGGAAGCGGAGGCGGAACGGCTGGCCCGGGCGGAGAACAGCGTGCTCTGGAATCTGGGCAAGATTGCGGGAGACAACAAGACCGGGAACTTTTTCCGCGGCCTGTACAATAACGTCGAAAAGTGCCGAAGCGGTTTCCAAAAGTTCCGGCAGGTCCAGGCAGATTCGGAGGCGGAAATGTACCGGGTATCTTCCCGGGCGCGGTCTGTGGGGCGGGCAATCGGAAACGTGGCCAACGCCCTGGGCCGTATCGTTCGGGCCCCTGTCACCGGAATTAAAAAAATCGCTTCGAAACTCCAGGAGGTTGGCCATTCGGCAAAAAGCTCCACCGGGGGGCTTAGCTCCATGGTTCGGAGCATCCGCAATATTGGGCTGCTGTCCGTTGGGCTAAGGCTTGTCGGGGCGGCCTTCGGGCGGCTGTGGAGCATCGTCAGCGATTACATCAGCAACAATGCACAGCTGCAGGCCCAGGTAAACGGCCTGAAAAACGGGCTGGGGCAGGCGTTGGCACCGGCCATCGGAATGGTTATCAACCTGTTTGCCCAGCTGATGCCCTATGTGCTGGGCGTGGCCAACGCCATTGGATCGCTGATGGGGTCTTTGTTTGGCAGCGCCTGGAACAAGGCTGCTGCGGGGGCCAGCAAGACGGCGGCGGCCACGGGAAGCGCGGCGAAGGCCCAGAAGGAGCTTAATAACCAGCTGCTGGGCTTTGACACCATCACACGGCTGGAGGACAACGACACCTCTGACGCTTCCGGCGGCGGGGGCGGTGGAGGCGCCGGGGCAACGGCCATCGAGGCCAAGACGCCGGCCTGGATGGAACGGTTTAAGAAGAGCTTTACAGATCTTTTTACATCGGACGAGTTTAAGGCCGCCAACATCGGCGGAAAGCTGGGGATGTCCATCCAAACGGGCCTGGACTGGCTGGGCACCGAAGCAGGAATCTTTGACTGGTCCGGGGCTGGCAAAAGGCTCCGGGCAAACTGGGACAGCTTTTGGAGCTCCGGGGCCGTGGAGAGCTTCGGCCGGACCCTGGGGACAGTGCTGGCCGGAATCGGAGACTTTGCAATCGGCTTTTTGGGGCCCACATGGAGCGAGCTGCAGCAGGCCTGGAAAAATGAGGGTGTGCAGGGCATCCTGGTATACATCGGCGGGATGACGCTTGCCGGGGTGGGCAAGCTGACTTCCGGCCTGTTTACCAGGCTGATCTCCCCCATGTTCCAGGGCATGGCGGACTTTTTCCGAGAACACGGGCACCAGAGCCTGGCGGGCTTTTTCCAGGGTTTGGCGGACAAGACAGCAAAGATCGGACAGGACATCAAGACCTACTTTGTAGATCCGATCGTTAACGGGGTAAAAAATCTGCTGGGCATCCACAGCCCATCCACGGTGTTTGAGGGCATTGCAGGCTACTGCGTAGAGGGCTTTACCCAGAAATTTAACCAATTGAAAAATAAAATCACCGAAAAGGTGACGGGGGTTTGGGACTCCGTGAAGAATGTGGCCGACAAGGTCAAAAATGCCTTTCACTTTAACTGGCAGCTGCCCAGCCTGAAGCTACCCCACATCCAGGTGGACTGGGTGGAGGCCGGGGGTGTGCTGAGTAAGTTTTTGGGCATCAGCCATATCCCCAATTTAAGCGTTAAGTGGTTTGCCCAGGGCGGCATCCTAAACGGGGCGCAGCTGTTTGGCCGGGTCGGGAGTACGCTGCTGGGCGGCGGCGAGGCAGGCCGGGAGGCGGTGCTGCCCCTGGACAGAAACACGGGGTGGATGGACAAAATCGCGGACCGGGTGGTGTCTCGGCTGGGCACCGGAAACGACGGGCCCGTGACCATCAATCTGCTGCTGGACGGCAAAACCCTGACCAGCTACGTGATCCAGAGTCTTCGGCGGCAGGCCCGGGGGTCCGGGCAGCCGGCATGGGGGTAAACAATGGACAGACTAACCGTTGAGGGCATCGATCTCTACGCGCTGGCGACGCCGGACAGCGTAAAGATCGGGCCGGAGATCATCGACGCCAAGACCACGGGCCGGGCCAGCAGCAATGCGGAGATGCACCGGCAGATCGTGGGGGACAAGGACCAGATTGAGGCAACGTTTCCGAGTCTGGGGCACGCGGACTGCCAAAAAATCGTGCAGCTGGCCTATCGGACCTTTGTAAGCGTTGACTACATCAGCCCCGGCCGGGGGCAGCGGCGGGGGGTGCAGTTTTACGTTAAAATCGACAAGCCTACCCTGGGGCTGCCGAAGTACCTGCCAAGAACCGGGCGAAAAGAGCCCTGGACCTGGGATGGGCTGAAAATCACGCTGACGGAGAAATAACATGAAGCAGACAAGCAAGCTATACAAGGAGCTGCTGGCCCAGGGGGCGGCAGTGGAGACGCGGCTGGTCGTCGGCGAGCGCGGCGTGCTGGTCAATAAGCGTGGAGACGCCATCACGGTCGGCGGCGTCCGGATCCGCGTGGCCAGCGGAGGGCCGGAGAGTGGGTACGACGAGCGGATCGTTGCCAGCCTGGAAACCACGGGCTGTGTCTTCTCCGGCCAGGGGCCCGGGGTTGGCGGCACCCAGGCTGGAGAGCTGGATGCGACACTGTACCCCACTGCAGCGGCAATCCCGCGGCAGGCACGACTGGCTCCCTATGTCCGGCTGACGGACGGGGAGCGACACAGCGAGTGGATCCCCCAGGGCGTTTTTTTTCTAGACACCCGGGAGGAGGAGGAGCCGGACGGTCTAAAAAAGCTAAGAATCCACGGCTACGACGCCATGCTCCGAGGGGAACAGGACTACCCGGCGAGCACCATCGACTGGCCGGCCGTGGATACGGCGGTGGTAAAGGAGATCGCCGGGGCCATGGGTGTAGATGTAGATCCGCGGACGTGGGAGATCATGGACGGGGGGTACCGGATTCCGCTCCCGACGGGCTACTCCTGCAGGGAGGTGCTGGGCTACATCGGGTGCATGTACGCCGGGAACTGGATCCTGAGCGACACGGGGGCGCTGCTGCTGGTGCCCCTGGGCGGGCTCCCGAAGGAGACCCGCCTGCTGGTTGATAAGGCGGGGAACTATATTACAGTGGGAGGTGTAAGGATCCGTGTTTGATAAAACGCGCGTTGGTCACGGCGTGCTGGGGGATTTCTCCGGCTCCAAGGCCTATGCGCCGTGGAGCAAAGTCGTCCTGCAGGTGGATGAGGAGCTATCCTACACTGCGGGAGACGATACGGGGCGGACGCTGACGGCGGCAAACCCCTTCGGCACCCAGCAGATGGCCGAGGACATGCTGCGGCGGCTGAAAGGCAGCAGCTATCAGCCCTACAGCGGGACGGATGCACTGCTGGATCCTGCGGCGGAGCTGGGGGACGCCGTGGAGATCCGCGGATACTACGGCGGCATTTACGGCCGGACGCGGAAGCCGGGAAAGCTATACAGCGCGGACATTTCCGCGCCATCCGACGAGGAGATCGACCACGAGTACCCCTACAAAAGCAGCCAGGAGCGGACTGTCGCCCGGCAGAACCGGGAGATAAAAGCCAATCTGCAGGTGCTCGCGGACAGGATCCTGGCCGAGGTAGAGGCCAGAGAGGCCGACGGGAGAGCAATCCGATCGGCGCTGGAGGTGCAGGCAGGAGAAATCTCGGCAAAAGTATCCCAGGAGGGGGGCGACAGCGCCTCTTTTGGCTGGAGCCTTACCACGGAGGCCATGGTCTGGAACGCCGGTGGCGGAGAAATCGTTCGCTTTGACGCGGACGGGGCCGCTATCCGAGGCAAAATCGAGGCCCTGAGCGGCAAGATCGGCGGCTTTGATATCCGCGACGACTGTCTGAGCTACAACGGCCAGAGCTGGGGCGGGACAAATACCTGGGGGGCCTACCTGGGGACGGACGGACTCCAGCTGGGCCAAAACTTTCGGGTGGACATGGCCGGAAATCTGGAGGCCGCCTCCGGGAGATTTACCGGGGAGGTATACGCCGGGCGCATCAGCTACGGCGGAGCGGCCGGGACGTTTGACGGGAACGGCATCACCCAGGGCAGCGTGTCCGGCGGGTACGGGGGGCAGATCGGCGAGGGGAGCGTAAGCACCTACAACACTACAGGCGGCGTAAACACATCGCTGGGATACGCCAATTTTGCAAATGATGTTTTTAACTGGCGCCAGACTGCCCCCTATGTGTGCTGCCAGTACGTTGTGATCAACGGAAAACGGTACGCGCCCGGCACTATTTTTTACAAAAATCAAAACGGCAACAACGCCTCGGCGCGTGTGCTGCTGACGCAGGATTGATGGGAGGTTTTTTGCATGGACAGGATCAAAACCGCATCCGGCAGGAGATACGACAGCGACTTGTGCGCCCAGGTGCCGGGAATGGGGCTGTTGTATCTGCGCGTACTGGGGGTGCCTTTGGCCACGGTTGCGGCCGTTTTTGGCAATCCCGCCGAGACGGAGCGGATCTATTACAACGATCTTTATTTTTCCGGGTACACGCGGCTTGATGCGCTGATCCCGGAGGGAAATGCAGTGCGGATCGCGCTGAGGAGGGAGTAAAACAATGCAGGATATCATTGAGATTTTAGGCCAGGTGCTCCGGGGGCTGGACCGGCTGGAGGTTCGCGGGATCGGCAACGCCCAGCTGCTGGGCAGCTGCGGGGACGGGCTGAGCGCAGCCATTCGAGGACTGCAGAAGCTGCAAGCCGAAAAGGAGCTGCAGGCGGCAAAGCAGCGGGCCGCGGAGGCACAGATCCAGGCGTCCGTAAAAGGGACCGCCGAGAAAAAGGAGGCGCGGCATGGCTGATCAGAGTATCTCTGAGCTGATCAGCGCCACACAGATCCAGGATACAGATCTGTTTTTGCTGGAGCAGGGCGGCGACGCCAAGAGCCTGGCGGGGCGGGTGCTACTAAACTGGCTTACGGCTGCGGCCGACGGCCACGGCGGCATCCAGTCCATTGCAAAGCTGAGCAGCAGCGGGCTGACGGACACATACCGGATTACCCTGGCGGACACTACCACGGTTGATTTTACGGTTACCAACGGCCGGGGAATCCGGAGCATTGCCAAGAGCGGCAGCAGCGGGCTGGTGGATACCTACCAGGTAAGCTACACCGACGGCAGCAGCTCAACCTTTACGGTTACCAACGGAGCCAAGGGCGACAAGGGCGACAACGCCTACACCTGGATCAAATACGCCAGCCAGCAGCCCACGGCTGCCAGCCACTCCATGGGAGACATCCCGGACACCTGGATGGGCATCTATACGGGGACGCTGGCGGCGGCTCCCACGGACTGGACACTGTACAAGTGGTACCGTGTTCGGGGCGACCAGGGGGCGACGGGAGCCCCGGCCACGCTGACGGGGCGCAGCGTTACATACATGGCCTCGGACAGCGGTACGGTGGTGCCGTCCGGCAGCTGGAGCAGCGATGTGCCCACGGTAACGCAGGGCAGGTATCTGTGGACACGGGTGGTGCTGACGTTTAATACCGGCAGCCCTGTGACCTTCTACTCAGTTTCCCGGTTCGGTATTGATGGTAGTGGTGCAGTATCCAGCGTTAACGGTAAAGACCCCGATACCACCGGAAACGTTAGGGTGAACGCTGAGGACATCACCACCACTGCCGGAACATCGGTGGAAGCCGCCCTGGCGCAGAAGCAGGAGCAGCTCACCGCTGGAGCTGGTGTGCAGATCAGCGGCACTAAGGTATCCACGGCGGCGGCACCCAGGAATCTGCTGGACAACAGCAATTTTCGGAACCCGGTGAATCAGCGAGGACAGGCAAGCTATACCGGCGAATATGGGATTGACCGGTGGCGTTCACGGAACAGCGATACGCTGACCGTAAACAGCGGATATATTACGGTCAATGGATCTGTATTCCAATATTTTATGCCGTCTGTAGTCCAGAACAGCGTCCACACGCTGGCGGCGAAGAAGACAGATGGGAGCATCCTGATATATACCAAAAACCCGCATGAGACGTATTCCGTGGCTGATAATGGACTTGGCTTAGGGCTGGATTACAACATTGTAATTCACCTGCCGACTGGCAGCTATTTGTGGGCCGCGCTCTACGAGGGTGAATACACAGCGGAAACCTTGCCGGAGTATCAGCCGAAGGGCATCGCGCAAGAAAGAATAGCCTGCCATAGATTTTTTGCCCGTGCTGATGCGTGGAGACCGATTTACGGATATGCATCGTGGGACGGAGAAATCAGCCTGTTCCTTCCGACTCCCACTGAAATGCGGATAAACCCGACAGCCACAACGCTGAAAGGAACGCTATACATCAACGGAAGCTCCATCAATATAGACGAGACGCCTGCGAATGTAATCAAGACAACACAAGGATTGCAGATCCTTCTTCGCACAAAAACGCCGGAGAACCCAAGTCACAACTGCGCATTAAACCTAGCCGAAACGGCCGCCTACTTCTCTGCGGACTTATGATAATGAGGTGCAAAATGGACGATTACATTGTTTTTGTAAATTCAAACGCCTCCGGATACATCACTGAGGTTAACTCCTCCGCCTTTCTACCGGACACCACCGGCTGGGTGGAGATTGATCGTGGCAACGGGGACAAATACCACCACGCGCAGAACAACTACCTCCCTCAGCCCCTGCGGACGTACGGCGGGGCCTGGCGCTACAAGCTGGTGGACGGAAAGCCAGTGGAATGCACCGCAGAGGAAATCGCTGCCCAGGAGGAGGCCAACAAGCCGGAGGCCAGCGGCCCCACACAGATGGACCGCATTGAGGCGCAGATGCTGTACACTGCAATGATGACGAACACACTTTTAGAGGAGGAATAATAAATGCTTGAAAAAATCAGTAAGTTTTTTGGATGGAAGATCTACACCAAGAAGCAGGTCCACCAGTTTGCGGAAAAGGGCATCATTACCCCGGAGCAATACGAACAGATCACCGGGGAGCCCTTTTGAGAGGGGGGTGAGAGGATTTGAACATCCGACAAATCCAGAACCTTTTGGACTATCTGGGCTATGACCCCGGGGTGATCGATGGGGCTAACGGTCTCAACACCCGGGATGCGGTAACGGCATTTCAGCGGGCCGAGGGGCTGGACGTGGACGGTATCGCCGGGAATAACACCCAGGCCAAGTTACTGGAAGCCGTAGAAAAGGGGCGGTTTTACACCCACCAGGAGCCCCAGAGCAAGCCCGCTGCCGGTGGTGGCGAGGCTGAAAAGTATCTTCAGGCGGACGGTTGCTACCATATCCCCCGGGGGGTGGATGTGCAGCTTACCCGGAATTTCTGGGCAAGGGAAATCCACTGTCAGGGAGTTGGGTGCTGCCAGGAGTCGGTTATATCCAAGCGCATCCTGGACTTGGCCCAGGCCATCCGGGACGACCTGGGGGAGCCTCTGACCATCGGCACGTCCGGTGGCTCCGGCTACCGCTGCAAGGTGCATAACGCCGCAACCCCTGGGGCATCCCCCACGTCCCTGCATACCATCTCCGAGGCCGTAGACCTCCACTATCGAGACCCGGACAAGCTCAAGGCCGTGGTGCTGCGGCACCTTACGGACGGCGAGGTAGGCCGCTACCCCTGGGGCTGCCATGTGGGGTGCTGGGATCGGGGCTATGTGAGCCAGTTTACAGGCAAGTAAGGAGTGGTTGCAGACGTGTCTACAGCGGCGGTTAGCCTTTTATCCGCTCTGATCGGCGGCGGGATCTCCCTGGTTGGCGTGCTGATCGCCAACGGAAAAGCCATGGCCGTCATGGAGGAGCGGATCGCAGAACTTACCCGGGAGGTCCGGGCCCATAACAACTTCGCCCAGCGGATTCCCGTTGTGGAGGAGCAGATCAAAGTCATCAACCACCGGCTGGCGGATTTGGAAGATTTTCACAAGCCGGACTAATTTAAGGAGGAAACATAGATGATTAACTGGACTGTACGTATCAAAAATAAGAATTTTTGGCTAGCGGTGATTCCCGCCGTACTGCTGCTGATTCAGGCCGTAGCCGCCGTATTCGGCTACACCCTGGACCTGGGAGACATCGGCAATAAGCTGATTGCCGTGGTCAACGCAGCGTTCGGTGTGCTGGTGGTGCTGGGCGTGGTCGTTGACCCTACCACGGCGGGCATTTCCGATAGCAAGCAGGCGCGCGGGTATAATTGGCCCAAGGAGGATTGATTTATGGCCCACGAGGTGCCGTGGGATAGCCGGATCGTGGAGGAGTTTGTCTCCCTGGCCATGCTGAGCGCGGATGAGGAGTGGATCATCCGCACACGGGCCAGGGGGATGCCCCGGTGTCAGCAGGCGGATGCCCTGGGGCTCAGCGAGCGGAGCCTGGATCGGGCGATCCGGCGTCTGAAAACAAAATACGATCGGGCCCAGGCAGGGTCCGACATTTTGCCCCCGCGGCGGTCGGGGGTATGGAACATCCCACAGTAATGGCGGGAATTTGGCAGATTTTAGGCAGCTAAACGGCGGTTTAGCTGCCTTTTTTTATGCTATGCTGTAGCTGCAAGGAGGGATGCCGGATGAACTGGAATCAAAACCAATGGCAGCAGCCCCAAGGGGGCTATGGGTACGGAAACCAAGGGGGCTATCAGCCGACTATGGGGCGGCAGCAGAGCAATGTGGAGTGGATAAGAGTGCCGAACGTGCAGGACGTGGAGCAGGTAACGGTGCAGGCCGGGCAAACGGCCTGGATCATGGCCCAGAACACCAACGTTTTCGCGGTGCGAATGGCGGACCCCATGGGGATCGTGTCCACCAAGTATTTTCGGTTCGAGGCCTGGGATCCCGCGGCGGCGGAAAGCCAGCGGCAGGCCAGCATCGAGGAGAGATTGAGCAGATTGGAGGCGGTGATCAATGGGCAGCAATCCTTTAATGGACATTTTGAATCCCCAGCAGTCCCGGCAGAGCCTGTCTAGGGGCGGCTTTGGCAGGCTGGGGGACGTGATGGGGCTGGTGTCCCAGTTCCGGCAGTTTGCCCAAAACGTTACCCCGGAAAAGGCAGAGGCGGAGATTGCAAGGCTCCTATCCTCCGGGCAGATGAGCCAGGAGCAATTCCAGGAGCTCAAAGAAAATGCAAAATTTATTCTCAATTTTTTGAAATAATCCTGGTGCGCACGGGTTTATTTATAAAATTTTGAAAGGAGACAGTTATGGACTATAGTTTATCTGATTTGAAGGCCATCATGGGCGACAACAACGGAACTTTCGGCGGCGGCGGGCTGCTGCTGGTGGTGATCCTGTTCCTGTTTTTCGTGATGTTCGGCGGCTGGGGCAACAACCAGCGGGGAGAGCTGGATCGGTACGCCACGGCGGCCAGCCAGCAGGAGATCCTTTTCGGCCAGCAGTTTAGCCAGATCAATGACCGGCTCACCAACATCGGCAACGGCATCTGTAACCTTGGCTACGAGATGCAGGGCGGCTTTGGGCAGCTGGGCAAGGAGGTGGCCCTGGGCCAGAGCAACCTCAACCAGGCCATCATGGGCACCGGAAACGCCCTGTCCCGGCAGCTGGGAGACTGCTGCTGCGAAAATCGGCTGGCGGTTGCCAACCTGGGGGCCCAGATGGACCGGCAGACCTGCGAGATCACCACGGCCATCAAGGCCGAGGCCGCGGCCACCCGGGCGATGCTCCAGGAGGACACCATCCAGCGGCTGCGGGATCAGGTGGCCGATCTGAGAATGGATAACCGGATGCAGGGCGTGGTGAGATACCCCAACGGGTACTCTTACAACGCAGGCCCCAGCCCCTTCTGCGGCGGCTGCTGCGCATAAGACAATAGCGCTATAACAGCGTGGCCCCTGCGGCAATCGCTGCGGGGGCATTTTTCGAAAGGAGTTTTTTTATGGCGTGTAATTGTAAAAAATCTGCGGTCCAAAAATACAACATGGCCGTTCAGGCCCTGACGGCGACACCCGCCGCCCTGAATATGGGGGCATCTGCCGGGCTGCCCTCCGGGCCCTCTATCCTGGACCGGGGCAACAATGTGGGCATCGCCCACTCCGGCCTCTACCGGGTAACGGCCCAGCTACTGGCGGACATCACCACGGCGGGAACCCTCTTTGTGCAGCTGGCCTATAAGGGCCAGCTCCTGGCAGAAACGCTCAAGGCCGTGCCGGTGGCCGTCGGCACCGTGGAGGTGTGTCTGGATCATCTGCTGTATCTGGTGGTCCCCCAGGGCTGCGCCTGTCAGGGAATCGTTTACCCGGTGGATGTTTACGCCTGGGTGTCTACGCCCGGTGCTGGGGCCGTCCAAAGCCTCACAGCGAACGTCCTGCGGGAGGCGTAAGCCATGCGGGAGATAAAGCTCCTCATGGAGCATGTGGAGGACGAGATCAGAGATGCCGAGACTTATGCCAAGCTGGCGCTAGAATTTAAAGACTCGGACAAAGAGCTGGCCGATGTTTTCTATCGGTTATCCGGCGAGGAGTTGGATCATATGAACCGGCTCCACACCCAGGTGGTGCGGCTGATCGATGCCCAGCGCCGGACAGGCGCGGAGGTTCCGGAGGCCATGATGGCGGTTTACGCGTTTTTGCACAAGCGCGACATCGATAAAACTGCCGAGGTTGGGGTGCTTCAGGCTCTTTATAGGGGCAAATAACGTGGGCAGGCCCTCCCGGAGTTGTGGGAGGGCCTGCTTTGACATCTTAGCGCGGATAGTAACCGGGATAGTAACCAGGAGACTTTCGCAAATTTTTCTAGATTCTTATAGGTATTTTTACAGGATTTTTCAAAGTTTAGAAAACTGTGTTAATACAACTTTCCGGGCGGTAAATAGCCCTAAATCTCCCAAAAATTGGAAATTTAGGGCTGTTTTGGCGGAGTGAGAGGGATTTGAACCCTCGCGCGCTTTTTAGACGCCTACTCCCTTAGCAGGGGAGCCCCTTCGGCCTCTTGGGTATCACTCCGAACGAAAAGCTATTCAACTGACTGCCCGGATATACTAGCATACGTGGGAAGAAATGTCAAGAAGAATTTTGCCGAAGCGGCAAAAATACCGCCTCGGCGAAACGATCATTTTTTTCGGAACACCAGCAGCTTGCTGCCTACATAATTGATGATGATGACCAGCACCTGGGTGATGAGCTTCCAGATATTGCCATTTCCATGGAGCAGGTCCACAGAGACAAACAGGATGGCAGTTTCAATCAGGCCGGAGGACAACCGGGTGGCCACGAATTTGCTCAGTTCCGGCAGCACGACCTCTTTGGACCAGTCGTGGCTCTGGAACACAAAGGGCTTGTTGGTCACAAAGGCGAAGGCCACCGCCACCACCCAGGCAATGCAATTGCTTACCGAGGCTGGCAAATGCAGCCAGTTCAGGCAGGGCAGATAGACAAGATAATTGACCACCGTGGTCAGCACGCCGAAGACCAGATAGGTAACAACGTCAAAATGGGCCTTCACGAAGGCCATCATTTTTTCTTTCATTGCGATTTCTCCCGTAGTTTTTTCTCCTATTATAGTAGCATGGACCTTTTTTAATTGCAACTATTATTTTGGCACCGTCAGCCAATTGAATATCAAAAAAGCAGAGGCTTTCTCAAAATTTCTGAAAACAGTACAAAAATCCCCTCCAGACAAATCGCAAGGTCTGGAGGGGTTGTTATGTTATGAAGGAATACCGAGATGAATCTATTGCAGATGAACAAGCAAAAAAGAAAGTGCCTGCGGAATTCCGTTTATTTTCCTGGTTTACTTGACAGGGGGTGGTTCAGAATCCGTGGCGTTTTCTGTAATTTTTTTGTAAAACCATTGACAAAAAAAGCCAAACTATAATTTGAATATTTAAAACATACGTTATAAATTCTGAAAAGCTATCAGGCATGGTTGCCGGGGAGGACATTATGGCACTTATCGGAATTGTTGGCTTTGTGGTAATCCTGTTTTCCGCCGTTAAGATCATTGTGGCGGCCAGCCATCTGCTGGGGGAGAGAAAAAAGGAGCGGTAATTTCTGCCGTATGCCCGCGGCTTTCTAAAAGCTGATTTCGGGACATTTTTTGACAAAAGCAGACTGCTTGCCCGGACATTTTCCTGGAGAAAGGCGTTTTTTCACCAAATTTTGCTAAAAAGAAAAAAGGTGTTGACAAATTCCTCCTGCTGTGGTAATATAATCGGGCCTTGAGCGTGAGCTCAATGCTTGAGTGAAGAAATGGGCGAGTGGTGGAATTGGTAGACTCGCTAGATTCAGGTTCTAGTGTTCATTGCGGACGTGCGGGTTCAAGTCCCGCCTCGCCCACCAATTTCTTTCCTCAATGAAAAAGCTGATATGGGCGAGTGGTGGAATTGGTAGACTCGCTAGATTCAGGTTCTAGTGTTCATTGCGGACGTGCGGGTTCAAGTCCCGCCTCGCCCACCAAAGAGGAGTGCTTTTAGCATTCCTCTTTTTTCATCGCCCCATATGCTTAATACTTGGACCCTAAATTCCCGTAAAATTAACCAGCGAATTTTTTCTTGATGATTATGTTCAAAATTATATTCGTTTTGTGGCTTGCTCAGAACTTTTTGACGACTTGTCGAATGCGTTGTATGTGTTAATTAAATATACAATTATTATCGAGGCATTAGAAGAAATTTCTAATTTTCATGCGAAATAACCAGCACTCTAATGCCAATATATATGAGAAAATAAAACTTTTAAGAGCGTGTATATGGTAAAAAACGCCGGAATTTAGGTTGGACTTTACGTTTATTATGGATATGTGCGGGTGCATTGTTTGTTACGGACCGAGCCTTTTGGCACTTTGCTGAAAGACGCGGATTTTTTTTAGCTAAGCTGCACAAGCACGTGCTGCATCATGTTAGCACACGCTAATTTTTTGAGAGAAATATTTAGGGTAAAATCCGGCACTTTGCATGAAAAATAGTAGTTTTACACAATTTAGCTCCACTTTGCTTGCTATCGACTGTGGAACTTGTTATAATAAAACCGCCTACATCAAAGGAGGAATAAACTATGCTGGATGAATCCTACTACCGGAAAACAGACGAGATCATCGCCCGCTACGGCAAGGAGCCCAAGGCGCTGATCCCTGTCATGCAGGATGTTCAGGCGGAATACCGCTACCTGCCCGGTGAGCTGTTGTCCTATATTGCGGAACAAATCGGCATTACCGAAACAAAAGCCTACAGCGTGGCCACCTTCTATGAAAACTTTTCCTTTGAAGCCAAGGGAAAATACGTGATCAAGGTGTGCGACGGCACCGCCTGCCATGTGCGCCACTCCACCCCCGTGCTGGAGGCCCTCTGGAAGGAGCTGGGTCTGAGCAAGAAGAAGCACACCACCGACGACATGATGTTCACCGTGGAGACGGTCTCCTGCCTGGGTGCCTGTGGTCTGGCACCCACCATGATGGTCAATGAGCAGGTCCACCCGGCCATGACCCCTGAAAAGGCCCTGGCACTGATTGCGGAATTGAGAGGTAAAGGCTGATGATCCAGAATATTGAAGATCTGACCCAGGCGCGGGAAACCGCCGCCGCGGAAATGAAAAGCTATGACTGCCGGGTGCTGGTCTGCTCCGGCACGGGCTGTATCGCCACTGGCTCCAATAAGATCCACCAGCTGTTTCAGGAGCTGATTGCAGACGACCCCGCCATCGATCTGCAATTCGCCCCCCACGATGCCGCAGAACATGATGGCCCCAAGGTTGGCGTCCACAAGACGGGCTGCCAGGGGTTCTGCGAGCTTGGCCCTCTGGTCCGCATCCAGAAGGGGGACCGGACCGTCCAGTATGTCAAGGTCCAGCCGGAGGATGTAAAGGAAATCTACGAGCACACCATCCTGGGCAACGATGTCATTGAGAGCCTGCTCTACCAGAAGGGCGAGAAGAAGTACGTCCAGCCGGAGGATATCCCCTTTATCGCCAAGCAGACCCGGATTGTTCTGGAAAACTGTGGCAAGCTGGATGCGGAATCCCTGGACGAATACTTGGCTGCCGGGGGCTTCAAGGCCCTGGAAAAGGCCATGTTCCAGATGGACCGGGACCAGGTCATTGAAGAGATCGATAAGTCCGGCCTCCGGGGCCGTGGCGGCGGCGGCTTCCCGGCGGGCAAAAAGTGGAAGCAGGTTGCCCGGCAGAAAGACCCCATCCGCTATGTGGTCTGCAACGGCGACGAGGGCGACCCAGGTGCCTTTATGGACGGCTCCGTCATGGAGGGCGACCCCTTTAAGCTCATTGAAGGCATGATGATCGCGGCCTACGCCGTTCGCTCCTCCGATGGCTATATCTACGTCCGCGCGGAGTATCCCATGTCCGTGGCCCGTCTTCGCCACGCCATCGCCCTGCTGGAGGAGCGGGGACTCCTGGGGGACAACATCCTGGGCTCCGATTTCTCCTTCCATATGCACATCAACCGGGGTGCAGGCGCTTTCGTCTGCGGCGAGGGCTCTGCACTGACGGCCTCCATCGAGGGCAACCGGGGTATGCCTCGGGTCAAACCCCCCAGAACCGTGGAAAAGGGCCTGTGGGAGCGTCCCACGGTGCTGAATAACGTAGAGACCTATGCCAATGTGCCCAAGATCATCCTGCAGGGCGCGGACTGGTACCGCACCATCGGCACCGCCGGAAGCCCCGGCACCAAGACCTTCTCCCTGACCGGTGCCATTGAGAACACGGGCCTGATCGAAGTGCCCATGGGTTCCACCCTGCGGGAGATCATCTTCGACATCGGCGGCGGCCTGAAAAACGGCGCAACCTTTAAGGCGGTTCAGATCGGCGGCCCCTCCGGCGGCTGCCTGACGGAGAAGCACCTGGATGAACCACTGGACTTCGACTCCGTGAAGAAGTTCAATGCCATCGTAGGTTCCGGCGGCATGGTGGTCATGGATGAGCACACCTGTATGGTGGAGGTTGCCCGGTTCTTCATGTCCTTCACCCAGCGGGAGAGCTGCGGCAAGTGCGTTCCCTGCCGGGAAGGCACTAAGCGGATGCTGGAAATTCTGGAGCGCATTGTGGCCGGTCAGGGGGAACTGGAAGATCTGGACCGGCTGGAGGAGCTGGCAACCATGGTCAAGACCATGGCCCTGTGCGGCCTGGGCAAGTCCGCCCCGCTGCCCGTTATCTCTACCCTGAGCACCTTCCGGGATGAGTACATCGAGCACATTGTCGACAAGAAGTGCCGCGCCAAGGTCTGTACTGCGCTGCGGAAGTTCGTCATCAACCCGGACTTCTGTAAGGGCTGCGGCAAGTGCGCCCGGAACTGTCCTGTGAATGCCATCTCCGGCAAGGTCAAGAATCCCTATCATATCGATCCCACCGTCTGCATCAAGTGCGGCGCCTGTAAGGAAAACTGCGCCTTTGATGCCATCTATGTAGAAGCGTAAGGAGGGGCAGCCATGGGAACCATTACCATCAACGGAAAAAAAGTTGAATTCACCGATGAGAAGAACGTTTTGACCATTATCCGCAAGGCGGGCATTGATATGCCTACCCTGTGCTACCATTCTGAGCTCTCCACCTTCGGCGCTTGTCGCCTTTGCACCGTGGAGAATGACCGGGGCCAGTGCTTTGCCTCCTGCTCGGAAGAGCCCAGGGACGGCATGGTCATCTATACCCATACTGAGCGCCTGCGCCGCCACAGAAAGCTCATTGTGGAGCTGCTGCTGGCCGCCCACTGCCGGGACTGCACCACCTGCATGAAGTCCGGCGAGTGCGTATTGCAGGACCTGGCTCACAAGATGGGCGTGAGGGAGGTCCGCTTCCAGGACTACAAGGAAGTCAAACCCGTGGACTACAGCTCGCCCTCCATCGTCCGTGACCCCAACAAGTGCATTCTCTGCGGTAACTGTGTGCGGGTGTGCTCGGAGATCCAGGGTGTAGGCGTTCTGGGCTTTGCCCACCGAGGCACGGATGCGGAGGTGACCCCCGCATTCAATAAGAAGCTGTCCCAGACCGCCTGCGTCAGCTGCGGCCAGTGCCGGGTGTACTGTCCCACAGGTGCTCTGACCATCCGCACCCATTTGGACGAGGTCTATGCCGCCCTGGGTGACCCCAACACCCGGGTGATCGCTCAGATTGCCCCGGCAGTCCGGGTGGCGGTTGGGGATGCCTTCGGCTTACCCAACGGCGAGAACGCCATGGGCAAGACCGTGGCGGCCCTCCACGCCATGGGCTTTGACGAGGTCTTCGACACCAGCTACTCCGCAGACCTGACGGTCATGGAGGAATCCGCCGAATTTCTGGATCGGGTGCAGAACGGCGGCAAGCTGCCGCTGCTGACCTCCTGCTGCCCCGCCTGGGTGAAATTCGTGGACAATGAGTTCCCGGAGATGAAGGAAAATGTCTCCACCTGCCGGTCTCCCCAGGGAATGTTCTCCGCCGTTATCAAGGAGTATTACCGTGACCCCGCTCATTCCGAGGGGAAGAAGACCTTTGTGGTGTCCATCATGCCCTGTACCGCCAAGAAGATGGAGGCTGTGCGCCCCAATTCCTTTACCCATGGCGAGCAGGATACAGACATCGTCCTCACCACCACGGAGCTGACCCGGATGATCAAGAACTTCGGCATTGCCTTCGATAAGATTGAGCCCGAGGCCTGCGATATGCCCTTTGGCCTGTCCTCCGGCGGCGGCGTGATCTTCGGCGTCACCGGCGGCGTTACCGAGGCGGTGCTGCGCCGCTTGGCAACGGATCACAACCCTGCTACCCTCAATGCCATTGCTGCCTGCGGCATTCGCGGCGAGGAGGGCATCAAGGAAGCCACCATTCCCTACAACGGCATGGATGTGAACATCTGCGTGGTCTCCGGCCTGGCCAATGCCCGGAAGGTCATGGAGCAGGTCCGCTCCGGCGAGAAGCAGTACCATCTGATCGAAGTCATGGCCTGCCGCCGTGGCTGCATCATGGGCGGTGGCCAGCCCATCCCCGCCGGTCCCAGACACAAGGCAGCCCGTGCCCAAGGCCTGTACAAGGCGGACAAAGACCGGATCCTGCGCAAGTCCGACGAGAACCCCCTGATGGATGTGTTCTACAACGGTTATTTCAAGGGCAAGGCCCACGAGCTGCTGCATAATCACGAGTAAAAAATTTTTCGGCTCTATGTCAATAGTTGGTGCAAAAGTAAAATAAATTTAGATCATGCCGAGGAGAGATTCTCGGCATGATTTTATGTATGGCAGAATAGGATTCTCTTTCTGAAATTGGAAAAATTGCGCATCGCAAAATGCAAGAACAAGTTGAGCATTTCAGTGTTAGAAGGCTGCCAATCTGACCTTGGCTGGCCCTGAGCCAGGTTGTTTTGTCTTGAAAGGGTAGCCGCCTGCGAAGCAAGTTGCCTTGACAGGAGGTTGTCGGCTTGTTACCATCTTTTCGGCGAGGGGGAAATTGTGATATCTGACCCCGTTGCCCTTCGCCGCAATACGCACAACAAGGCTATCAGTATAATGCGCCGGTGCATATTGGAAAAAACTGTTGGATTGGCGCTGGTGTGGTCATTCTCCCGGGGATCAGTATTGGCGATAATGTCGTCATTGGCGCAGGCGGCGTGGTGACGAAGAACCTGCCCTCCAATGTAGTTACTGTTGGCAATCCCTGCAAGGTTCTTCGCAAAGTCAACGAGCATGACCGGAAATTCTATTTCAGGGACAGAAAAATCGGATGGGATAAGGGGAAAACGCAGGGACTGTTTTCTTGACAGCGGGTTTTGCAGAAGTCCCGGCAGACTCCGGCTCTGGCCGGGAATCTGCCGGGACTGAAATTGTAAGAGACCTTTATTTCGCTGCCCGTTCCAGTCTGGCAATCTCCCGGCGGATTTTGTCTACGAATTCCCCCTCGGTAATCGACCAGTCTCTTGCGGCGACTTCAATTTCCTCATTCAGCGCGGCGATGGCTTCCGCGTCGTTTCCGCGGATCTCCTGGGCCTGGGCGATGGCCTTCTGGGTAACGCCCTTGCGCAGGCGAAGGGCCTTGATCTGTGTTCCGATTTCCATAGGAATTACTCCTTTGTTTTTTCGAGCTCGTGGCCTTATCCTATCATGAATCGGGAGGAAAAACAATGAACTTCCCTTTGAGAAAACCAAACGCCCGGTTGAATTTCCGGTGCTTGCGCATTTGCTGCGGCTATGCTATACTGAGAAAAAACAAATGTGAGGCAGATTATGATACGATTTTTTGTTTCCCCGGAGGAATTCTCCGGCACACAATGCGTTTTGACCGGTGAAAACGCCAGGCACGCCAAGGTCCTGCGCCTGAAAGCAGGGGAGGAGGTTCTGCTCTGCGATGGGCAGGGCATGGAGCGAAAGTGCCGGGTGGAGAACCCGGAGAACCTGACCCTTTCCTGCGGAGCCCCCCACCCTTCCGAGACGGAAGCGGCCGCCCGGGTCAGCGTCTACATGGCCTTTCCAAAGGCTGATAAGCTGGAGCACGTGATTCAGAAGGCCACAGAGCTGGGGGCTGCGGAAATTGTGGCGTTCCCCTCGGAGCGCTGCGTCTCCCGGCCCGACGAAAAGAGTCTGAAAAAGAAGCTGGAGCGCTGGCAGAAAATCGCCGCATCCGCCGCCGAGCAGTCCGGCCGGGGGATGATTCCTGAGGTGTGCGTGCTGGATTCCTACGGTGCCGCCCTGGGGCGGGCCGCCAAGGCAGACAAGGCCCTGCTCTTCTATGAGCATGAGAACACCGTCACATTGCATGACGCTTTGGAAAGCGGCACCTGGAAGACCGTCAGCCTCTTAACCGGCCCCGAGGGCGGCCTGGAGGAGCGGGAGGTCAGCAAGGCCCTGGACGCAGGCCTCACGGTCTGCACCCTGGGAAAGCGCATTCTTCGCTGCGAGACGGCCCCGCTGTGCGCGCTGTCCGCGGTGATGTACGCGGCAGGGGAGTATTAAGAATCACAAACGGGGCTGTTGCAAAATAGAAAAGCTCAAATAGAACAATGTCATTGCGAACCAGTCCGCAGACTGGTGTGGTATCCCAAGGGTATTTCCTTCGGGCACAATCCCCCCGGTTTTCAAACATTTCCAGTTGAAAATCCCAGATTTTACGCCTATCCGGGGGATTGCCACATCACTGTGACCGCAGTCACGTACAGAGCGCAACCGGCGAAGCCGGCTCTTAGCGCGGAGTAGTGACATCGGTCACTGGTTCGCAATGACATCTTTTTTGAGCATTTTGACCCATTTAGGTCTATTTTGCAACAGCTCCGTAAATTTATTTTTGCCGGATGTTCACATTACCGGAAACCGTATCGGCACTGACGGTGCAGCTGCCGTCGCCGGAGACGTAGGTGTCGCCCTTTGGGATGCTGTAATCAAAGTCCGAGCGGAATTTTCCGCTGACGGTGTCCAGCCGCAGGGTGAAGCCTGCTGCTTTGGGCAGGAACAGCTCCAAGTCCCCGGAGACAGAATCCAGGTCGATCTTTTTGGGGTGTTCCGTCAGCTCCAGAGCACAGTTCCCGGAGGTGGTTTCCAGGGAAATCTCCCGGGCCGCGCCGGTGCAGGTGATCTTTGCGGAAATGGTGGAAAGGCTCAGTTCATCGGCCTGGATGTCCTTCAATTCCATCACACCGGATACGGTGTCTACATCCAATTCCGTTCCCTTCAGGTTTTCAATCTGAATGGGAGCGGAAATGCTCTCTACGGAAAGCTCCTTTGGCGTCCAATCTTTTGGAACCAGCACCGTCAGGTCCGCACCCCGGTGGCTGCCAAAATTCAGAACGCTGCTTTCCGTGGCGCTGATGGAGAGCTTCCCATCCTTCAGGGAATACGCGGTACGGTCTGCGTCACCGCCGGAGACGGTATAGCGCAGGGTGTCCCCGGTGTCCTGCCGGATGGAGACCGAGCCGTCCACCCAGTCAATTTCCAGGGACCGCACCTGGGAGGCGTCAAAGCTCTGGCTCGCGGATTCCGTGCCGCGGTTTGCAGAATTGCTGATGGAGAGCGCGCCAACGGTCAGGCGCTTTACGGGGATGCTGAAAAGGAAGGCACAAAGAACCACAGTCAGCAGGACGCTGAGGGCCGCCTTGCGCAGGGAATGCTTTCCCAGCAGGGCGAACACCAGCTTCGTCAGGGAATCCGCAATGGGGAAGAGAATCCAGGTGATCCACCAGGCATGGGTGCGGAAGCTGACGAGAAGGTATACCCCAAGGGTCAGCAGCCACAGCAGGGAACGGACACTCTTTTGTACTTCGCTTTGTGGGCCTTCTTCAGCTTTCATTGGCTGCCCGGTGCTTTTTCCGGCAATGAGTTGCATGGCCACACCCAGCGCTACCATGGAGAGCAAACAGCACAGCCCAAATTCATCCTGCAGAAGAAACAGGGGTACCGGGCAGAGAATATAAAAGAAAATGGCGATAACGGTCAAGGCGACCCGTGTCCCTCCGGAGATGGGGTTGTATGTCTCCAGAGAATCCATCAGCTTTCCGGCGAGAATCTGAATCACCACACCGCAGGCAACCATCGCCAGCAGACAGCACAGTCCAATTTCGTTCTGAAAAATGAATAGGGGAATGGGGCAGGTAATGTACAGGAAAACAGCCACGGCATTGCAAATCCGCTTTCCCAGGGGAACATAGCCGGAGGCCTCTTCCCGTTCCGGGGAGGCGGCCTTTCCCAGAAGGGCATCGATATCCCCAATGCCGGAGACCGCTTTCCGGTAGGCATCCTCCTCGGAGAAGCCTCTGGAAACCCAGTCGTCAAACCGGTCTAATGTATTCTGCAAAATCTCCTGCTCCATATCCTCTTTGCCCACGGTTCCGGCAAAGAGCAGGTGAACGTATTCTTTCAGCTTTTCTCTCATAAGGAATCCTTCCCTTCCAACAGATGATCCATGATTTGTCGTGTCTCCAGCCATTCCAGCTGCAGCCGGTGGCAGGCTTCCCGGCCCTCGGGGGTGATGGAATAGTACCGCCGCCGGGCTCCGCTGCCCTGGTCGCCCCAATAGGAGCGAATATAGTCCTGCTCCTCTAAGCGCTTGAAGGCCGTATAGAGCGTGGCCTCCTTCAGCTCAAATTTGCCGCCGGTCATGGTGGAGATGGTTTTGTTGATTTCGTAGCCGTAGCTGTCGGATTGCAGCAGACGGGCCAGTATGATTGCGTCCGTGTGCCCCCGGATCAAATCTCCGGCAATTGACATGGCCAGCACCACCTTTCTGAAACCCATACTATCATGAGATACCTCGCCTGTCAAGGTATCTCGCAAGAAAAAAGCAGCGGCAGGAATATCCCGCCGCCGAATACGTCACTTATGATACCGGCTGCCCGCCTGGATGGCCTCTGCCCGGTACAGCTGCTCCAGGACCATGATCCGCGCCAGATGGTGGGGGAAGGTCATAGGCCCCATGGAGAGCCTGAAATCCGCCCGTTCCTTGACCCTGGGTGCCATGCCGAAGGAGGAGCCGATGAGAAAGCAGGCGCTGCTCTTGCCGGAGAGCTTTACGGAGGCGATCTTCTCCGCAAAGACCTCGCTGCTGAGTTCCTTTCCTTCCGGCGTGAAGACGCAGAACCAGGCCCCCTTTGGGATGCGGGCGAGAATGTCATCCGCTTCCTTTTCCAGCCCCATGGCAATCTCCGCCTGGCTGGGATTTTCCGGAAGCCGGTATTCCGGCAGCTCCAAAAGGGTAAACCGGCAGTAGCCGGAGAGACGTTTGGCGTATTCCTGGGCGGCGGAAATATAGAACTTTTCTTTCAGCTTGCCCATGGTGATCAGGGTGATTTCGAACATATTGCGGTCCTCCTTCTGTGCCAATAGCATACCATGGAACAAAAAAGAACGCAATAGGGTATTCTTTTGCCCACGCTGCGCAAACTGGGCAGGGAGGGATTGCTTTGAAAAACAGGAAAAGAAAATTTGCGCTGCCGCCCCTGTTCCTGCCGCCGGAGGGCGGCCTTGCGGGGAATATCCGGGTTGACCCTCAGGGCAGCTATACGGGCGTCGTTCCGGAGCAGCCGGAGGAAGAGCCCGTACAGGATGCGGACGATCTATAGGTTATGCGGCAGCCGATCCGGCTGCCGCGAATTCATTTCCCTTTGTATTTTCGCCGGGTGGCAAGCCCACCCCGGATGTGCCGCATCTGCTTGTTGCGGTCCAGAACCTGACGGACCTGGTGGTAGAGAAGCGGGTGCCCCTTTTCCAGGCGCTGGGTCAGGTCCTTGTGGACGGTGGATTTGGAGATGCCGAATTTCTGCGCTGCACTGCGCACGGTGGCACCGGTTTCAATCATGTACGCGGCCAGACGGCAGGCCCTTTCGTCCATATCTTCCTTCGTCGGTCTCCCCTCCGATGCTGATAAGATCCGCACTACCATGGATATGCCGTCAAGCACGCGCATATGTGCGCCGCCGCTTGACAAAAACCGCCTAGGGCAATACAATAGGGGAGAAAAAAGTGAGGTGCCCAAAATGATTTATTTTAACAATGACTACGCCGAAGGCTGTCACCCGAAGGTACTGGAGGCGCTTATAAAAACCAATATGGAGCAGGCTCCCGGCTACGGAACGGATGACCACTGCCGCAGTGCCGCCGAGAGGATACGTTCCCTTTGCAAAGACAGCGATCTGGACGTTCATTTCCTGGTTGGCGGTACTCAGGCCAATCTGACGGTCATCGATGCCGCCCTGCGGCCCCATCAGGGTGTGGTTGGGGCGGATACGGCCCACATCAATGTCCACGAAACCGGTGCCGTGGAGGCCACGGGCCACAAGGTCCTCTGGCTGCCGGGACAGGACGGGAAAATCACCGCAGAGCAGATTCGCGCCTGTGTCCTGGAGCACCGGACGAATGAAAGCTTTGAGCATACGGTGCAGCCGAAAATGGTCTATCTCTCCAACCCTACGGAACTGGGAACCCTCTATTCTCTGCATGAGCTGGAAGAAATCAGCAGCGCCTGCCGGGAGCTGGGGCTCTACCTGTTCGTAGATGGTGCCCGGCTGGGCTACGGTCTGGAGGCCAAGGGCAACGATGTGACCTTGCCGGATCTTGCAAGGCTCTGCGATGTGTTCTATATCGGCGGCACCAAGGTTGGCGCGCTGTTCGGTGAGGCTGTGGTCATTTCCAACCCGGCGCTGAAGGAGGATTTCCGCTATCTCATCAAGCAGCACGGCGGGATGCTGGCCAAGGGGCGGCTGCTGGGCGTGCAGTTTGAAGCACTCTTGGAGGGCGGCCTTTATTTCGAGATCTCCCGCCAGGCAGACGGTCTGGCAGACAAAATCCGCCGGTGCCTGCAAAGAAATCACGTTCCCATGTACGTAGAAAACGAAACGAACCAGATTTTTCCCATCCTGCCGGATGCGGTTCTCGCGCAGCTGCAAAAGACCTATGTATTCACCGAGCAGTGCCGGGTGGACGATGCGCACCGCGCCGTGCGCATCTGCACCAGCTGGGCAACCGGAGACGAAAATGTGGACCGCCTTTGCCGGGACCTGGACGCGCTTCTCAAAGCGGAATAAATACAACAAAAGGATCGTATTCCCCGAAGTGAACCGCTCCCTGTCAAGTAGACAGGGAGCGGTTCACGGTTGGGCGTGCGATCCTTTTTGCAGCTTAATTGTTGTCCAGAATGAGCTTCAGGGCCTCCCGGCAGGCGGCCTGCCGGATTTCTTCCCGGCTGCCGGGGAAGAGAAAGCGGCGGGAAAGGGTCTTCCTGGCATCGCTGTAGCCGATGAACACCAGGCCTACGGGGTTTCCGAATTCATCTCCGCCGGGGCCTGCAAGGCCGGTGACGGATACGGCGATGTCTGCCTGGATGGCTTCCCGGGCACCTTTTGCCATGGCCTCCGCCACCGGGGCGGAGACGGCCCCCATCGTATCCAGCAGGTGCTGGTCCACACCCAGCAGATTGTGCTTGACCCAGTTGGTGTAGCTGATAATGCCGCCCTTGTAGACGGCGGAGCTGCCGGGGATGGCGGTCAGCGCGGCGCCAATGCCGCCGCCGGTGCAGCTCTCGGCGGTTGCCAGGGTTTTGCCCGCCAGGGCTTCCAGCACCTTACAGCAGAGGCTCGTCATGGTAGGCCACCTTGATTTTTTCAACGCTCTCCAGTGCCCGGGTGATCAGCGCTTCCCGGTCCAAATTCCGCTCTGCGTGGACAACCTGGCCCAGGGTGGGCTTGGTCTTGGGATGCTTGGGGGTGAAGACGGTGCAGCAGTCCTCATAGGGGAGAATGGAGGTTTCCAGCGTGCCGATTTTCCGGGCAATGGTGATGATTTCCTCTTTGTCCATACCGACCAGGGGCATGAAAATAGGCATATCCACCACGGCACCGGTGACGGTCATGGCCTCCATGGTCTGAGAGGCCACCTGGCCCAGGTTTTCGCCGGTGACCAGAGCGCCGCAGCCGTCTTCCCGGGCAAGGCGCTGGGAAATTTCCATCATAAACCGCCGCATGATCAGGGTGAAGTATTCCTCGGGGCAGTTGTCCCGGATGGCCTCCTGAATCTCTGTAAAGGAGACGATGTTCACGGTCATCTTCCCGCTGTAGCGGGTGACCAGTCTTGCCAGCTCCAGGACCTTGTCCTTGGCCAGCTGGGAGGTATAGGGGTAGGAGAAGAAGTGCACGGATTCAATTTCCACGCCCCGCTTGGCCATCATATAGGCGGAGACAGGGGAGTCGATGCCGCCGGAGAGCAGGCACATGGCCCGTCCCCCAACGCCGGTGGGCAAGCCGCCTGCGCCGGGCAGGGCAGGTCCGTGGACATAGGCGGAAAGGTCCCTCACCTCCACATAGACCGTGTAGGCAGGGTGGTGCACATCCACGGCCACACCGGGATGGGCCTCTGCCAGTCTTCCGCCGATCTCCTGGGAGATGGCAATGGAGCTCATGGGGAACTGCTTGTCAGACCGCTTGGATTCCACCTTAAAAGAGGCGGCGCAGTCCAGCTCATCGCCCAGATATGCTTCAACGGCCTCAAAGATGGCATCCATGTTTTTCTCACAGGGGCGGCAGCGGCAGATGCTGTTCACGCCGAAGATGCTCTTGCAGGCTTCCCATGCACCCTCAACGTCCGCTTCCTCGTCCTGAGGCTCCACGTAAACCGTGGATTGGAGAATATACACGTCAAAGTTGCCGTAGGGCTTCATTCTGCGCCGGATATTCTGGCGCAGCTTATTCTCAAACTGCCGCTTGTTGGAGCCCTTGAGAATAATCTCGCCCAGCTTCAAAAGAAAAATTTCGTTCATATGGTTTCCCTTCCCGGCGGTTCCCCTTGGGGGAACACCGCAAATATCGCTTTATTATATCGGATTCGCCTATGAAATGCAAGGAAAATGTGGCTGCGGAGAGGGTTACCCTTGGTTGCCCAGCCGGACTG
Source organism: uncultured Clostridia bacterium (assembly GCA_945963595.1). Lineage (GTDB taxonomy): Bacteria > Bacillota > Clostridia > Oscillospirales > Oscillospiraceae > Faecousia. Next base: position 3,054 of record CAMFMO010000018.1, on the reverse strand, counting down.
CCCGATACTGGATCGCCTCGGCAATGTGGGGGACCTGAATGTCTGCGCTGCCGTCCAGGTCTGCAACGGTTCGGGCCACCCGAAGAATGCGGTCGTAGCTTCTGGCGGTGAGGCCCATGGTTTCAAAGGCATCCTTCATCAGGGCTGCGCAGTCGTCGGACAGGGCGCAGAATTCCCGCATTTCCCCAGGCCCCATTCGGGCGTTGCACATTCCGGTGTCTTCGCCGAACCGGGCAACCTGGATTTTCCGGGCCGCATTGACCCGCTGCTTGATTTCCGAGGAGGGCTCTGCCTGCGCCCGCTCCCGGAGGTCCTCAAAGGGCACGGCGTTGACCTCTACAATAATATCGATTCTGTCCAGCATGGGGCCGGAGATCCTGCTCTGGTAGTTTTCTACGGACTGCTGGCTGCACCGGCACCGGCCGCTGGGGTCTCCGTACCAGCCGCATTTGCAGGGGTTCATGGCGCAGACCATCATGAATTCGGCAGGGTAGGTGACGGAACCGGAAACCCGGGAGATGGTCACCTTCCCGTCCTCCAGAGGCTGGCGCATCAGGTCCAGGGAATCCTTCCGGAATTCCGGAAGCTCGTCCAGGAAGAGCACTCCCTTGTGGGCCAGGGAGATTTCCCCGGGCTTCGGATTGCTGCCGCCGCCTACAAGACCGGCGTTGGAAACCGTGTGGTGGGGTGCCCGGAAGGGACGGCGGGTGACCAGAGGCTGCTTGGGGGTCAGAAGACCCATAATGGAGTAGATGGTGCTGACCTCCAGACTCTCTGCCCAGGTCATATCCGGCAGAATGGAGGGCAGCCGCTTGGAGAGCATGCTTTTCCCGGAACCGGGAGGACCGATGAGCAAAACATTGTGGCTTCCCGCAGCTGCAACCTCCAGGGCGCGCTTCACATTCTCCTGGCCCAAAACATCCTTGAAGTCCGGTATGGGGCTTGTGTCCTGCTCTGGCTCCCATAGGGGCTCGCCGGGCAGGTCACTCAGGCCGTTCAGCCCATCGGCCAGCTCCCGGACGCTGTGCACCGGAATGATCTCCGGTCCCCGGGCCAGAGTGGCTTCTGCGGCGTTCTCCGCCGGGACAAACAGGTAGCGGAAGCCGTTTGCCTTGGCGGCAAGGGCCATGGGCAGCACGCCGGAGACGGCCCGAATTTCCCCGTCCAGGCTCAGCTCTCCCAGAAAGGCACAGTCCGCCGCGGGCCTGCGAATCTCCCCGGCTGCACTGAGGATGCTCAGGAGAATGGGAAGATCGTAGTGGGTTCCCGCCTTTTTCAGATTGGCAGGGGCCAGGTTGACGGTAATGCGGCTGACGGGAAATTTCAGTCCTGAGCTCTTGGCTGCCGCACGAACCCGCTCCCGGGCTTCTTTTACGGAGGCGTCCGGAAGGCCAACAATATCAAAGGCGGGAAGACCGCTGGAAATGTAGCATTCCGCGGAAACCACGTTTCCCTGAATCCCGGAAATACCCAAGGTACGAACATTGCAGATCATAAGCGCGTGCTCCCTTCGTTCGGCAAATTGCACAGAAAAATAAGCCGAAAATACAGAATAAATCTATCATATCGTATTTTTGTTCAAAACACAATACCTATTCCAAATTTCGATACCCCTATTTATAAACATATATATCAAAAATTCCCGGTCCAAAATGTACGTTTCGTAAAATTTCACTTTTTTGTCTCTGATTGGCTTTACAATCGCGACGTTTCGTGGTAATATATACACGCAAAACTTGAATCCTTTAGGAGGTATTTCATTTTGGCAAGAAAATTCAAAACCATGGACGGCAATACTGCTGCCGCCCACGTCAGCTACGCCTTTACTGAGGTTGCTGGCATTTACCCCATCACCCCCTCCAGCCCCATGGCCGACAACGTTGACCAGTGGTCCGCTGCTGGCCGCAAGAACATCTTCGGCGACACCGTAAAGGTCGTTGAGATGCAGTCTGAGGCAGGTGCTGCCGGTACCGTTCACGGCTCTCTGGCCGCCGGTGCCCTGACCACCACCTACACTGCTTCCCAGGGCCTGCTGCTGATGATCCCCAATATGTACAAGATTGCCGGCGAGCTGCTGCCCTGCGTGTTCCATGTTTCCGCACGTACCGTCGCCGCTCAGGCTCTGAACATCTTCGGTGATCACTCCGACGTTTACGCCTGCCGTCAGACCGGTTTCGCCATGCTGTGTGAGACCAACGTTCAGGAAGTTATGGATCTGGGCGCTGTTGCCCACTTGGCTGCCATCGAAGGCCGCGTTCCCTTCATCAACTTCTTCGACGGCTTCCGTACCTCTCACGAGATCCAGAAGATCGCCATCTGGGATTACGACGATCTGAAGGACATGGTCAACATGGATGCCGTCAACGCATTCCGTGCTCACTCCCTGAACCCCGAGCGCCCCGCAATGCGCGGCTCTCACGAGAACGATGATATCTTCTTCCAGCACCGTGAGGCTTCCAACAAGTACTATCAGGCTCTGCCCGCAGTTGTCGAGAAGTACATGAACAAGGTCAATGAGAAGCTGGGCACCAACTATCAGCTGTTCAACTACTACGGCGCTGCCGATGCTGACCGCGTGATCGTTGCCATGGGCTCCATCAACGACGTGGCTGAGGAAGTCATTGACTACCTGAACGCCCACGGCGAGAAGGTCGGCCTGGTCAAGGTCCGTCTGTTCCGGCCCTTCTGCGCTGAGAAGCTGCTCTCCGCTATCCCCGCAACCGCAAAGAAGATTGCTGTCCTGGACCGCACCAAGGAGCCTGGCTCCCAGGGCGAGCCTCTGTATCAGGATGTCGTTATGGCTCTGGCTCAGGCCGGCCGTCATGATGTCACCGTGATCGGCGGCCGTTATGGTCTGGGTTCCAAGGATACCCATCCCGCTTCCGTCTTCGCCGTGTACGAAGAGCTGGCAAAGGATGCCCCCAAGCACGAGTTCACCATCGGCATCGTTGACGATGTGACCCACCTGTCCCTGGACGAGAAGGTTTCCCCCAACACCGCTGCTGAGGGCACCATCGAGTGCAAGTTCTGGGGTCTGGGCGGCGACGGCACCGT
>CAMFMO010000017.1:0-50931 GCA_945963595.1 uncultured Clostridia bacterium | reverse complement strand
GAAGAAGAGCCTGACCTTCCTGCTGGTGTCCATCAGCCTGTGGTTCGTGGGCTACAACGGCGTATCCACCTGGTTCTCCGTGTACGCGGAGAACATCTGGGGCATGAGCCTGGGCCAGGCCAATACCTGCCTGACCATTGCCACCGGCGGCGCCATCCTCAGCTATATTCCCATCGGCACCGTTGCCAGCCACATTGGCCGCCGGAAGACCATCCGCTTCGGGGCCCTGCTGCTGTCCGGCAGCTTCCTGGCAGCCTTCCTGCTGACCATGGCCCTGGAGGGCTTCAGCCCGGTGCTGTATGTCCTGTTCCTGCTGGTGGGCCTTGCCTGGGCTTCCATCAATGTCAACAGCCTTCCCATGGTTGTGGAGATGTGCAAGGGCAGCGAGGTGGGCAAGTTCACGGGCCTGTATTACACCTTCTCCATGTCCGCCCAGATCATCACACCCATTGTGGCAGGCTGGCTGCTGCGTAATGTCAGCTACCGGGCACTGTTCCCCTATGCGGCGGTTTTTGTATTCGCGTCCTTCCTCACCATGGGCTTCGTGCGCCACGGCGACAATAAGGTCCCGGCCAAGAAGGGCCTGGAAGCCTATGATGTGGAGGATTGATTTTCATCCGAAATTCTTACAGAAAGGGAAGCGAAAAAAATGTTTGTTCTGATCCTTTTAATCATCATACTCATGATTTTGCACCTGCTCTGTCTCCGGGGCCGGAAAAATCAACCCGGCATGGAGACCCTTCGGGGCTGGTTCTATGCCCACCGGGGCCTCCACGATGACGAGAAGCCGGAAAACAGCTTGGCCGCCTACAAGGCTGCTCTGGACAAGGGCTATGGCATTGAATTCGATGTCCATCTGCTGAAGGACGGCTCTCTGGCCGTCATGCACGATTCCGACCTGAAGCGGATCACCGGCCGGGAGGGCTTCATGGAAGACCTGACCGCCCAGGACCTGGAAAACTATCATCTGTGCGGCACGGACCAGACGATTCCCACATTCCAGCAGGTGCTGGACCTGTTTGACGGGCAGGCCCCGCTGATCATTGAACTCAAAACCCGAAACGGCAATGCAGACGCCCTGACAGAGGCCGTCTGCCGGGTATTGAAGGATTATACGGGACCCTACTGCGTGGAATCCTTCGACCCCCGGTGCATCCGCTATCTTTACAGGCACTATCCCCAGATCATCCGGGGCCAGCTGGCGGAGAACGCCGTGAAGCGGGATAAGAACGTCTCTTGGCCCGTGCGCTTTCTATGCACCTACTATCTGGAAAACTTCCTGACCCGGCCGGACTTCATCGCCTATCGGTTTGAGGACCGGGAAACTACCAGCAATTCCATTTGCCGCCGGATCTGGGGCATTCAGGGCGTCAGCTGGACCATTCGGACCCCCGAGGATTTCCAGACCGCCGTCCGGGAGGGCTGGATTCCCATTTTCGAAAATTTCGACCCCAAGGCCCTGGGTCTGGACAAGCAAAACTGAATTGTTCACAATTTCGAATTATTTTGTTTTCAATTCCGCTATTTGCCGTTCAAATCCCCCAGGTACTCTAATAACAGAAAGGTTGCGGAAGCCGTGAGCCGCTCCCTTTCTTCTCCGTAGATCCTCTTTTCTACCTCTCTTCTTTCTATTCCTTTTGCAGAAAACCCCCGCTGCCCAAAGCAGCGGGGGTTTTCGTGCTTGCATGAGACCGTGTCCGGGGGTATAATGGATGCAAAAGGGGGCGGATGCCATGTGGCGGGAGTCGGAATCGGAGGTCGTGCGGCTGGAAAAGGTATTGGCCCACAATGATTTGACCGGGCAGGCCTTGCTGGAAAAATTCCGGGGAGCCTCCCGGGAGAGTGTGCGTCTTGCGGCTGCCCTGCGGGGCTATTTCACCTCTGGGAGCGCGACAGAGGACCAGCGGGAGCTTTACGGCAGCTATCTGCGCAGCCGGGTTCGCCCCACTGTGGCGGCACTGATGGAAGAAAACCGGGTGACGGAATTGGAGCGCTTCGAAAAGGAAGTACCTTTTCCACAGCCCCTTGTGGATGAATTCCTGGCGGAGGCCATGGAAATGGACCGCCCGGAGATCACCGTCTGGCTGCTGCAATGCAAAAAGGAACGCTTCGGCTTCCGGGACCGGGACTTTTCCTGGTAGGAGGAGCAATGGAATCCTTAAATGAAAAAATTCTCACAGCCTGCCGCACGGAGCTGTGCGGCCTGTACCCCGGCCTGAACGGTGCCTTCGCCCTTCTGCCCCAAAAAGACGGCAGAATCCTGGGAACGGACGGGAGGACGCTTTTCGTCCCGCCGGACCTAACCCAAATGTATGCCGAGAATCCGGCAAAGGTTCGGCGGGGCTATCTGCATATGCTGCTGCACTGCCTGTTTCTGCACATCCGCCTGCCGGACAGGGTAGACCCGGAAGCTTGGGGCCTTGCCTGTGACCTGTGGACGGAAACCTTTATTGAAAACCTGGAGCAGCCCCGGCTGCACACGGAAAATCCGGCCAGGGATCGGGTGCTGCCCAAAATCAGCGGCACGCCCTGGCAGATTCTGGACAGGCTCCCGGAATTTGACCGGGCAGAGCTGCGGAAGGCTGTGGCCTTTGACGACCACAGCCTGTGGAAACCGGATCTTCCGGAGGACCTTGCAAGAAAATGGGAGGGCCTGTCCGGCGGGGGAGATGCCCTGGGGCAAGGTGCCCGGGGCTGCAGCAGCGGCGAGGGAGAGGAAAAATTAGGAGATTTGCAAGACCCGCTTTTTGACTTCCGCCGGTACCTGCGCCGGTTTACCGTGCCAAGGGAGGAGCTGGAAACCGATGAGGACAGCTTTGACTACGGGTTTTACACTCTGGGAATGGAGCGCTATGGCAATATGCCCCTGCTGGAGCCTCTGGAATACAAGGAGGTTCGCCGCCTGGATGCCTTTGCCATCGCCATTGACACCTCAGCCTCCTGCGATGCGGTTTTGGTTCGCCGCTTTTTGGAGGAGGTTTATGGCATTCTCGGCACCCAGGAGAACTTCTTTCGGAAGATGAAGGCGGTTTTCTTCCAGTGCGACTGCTGCTTACAGGACAAGGCAGTCATTACAAACCGGGAGCAGTGGCTTTCCTATGGAAGAAATATAAAAATCAAGGGCAGGGGCGGCACAGATTTCACGCCGGTGTTCCGGGAGATTGAGGCCATGCGCGCCCGGGGTGAGCTGCCCAGGCCCAGAGCGCTGCTCTATTTTACGGACGGGGACGGCTACTATCCCCATAAGCCGGACTACGAGACGGTCTTTGTCCTGGCAGGACCCCAGAAGCACCCGGAACTGGTGCCCAAATGGGCAAAGACGCTGGTATTGGAATGAGGAGAGAATGATGAACATCCAGCAGGCAAAGGAAGAGATCCGCAATACCTTGCGGGCGTATCTGCAAAAGGACGGGGAGGGAAAGTATTGCTTCCCAACGGTCCGGCAGCGCCCGCTGCTGCTCATGGGGCCTCCCGGCGTGGGAAAGACCGCCATTGTGGAGCAGGTGGCCCGGGAGGAGCAGGTTCCCCTGGTGGCCTACACCATGACGCACCACACCCGCCAGAGCGCCGTGGGCCTGCCGAAAATCGCAGAGCGGGACTACTGCGGGCGGCATTTTTCCGTGACGGAATACACCATGAGCGAGATCATCGGCGCCGTGTACGAGGCCATGGACCGGACGGGAAAGCGGGAGGGCATCCTCTTTTTGGATGAGATCAACTGCGTCTCCGAGACCTTGGCCCCGACTATGCTGCAATTTCTGCAAAACAAAACCTTCGGCAACCATGCCCTGCCGGAGGGCTGGCTTATTGTGGCGGCAGGCAATCCGCCGGAGTACAATAAATCCGTCCGGGATTTTGACATTGTGACCTTGGACCGCATCCGCAATATCCCTGTGGAGGCCTCGCAGCAGGCCTTCCTGACCTATGGTGCAGAGGCGGGCCTTCATGGGGCGATCCTCTCCTATCTGGCGCTGAAGCCGGAAAAATTCTACCATGTGAGCCGGGACGAGAATGCGCTGCACTATGTGACGGCACGGGGCTGGGAGGACCTGTCCCGGCTGCTGCAGAGCTATGAGAGCCTGGGCATTCCCGTGGAGGAAGCCCTTGTGGGGGAATTTTTGAATCTGGAAGAGACCAGCCGGGACTTCTATGACTACTACCGTCTGTATGGAAGCTACGGCAGGGACTATGGGGTCCGGGAAATCCTGGCAGGGGAGGCGGATACGGCCTTTCTGGCCGATAGAAAGGCCATGGCTCAGGCAGGGGACTTTACGGAGCGGTTCGCTCTGGTGAATCTGATCCTGGAGCAGCTGCGGCGCTATGCGGCTGCCTATGGCCGGGAGGATGCCCTGGATGTTGCCCTGCATGAGACCATGCAGGCCTTCTTCCGGCAGAATGGGTCCCTGGAGGATTTTTTGGCTGCTCGCCGGAACGCATTGCAGACCAAGCGGCAGTTCCGCCTGGAAAGCGCGGACAGCCTTACTGCCGCAGAGGGCATCCTGCGGAAAATAGAGCAGTGGGGGCTGGAGGCAAAGCAGGCCAGGTGCGGCGACGGCGCGGCGCTGGAACGCTTCCTCAAGGCCCGCTTTGACGGTCAGCTGGAAAGCCGCCAGGGAAAAATTCGACAGATGACGGCGGCTTTGGACCGGGCAATTCCATTTTTGACGGACTGCTTTGGAGACGGTCAGGAGCTGACGCTTCTGATCACAGGCATTACCGGCAGCAAGGGAATGATGGCCTTTATTGCCCGCCATGGCAGCGACAGCTATCTGGCCCTGTGCGGCCGGTTGCAATGCCAGAAGAATGAGGCGCAGCTGCAGGAGCTGTGCCGCCGGGCAGTGGAGAAAAAGTAACGGTAGCTTTTTCCACCGGAGAATGGTATACTGTAAAAAATGCGCGGCTGCGCTTTTTCGGGAGGAACGCCGTTGAAACAGAATTTTTGCCATAAGGTCGATCAGAAAATCATTCCCGTCTGTTCCATTCTGGGAGTGGATATTGCGGCCATAGATATGGATTGGCTGCTTGCCTTTACCAAGGCTCACGTGAAGGAACTGTCCGGGGACTATATCTGCGTGTCCAACGTCCATACCACCGTCACCGCCTGGAAGGATGAGGCCTACCGGGCGGTCCAGAACGGCGGCATCCTGGCCATTCCGGACGGCGGCCCTCTGTCCAGCACCGGAAGAAAGCGGGGCTTTGCAAAGATGCGGCGGGTGACCGGGCCGGACTATATGCTGAAAACCATTGCCCTGGGGCTTCCTCAGGGCTGGCGGCATTATTTTTACGGCAGCACCCCGGAGACTCTGGAAAAAATGGAAAAGGCCCTTCGGGAGGAATATCCGGATATTCAGATTGCCGGGATGTACAGTCCGCCTTTCCGCGCATTGAGCGCGGAAGAGGATGGCGCCATTGTGGAAAAAATCAACGAGGCCGCCCCGGATTTTGTCTGGGTTGGTCTGGGCGCACCCAAGCAGGAAATCTGGATGCACGACCACCAGGGGCGTGTGCAAGGCCTGATGGTGGGCGTGGGTGCTGCCTTTGATTACACGGCGGGCAACATCAGCCGGGCTCCCCAGTGGATGCAGAAGCACAATCTGGAGTGGCTGTATCGGCTGATGCAGGACCCCAAGCGGCTGTTCAAGCGCTATTTTGTCACCAACACCACTTACATTTTTGAGGCCAACCTGCGAGGAAAGTAAATGAAGATCCTGATCGTACACAACCGCTATCAGATTCCCGGAGGGGAAGACCAGGTGGCTGCCCAGGAGGCGGAGCTGCTGCGCGCCCATGGCCATCAGGTGTTTACCTACAGCCGGGATAATGGGGAGCTGAAAACCTTTTCCCTTTGGCAAAAACTGGCGCTGCCCTTTTGGACCCTTTACAATCCCAAAACCTATCGGGATATCCGCCGCCTGGTGCGGGAGAACAAGATCGATGTGGTCCATGTTCACAATACGCTGATGCTGGTATCTCCTGCCGTATACTATGGAGCACTGCGCGGCGGTGCCGCCGTGGTGCAGACCATTCACAATTTTCGCCTGCTCTGCCCGGGGGCAACCTTTTACCGGGATGATCAGGTCTGCGAGGACTGCCTGAAAAAGGGGCTCTCCTGTGCGCTGAAGCACAAATGCTATCGCGGAAGCTTTTCCCAAACCCTCTGCTGCGTGCTGTCTATGAAGCTCCACCGGGCCACGGGGATCTATAAAAAGCTCACCTATATCTGCCTGACGGAATTCAATAAGAAGAAGTTGCTGGGGCTAAAGGGCCTGACGCCGGGACAGATTTTTGTGAAGCCCAATGCCGTCTCTGCCCCGGAGGCATTGATGCCGGAGCTGGAACGGCAGGACCGGTTTCTGTTCGCCGCCCGCCTGGAAGATATGAAGGGTATCCGGGTGCTGCTGGAGGCATGGCGGCTGCTGGGGGCCAACGGCCCGGAGCTGCTGATCTGCGGCAGCGGCCCTCTGGACGAATGGAGCCGAGAATTTGCCGCGGACAACAAAATGACCAACGTCCGCTTTCTGGGCAGGCTCCCCAATGACCAGGTTCGCAGACTTATGGCTACCAGCCGGGCGCTGATTTTGCCAACCCAGTGCTATGAGGGATTCCCTCTGTGCATTGCGGAGGCCTATTCCGTGGGGACTCCGGTGCTGGTGTCCAAGCTGGGCAATGGAGGCAGCCTGGTCCGCAGCGGGGTGACGGGCCTGAAGTTTGACCAGCAGTCGCCCCAGAGCATTGCAAAAACCGTGAAGAAGTTTATGAACACCGAAGATGTGGACTGGCAGGCCAATACCAATGCATTTTATCGGGAAAATCTGACACCGGAGATGAATTATACCCGGCTGATGGAGGTCTACAGAGCCGCAAAGGAGAGCGTATGAAGCATATTTTGATTATCAGCAATATTCCCGCTCCCTATCGCAGCGGGCAGTTTGCCTGCCTGCGCAGCCGCTTTCCGGAGTGGAAGGTGTCCGTGCTCTATACGGGGAAAATAGAAGCTGACCGGGTCTGGGAAACCGATGAACCGGAAGGGGAAACCTATTTCCTGCAATCGAAGGTCCTCAGTGTCAAAGGCGGTGAAGTGGGCGGCACGGCCACCCGCTTTGTCCACCTGCCCAAAGGACTTCTCAAAATGCTGGATACTCTGAAGCCGGATGTGGTCATTGCGGGAGAATACAATCTCTCCGCCGTTCAGGCTCTTTTCTGGGCCAAGGCCCATCAAATCCCTTTCGTGAACATGACTGATGGAACGCTGCATTCCGAGAGCTATATCGGCTTTGTGCAGAAGCTGACCCGTCGGCTGATCATCGGCGGGGCGGACAGCTTCTTAGCCAGCGGCAGCCGGGCCAAGGAAAAACTGCTGCACTGGGGCGCAGAGGAGGAACGCATCGCCATTGCCTACCTGACGGTGGATACAACCCCTTTTCAGAAGCTTGTGCGGCAGCCGGAGAACGGAAGAATTTTGTATGTGGGCCGTATTTCCCGGGAAAAGGGGCTGGACCTGCTGGTGCGGGCACTGGCGCAGATGAAGCGGAAGTGTGTCCTGCGTGTCGCCGGAAATGACGTGGGCGGCGAGCAGGCGAATATTGAAGCCCTAGCGGAAAGTTTGGGCGTGGCGGACCGTATCGTGTGGCTGGGCTACCGGGAAGGGGAGGCCCTTTGGGAGGAATACCGGAGAGCCGCCGTGCTGGCGGTGCCTTCCCGGTCGGACTGCTTCGGCCTGATCCTGGTGGAGGCGGCCTGTGCGGGGCTTCCTGTGGCGGCATCCTGCTATGCCGATGGGGCCTACGATGTGATCACCTCCGGCACCAATGGCCGCATTGCGGACCCCGAGGACCCGGAAGCCTTTGCCGCCTGCCTGGATGGCATGCTCTTGAGGCCATTGCCTGCGGAAAAGCTGCGCAGACAGACTGCCGAAAAATTCAGCTTTTCCGCCGGGGCGGATGGCTATGCCCAGGCGGTGGAGATTGCGGAAGGAGCGGTGAAGCATGGCTGATATTCCGATTGTCGTGGTTGCCTACAACCGAATCGAGTCCTTAAAGCGCATTTTGGGCTCTCTTTTGCAGGCGGAGTACCCTGATCAGGGGACAGAACTTATCATCAGCATTGACCGTGGGGATAACGCGGATGTATTGGACTATGCCAATGCCTTTTCCTGGCCCTTTGGAGAAAAGCAGGTTATCTATCAGGAAGAGAATCTGGGCTTGAAGCGTCATATTCTCAAATGCGGCGGCCTGACTCGGGCCCATGACGGGATCATCCTGCTGGAGGACGATCTCTATGTCAGCCCGGACTTTTACCGCTATGCCCTGGAGTGTTATGATTTTGTGGCAGACAAGCCGGAGATCGCCGGGGTGGCCCTGTATAACCACCGGCTGAGCCAGTTGACGGAGAAGGTCTTTGAGCCGTTGGAGGATGGGTTTGACAATTGGTACTACCAGTATGCCTGCTCCTGGGGACAGATGTGGACGAGAAAGCAGTGGGCGGCCTTTTCAGCATGGTTTGAGGAAAACATGGACTATGACTTTGCCGCCAGCAAAAAGATTCCTGCCCATGTGAAGGACTGGGGTAAGAATTCCTGGCTCAAGTACCACATTGCCTATACGGTGGAGAACAATCTGTTTTTCCTATATCCCAGAGTGGCGAGAACCACCTGCTTTTCCGATGCGGGGGTGAATTTCTCCTACAAAATGAACTGGTTCCAGGTGCCGTTGATGCAATCAGACAGGCCTCGGCCCCTGTGCCTTTCCACGCTCCGGCAGTCCCAGGCGGTTTATGATGCCTGGATGGAAAATCTGTGGCTGCGGTGTGCTCTGGACCGGGAGGATCTGTGTGTGGACCTGTATGGGGCCAAGGAGGAGTGGGAGGGAAAACGGTATCTTCTCACCAGCGCCTATGTGGAAAACGCTAAGGTTTTGCAAAGCTGGGGCAGGGAAATGCGCCCTCAGGAGTGGAATGTGCTGGAGAACATCCCCGGCGACCGGCTCCGGCTCTATGCGCTGACGGAAAATTCCTGCAAGCAGCCCCTCTCTCGAAAACAGCGGGAGGAGGATGCAGAGTATTTCATCCGGGGAATCAGCTACCCTTATAAGAAGACAATTTTTGCCATGTTTATTCAGGAATCCGTCTCAAAGCTTCGAAAAAAGCTACATTTTGCATAAAAATAAGGGCACACCGAACGCGGTGTGCCCTTGACGTTTTTCGGGGGAAAAGCTATAATAGCTGTAATAAACGGGAACAGGGGGGATTTGTGATGAAACAAACACAATGGTATAAGGATACGGTTTTTTACCAGATCTGGCCCAGGAGCTTCTGCGACGGAAACGGGGACGGCATGGGCGACCTGTACGGGGTGCTGCAAAAGCTGGACTATATCAAGAGCCTGGGCTGCGACGGTATCTGGTTTTCACCGCTGTACCCTTCCCCCGGTGCGGACTGCGGCTATGATATCTCCGACTATATGGATATTGATAAGCAGTTCGGCGGCATGGAGGCCTTCAAGGCAGTCCTGGAGGGGGCCCATAGCCGGGGCATGAAGGTCATCATGGACCTGGTGGTGAATCACACCAGCGATGAGCACGAGTGGTTCCAGAAGAGCCGCCGCCGCATTGAACCCTATACGGATTACTATATCTGGCGGCCCGCCAGGAAAAACGGCAAACTCCCCAATAACTGGGATTCCCACTTTGAGGGCAAAGCCTGGACCTATGACGAGGTGCGCAAGGAATACTATATGCACCTGTTTGCCGTGAAGCAGCCGGACCTGAATATGGATAACCCGCTGGTCCGGGAAGAGGTCAAGAAGATCATGCGCTTCTGGCTGGATATGGGGGTGGACGGCTTCCGGGAGGATGTCATCACCTTTATCTCCAAGAAAAAGGGCCTGCCCAATGACCATCTGCTGCCGGTGTACAAGGGCATTTTTATGTATAACCACGGCCCTCGAATTCATGAATTCCTCACGGAATTCCAGGAGGATGTGCTGTTGAACTACGACTGCATGACTCTGGCCGAAGCCCCCATGGTCACGCCGAAGATCGCCCTGAAATACATCCGGGAGGGCAAGGGGCAGGAGTTCAGCATGATGATCCAGAACGAGACCATGTGTGCCGACTGCTTTTTCCATGATTTCTTCCCCACGAAGTTCTCTCTGAAAAAGCTGAAAAAGGCTTTCCGGAACTGGCAGGATAAGCTGGACGGTAAGGGCTGGAATATGCTCTTCCTGGAAAACCACGATCACCCCAGAATCATCTCCCGTTATGGCAACTCTAATTATCGGGAAGCCAGCGGCAAGATGCTGGCGGCTATGTATCTGTTCCAGAAGGGAACGCCCTTTATCTACCAGGGCCAGGAAATCGGCATGGTGAACTGGCACCCTGAAAATGCCGAGATGTATGAGGATGTGGCTACCCGTTATTACTATTCCCACCACAATCTGAAGGCCAGCCCCCGGGCCAGGCTCCACAAGCTCTGGCGCTGCTCCCGGGATTCTGCCCGGACTCTGATGCAGTGGAGCGACGGACCCAATGCAGGCTTCACCACTGGGGAGCCCTGGTTCTATGCCAACGACAATTATAAGCAAATCAATGTGGCCCGGCAGGATGGGGACCGGGATTCCGTCCTCAATTTCTATCGGCTGGCCATCGGCCTGCGCAAGCGCCTGTCCTGCGTCCGCTGGGGCAAATACCGGGAGTTCAGCAAGGGTTCCAAGTGGCTCTACCAGTACTCCATGCAGGACGACCGGCAGAAAATATTGGTCATATGCTCCTTTAGTGACAAGAACCGGAAGTATAAAGCGCCGGACGGCTTCTATCTGGACCGGGGGAAACGAATCCTTTGCAACTACCCCAATGGCGAGCCGGATGTGCTGCGGCCCTATGAGACCCGGGTCTACCTGTGGTGAGGGATGTGCCCACGCTGGAAAAACAAAAAACCGCCCTGTGACGACAGAATGCTTGACAATTCGGTTCCCCGGTGCTATAATCCCGTCCATAGGAGAAACGCACAGATGAGGAGAAAGCGCTTTGTGTGCCCAATGCAGAGAGTTGGCGGATGGTGCGAGCCAATGCAGGCGGAAGCGTATACTGGCCTCGGAGCGGCCTTGCTGAAAGAAAAGTAGGCAGGACGGGGGATGCCCGTTACAGTGTCACGCGGTTGTTGGATCGCGGTGAGGGGCCTGATTTTCAGGCAAGAAGAGTGGTACCGCAAGGCTTTTACGCCCTGTCTCTTTCGATGGAGAGAGACAGGGCGTTTTTTTTATGTCCGGTTTCCATACCCGTTCCGTTCACGAAATCCAAATTTTGACGAAAGAAAAAGGATGCGAGCAAAAAATGGACGTAACAAAGTATTCGGTAGGCTATTATCCCGCCCCCGGGGAGCACTTCAAGTGGGTGCATAAGGACCATATTGAGAAAGCGCCCCAGTGGTGCAGCGTGGATCTGCGGGACGGAAACCAGAGTTTGGTAATTCCCATGAGCCTGGAGGAGAAGCTGGATTTTTACAAAATGCTTCTGAAAATCGGCTTTAAGGAAATCGAGGTGGGGTTCCCGGCGGCCTCAGAGACGGAGTATACTTTCCTGCGGACCCTGATCGAGCAGAATATGATCCCTCAGAATGTGACGGTTCAGGTTCTGACGCAGTGCCGGGAGCACATCATCCGCAAGACCTTTGAAGCCTGCAAGGGAGCCCCCAGCGCCATCATTCACTTCTACAATTCCACCTCCGTTGCCCAGCGGGAGCAGGTGTTCAAGAAGTCTAAGGAGGAGATCAAGCAGATCGCCGTGGACGGGGCTAAGCTGGTCAAGAAGCTGGCCGCCGAGTACGAGGGCAACTTCCGCTTCGAGTATTCTCCCGAGAGCTTCACGGGCACGGAGCCGGAATACGCCTTGGAGGTCTGCAATGCTGTCTTGGATGTGCTGGAGCCCAGCGAAAGCAATAATGTTATCATCAATCTGCCGGTCACGGTGGAGATGAGCCTGCCCCATGTGTACGCCAGCCAGGTAGAGTACATGTGTGAAAACCTCAAGTACCGGGAGCACGTCACCGTATCCCTGCACCCCCACAACGATCGGGGCACCGGCGTGGCGGATACGGAGCTGGGCTTGCTGGCCGGTGCGGACCGGGTGGAGGGAACCCTCTTTGGCAACGGCGAGCGGACCGGCAATGTGGACGTGGTGACCCTGGCTATGAACATGTATTCCCACGGCGTAGACCCCAAGCTGGACTTTGACAACCTGCCCGCTATTGTGGAAATCTACGAGCGCTGCACCCGGATGCACGTCTATGAGCGAACCCCCTACGCCGGGGCCCTGGTCTTCGCCGCTTTCTCCGGCTCCCATCAGGACGCCATTGCCAAGGGTATGAACTGGCGGCAGGAGAAGAACCTGCACCGGTGGACCGTGCCCTATATCCCCATCGACCCCAGGGATATCAGCCGCACTTACGATGCGGATGTCATCCGGGTCAACTCCCAGAGCGGCAAGGGCGGCATCAGCTATCTTTTGGAGCACGCCCACGGTTATGTGCTGCCCACCAGGATGCGGGAGCATTTCGGCTACCTCTGCAAGGACATCTCCGATCACGAGCACCGGGAGCTGAAAACCGATGATGTGCTGCGGGTGTTCACCCTGAGCTACCTGAACATCAATGCCCCTATTTCCGTGCGGAATGTGCGCTTTGAGCCCTTGGCCGGTGGGGCGGGCTGCGATGTGACCTTTTGCAAGGACGGCATCGTTGCCCAGCTGCACCAGACCGGCAACGGCAGCCTGGATGCTTTCAGCAACGCCCTGAAGGACTATACTGGCGTGGACTACACCCTGAAAGTCTATACCGAGCACAGCCTGCAGCAGAAGAACTCAGGCTCCACCGCTGTGGCCTATGTGGGCATTGAGACGACGGGCGGAAAGATGCACTGGGGCGCGGGCAGCGACACGGACATCACCAAGGCCAGTATTCACGCGCTGCTCAGTGCCTTCAATAACTTCATTACGGAATAAGGAGAGATGAACCATGGCAATGACAATGACCCAAAAGATTCTGGCGGCCCATGCAGGTCTGCCGGAGGTGAGCGCCGGACAGCTGATCCAGGCCGAGCTGAACATTGTTCTGGGCAATGATATCACTACCCCTGTGGCGGTGAATGAGTTCAAAAAAGCAGGCTTTGACGGGATCTATGACAAGGACAAGGTGGTTATCGTCCTGGACCATTTTGTGCCCAACAAGGATATCAAGGCTGCCGAGCAGTCCAAAACCTGCCGGGAGTTCGCCTGCGAGCACTGCGTCAGCCATTTCTATGACGTGGGCAAGATGGGCATCGAGCATGCTTTGCTTCCGGAGCAGGGCATCGTCACCGCCGGAGACTGCATCATCGGCGCAGACAGCCACACCTGCACCTATGGTGCCCTGGGCGCCTTCTCCACCGGTGTTGGCAGCACGGATATGGCCGCCGGTATGGCCACGGGCCAGGCATGGTTTAAGGTCCCCTCGGCCATTCGCTTCTACCTGACGGGGGCATTGAAGCCCAACGTCAGCGGGAAGGACGTGATTCTGACCATCATCGGCAGGATTGGTGTGGACGGTGCCCTGTACAAGAGCATGGAGTTCACGGGACCTGGCGTGGCTTCTCTGACCATGGATGACCGGCTGTGCATCTGCAATATGGCCATTGAGGCCGGTGCGAAAAACGGCATTTTCCCGGTGGACGACCGGACACTGGAATATTTGAAGGGCAGAGCGGAGCGGAAACCTGTGATTTACACCGCCGACGAGGATGCTCCCTATGAAAAGACCGTTGAAATTGACCTGTCCGCCATTGAGCCCACGGTGGCCTGCCCCCATCTGCCGGAAAACACCCACCCGGCCAGGGAGCTGGAGGACATTCAAATCGACCAGGTGGTCATCGGCTCCTGCACCAACGGACGCATGGAGGATATGGAGACGGCTTACCGCATTTTGAATGGCAAGCAGGTTGCCAAGGGGGTGCGCTGCATCATCATTCCGGCCACCATGGCCATCTACCGGGAGTGCATTGTTCGGGGATACACTACCGCCTTTATCGATGCAGGCGCGGTGGTCTCCACCCCCACCTGCGGCCCCTGCCTGGGCGGCTATATGGGCATCCTGGCCGAGGGCGAACGCTGTGTTGCCACTACCAACCGGAATTTTGTGGGGCGGATGGGCCATGTCAAGAGTGAAGTCTATCTGGCAAGCCCCGCAACCGCTGCCGCCAGTGCCCTGACCGGCCACATTACCTGCCCCAAGGAGGAGAACTGATATGCAGACCAAAGGAACCGTTTACAAATACCCGGACAATGTGGATACGGATGTGATCATCCCTGCCCGGTACCTGAATACCCCTGATGCCCAGGAGCTTGCCAAGCACTGCATGGAGGATATCGACCCGGAGTATGTCCGTAAGGTAAAGCCCGGAGATGTGATGGTGGCGGGCTGGAACTTCGGCTGCGGCTCTTCCCGGGAGCACGCCCCTCTGGTCATCAAGACCTGCGGTACCGGCTGCGTCATCGCCAAGAGCTTCGCCAGAATCTTCTATCGGAACGCCATCAACATCGGCCTGCCCATTCTGGAATGTGAGCAGGCGGCAGAGGAGATTCGGTCCGGGGACCGGGTTTCGGTGGACTTCGATACCGGTATTATTACCGATGAGACCACGGGCAAGCACTACCAGGCGGAGCCCTTCCCGGAATTCATCCAGAAGATTATCCGTGCCGGCGGCCTGCTGGCTTCCTTAAAGGAGGGATAAGCTGTGGAGAAAAACATTGCGCTGATTCGCGGCGACGGCATCGGCCCGGAGATCGTAGAGCAGGCTGTGCTGATTCTGAACCGGGTGGCGGAAATCTACGGCCACAGCTTCCGTTATACGGATGTGGACATGGGCGGCAACGCCATTGATAAGTGGGGTGAGCCGCTGCCTCAGGCCCAGCTGCAAAAGTGCCTGGATTCCGACAGCGTGCTTTTGGGCGCGGTGGGCGGCCCGAAGTGGAACGATGTTCCCGGCCCCATGCGGCCGGAAAAGGGGTTACTAAAGCTTCGGGCCGCTATGGAGGTCTACAGCAACAACCGCCCCGCCAAGATCTGGCCCCAGCTGGCGGGCGCTTCCCCTTTGAAACCGGAGATCGTGGAAAAGGGAATCGACTTTATGATCGTCCGGGAGCTCACCGGCGGCATTTACTTCGGCCCTCACGAGACAAAGCAGGAGAACGGGCAGACTGTTGCCACGGACATCCTGACCTACAGCGAGGCGGAGATCCGCCGCATCGGCCGCATCGGCTTTGAAACCGCCCGGAAGCGCAGAAAAAAGCTGTGTTCCGTGGAAAAGAGCAATGTGCTGGATTCCAGCCGCCTGTGGAAGAAGATCATGCACGAGCTGACCGAGGAGTACCCGGATGTGACCCTGACGGATATGCTGGTGGACAACTGCGCCATGCAGATCGTCAAGGATCCCAGCCAGTTCGATGTGATCGTCACGGAAAATATGTTCGGCGATATCCTGTCTGACGAGGCCTCTATGATCACCGGCTCCATCGGCACCATTCCCTCCTCCAGCCTGGGCAGCACCACCCGGGGGCTCTATGAGCCCATCCACGGCTCTGCCCCGGACATTGCGGGGCAGGACATCGCCAACCCCATCGGCACCATTCTGGCCGCTGCCATGCTGCTGCGCTACAGCTTTGACATGGCGAAGGAGGCGGATGCCATCGAGAAGGCCGTCTCCGATACCCTGGATGCGGGCTTCCGCACCGCCGATATCCTGCCGCCCCACGGCGCTTTCCAAAAAGTCGGCTGTAAGCAGATGGGCGCAGAGATCTGCGCACGGATTCAATAGAATTTCAGAAAAAATCACCCGGCTTCCGAAGAAGCCGGGTGAAAATTTTTTGGGGGAGGATTTACTTCTGTGCGCGGCTGCCGAAGTTGACAACGGCGGTGTCGCCCTGCTCGTTGGTGCCGAACTCATAGTCCTTGCCGGGCAGGATGGCGTTCATCAGGATGCCCACCAGAGCGGCCACAGCCAGGCCGGACAGACTGATGGTGACGGAGCCCACGGGGATGGCGATGGAACCGGCGTAGTTCACGCCCACGGCCAGACCCATGATCATGGCGGCAATCAGAACGTTGCGGCTCTTGGTGAAGTCCACCTGGTTTTCAACCACGTTCCGGACGCCCACGGCGGAGATCATGCCGTACAGCACCAGACTGACGCCGCCCATGGTAGCGGCAGGCATGGCAACGATCAGTGCGGCAAACTTGGGGCAGAAGGACAGAACAATGGCGAACACGGCGGCCAGACGGATAACCTTGGGGTCATACACCTTGCTCAGGGCCAGAACGCCGGTGTTTTCGCCATAGGTGGTGTTGGCGGGAGCGCCGAAGAGGGAAGCCAGAGTGGTGGCCAGGCCGTCACCCACCAGGGTGCGGTGCAGGCCGGGGTCTTCCACGAAGTTCTTGTCCACGGTGGAGGAGATGGCACAGATATCGCCCACGTGCTCCATCATGGTTGCCAGGGAGATGGGCATGATGGTCACAATGGCGGTGACCAGCAGGCCGGTGTCCAGATTGCTGCCGAAGATGGACAGGGCGGTGCGGTTCCATACGATGGGCAGACCGATCCAGTCTGCCTCGCTGACCAGGGCTACCAGATTTGCTCGGGAGGCGGGGTCAACGATCATGGAGAACACATAGGAGCCAACCACACCCAGCAGGATGGGGATAATCTTCACCATACCCTTGCCCCAGATGTTGCAGCAGACAACGATCAAAATGGCAACCAGAGCTACCCACCAGTTGGCGGAGCAGTTGGTCACGGCGGAGCCGGAAAGGGTCAGGCCGATGCAGATGATGATGGGGCCCGTGACAATGGGGGGGAAGTAGCGCATGACCTTTTTGGCGCCGAACTGCTTGAAGAAGAAGGCCAGAACCAGGTATACGAGACCTGCGCAGGCCACACCGAAGCAGGCATAGGGCAGGGTCTCGTTGCCGGTGCCCAGGGCGCGGATGGCATTGTAGCCGCCGATGAAGGCGAAGGAGGAGCCCAGGAAGGCGGGGATCTTCCGCCCGGTGACCAGGTGGAACAGCAGCGTGCCCAGGCCCGCAAACAGCAGGGCGTTGGCCACATCCAGGCCTGTCAGCGCGGGAACCAGAACCGTTGCGCCGAACATGGCGAACAGATGCTGTACGCCCAGCAGCAGGCGCTTGGGGATACCCAGGGTGCTGGCGTCGTATACTGCGTCAGTATTTTTTTCAGGTGCCATTTTTATTACATCCTTTCTCTCTTCACGAAAAGAGGGAGAAAAGACCGTTGCAAAGCTTTTGCAAGTTCTTCCCTCCCTTTCTTCCGTTATATCCCGACAAGTATACTATCTGTCCCGGGAAATTGCAAGTTTTTTATGGCCGCTCTGCATCCAAAATGTGAACAGGATATGATGCCCCCTTTTGTGAAAATTGCATGACGAAGGCGCTTCGCACGCTGCAAATGCAGAAAACGAAGACGAAAATGCAATAATGCACGGCACGGATTTAATGAATGCAAAAATGCCGTTAATGATCACAAGGACCGAAAATAGCCTAAAATAATAGGGTACGACATTGGAGCTGTAAAAAATAGGAAACGTAAGCGATTTAAAACTGTTGAATATGACGAAAGAATGGAAAGATAATTGCGAAAAATTGAATAAATAAAGGAAATGCAGTGAATATGTCCGTAAACAAATGTCTTTTGGAGAGAAAACGAATGCAATTTTCATCTTGCAAAAATGCAAAAATGGTAGTATAATACGGCCATGAAGTTTTTGGAGAGCCAAGAACCTACAAAAAGGAGGAAACCCGTTATGAAAATCAAGAAGCTGTTTACTCTGGCCCTGACTGCGGCCCTGACCATTTCCCTGGCAGCCTGCTCCGGCGGCGCTTCCGCAACCAAGATGACCATGGGCACCGGCGGTTCTGCCGGTACCTATTATGGCTACGGCGGTGTGCTGGGCCAATACATTAAAAATAAGGCCGGCATCGATGTGACCGTTGTTGCCACCGATGGCTCCAAGGCCAATATCCAGGGCATTGACTCCGGCGACTACCAGCTGGGCACCGTCCAGTCCGATACCATGTCCTACGCCTGGGAGGGCACCCGCTCCTTTGACTCCGGCAAGGTGGATTCCTTCCGGGTGGTTGCCGGACTGTACGCCGAGGCTGTGCAGCTGGTGACCATGGACCCCAATATCAAGTCCGCGAAAGATCTGGCGGGCAAGGCTGTTTCCATTGGCGCACCCGGCTCCGGCGTTTACTTCAACGCCATTGACGTGCTCACCGCCGCAGGGCTCACCGAGAATGACATCAAGCCCCAGTACCTGAGCTTCGCCGACTCCGCCGATGCGCTGAAGGACGGCAAGATCGATGCCGCGTTTGTGGTTGCCGGTGCTCCCACTCCTGCAATTACCGAGCTGTGCACCACCAACGATGCCTACCTGGTCCCTCTGGACGGCGATGTGGCCGATGCCATGATGGCTGCCTGCCCCTTCTATACCACCTATGTCATCCCCGCCGGGACCTACCCCGGGCAGGATGCGGATGTGACCACCGTCACCGTCAAGGCAACCCTGATCGTCTCTGCCTCCGCCTCTGAGGATGATGTCTACAACCTGACCAAGGCCATCTTCGACAACGCCGCCGACATTGCCAAGGAAAACGGCAAGGGCGCAGAGCTGAGCCTGGACAACGCCACCTCCGGCATGACCGCCCCCTTCCACAAGGGCGCAGCCAAGTATTTCGCCGAGCAGGGCATTACCGTAGAAGCGCAGTAAGAAAACCGGGGGCTCCCCTTCCAGGGGAGCCCAAGTTAAGCAAGGGAACGCCGAAGAAAGCGCCTTTTGGGCCTTTTCTTCAGCGCTTCCGATTTCCAGTAAGGAGGTTATCTCTATGAGTCTATTCAAGAAGAAAAAAGCAGAGGAGCCCATGGATCTGGACTCCGTTATGAAGAAGTATGACCGGGAATCCAATGTCCGCATCTGGGAGGGAAAGCCCCGGATCGCCGTGAATGTGATTCTTGCGATTTTTTCCGTCTTCTGCCTGTATGTGACCCTGTTCGCCAGCTGGCTGGAGGAGCTGCGGCTGACCACCTTCGTGGCCTGGATCGTCTTCCTGGGCTACCTGGTGTTCCCGGCAAGGAAGACCCGCCAGCGGGTGAATCATATCCCCTGGTATGACATTCTGCTGATGGTTGTCGGCACCGGCGCATTCCTGTATTATGCCTTTAACGCCAAGGCCATTATCCAGCAGGGCAGCCATTTCGAGGATTACCAGATTGTCATCGGTATCATCGGCGTTCTGGCTCTGGCAGAGGTGTGCCGCAGAAGCGTTGGCCTGCCCATCCTCATTGTGGCCGGGTGCTTCCTGGCGTATGCCCTGACCGTGGGCCTGTCCAACCCCTCTCTCTGGGGCAAGCTGAACTATACCATCCGGTATCTGTTCTACGGGAAGGAGGGCGTTCTCTCCACGCCCATCAACGTCTGCTCCAAGTTTATTGTGGTCTTCATCGTCTTCGGTGCTTTCCTGGAGCGGACCGGCATTGCCGACTACTTCATTCAGATGTCCAACGGACTGGTGGGCCGGTTCTCCGGCGGTCCCGCCAAGGTTGCCGTGGTGGCCAGCGCTCTGGAGGGCGTTGTCTCCGGATCTTCCGTGGCGAATACCGTGGGCTCTGGAGCCGTAACCATTCCGCTGATGAAAAAGGCGGGCTACAAGCCGGAGTTTGCCGGAGCTGCGGAAGCCGCCGCCTCTACCGGCGGACAGATCATGCCCCCCATCATGGGTGCTGCCGCCTTCCTGATGGCGGACTATGTCCAGCTCCCCTACGGTCAGATCGCACTGAAGGCGGTACTGCCCGCACTGCTGTACTTTACCGGTATTTTCATCTCCGTCCACCTGGAGGCCAAAAAGGTTGGGCTGAAGGGCTTGCCTAAGGAAGAATTGCCGAAGCTGAAGCCTCTGCTGAAAAAGAGCTATCTGCTGCTGCCTCTGGTTTTGCTGATCTACCTGGTCAGCACCAGCCAGAAGAGCATCCAGTATGCCGCCGCCCTCTCCATCGTGGCCTGCATCGTCGTCACTCTTTTCAGCCGGGAGACCCGGATCACCCCCATGCGCCTCCTGGAGGCTCTGGCCGCCGGAGGACAGGGCTCCATCACTGTGGCTGCCGCCTGTGGCATTGCCGGCATCATTGCCGGTACCATTACCATGACAGGCCTGGCCAATGTGATCATCAACGGTATTGTGGTCCTGGCCGGGGACAGCGTACTCATTGCCCTGTTCCTGACCATGATCTGCTGCATCGTCCTGGGTATGGGCGTGCCCACCACCGCCACCTACTGCATCATGGCCGCCACCTGCGCCCCCATCCTGGTTCGGATGGGTGTGCCAATGGTTGCCGCCCACTTCTTTGTGTTCTACTTCGGCATTGTGGCTGACCTGACGCCTCCTGTGGCCCTGGCTGCCTATGCCGGTGCCGCCATTGCCCAGGCCAACCCCATGAAGACGGCGCTCCAGGCCACCAAGCTTGCCATCGGCGCTTTTATCGTGCCCTATGCCTTTGCCCTGAGCCCCTCCATGCTGCTCATCGACACCACGGTCCTGGACGTGGTCCTCATTGTGATCACTTCTCTGATCGGCATTGCCTCCGTCTCTGCCGCCATGGAAGGCTACCTGGTTGGAAACCTGAACTGGTTCCGCAGACTTCTGGCCCTGGTTGGCGGCCTGATGATGATCTACCCCGGCACGAGAACCGATATCATCGGCCTGGCTCTGTCCGGCCTGGTGATTGCTCTGTGCCTGCTGGATAAGAAAAAGAAGACAGCCCTAAAAGGAGAGATGGCCTGATAAGGCTAAGAGGGGTCCTGCAATTTTGCGGGAGCAAACCTTTCAGCGCCTCCTTAAGCCGCATTCTTGCGGAGCTTCTTGGCGGGACAAGAAGCTCCCCGCCGGAGGCACCCAGCCGAAATTTTTAACAGGGATTTAGACAGAACCCTCAGGGTGTTTTTTCACCATAACAAATATTTAACAATCCCAACCCCCTCTTTTCGGAAATCTCTCTTGCTTTTTTGCGGCAGATTGGCTATACTATATCCGGTGAAATTCGACCCTGTCCGTCTTTTCTTTGGGCGGCGTGATTTACGAAACGGAGGAATTTGTTATGAAAACCCTGAATGCCATCGTAAAGGTTCTGGCTGCTCTGGCTGCCGTGGCCGGTGCGGTTTATCTGGTTGCGGCCTATGGTGATAAGATTGTGGCCTGGGCGAAGCGCGTGATCGGCTGCTGCCCCTGGGATGAGGGAATGGAAGAGCCTGCCGAAGCGCCCGCAGCTGCTGAGGAAAAGGTTGAGGAGCCTGCTGCTGAGCAGCCCGTTGCCGAGGAGCACACCGAGGAGCCCGCAGCCCCTGAGACTGTTGAGACCCCCGAGGAGTCCAACGAGCCCATTGCCGACGAGGGCGACTTCGAAGGTTGATATTGTACCCAAAGACCGGCGGTTGTTGCAGACCGCCGGTCTTTTATGGACAATCTGACATTCGCGGTTTCCGTTGTAAACCGGGATGAAAATAACCCATCGGCCATTGCAGAGCTGGTCCACAACAAGGATGTATCCATATTCCATAACGAGGACGGCTCCATGGTCCTGCGCATTACCGGCAAGGCCAGCGGCACCGCAACCGTTACAGTGAAGGCCACCTATTCTCCCACCTGGGCAGAGGAGCCCATCGAGGCCACGGCCAATGTCTCCGTCAGAACCCTGCCCAGCATATGTACCGGTGACGCTGGAGATAACGGTTGAGCCGCGCTACCAGGGAACGGAGATGATTGGCTGCACCATGGAAGCGGAGTTTTATACGGCGGCCGATAGCGGAAAAGGCCTGTGCCGGATGAAGCTAACCGCTGACGCAGAGCTGAATGTGTGGTCCGAGGACTACCAAACTGGGAGACTGAGACGTATCTGGCGAACCGTCACCTGGGGGAGCGCCACGATTGAGACACCAAAGACTGCAGTCATGGGAGGGAACGGCTGATGAAAAAACTGACATCCGCCAGCGGTGAAACCATTATCGAAACCCTGGTCTCCATCCTGGTGATCACCGTGATTTTCCTGTGCCTGTCTACGGCTATCGTGACTGCGGCCAGAGTCAATGCCACTGTCCGGAACGCCGATACCGCGTTCCGGTATTCCGAGGCGACTGCAAAAGGAAGCAAAACGGTTTCCGTTACCAAGAATGGCGATGCAAGCCCGATGGAGACCTTTCCTGTGACCGACTATGCCACAAAGAATGGCTACCATTATTATCAAAATCAGGGAGGCTAAGCCATGAAAAAACGTGCAAAGGCCGGTTTTACCCTGGTGGAGATGCTGTGCTCCGTGATTCTGGTGATTCTGGTGAGCATTGGCCTTGCCAATGGCGTGCAGCTTGCGGTGGAGAACTATACCCGCTCCATCATCCATTCTGAATCCCAGGTGCTCTGCGAGACCCTGACCACGGCGGTTTCTGACAAGCTGCGCAATTGCAAGGAAATCAGCCCGGATGCAAAGCCCATTCAGTTTTTCAGCGAGGGCGTTGGAAAGAATTCCAGCTTTGCGACGGACGAGGCGGGGCGTGTGCTGCTGGGCAATCAGGCGCAGCTTGACCAGGGGGAGAAGAAGCTCCTGCCGGATAAGGCCTACCCCTATGGAATCCGGGCCAGTGTCACCCTGGAGGAGTACAATAGCGGTACACAAATCTTTAAGGTAACGATTCAGGTGAAGGATTCCACCGATACGGAGGTTCTCGCAGAATCCACATTCGAGGTTCATTGCCTGAATACTCCCCTTACCGTGAACCCGGAGGATCGAACGTCTTGAAGGAAGCAAAAAAGAATAACAGGGGGTTTACCCTGATGGAGATGCTCATTGTGGTGGCAATTATCGCTGTGCTGGTTGCCGTTGCCATTCCGGTGCTGAATAACAATCTGGAGAAGGCACGGCAGGCGGTGGATATGGCCAATGCCCGGGCTATTCAGGCAATCCTGGCAACGCTGGTCAATACCGGCGAGTTGGTTTTCCCGGAGAAAACCAACGATACCTATGCAGAAGGGATTGGTATCTGGGTGCTGGTAGTGCGTGATTTGTCGAAGATTCCTCAGGGCTATAATAAAAATGCATTTACGGGAAATGTATACTGCGGTTCCGAAGAAGGGGTGCTTGTCAACGGCGAGTCAACGGTCTTCAATAGGCAGAATTCTCAAATTCAAAAAGCCCTTGCTGCTATGGGCAGCATTTCCAGCCGAAGCCATAGCAGGGGAAGAAAAGAGGGCTGGGACTGGTACGTTGTAGAATACGATTACGACCCCAAAACCGGGGAAGTTCGGGATTATATCTATTCCGGCTTTTCCGGAGACCGCTCCGGCATCCAGACGGCCACCAGGGGCAGTACCAATATCGCGGTTGCAATGAGCCGCAAAAAGAAGTGAAAAATCGCCGCTGCGTAACTTTCAGGCTACGCAGCGGCGATTCTTGTGTTCTTACAGATGCAGCCAGCGGGCAATTTTCTCCCCCTTTGGCAGCAGCAGGCAGTCCTCTTTGCGCAGGACCTTCAGGAAGACAATGGCGGCCAGGTACACAATGCCGCCTACCATGACAGGCAGCGCACAGAGAAGCAGACGGCTTTCCACATGGGCTGTCAGCAGCGCCCGATAGCAGCCATAGGCACAGGCACCCATGAGCAGGCCGGAGAGCAAGGGGCGCAGGGCGTTGGGCAGAATCTCCGGCGCATCCTTGTAAAGACGGTGGATGGACAGCAGATTCAGCAGGAAGATGAGCATATAGCACACGAGATTGCTGATGGGTGCGCCCACAATGCCGATTTTTGGGTTGCCGGTGAGAATATAAACACTCACCAGCCGACCAGCGCCTGCCAGAGCCATATTGACCACCGGCAGGATCACATTCCCGTGGGCCTGCATAATGGCGGTAGTGACCAGCACCACGGCGTTGAAGAAGACGCAGATACCCAGAATGGTCATGAGTCTGGCAGCCAGGTCCAGCTTTTCCCCGGTGTAGCCGCCCAGCAGCGCCGTAATGGGCCGGGCCAGCACAGCCAGGCCAATGGCACAGGGAATGGCAATGAGTCCCGTGATGCGGGCGGCGGCTTCCTCGGTCTTCCGGGCAGCGGTGTGGTTGCCGGTGGTGAGCTGGGCCGTAATGGCGGGGATGATGCTGACGGTAATGGGTGTGATAAAGGCGCAGGGCATATTGAAGATGGTTTGGGTCATGACGTGGATGCCCCGCATGGTGTCCGCCGATCTCTGGGTCACGCCGGAGGCAAGCAGCCGGCCCATATAGATTTTGCTGGCAAGGGCCGTGATGATTTGCAGGCAGGCAGAGCCCAGGGTGATGGGAACGGCAATCAGCAGAAGGGCTTTGGCCGTCTCGCGGTGGCTCCAGGGCTCGTCCTTGGAGGCGGGCAGCTGCCGGAAGTGCTCCCGGAATACGAAAAAGAGATAAATAACGCTGATCAGGCAGCTGGCGGTGACGCCCAGAATGGCCCCGCCTGCAGCCAGGGAGACAGAACCCGTAGAGCGCAGCAGAAGAACCGCTGCCCCCATGCCCACAACCAGTTTCACAACGGCCTCTATGACCTGGGAGACAGAGGTAGGCACCATATTGCCCTGGCCCTGGAAGAAGCCCCGGAAGGTGGAAATGATGCAGATCAGCAGCACACAGGGCCCCAGAAAGCCGATGGCAGCCCAGGCGTCCGGCTGGTTCTGAAAGCGGGCCAGCTGGCGGCAGAAGGCCGTCATGAGCACGCTGCCCACAATGCCGAAGCTCAGGAAAATCCTTCTGACCGTGGCATAGACGCGGCGGACCTGATTGTAGTTTTCCAGAGAATTGGCTTGGGAGATCATGCGGCTCATGGCAACGGGGAGCCCGGCGGTGGAGATCATAAGCAGGATGTTGTAGATTTCGTAGGCAGTGTTGAAATAGCCGAAGCCCTGCTCACCGATAATGGCGTTCAGGGGAATTTTGTACACAGCGCCCATGATTTTCACCAGGGCGGTGGCCATGGCCAATATGGCAGTGCCTTGCAAAAAGTTCTGACCTTCCTGCTTATTCGACATCATTTTCCTCCTTTGCGAAAAGCTTGGGGATGGCGTAGGTTGTCAGCTCCTCCACCACGGCGTTCAGGTTGATGGTGGGGAAGCGGCCGTTCTGGTAGAGAATCTTGCCACGAACCATGGTCATGGCCACGTCACCGCCCTTGGCGGCATACACAAGACCGGTGAGCACATTGTGGCAGGGCATCAGGTGAGGGGCTGTGAAGTCCACCAGCACCAGATCGGCATCCATACCCTCTCTCAGCATACCGCACTCCTGGGCTCTTCCCTGGGCCTGGGCCCCGCAGAAGGTGGCCATCATCAGGGCGGCGGAGCTGGGCAGGGCAGAGGGGTCCCCCTTGGAGGCTCGGACGGACATGGCAGCGCCCCGCATGACCTCGAACATATCCAGATTGCCCGCCTGGATGGCCCCGTCGGTACCCAGAGCTACATTCATACCGGCCTTTACCAGGTCTGTAATGGGGGCGCAGGGCTGGCCGTTTTTCGCGGCGGACAGGGGCAGGGCCACGGCGCTTACCTTCTTCTTGCCCAGCATTTTGGCTTCTTCGGGCTCCAGGAAGGCACAGCCGGAAGCCGTGGCCGGGACGGCGAAGAGCCGGTGGCAGGCCAGCAGCTCCCCGGGGGTCATGCCTGTGCGGTCCAGGCAGGAGTCCACCTCATTTCGGGTTTCACTCAGATGCAGCTGCATGCCCAGACCCTTCTCGCTGGCATAGCCCGCCAGAGATTCCCAGAGGGGATAGTTAGAGGTATATTCTGCGAAGATGCCCGCATCGATTTTAATCCGGCCGTTGTCATAGCCGTGCCACTTATCCACAACCTTTTGCAGCTCCCGGCACTGTTCGTCGGTCTCAAAGTCGAATTCCTCGTTCTGGTCGATGTAGCGATAGCTGGACAGGGCCAGATTCGCCTTGATGCCGCTTTCGGCTACAGCCTGGGCGGTGGCGTTGGGGTAGTAATAAAGATCGGACACGGAGGTCACACCGAAGCGCAGGCACTCCGCAATGGACAGCAGAGCCGCTGCCTTGGCGCTGCGGGAATCCATCTTGGCTTCCTTTTGCAGCAGAGCCTCCAGGGCCTCTTTATTGGTCAGGTCATCGGTGAAGCACCGCAGCACAGAGGTTGCCAGATGGGTGTGGCAGTTGATGAGGCCGGGCATGGCCACCATGCCGGTGCCCTCGATGATGGTCTTTGGCATTTCCTCCGGGACCTTTTTGGAGATAAATTCGATTTTTCCATCGGTAATGCCGATGTTGACCCCAAAGAGGACCTCGGTACCGGGGGTCATGGTCACGGCGGTGACGTTGGTAATTAAAGTATCCAAAATACGCAATTCCTTTCGGTGTGATAAAGCCGGAGAAGATCAGATGAGCCCCTGTTTCGTGGGATCCAGAGAATCCAGCAGCGCGAAAATCTCTTTTTTCTGCGTCAGTACGGAATCAATCTGCTCAATATACTGCTCCGGGAACTTGGGGTTGTGGAAGCGGGTGAGGTGTCCATCCGGCAGGTTCACCTTGGTCATGCCGCCGCCGCCCAGGGAGAGAATGGTGTGGGTTTCCTCCATCATGTAGATGTTGTACAGGCAGTCCCGTCCGTCCCGGCTCCAGCCTACGTTTTCGAAAGAGCCGGACATATATTTTTGCCGGTACAGGTAGTAGGGCTTGTACCCTACGGCCCGGAGTCGGTCCTCGGCATAGGCAACCATTTTGGTTACATCCTCGGCAGAGGGGAGGTTTTCCCGTTTTTCGAACAGGTCTGCCCCCTTTTTCAGCGCCAGAGTATGTACGGTGATATTGGCGGGGTTCAGGTCGATTACCCGGTCCAGACTGCGGCAGAAGCCGTCCACGGTATCCGTTGGCAGGCCTGCAATCAGGTCCATGTTGATGTCCCGGAAGCCTGCATCCACCGCCTCGCCGTAGGCGCGAAGGACATCTTCGGCCTTGTGTGGCCGCCCGCAGGCCCGGAGTACGGCATCTTCCATGGTCTGGGGGTTGATGCTCATCCGGTCTGCGCCGTGGTCAAAGATGGTTTGCAGCTTTTCCGCATCCAGGGTATCGGGTCTGCCGCCTTCTACGGTGAATTCCAGGCAGCGGGACAAATCGAAGCTGTCCCGGATGGTGTCCAGAAGCCGGGCCATCTGGGGGCTTGTCAGGGTCGTGGGGGTGCCGCCGCCCATGTAGAGGCTGCGTATTGTCCTTCCGGACTGCCGGAGAAGCGCGCCGGTGCACTGAATTTCCTTCAGCAGTGCCTCCAGATAGGGCTCCATCAGCTCGGTTTTCTTGCCAACCGTGCGGCTGACAAAGCTGCAATAGGCACAGCGGGTGGGGCAGAAGGGAATGCCCACATAGACGCTGACATCGGAGGGCTGGGTTTTGTGCACAGCCTCCACGGTGGAGACAGAGCAGTCCACTGCCAGGCGTCGCCGCTGGGGTGTGACGAAGTATACATCTTTTAGGAGCTTTTCGGCGCTTTTGGGTGTTCCGCCCTCCAAAAGGCACTTGGTGGTCAGCTTGGTGGGGCGAACCCCGGCCAGGGCACCCCAGGCAGGCTCTTGGGGGAGCAGCTGTACTGCCGCCAGATAGACGCTCTGCTGCAGGGCTCTGCGCCGCAGCCGGACGGTTTCTCCCGCTGCCCGGATGCGCCGGGAAGCGCTGACGGTCCGGCCGTCCAGGGCGATTTTTGCTGTGGCGGTGAGCCAGGTTTGCCCTCTGTGCAGGGCGGAAACCGCCTGGACCTGGGCACCCTCAGGGAAGAGGGACAGCAGAAGCTGCTCCACAGCGTAACGGTCGTCATGACCGGATAAAGTCAATTGAATCATGGGTCCGTCCTTTTATAGATAGGAATTTGTTTGCTTTTCCCGGTTCAGCGTGGAGCTGGGACCGTGGCCGGGGCATACCCGGTAGTTTTCGGAAAGGGCTGCCAAGCGGCGCAGAGAATCCCACATGGCCCGGGAATCCCCACAGGGCAGGTCCGTCCGCCCGCAGGAACCGGCAAACAGGGTGTCTCCGGAAAATAGGGTGTCCTCCATAATCAGGCACACGGAGCCGGGGGTGTGGCCCGGGGTTTCCAGTACCTGAATGGGGATATCGGCCAGCGTCAGCGTGTCGCCATCCCCGTAGCCGTCCGTATAGTATAGAGGCCCGTTCGTCAGCATAGGCGGCATAGCCAGCTCCTTCTTATCAAGGAACACCTTGCAGTCATACTGCGCCGCCAGATCCTTGACAGCTCCCACGTGGTCAAAGTGGCAGTGGGTCAGCAGAATTGCAGCGGGAGCCAGCCCTTTTTCCTCCAGATAGGAAGAAATGATCTCCGGCTCGTAGCCGGGGTCAATGATGAGGCAATCGGTGCTGTTTTCTTCGTGAACAATATAGCAGTTGGTTTGGTAATCTCCCAGAGGGAGAACGTGGATTTTCAGCATACAGTCAGCTCCTTCTGGGGGTGTTCATCAGCTGGTCAGTGTCCAAAATCAGGGTGATGGGGCCATCGTTCAGGGATTCCACCTTCATATCTGCCCCAAACCGCCCGTGCTGGGGCGGGTAGCCCAGACGCTCGCATTCCTTTAAGAACTGCTCATAGAGCCTATTTCCCAGCTCAGGGTCTGCGGCCTCCGTAAAGCTGGGGCGGCGGCCCTTGCGGCAGTTGCCATAGAGGGTGAACTGGCTGACCACCAGGACCTCTCCCTGGACGGCTTCCAGTCCTAAGTTCATTTTTCCGTTTTCGTCCTCAAAAATCCGTAGCCCCAGGGCCTTTTCGGCTAGGACGCGGCAGGTTTCTTCGGTATCCTCCGGACCAACGCCCAGCAGAATCAGAAAACCCTGCCCGATTTTCCCGACGACCTCTCCGTCAATGGTGACGGAGGCGTATTTAACTCTTGTTAAAACCGCACGCATAAAAGGGCCTCCTTTAATTCTGGCCCCGCTTGGAGCCGGTGACATCGCGGATATTCAGAAGCTTTGTACGGATGGCATTCAGCTCGGCGGTGTTCTTTACCTCGAAGCGGATGGTAATGGTGCTGCGGCCGTTGGCGAGGTCCTTGCCGCTGAGTTCCTTCACCCGGACCCGGGCGGTGGTCAGCGCCTGGGCAACATCCAGCACCAGACCGTCTCTCGTAATGCAGTCCAGCTCCAAGGTGGTCTCGAAGGGCTGCTCTTCCATATTGGCCCAGCGGACCCGCACCCAGCGGCCTGCCTGCTTGGGGTCTTCCCGGTTCTGGGCGTTGGGACAGTCCGCCCGGTGGACGGAAACGCCGAAGCCCTTGGTGATAAAGCCCACAATGGCGTCCCCGGGAACGGGGGTGCAGCACTTGGCGAATTTGATCATGCAGGAGTCGATGTCCTCCACGATCACGCCGTTGACCGCGTGGCGGTTCTGCTTGACGGCCTCACTGTCGGGGTTCACCCGCAGAGGTGACTGGGGCAGCTTTTCCGCGGCCTGGGCTTTGATGGATTTGTTGATATCGTCCCGGATGCGGCCCACGGCCTTCACGGCAGTGAGGCCGCCGTAGCCGATGGCGGCATACATATCGTCCCAGTTGTCAAAGGCCAGCTTACGCAGCAGTGCGCCTTCCAGATCGGGGTCGTTCAGGGCGGACAGGGGCAGACCGGAACGCTTCATTTCGGATTCAAAGGAGGCCTTGCCATGGATGATGTTCTCGTCCCGCTTTTCCTTCTTGAACCACTGCTTGATTTTGGTACGGGCCTGGTTGCTCTGGCAGATATTCAGCCAGTCCCGGCTGGGACCCTTGGCGGCCTTGGAGGTGATGACCTCTACAATGTCGCCGTTTTTCAGCTTGGTGTCGATGTTGGCGATACGGTTGTTGACCTTGGCCCCCACCATGGCGTTGCCTACGCCGGAGTGAATAGCATAGGCAAAGTCGATGGGTGTGGAACCGGAGGGCAGGGAGACAATGCGGCCCTTCGGGGTGAAGACGAAGACCTCGTCGTCGAACATATCGATTTTCAGGGATTGGACGTATTCCTCTGCATCGGCGTCCTGCTGGCTTTCCAGCAGACGGCGGACCCACTCGAAGTCCTTTTCCGTACCGGAGCCGGTACCCTGCTTGTATTTCCAGTGGGCGGCAATGCCGTATTCTGCGGTTTCGTGCATTTCCCAGGTGCGGATCTGCACCTCGAAGGGAATGCCCTGGGAGCCGATGACGGTGGTGTGCAGGCTCTGGTACATATTGGGCTTGGGGGTGGAGATATAGTCCTTGAACCGGCCTGGAATCAGGTTGAAAAGGTCATGGATGTGGCCCAGCACGTTATAGCAGTCCGGGATGGAGTCCACAATGACCCGGAAGGCGTAGATGTCATACAGCTCGTCCATCCGCTTGCCCTGGGCCTGCATTTTCCGGTAGATGGAATAGACGTGCTTGATGCGGCCATAGGTGGTGTTGTGGATACCCATGGCGGTAAGCCGCTGGGTGATCTTCTCCTGAATGGTGCGCATGAAGCTTTCGTCCTGCTCCTTGTGCTCCTGGAGGTAAGCCGTTATCTCATTGTATTCCTTGGGAGCCAGATATTTGAGGGAGGTGTCCTCCAATTCCCATTTGACCTTCTGCATACCAAGCCGGTGGGCCAGGGGCGCGTAGATGTCCATGGTCTCCTGACACTTGGCAATCTGCTTTTCGGGGGACTGGTACTGCATGGTGCGGATGTTGTGGAGCCGGTCGGCAATCTTGATAAGCACCACCCGGATGTCCTTGCTCATGGCCATGAACATCTTCCGCAGATTTTCCATTTGGGCCTGCTCCCGGGAGGAGAAATCCGCCCGGGTCAGCTTGGTGACGCCCTCCACCAGTTCGGCAACGGTGGGGCCGAAAAGCTTCTCAATTTCCTCATGGGAAGCGTCGGTGTCTTCAATGCAGTCGTGGAGCAGCGCGCCTAAGATGGCATCCATGTCCAGGCCCATCTCCGTGACGATCTGGGCCACGGCCAGAGGGTGGATGATATAAGGAGAGCCGTCCTTCCGCTTCTGGGCGGTGTGCTTTTTATTGGCATAGTCTACAGCCTTGTCAATGAGGGCAAAATCCGCATCGGGCATCCGCTTGCGGATGGTGTCCATCATGGAGGCATAGTGTTCTTCAAAGGTTTCCATATGTGTCAACTCTCTTTCGCATGCAGAAGACGCTGCATGGTTTGGCTTTGTGTCAGATCCGCCTTCTGGGTGCCGGGGGTCAGGCGGATGGACAGAGAAAGATGTACCCGTTTCAGCTCCAGCAGACCCACATCATGGAAGATGTCCAGGCAGGTCAGCAGGGTTTCCAGACGCATGGGCACGCCGGTGCTGCGGACGATTTTCCGGCACAGGCACAGGGGGCTCTCCAGAATCTCCCCACTGGAGACAGAGGCCAGATACCGCCATACATTTGCCAGGGTGGGGCGGTCCGGCAGCAGGGCAGCGGCCTGTTCCCGGGTAATGGAGCCCTGACGCAGGCAGCGGTAGCGCGTGACCTCCATGGAACAGGGGGCGGCGCAGCTGGGGCGGATATCCACCACATTCATCTGCACACTGCTTTCCCCACGAAATTCATTGATTTGGGGATGGAACGCCACGTCCACAATGTCCCCCTGGGCAATTCCGGCGGAGACCGGGTTTGCGGAGAAATAGATGGCGTTCAGGCTGTAGTGCCCCCGGCGCAGCCGCAGGCGCATATGCCGCCCGTTTCCAACCTGCTGAATGCGCTCTACGGTCAGCCCCGTCATCATGAGCATGGGCTTGGGGCAGCCGCTGCCGCAGGGCTCCAAAAGCTCCAGCCCCTGGATTTCAGGGATGGTCAGCATTTCCGGGGTGATGGCACAGTCCAGGTCCAGGGTGCTGATATGGGTATCATCGGCATAGAAGTCGGCGGCCATGGCGCAGATTTTGCGCCGGAATTCCGGAATGTTGTCCCGGCTGATGGTAAAGCCCGCCGCCAATTCGTGGCCGCCGTAGCTTTCCAGCAGGGGCGACAACGAACGGAGAGAGGCGAAGAGGTTAAAACCGCCGTGGCTCCGGGAACTGGCCTTGCCGTGGCTCCCATCCAGGCAGATAAGGAAGGCCGGACAGGCGAATTCCTCGGAAAGCCGGCTGGCCACAATGCCCACAACACCCTGGTGCCAGCTTTCGTCGGCCAGAACGATGGCTTCCGGCGGTGTCCCCTCGGGAAGCATGGCAATGGCCTGCCGGTAGATGTCGGATTCAATTTGCTGCCGTTGACGGTTCAGCTCGCACAGCTGGGCGGCATCCGCCCGGGCCCGCTCCGGGTCCTGGGTCAGAAACAGGTCCACGGCCACATCTACCTGCCCCATCCGCCCGGCGGCGTTGATCCTGGGTGCCAGCATGAAGCCAATGGTGGAGGCGGAGATATCGCTTTTGGCGCAGCCGCACTCTTCAATCAGGGCGGCCAGTCCAGGCCGTTTCGTGCTGCTGAGCGATTGCAGTCCCCGGGAGACGAACACTCGGTTCTCTCCCACCAGGGGAATTACATCGGCCACGGTGCCCAGGCACACCATGTCGGCATAGCTGTCCAGCACGGCTTCGGTGTCTCCGGAAAGGGCGCAGGCCAGCTTAAAGGCCACGGCAACACCGGAGAGATTCTGGTGGGGATAGCCGTCGTCAGGGCGGTGGGGGTCCACTACGGCAACGGCCTGGGGCAGGGATTCCTTGCACTCATGGTGATCTGTAATGACCAGATCCATGCCAAGCTCCCGGCAGAGCGCCGCCTCTTCCACGGCGGTGATGCCGCAGTCTACGGTGATGATAAGCTTCACCTGGTCAGATGCCAGCTGCCGCAGGGCGATGGGGTTTAGGCCGTAGCCCTCCTCCAGCCGCCCGGGAATGTAGCAAACACAGTCAGCGCCCAGGTGACGCAGAAAGTCCGTCAGCAGGCAGGTAGCAGTGATGCCGTCCACATCATAGTCCCCAAAAACGGCGATTTTTTCATGGGTATCCACTGCCTTCCGGACCCGGGCGGCAGCCTTGTCCATATCCGTCATGGCAAAGGGGTCCGGCAGGGCAGCATCACAGCACAGAAAATCCCGTGCCTTTTTCACATCCGTTAATCCGCGCCCGGCCAGAACCATAGCCGCCAGAGGAGGAAAGCCGCCGCCAACCAGGGCATTCACATCCTGCGCCTGGGGCTGGGCGCATTTCCAAATTCCGTATTTCAAGATCACACACATCCAGTTAAAACATTTTCTCTTTATTATAGCAAAAATGCCTGTAATACTCAATAGGTTTCGTTGGAAAAATAACGGAATCGGGGGTGAAGGCTTATTCCTTTCCGGGGAGCATCTGCATTGCGGCGGCGCTCAGCATAGGAAGCAGCAGCATTCCCGCAATACCCCACAGGCGATAGCCGCAGTACATGGCAATCAGGGTCGCCAGAGGGTCCAGCCCCAGGTGCTTCCCAACGATTTTCGGCTCCAGTATGGAGCGCAGCAAGGCGGCCACGGCATAGAGCCCCAGAAGCCCCAGAGCTCTGCCCCCATCGCCGGACAGCAGGCACACCAGGCTCCAGGGCAGCAGAACCGTGCCGGTGCCCAGCACGGGAAGGGCATCTACCAGGCTCACAAGGGCTGCAATCAGCAGGGGGCTGCCGATGCGCAGCAGGCAGAAGCCGATGCTGAGGATGCAGAAGGTAATGGCCAGAAGCTTGCACTGGGAGCCAAGCCAGCTCTCCAGAATATCCCGGAGCCG
This sequence comes from uncultured Clostridia bacterium, assembly GCA_945963595.1. Classification (GTDB taxonomy): domain Bacteria; phylum Bacillota; class Clostridia; order Oscillospirales; family Oscillospiraceae; genus Faecousia. The sequence goes on along the minus strand of CAMFMO010000017.1, from coordinate 17,127 downwards.
CCGGAAGGCGCGCAGCCATTTTTCCAGCTGCTGCCGGGGGAGCTTTTCGGAAAGATACCGACCGATGGCGCTCAGCCGCGCGCTGATGAGGAAGGCGGAGAGCAGCCCGGTTCCCAGACACAGAGCAGCATCGGGAAGCCCAGTGATGACGGCTCCCGCCGTGCCCAAGGCAAAGCCGCTGGCCCGTTCCAGCAGGGCAGTACCGCCGGAGAAAAACTCTGCCACATTTTTCCGGTAGGCGGACTGAAGCCCCTGGGGCAGGTTGTCGGAAAAGGTAAGAAGCCATTTCTGCAGCAGCCCCATGCCGCTGCCTACGGTCTGGGTTAGCCGGGGTACCCAGCTTTCCGGGGCAGGAAACTGCCGAAAAAGCAGCCCAAGGACCAGCATGATAATGGCCAGCGCTCCTGCCAGGGTGGCGCTGACACCTACGCCGGCGGCCAATGCCCGGGGGAGCTTTCCCTGTCGGCAGAGGAAGCGGACGGCGGGCTCCGAGGCCAGCGCCAGACCGGTTCCCAGCAAAAAAGGAAGGAAAAAGGGAAGTAAAAATCGGGCGCAGAGCCAGAAAAGCAGCAGAAGACCGCTGAAACAGAGTATTTTCTTTGCACGAAATTCCATAAAAGACCTCCTGCCTGGGGATTGTTTTTGATACATGGACAAAAATAGAAAAGAAAAAGCGGAATGTGCTTGCTTTTTTCAAAAAATATGTTACAATGTAAACAATACAAGAACACTTGTGCGCCGGAGATGGCGCATCTTTAATAGGAGGGCCATATGTCCAAACAACCACAATACTATATTGTCGAAGCGTCCGCTTTGCCCGAGGTTTTTTTGAAGGTGGCGGAAACTAAGCGCCTGTTGTCTACAGGGGAAGCGGGAACCGTGAATGAAGCCACCCGGATGACGGATATCAGCCGCAGCGCCTTTTACAAGTACCGTGATGCGGTGATGCCATTTCAGAATATGATGATGGGCCGCATTGTAACTATCCAGCTGCTGCTGCACGATGAGGCGGGCCTGCTTTCCGACATTCTGCAAATTCTGGCCGACGTGAAAGCCAATATTAAGACCATCAATTCCATTGTACCTACAAACGGCACCGCTGTCGTGACCATTTCTGCCGAAACCATGGATCTGACCATTTCCCTGGAGGACCTGATCGAAAAGCTGAACGCTACCCACGGTGTGATCAAGGCCAATGTATTGGCGGGCTGACATATCCACCCATAGAGGGCTGCTCCTGAACGGAGCGGCCTTTTTTTGCGCACTTCCTGCCGGAAAAACGCATATCCTGACAATGAAAGAGCAAAGGAAAATCATCCGGACAGGGGCCGGTATTTGCGGGGGGAAGGGTATGCTGATCGTTCAAAAATACGGTGGGACTTCTTTGCAGGACGGCGAATGTATGCTGCGCGCAGCCAGACGGCTGACGGAGGCCCATCGCCGGGGAGATGAGGTCGTGGCGGTGGTTTCCGCCCAGGGGCAGACGACGGACGAAATGATCGCCTGGGCGGCCCAGGTCAACCCGAGGCCATCCAGGCAGGAGCTGGATGCCTACCTGGCGGCGGGGGAGCAGATGTCCGCCAGTCTGATGGCCATGGCCATTGGGGCCCTGGGCGGCAAGGCCATCAGTATGACAGGATGGCAGGCAGGAATCCGCACGGACAGCAGCTTTGGCGCGGCCAGAATCGTGGCGGTGGATCCGGACCCTATTCGTGCGGAACTGGTCAAGGGGCGGATCGTGGTGGCTGCGGGCTTCCAGGGCGTGGACGTGACGGGACGCATAACTACCTTGGGCCGGGGCGGCTCAGACACCACGGCGGTGGCCCTTGCTGCGGCACTGGGGGCGGACAAATGCCAGATTTTTACGGATGTAGACGGCATTTATGACCGGGACCCCCGGCGCTTTGCGGATGCCACCCGGTTTGACCGAATCGGTTACGGGGAAATGCTGCGCCTGATTGCCAGCGGGGCCCAGGTCCTTCACGACCGGTCTGTGGAGATGGCAAGAGATGCCCGCCTGCCTTTGGAGGTCCTGTCCTCCTTTCACCCGGGACCGGGGACCATCGTGGGCCCCATGGAATAATGCTCCCCGGGAAAGGGGGCAGCTATTCCGAAAACCGCAGGAAAAATGAAAAAAAGCCCTTGACAAAGGAAAGAATCCATGGTAAAATCTCCGGGTAATCAAGAAGGCTGAACATCCGCCTCACCGTAAGCTATGCGAAACGGTTCAATACAAAGCTTTGTTCCTTTCGGAATTTTTGCGAGTATGCGGATGCTTTGGCATCCGCTTTTTGTTATTTGTTTTGGAGGTGCTTACCATCGCAAAGTTAGACCATCAGCTCAACGAGGAAATCCGGGACAAAGAGATCCGGCTCATTGGTGCAGACGGCGCCCAGCTGGGGATTGTTTCCGCAGCCCAGGCCAACGCCATGGCGGAGGAGCAGGGGATGGATCTGGTGAAGATCTCTCCCAACGCCGTAACAAATATATAAAAGATAATGTACTATTACAAGTTCTGTTTCGATCAGAAGAAGCGGGAGAAGGAAGCCAAGAAGAACCAGCGGGTCGTGGAAATCAAGGAGATCCGTATGAGCCCCAGCATTGACACCAACGATCTCAATACCAAGGTTAAAGCAGCCCAGAAGTTCCTGGCAGACGGAAACCGGGTGAAGGTCAGCGTTCGTTTCCGCGGACGGGAAATGGCCCATACCAACCTGGGTGAGAAGCTGCTGATGGATTTCGCCGATGCCTGTGCCGAGGTCGCTTCCATGGAGAAGAATCCCAAGCTGGAAGGCCGCTTCATGGCGATGTTCCTGACCCCCAAGAATAGCAAGTAAGTATTTTATTACACAAGATACGGAAGGAGAACTACCTATGCCCAAGCTGAAAACCCATAGCGGTGCAAAGAAGAGATTCAACCTGACCAAGACTGGTAAGATCAAGAGAGCACACGCTTTTAAGAGCCACATCCTCACCAAGAAGACCACCAAGCGTACCCGTCATCTGCGCAGCACCACTTACGCCGACGTGACCAATGTGGATGCAATCAAAAAGATGATTCCGTACAAATAAGGGATAGACAGGAGGATTATAGTATATGGCTAGAGTTAAAGGCGCAATGATGACGCGCAAGAGAAGAAATGCAACCCTGAAGCTGGCAAAGGGCTACTGGGGTTCCAAGTCCAAGCACTTCAAGATGGCCAAGCAGGCCGTTATGAAGTCCGGCAACTACGCTTTCGAAGGCCGTAAGCAGAAGAAGCGTGCTTACCGCACCATGTGGATCGCCCGTCTGAGCGCTGCTGTCGCTCCCTACGGTCTGAACTACTCCACCTTTATGAACGGTGTGAAGAAGGCCGGTATCGAGATGAACCGCAAGAGCCTGTCCGAGATGGCAATCCAGGACAATGCCGCTTTCGCCGCTGTTGTGGAGAAGGCCAAGGCTGCTCTGAACTAATTGAGGTTATAGAGACTGCATAAAATGCTGTCATTGCGAACCAGTGACCGATGTCACTGGTGTGGCAATCCCCCCGGTTAGGGGTGAAGGCCCTGACTTCCTACCGAAAAAGTTTGAAAGTCCGGGAGATTGCCACACCAGCGTGCGCGCTGGCTCGCAATGACAGCTTCTTTTTTAAGTTTACGGAGGGGGACACGCTATGGAACTGACGTTAACCGCAGCCCGGGCAGGGAAGCTCAGTTCGTTTCTGAAAAACGAGCTGAAGATGTCCACAGGCCTTGTGAATAAAGTCAAGTGGGCGGACGGCCTCCGGGTCAATGGCCTCAGCTGCCATACGAATTACCAGGTAGAGCCGGGAGACGTTATTGCAGTGCGTTTGGAAGAGGCGCAGCCGGAGTATCCGGCAGAGCAGGGGCCCCTTGCGGTGCTTTTTGAGGATGATTGGCTCCTGGCGGTGGATAAGCCTGCCGGAATGCTGATCCATCCTTCCCGGAACCGAATCACGGGAACCCTTGCCAATCTTGTACAGGGTTACTATGCCCGGACGGGGCAGCGGGGGGCTTTTCATCCGCTGACCCGGCTGGACCGGGATACCTTCGGCATTGTGCTCATTGCCAAGAATTCCCATATCCATGCGCTTTTGCAGCAGCGCAAGCCCCGGAAGACCTACGAGGCTCTGGTTTTCGGCGGGCCGGATGGGGAAGCTGGCCTCATTGATGCGCCCATTGCCCGAAAGGAGCTTCCCAGCCTTCTGCGGGAGATCCGGCCGGACGGCAAGCCCAGCATTACCCGTTACCGGGTTTTGGAGCGGGGGGCACGGGTGAGCCGCCTGGAGCTGGAGCCCGTTACCGGAAGGACCCATCAGCTGCGGCTGCATTGCGCCTATATGGGTTTCCCCATTCTGGGAGACCCCCAGTATGGCAGTGAAGCATCCATGGCCTTTTCCCGGGAGAAGGGCTTTGAGACCCAGCTGCTGCTGGCAAGGAGTCTGGAATTTATCCACCCCATTACCGGGGAGGCGATGGCCCTTAAAAGCAGCCTGACCCTGCCGGAGCTTATGTGAGGGATAGCAGGTCGATTACATCCGTAAGGCAGTCGCACAGGGCATGGATGCGGCTCAGGTCCTCTGCATCGGGCCTATCCTGGTCCGGCACCATGACGGTCATGCAGAGCGCACGTTCGGCGGACAGCAGCCCCGCTTTGGAATCCTCCAGGGCCACACAGCGTTCACTTGGCAAGCCTAAAACCGAGGCGCCTTTCAGGTAGATGTCCGGGGCGGGCTTGCCTTTTTGAACATCATAGCTGGTGACAATGGCAGCAAAGCGGTGGAAGAGTGTCAGAGGGTCCAGGTACTGCTTTACCCGTTCAATAGGAGAGGCGGTGCAGATGGCTGCGGGAATATGGGCGCGTTCCAGAGCATCCAGCAGCGCATAGATTCCGGGCTTCGGCGGAATGCCCTGGCTTCCTACATAGGCGTCCATCAGTTCGATGCGCTTGTTCCGCATTTGAATGTAGTCAACCCCGGGGCCAAAATAGCTTTCCAGCTGGGTGGCGGCCGCACCCCGGTTCAGTCCCCGCATGCCGATGGCCTGGGCGTGGGTCATGGAATAGCCCAGGGAAACAGCCGCCTCCTGCCAGAAGCGGGTGTAGAGCCCCTCGGAATCCAGAATCACGCCGTCCATATCAAAGAGAACCCCCTGCACTTGGGAGATGGGCTTGAAGATTTGGTATGCCATAGAGTTGCCTCACTTTCCTTTTTCTGCGACTATGATACAGGATTCAAAAGGGATTTTCCAGTGGGGGATCCTGCTTTTTTAATCACTTCTTAATGATTCCCCCTCTTTCTAATTAAGAAAGGGAATGGTATAATGGTTGCAGATGGAGAACAAACGGAGGAATGGATATGTATCGGATTTTGATTTGTGACGATCAGAAGGATATTGTAAACGCGCTGAAAATCTATCTGACCCCGGAAGGATACGACCTGTACGAGGCCTACAACGGCCAGGAGGCGGTGGAGCTGTGCCGGAAAATAACCATGGATTTGATTTTGCTGGATGTGATGATGCCCGTCATGGACGGCGTGACGGCCACAGCCAAAATTCGGGAATTTTCCAACGCACCCATTATTCTGCTGACGGCGAAGTCCGAGACCGAGGATAAGGTCTTGGGGCTCAACGTTGGTGCAGATGACTATATTACCAAGCCCTTTGTGCCGGTGGAGGTGCTGGCCCGCATCCGCTCTCAGCTGCGGCGGTATTCCCGGATGGACAGCCGCACGGAGGACAAGGAGACCCTGACCATCGGCGGTATTTCCCTGGATGACCGCACCAAGTCCGTCACCGTGGAGGGGGAGCCTGTGAGCCTGACCCCTACGGAGTATTCCATACTGCATCTGCTTATGTCCAACCCCGGCAAAGTCTATTCCACCAAGGCCCTCTATGAGGCCGTCTGGCAGGAGGCCGCTCTGGGCAGCGAGGGCAGTGTTGCCGTGCATATCCGCCATTTGCGGGAGAAAATCGAGATTAACCCCTCTGAGCCCCGGTACTTAAAAGTCATGTGGGGCCAGGGCTATAAGCTGGAGGGAGAGAGCAAATGAGAAATCATGTGATCTTCAAGTTCCTGGCGGTGGCTCTGTGCGCCCTGTGCCTTATGGGGGCCATTGTCTCCGGGGGGAGCCTGATCATGCTGGCGTCTCTGGAGTTGGAGGACGGGCAGTCCCCCCGGGAGAAGCAGTGGGAATCTCTGGAGCAGAACCTGCAATGGGACGCCCGGAGTTATGTGGCCCGCTACGTCACACGGGAAAAAGGCGCGGTGGACGAGACCTTTCTGGCGAAGCGCTATTCCAGCCTGAATTACGATTACCAGATCCGGAACAGCAGGGGAAAGGTCGTAGACGAAAGTTTCACCCTGACCGGCGGCTTTACGGAATTCACCTGTACGGTCCATGCCGGGACGGTTTCCTATGATGCCGCGGTGAGCGGCCCCGTTTACGCAAAGTGGCCGGATTGGGAGCAGACCCGGGAGGCTATGGCGGAGGAATACCGTACAGAGCATCCGGACGCGGAGTTCACCACCATCGGTTTCAGCGTGCCCAATACCAATGGGGAAAACTACTATATTGTGGAAGAGCGTCCCACGACCGAGGACTATACGGTGGTGTTCCACATCGATACCGCCGGCATTGGCAGCACCCAGGAGCAGCGGCCCTGGGCCATCGCGGACGCGCTCTGGCGGCATGAGACAATGGTTGTGGCTGTTCTCGGTACCAGCCTGGCGCTGTTTGCGGCGCTGGCGGTGTATCTGTGCATGGCGGCGGGCCGGAAGCCAGGCTCAGAGGAGATTCGCCCCGGCGGCCTGAACTGCATCCCTCTGGATATCTATCTGGCGGCGGTGGTGCTGGGGGCATTCGGCTATGTGTTCTGCGCCGCAGAGGGCCTGGGCTATTTCATCCAGCAGAGTATGCTTATCTTCCTCAGCATCTATGGCTATGGGCTGTATGCCTGGTGCCTGCTCTGCGTGGGCTTCTGCTTTGCCTGCGCCGCCCAGTTCAAGACCCCGAATTTCTACTGGTGGCGCCGCAGTGTGACGGGCCTATGCTGGAGAATTGTGGTCTGGTGCTGGCATTTCGGCTGGAAGTGCCTGGGCTGGGCCTATAAGATCCTGTGGACCGTGACCATCGGCCTTGTGAGCTGGGCCTGGAAGACCATCAAGAAGTTCTTCTCCTGGCTGATCGGCTGGGTGCGCAAGCTCTACGGCCTGCTGCCCCTGAGCTGGCAGTGGCTGGTTGGAGGGCTGCTGGTCGGCGGCTGCACCTTCCCTGGGCTGCTGTGGGACAGCAATCTGCTGCTCTTCATCAGCTTCGCCATCGCCCTGGCAGTGGTGATCTACAGCGCCAATGTCTATGCCACTCTTCTGGAGGCGGCCAAGCGGATGCGGGGTGGCGACCTGGAGATCAAGGTGGACGAAAAGCTGATGATCGGCGGCTTCAAGGATATGGCCCAGGAGCTGAACGGCCTGTCCGATGTGGTCATGGTGGCGGCCCAGAAGCAGATGCGCTCCGAGCGGATGCGCACCGAGCTCATCACCAACGTCTCCCACGACATTAAGACCCCTCTGACCTCCATTATCAACTATGTAGACCTGCTGCAGAAGCCCCATTCTCCGGAGGACGGGCAGGCCTATCTGGAGGTGCTCTCCCGGCAGTCGAACCGCATGAAGCGGCTCATCGACGACCTGATCGAGCTGAGCAAGGCCTCCACCGGCAATATTACGGTGAATCTCACCACCATGGACGCGGTGGAGACCGTGAACCAGGCTCTGGGCGAATTTACGGACAAGCTGGAAGCCGCCCACCTGATGCCCGTCTTCCGGGCACCCAAGGAGCCCCTCTATATCCACGCCGACGGAAGACTGGCCTGGCGGGCCATGAGCAATCTGCTGAGCAACGCCGCCAAGTACGCCCAGCCGGATACCCGGCTCTATGTGGATATGGTGGCGGTGGACGGAAAGGTGTGCATCTCCTTCAAGAACATCTCCCGGGACTCCCTGAACATCAGTGCCGACGAGCTCATGGAGCGCTTCGTCCGGGGCGAGGCCTCCCGCAGCCAGGAGGGCAGCGGCCTGGGCCTCAACATCGCCAAAAGCATGATGGAGCTCCAGCACGGCGCGTTGGAGCTGCTGGTGGACGGAGACCTGTTCAAAGCAACCCTGATCTTCCCTCAGGAGGTATAAAAGATTCCCGTAGGAATGCCGATTCCTACGGGGATTTTTACATATTTTTCACAGAAGTTTCACGCTATTTTGATTGTTAGCCTCCGATTTTTGTGGTATACTATGAAAAAATTGAATGAAAGGGGAATGCCAAATGGATAAGCGGAAAGCAAACCAGAATGAGGACATTGATGACCTGATTTTTGAAGACTGCGACCAGAGCGTCAGCGAGCGATAAATCTCAAAGGTTATTGGCAAGAACCACACTTCGAGGGTGTGGGTTTTGTTTTTATATGCAAAAAAGCGTTCCAACTAAAAAGGAACGCTTTTTCGATTTTTATTAAATTTTATGAATTACCTCGCCGTTCAGTACGGCCTCTTCCAGAATATCCCCCCGGTAGCGCAGGGTCAGCAGAAAGAAGGGCGCATCCTGCCACAGCAGATCCAGAAAGATCCTGTCTCCTTCCCACGTGGGAAGGCTGTTCAGAAATTCCCGGCTGACCCATTCCAGATCCCCCTCGTCGCAGAGGTGCATTTCCCCTTCAAAGCCGTCGGCGGTGAAGAGGTACATGAATTCGCCCTCGCACTCCGTGTTCAGGAAGGTGACCACGCCACGGCAGCGCCAGGAGGTCAGGGTCAGGCCGGTTTCCTCCCAGACCTCCCGGAGCAGGCATTCGTCCGGGCTTTCCTCTGGCAGGAATTTGCCGCCGATGCCGATCCATTTGTCGTGGTTGATATCGTTTTTCTTCTTGACCCGGTGGAGCATCAGCACCTGATCTCCCCGGGTCACATAGCACAGTGTGGTATTTTTCATCTTATTGACGCTTCATCAGCCGGTAGGCCAGATGCTGCGGAGTGACCACCACCTCGCTGTGGCCCTCTTCCCGCTCGCCGTCCAGGGTCCAGGGCATTTCCGGGTCGGCAAAAATGCGGATGTGGGTGGCAGACCGGAAAGTCAGCATGGCGCAGTTGTATTTCTGGGTGTTCAGGGCTACGATGCACTCGTGAATCTCCGCCAGATTCTTAGGAGCCCGCACCAGCAGAATTTCCAGCTTGTTGTCCTGTAAATCCACAACCTCGGGGTCCAGGGTCAGAATACCGCCCACAGAGGTGGAGTTGCAGATGGCACCGAAGAGGAAGTCATCCTCCACCTCTTCGCCGTCAATGATCATCTTGATATGCTCCTTGCGGATCTGGGACAGCTCCTGAATGCCCTCCAGCACGTAGGCCGTGTGGCCCAGGGCGTTTTTGATGCCCTGGGGGGTGGCGTAGCTGGTGCGGGTAAAGGCACCGAAGGAGGCCACATAGGAGAAGTAGCGCTGGCCAAACTTGCCTGCGTCATAGGCAACGGGAGTGCCCAAAATGATGTCCTGGGTGGCCTCCAGAATGTCCGAAGAGAGCTTCAGGCTGGAGGCAAAATCGTTGGTGGAGCCGGCGGGAATGTAGCCGATGGGGGTATTGAGGCCTGATTCCAGGATGCCTGCCAGGGTTTCATTGAAGGTGCCGTCGCCGCCGCAGCAGACCACCAAGTCCACGTCCCGGCATACACGGGCCACCTCCACGGTGGCATCTCCGGGACCGGCGGTGATGTAAACCTGAACGGTGTAGTCGGCACGGTTGAACATGGCAATGATTTCCGGCAGCAGCTTTGCGGCCTTTTTCTGCCCGGAATAGGGATTCACGACCAAGAGCAATTTTTTCATGGAAAAACCCTCGCAATATTACAATTCATAGTTTTTATAAAACCTATTATAGCACGTTTCTGACTCTTCGCAAGCGGGGGACACATCTGTTCGTAAAAATGTTACAATTGATTTTTTTACATGCTGTTTACGGCTGCGAAAAGCTCAGCGGGAGAGAAAGACAACTTCATGCTCAGATGAAATGCGGCCTTTTAGTCCGCTGGTGGCGTACAATGTGCCATCGTCGGAAATCAGGATGGCCTCAAAGCTGTCGGCGTGGCTGCGCCAGTATTCTGTGGCCTGCTCCAGCCCCATAATATAGAGTGCGGTGGAGAGCCCATCGCCCAGAGCGCCGTCATTGGTGATAATGGAAACAGAGCTCAGGCCGCTTTGGGCGGGATAGCCCGTGCGAGGGTCTAAAATGTGGCGGTAAATCTTGCCCGTTTCCGGGTTCTCAAAGAAGCGCTCGTAGCCTCCGGAGGTGATGACCGCCTGATCTTCCACCTTTACGGCGGCATAAAGTGCGCTTTCATCGCCGAAGGGATCCCGGATGCCGATGTTCCAGGGGCTTCCATCGGGCTTGGTGCCAATGCATTGGATGTTTCCGCCCAGGCTGAGAAGCGCCGATTCTACGCCCGCCTGCTTCTGAATCTCACAGGCCCGCTGAGAGGCGTAGCCCTTTCCAATGCCGCCGAGATCGATCTGTTGGCCCGTCCCCAGGGTGACGCGACTGCCCTCTATGCGGATGCGATCCGCCCCCACCAGGGGAAGAAGGTCGCCCAATTCCGCAGCCGTGGGGACATGGTAGCTCTTGTCATAAAAGCCCCAGAGCTTGACCAAGGGGTATACGGTGGGGTCAAACAGCCCGCCGGTGGAATCATACAGCTCCAGCGCCTGCTCCAGCAGCGCCAGCGGCTCCTGGGAAAGAGATGCTGCGCCTGCCTGATTCAGCCGGGAAATCTCGCTGCCCGGCAGCCCTGTGCTGAGAAGGCTGTTCAGGTTCTCAATTTCCGCCTGGGCCAGATCCAGCCCCTGCTCCCGATGGGGGCCGTAAGCCGTCAGGGTCATGACGGTATCCATGGTGGTCAGGTAGCGGGTGGAGGCTTCGTTCTTTTCCGTGCTGCACCCGGACAGCAGCAGAAGCATAGATAGCAGCAGAACAAAAATTTTTTTCATAGTGTCCTCATAGAGCCGTTCCGGGGCAATTTCCGGAAGAACGGCTGCAAAATCTGTGGTTTTCCGTTTGATTATAGTCGAACTTGGGGCCGGTGTAAAGAGAAGGCATAAATTTGCCTGTTGCAATTTGCTGGAAATTGTAATAAATTATACATAAACAGGTAAATAGGAGGGTATTCGAATGAACGAAGCAGATCGATATCGCAAGCGAAACCTTTGGCTGTTCCCCCTGGGCACGGTGGGCCGGGATATGCTCTACCAGTTGTTTACCAATTTCCTGCTGGTGTATGTCCTGTTTACCAGGCAGCTGACCGCCGGACAGCTTATGGCCATTACCGCCATTATGGTGGCAGCCCGGATATTTGACGCGCTGAATGACCCCATTATGGGCAACATCATCGAGCGGACCCGGACCAAATGGGGCAAGTACAAGCCGTGGCTGACCATTGGCATTGCGCTGACCTGCGTGGTGGTGTATCTGGCCTTTAATGTGCAGCTCCAGGGCTGGGCCTTTGTGGTGTTCTTTGGGGTGATCTATTTCTGCTACTCCATTGCCTACACCATGCACGATATCTCCTATTGGGGCATGATTCCGTCTCTGGGCAGCGACGGCGCGGTGCGGGACCAATTCACCTCCCGGGCAACGCTCTTTGCTGGTGTTGGCGGTACCCTGGCGGGCATCCTGGTGCCCATGCTGACCACCGGCAGCCATACCCTGGGCGGCAGCGCCCAGAAGGCCTACGGTCTGGTGGCACTGATGTTCTGCATCATCGGGCCGGTGTTTTTGTGTTTTACCATCTTCGGTGTCCGGGAGGACAGAAGCTATATGCAGGAGGCAGCACCTCCCGTCAGCTTCAGGAAAATCTGGAATACGGTTACGGGCAATGACCAGCTGCTGTGTATCGCGTTCATCTTCCTGCTGCAGCAGGTGGGCAACGGTCTGGCCATGGGTGGCCTGGGCTCTGCCTATATTTATTTCGCCTTCGGCTACGAGGGCGGGCTCTACTCCCTGTTCAGCACCATCGGCGTGGCGGCAACGGCTTTCCTCATGCTGTTCTACCCGGCCATCTCCCGGAAATGGCCCAGAAAGACCCTGATGAAGTATATGGTCTTCGCCGCCAGTGCGGCGTATCTTGGGATGCTTCTGGGTGGGCTTTTCCTGCCGGGCGGGACCGGAAAGTTCTGGCTCATTACCGTGTGCTACATGATCACCAATCTGGGGCAGTACTGCTTCTATCTGGTGATGATGATCTCCATCCTCAACACGGTGGAGTACAATGAATATAAGCGGGGCGTCCGGGATGAGGCAATCATTGCGTCCCTGCGGCCCTTCCTGACCAAGATGGCCTCTGCTCTGATCGTCCTGGTGACGACCCTGAGCTATCTGGCCTTCGGCGTTACGGGCTATACCAACCGCATCTCCGAGCTGGAGCAGATGGCAAGCCAGGGCCTGGTGACGGAGGTGGAGAAGCTGAGCCAGATCAACGCCGTGGTGGCCGAGGCAACTCACTTCCAGACCGATGGCCTGCTGCTGGTCATGAGCCTGCTGCCCTGGGTGTGCATGGTGGCCTCTTATATACTCTATTGCAAGCATTATATTCTGGACGAAGGGGAATACAGCCGAATCGTCGGAATACTGCGGGAAAGGAAAGAAAAATGAGCAAGCTTTTTCTCGGTGTGGATGGCGGCGGTTCCAAAACAGAGCTGTGTGTGGCAGACGGCAGCGGGAAAACCCTGCTGACTCTGAACGGCGGGGCGACCAGCTTCAAGTCCGTGGGCAACGCTGCGGCCTTTGCCAATATGCGGGAGCTGGTGCGCCAGATGGAGCGGGCCGGCTTCCGGGCGGAACACATTCAAAGAAGCGTCTGGGGAATGTCCGGCTGCGATACGCCGGCGGACCGGGTGGTCTATGAGGCCATGATCCAGCAGGCCGGTTTCCCGGAGGCGCAGACCACGGTGGTCAACGATGCTCTGCTGCCCTTCTGGGCGGCAGCGGATGTGCCCGGCGTGGTGGTCATTGCGGGCACAGGGTCCATTGTGGTTGGCATTGATAGCCAGGGCCACTCGCAGCGTATCGGCGGCTGGAATTATTCCTTCTCAGACCTTGGCTCCGGCTACTGGATGAGCTGCCGACTGCTGCGGGAGATGACGCTGTGGCTGGACGGCTGCCGGGAGGACTGCTTTACCTTCCGTGCGGTGGAAAAGAAGCTGCTGCCCCAGGGCGGCGGCAGGGAAGAGATGCTCTACCGTCTCACCAACCTGACCAAGGGGGACGAGATCGCCTCCTTTGCCTCCATCGTCCTGGAAACTGCGCAGTCGCCCCTGTGTAAGAAGCTTCGCCAGGGGGCTGTGGACAGTCTGACGCTGTACGCCGGGCGGATGCTGGAAAATCTGCGCGCCCAGGGCGAGCAGAATTTGAAAATCGTCCTGTCCGGCGGCCTGTTCAAGAGCGACTGCTTCCGGGCCCAGGCATTGGAAGCCATGGAAAAGCTGGCGCCTGTGGTGGTGAACACCGTTTCACCGGCCCTGGGCGGCGTACGCATTGCCCAGAAGTTGGGCTGATTGTTCCGTTAAGTAAGAGAAAACTGCCTCAAATGACCGAACGGATCATCTGAGGCAGTTTTTGCCGCTATCGTTGTGCTTGGATATTCAAAAAGATAAAAAATGTCATTTTTGGAAAACGAAATGTTACCATAACAACGAAAATACAAAGGTAAGAAGATGAAATACATAGCACGAAAAATCTTATGTGTTTCTTAAAATTACGTTAAGAATCAAAAATACCTGTTGATTTTGTGGAGAAATTCGATATAATACAATTTGTAATTTTTGAATTATGTAACCGAATTGTTAACCGAATCAACGGAGGATATAAAATGCTTTTTATAAAAAGAGTGGAAACCGGTGTGCTGGCCTGCACGCTGGTGCTGAGTATGGCTGCCTGCCAGAGCAGGGGAACCGGGCCTGCCCCCACGACCATTGCAACCATGCCGGAGGCCCAGACCAAGACTACCGTGGCCGCCGTACAGACCCAGGGGGCAGAGGACCTGACGAAGGTGCTGGATCAGATTGCGGGCAACGTGTTCCCCGGCACCGCAGGCTGTACCATGACAGCGGTGCCCTATACGGCCAAGCTCCTGGACTGGTGCAAGTCCACGGGCCTGACGGAAAATGAGATGAACGCCGCGCTGACCACCTGGCTTCAGGGCCAGGATGCGCAGGAGATGGTCCGGGTTTTCTCCCTGATCCGGGATACCTATGAGGCCCTCTACAGCACCACGGCCAAGGACCTGATGGACAATGCAGGCTTTGAAACCGACAGCTACCCCTGGCCGGATTCCTGCCGCCAGATCATGGACACCCTGCTGGAAACCCTCAGCCCGAAGGATGCAGACGTAAGTTTCTGAAAATAGTGCTTGACTTTTCTTACATAATACGATATAATCCCTACTGTTCCGAGTGTGCTTCGGAAGATGGACGATTAGCTCAGCTGGCTAGAGCATCCGCTTGACGTGCGGAAGGTCATAGGTTCGAGTCCTATATCGTCCACCAAACGAAAGAAATCCGAACTTCTTCCCTGTAGGGAACGGGTTCGGATTTCTTGTTTTTATCAGGGATATTTCCTATTAAATTTGCGCCAGCTGCATCGTCTGAGGATTGAGGCTGCTGGCGGTTATTTTCTATCAGAACTTATGTAATTTACATATTGCGATATGGCGTAGATAGCACTTTAATAACTATCTGCTCTATTCCAACATTGGTATATAATCCCATAATCAGCCATGTGGCAATCACGAGAAAGACTTGTTTTCTACTGTTATCCCTCCGCAGAAGAAACGCACCGCTGAAAAAAATAGAACATATTAACGCAATCCTTCCTGTAATTGCACATCTGAATATTTGGGGAAGATTCTCTGTTTGCATTTCAAAGTAATTGGAAACAATAGTCAATGAAAGGAAAGGTGATTTTTCATGATAAACAGTTCTCAGTTATCGAAGATGCGTGCTATTGAAATTAATTCATGCAATCCGGAATCACTTGTTGATTTGAGAGATATATCCATCAATACAAGCGCACCTTTAATTGAGCGTGTGGAAAGCTTTTTTACACAAGTTAAGAATCCTTATCTTTTTAAAGTCGATGATGTAATTGTAAAAGTGCGGTATGGTACCGGCAAATCATTTTCTGATGCCATATCCACAATATTATCCATGGAATAATTTACTAGGATAATTTCACTATGACATCGTTGAAGTATAAATGGCTCTATGCTATTATATCGATGTGTGAAAGATAGAAGCATAGCCGCCATCAAATTTTGATGGAGGAACGCTTATGGCATACTCAAGATCCGAAAATACTCTTTCAAGTGTATCTTCTCCCCTATCCCAAATCCCCCAAGCCCTCATTATGTGGAAAGCCGCTATCTATATCAGACTTTCTAAGGATGATGGTGATAAGCAGGAAAGTAACTCTGTGACAAATCAGCGTGAAATTCTGAAAGAACACCTCAAACTTCATCCAGATATAGAACTGTACGATATCTATATTGACGATGGATGGAGTGGCACAAATTTTGATCGTCCCAGCTTCCTGCGAATGATGGAAGACATCTATTCCGGCAAGGTCAACTGTGTTATCGTGAAAGACCTTTCTCGTTTCTGCAGAAACGCATCTGAAGGTGGACAATATCTTGATAATGTTTTTGTACGATACAGAGTTCGTTTCATTGCCATTAACAACGGTATTGATACAGCATCCAACAATATGAATGCTGCAACGCAATGTATTTCTGTTGGTGTTACAAATGTTATCAACGAAAGCGTAGCTGCAACTACCTCCGTTAATGTGCGCGGTACGCTGAATGTAAATCGGCAACAAGGAAAATTTATCGGTTCGTTCGCGACATACGGATATCTGAAAGATCCAAATGATCATCACAAATTGATTATTGATGAAGAAACTGCCCCTATCGTAAGATTGATTTTTGAAAAATATCTCGAAGGGGTTAGCATTATCGGGATTGCAAAACTACTCAATGGAATGGGAATTCCCAATCCTTCCACCTACAAAAAAATAAAAGGATTCAACTATCGTCATCCGATTGGTTCCAGTAACGATGGACTTTGGCCGGACACCTCTGTGAGATCGATCCTGAAAAATGAAATGTATATTGGAAATATGGTGCAAGGGAGAAATACCACAGTCAGCTATAAGATTAAGCAATGCAGAGCAATCCCGAAAGAAAATTGGATTATTGTAAAAGGCACTCACGATCCAATCATTGATGAAGAAACATTTCTCAAAGTTCAATCCATCTTTAATCGGAATACCCGTGCAACGCCAGACACAAAGAATCTTCACTTATTTGCAGGCTTTGTTCGGTGCTCGGATTGCAAACGCGTGATGAATAGAAAAACGAACCAGCACCCATATGGAACCTACAGATACTATCGTTGTTCTACCGCACGGAAAATGAGTAAAGGTGCCTGTACAAACCATTCTATCCGTGCAGATAAAATGGAGCAAGCCGTTCTGGTTCTTTTGCAAACTACCATCAATACAGCAATTGAATTTGACGAACTCCTTAAGAAAATCAATGCAAACTCCGGAAGAAAAAAAGAATGTTCCCATTTACAGCAAACGCTGAAAACACAGCAAGCAGAGCGCGAGAAGTGCATGAGAGCTATGGTAGATCTTTATCCTGACTGGAAATGCGGAATTATTTCTCAAGAAGAATATCTAAGCATTAAGGCATCGTTACAAGAAAAAGTTGCATCTCTGGACGCCATGATCTCCAACCTTGAAAAGTCTGTACAGGAATATGCAGCTGGAATTACAAGCGAGAATGAATTCATATCTCATTTCCTGAAGTACAGGAATTTTACTCATCTTACTCGTCCTATGCTAATCGAGTTAATCGAAAACATTTATGTTTTTGAAGGCGGTAAGATCGAGATTGATCTGAAATATAGGGATGCATACGCGCAAGTTGTTCAGTATATCGAGATGAACAAGGAGTTTACTGAATCTGCATAAAAATTTTAGGGGCTGTTAAAAAAGTCCCTCAGCAAGGTAGCCAGTGCCTAAAGGCACTGGCT
>CAMFMO010000016.1:0-55865 GCA_945963595.1 uncultured Clostridia bacterium | reverse complement strand
AGCACGGAGGCGCCGCAGATGGAGAATACTACCCAGGAAACCCTGCTGAGAGTGGACCATCTGTGCCAGTACTTCGGTGCCACCAAGGCTGTGGACGATGTCAGCTTTGAGATCAAAAAGGGCGAGGTCTTCGGCCTGGTAGGCGAGTCCGGCTGCGGCAAGACCACCACCGGCCGGTCCATCATCAAGCTCTATAACATTACCTCCGGCAGCGTATTCTTCAAGGGAATCCGCATTGCCGCCGGTAAGAAGTCTTACAAGGACGCCATTGAAAAGGCAAAGCAGGACTACAAGACTGCTTCCAAGGAGCACCCCGAAAATGCCGCAGCCCTGAAGGCGGAGATGGACAAGACCATTGCCGAGCAGCGCAGCCTGATGAAGCAGGCTGATGCCGACCAGAAACACTGCGACAAGGCCTATGCCCGCCAGCGTGCTGCCGAGGTTCGGGAAAAGTACGAGGCGCTGATTGCCAAGGCATCCGGCGAGGAGAAGACCAAGCTGGAGGCCGAGTACAAAAATGAGCTGCGCAAGGCGAAGAAGACCAAGTTGGTCACTCAGATCCAGATGATTTTCCAGGACCCCATCGCCTCTCTGGACCCCCGTATGACCGTCAAGGAGATCATCTCCGAGGGCCTGGTCATTCAGGGCGAGCGGGACGACAAGGTCATCACCCAGAAGGTTAATGAGATGCTGGAGCTGGTGGGCCTGGTGCCTGAGCACGCTACCCGGTATCCCCACGAGTTCTCCGGCGGCCAGCGGCAGCGGATCGGCGTGGCCCGCAGCGTCATCATGAACCCGGAGCTGATCATTGCCGACGAGCCCGTGTCCGCGCTGGACGTGTCCGTTCAGGCCCAGGTTATCAACCTGCTGAACGAGCTGCGGGAGAAATTCGGCCTGACCATTCTCTTCATCGCCCACGACCTGTCCGTCGTTAAGTACTTCTCCGACCGCATCGGCGTTATGTACTTCGGCAAGATGGTGGAGATGGCCAGTTCCGATGAGCTGTTTGCCCATCCGCTGCACCCCTACACCCGGTCCCTGCTGTCTGCCATTCCTCTGCCGGACCCTGTGTATGAGAAGAAGCGTCAGCGTATCACCTACAATCCTCTGGCCGAGCATGACTACTCCGTGGATAAGCCCAGCTTCCGGGAGGTTGCCCCGGGCCACTTCGTCCAGTGCAACGATGCGGAGTTTGCCAAGTATCAGCAGGAGCTGCGCAAATGAGCAAAAGGCTGAAAAGCTTTCTGATAAGCCTGCTTGTGGGTGTGCTGCTGTGCGCCATGGTGATTTTCATCAACCGGGACCAGGGCTATGGGCTGCTGCGGCAGCTGTGTGACGGCTGCTTTGTGGCAGCGGTGCTGCTGCTGGGCGCAGGGGTTCTGCGCTATGTGACCAACCAGGGTGCGTTTGACGTGCTGGGCTATGGTTTGCAGTCTGTTTTCCATCTTCATGTCCCCGGTGCCAGCATCGGCAACGCGCGGGATCAGGAGACTATGGAAACCTACCGGGCACGGAAGGCCAAAAAGCGCAAAAGCCCCGCCGGGATGCTGTTTGCAGGCCTCGTGTGGCTGGCGCTGTCTGCCGTGCTGCTGATTCTGTTTGAAGCATCCGCCTGAAATCATTCCGCCGCCGAAAGATTCCTCTTTACGGCGGCGGGATTTTTTTGTAGAATAAAAGAAAACAAAATTACAGAAAGGCGAAGCTATGGAACAAAAACGCTCTTTCCTGAATAAGCTCATCAGGCTTCTGGTGCTGGCTGCCCTGGCAGTCGGGTATCTGGCCGTCTGTTCTCTTTCCACAACCCCCTTGCTGAAATACAATGTGGGGCAGGACGCGGCCTTTTTCCGTCTGGTAGGGGAGGGCATGACCAAGGGAATGCTTCCTTACCGGGATTACTTTGACATGAAGGGACCCTATCTCTTCCTCATGGAGTATGCGGGCCAGCTGCTGCTGCCCGGGCGGCTGGGGGCCTTTGCCGTGCAGTGCGTGTGCCTGTTTGTGACGCTGCTGTTTGCCCACAAGTGCTTCGATCTGGCTTTCCCGGAAAAGGGGTGTCCCCTGTGGGCAGAGCTATTGCTGCTGCTGCCCGGGGCGGTGATGCTCAGCTACACCATGACAGGCGGCAACCTGACGGAAGAGCTGTCCATGCCCTTTTTGATGCCCTGCCTGTATCTGTGCCTCAAATATCTGGGGGTCACCCGGATCCCCAGCCCGGAGAACCAGGACCACCCGCCCCTGTACGGCCTGTATTACGGCATTGCCTTCGGAATCATGGCCATGGTCCGCATTACCAATGCCGCCATCATCGGGGCGGTTTTGCTGACGGTCACCTGCAACCTGCTGGCCTGGAAGCGCTTCCGGAATCTCTTTGCCAACGCCGGAATGTTTCTGCTGGGCCTTCTGGCTGGAATTGCCCCGGTCTGCATCTGGGCGGCCTGCAATGGCATTCTGGAAGAGATGATCGCCCAGGTGTTTGCCTTCGGCTTTGCTTATTCCGATGAGGTTGGCTTCATTGCAAAGCTGTGGAATCTGAAAACGATCTGGCCATGCCTTTTGACGGTGCTGTTTCCCTTGATCGTCCTGCTCATTTACCGGGTGAAGGACTGGAAGCTGTGGCTGCTGTATGTGTCCGGGGTGCTGACCCTGCTTGTGGCCGCGGCCATGGGCAATTGCTATGCCCATTATTTCGTCCTGGCGCTGCCTCTGTGGGTGCTGGGCGGGTATCATCTTGCCTGGAATGCCCGGCGGCTCCAGGCAAGGAGGGCAAAGAGCCGCTGGGCGTGCATGGTATTGTGCGCTGTGCTGCTCATCGCCTCTGTGGCAGGCCAGTGGAAGCTCCTCTATCCCCGGGCCATCGAAGAGATCCGCTATGCCATGTATTGCGTCCGTTACCACGCAGAGGAGCGGCAGGACTATGACGCCATCCAGACCCTTGTAAGCCGGATTCCCGAGGAGGGGCAGGTATATGTCTACGGTCTGCCTTCCTGCTCTGCCTGGTACCTCCAGGCGGGCCTCCAGCCCCCGCTGCGCTACTGCGATTGGCAGCCGCACTACATTCAGCTGGACCCGGAGATCGGCGATCAGATCGAAGCCTATCTTCACGGAGAAGAAAACCTCTGGGTGGTGACTTCTACAGATGCGGTGGAGCCGGAACGCATCGCTGCCCTTTTGCAGAGAGAATATACCTGCGTGGATACCCAGGGCCAGTATCGCCTGTGGAGGAAATAGAAATTCGAATAAACCTGCCAGTTCTGGCAAACAATACCTCCGGAAACAAAATTTCTGGAGGTATTGTTCTATGAAATTGCGAAAGCTACTCTGCCTGCTGCTCCTGCTGGCGGTGCCTATGTCGGCGGCCGCTGCGGATGTGGACAGCGGCGGCGTTTACTGTTTCGGGGCCCAGGAGTTTGGGGAGAACCTGGAGGGCGTGTGCCTGCGCCAGGTCCCATCTTCCGGCACGCTTCGTCTGGGAAACCGGGTGCTGCTGCCGGGGGATGTGCTTACCCGGGAGCAGCTGGATGCCGTCACCTATACGCCGGAACGGACGGAAGACGACGCTGTGGAGACCTTTTCCTATCTGGGCATTGACGAAAGGGGCCTTTTGGAGCAGACCAGCCTGACCCTGGGTATTCGGGGAAAGGAAAACAAGCCACCCATTGCGGAGGATTCTGCCCTGGAGACCTATAAGAACCTTGCCAATACCGGCATGCTTCGAGCCAAGGACCCGGAAGGGGAGATGCTGACCTTTACCGTCACCCGTCAGCCCCGCAGAGGGGAAGTGACCATAGGAGAGAACGGCGCATTCACCTATACGCCGAAAAACAACAAAGTTGGGGTGGATTCCTTCGCCTATACGGCCACAGACCCTCAGGGCAAGGTTTCCCGGGAGGCCACCGTCACCGTGACCATTCTCCGCCCCACAGAGCCAACGGCCTATACGGATACCTTTGGCCGCAGCTGTGCCTTTTCGGCGGAGTGGATGCGTTCCACCGGTATTTTCGCCGGGGAAACTCTGGCGGGGAGCCCCTGCTTCTTCCCGGAAAAAAATGTAACCAAGGGCGAGTTCTTAACCATGGTTGTGAAGACCCTGAGCATCCCTGTGGAGGACACGGTGGATGCGAAGCTGGGGGGCAACGTACCCCAATGGCTGCGGCCCTATGCCACGGCGGCGCTGCGGGCGGGACTGACCGCCGGAACGCCCTGGCAGGGAGACTTTGACGCGACTGATACGGTGACCGCTCAGGATGCCGCAGCTCTGCTCTGCGCCTGCCTGGACCTGGATGCCGCGCCGGAAAACCAAGAGGCTGCCTTGGAAGCTCAGGACATTTTTCTCCCCACAACTGAGGATCTTACCCGAGAGGATGCCGCCAATGCGCTCTATCAGCTCAGCGGCTTGGTGCAGTCGTAAATGCGCAAAACCCTCCCTGCCACCGTTTGGCAGGGAGGGCTTAGAACGACGAAAAAGCCCCGGAAATCGTTCCGGGGCTTTCGACAGTTAATTAGCCGTTGGCACGCATCTGAGCGAAGCACTCGCTGCAGAACACGGGACGGTCGGACTTGGGCTGGAAGGGCACCTTAGCCTCACCGCCGCAGCGTGCGCAAGTAGCAGTGAAGAACTCACGGGGGCCACGGGCATTGTTCTTGCGAGCATCACGGCAGGCCTTGCAGCGCTGGGGCTCATTCTGGAAGCCGCGCTCTGCGTAGAACTCCTGCTCACCGGCGGTGAACACGAACTCCTTGCCGCAATCTTTGCAAACTAAAGTCTTGTCTTCGTACATTGGAAATACCTCTCTTCGGTTTTTTGCCCCGTGAAAATCTACCAGGAAATGGTTGTAACGCAGGGTGAATAAAATGCGCGGCACTTTTTTACCGCTTGTTGGATTATACACAATCCAAAGGGATTTGTCAATCCTTTATGAAAGATATTTCTCCAATTATTTGAGATTTATGCATTTTTTCCAATTCCTGCACAAAGTTTTTGGTGAAAAGGATAAGGATGGCTTAAAATCCGACCTTTAGATCGAGAACTGGGTTTGCCCCTGGTAGGGGATGTGCAGGTGGTCATAGGCCAGGGGCGTGACGCAGCGGCCCCGGGGAGTGCGGGTCAGAAAGCCCAGCTGCATCAGATAGGGCTCATACACATCCTCCAGCGTGACGGCCTCCTCGCCGATGGTGGCGGCCAGAGTTTCCAGGCCAACGGGACCGCCGCCATAATTCTGGATGATGGCGGTCAGCATCCGGCGGTCGATGGCGTCCAGGCCCAGCTTGTCCACCTCCAGCCGCCGCAGGGCAAGGTCGGCTGCCTCCTTGGTGATGGTTCCGTCGCCCATGACCTGGGCAAAGTCCCGGACCCGACGCAGAAAGCGGTTAGCAATTCGGGGCGTTCCCCGGCTGCGGGAGGCGATCTCCATGGCACCCTCCGGCTCGATGGCCATCCCCAGGATGGTGGCGGACCGGGTGACAATGGCAGCCAGCTCTTCCGGCGTGTAGAGCTCCAGCCGCAGAGACACGCCGAACCGGTCCCGCAGGGGGGCGGAGAGCTGACCGGCCCGGGTGGTTGCGCCTACCAGGGTGAATTTCGGCAGGTCCAGCCGGATGGAATTGGCGCTGGGACCCTTGCCGACGATGATGTCGATTGCAAAATCCTCCATAGCGGGGTAGAGGATTTCCTCTACCACCCGGTTCAGACGGTGGATCTCATCGATGAAGAGAATGTCTCCGGCGTTCAGATTGGTCAGCAGGGCGGCAAGATCGCCGGGCTTTTCAATGGCGGGGCCGGAGGTGATCCGGATACCCGCCCCCATTTCGTTGGCTATGACGCCGGCCAGGGTGGTTTTGCCCAGGCCGGGAGGGCCATAGAGCAGCACATGGTCCAGGGGCTCATTGCGCCGCCGGGCGGCTTCGATGTAGACGGAGAGATTCCCCTTGGCCTTCTCCTGGCCCGTATAGTCAGAGAGCAGCTTGGGCCGCAGACCGATTTCCGCCGCATCCTGGGGGGTATAGGTGGGCAGCACCAGGGGGGCTTCCGCCTCCTGAGAAAATTCCAAACTCATTTGCGTTACCTCCTGTTATCCCTTCATAACCATAGCCCGCAGGGCATGGCGGATCAGGTCTTCCGTGGTCATATTGGGGTCCGCGCCCTTGAGGGCCAGAGAAATTTCGGCAGGAGAGTAGCCCAGCTCCTGCAATGCCGCTGTGGCAAGGCCTACGCTGCTGCTCTTCTGCACGGGAGCGGCAGCAGGCCCTCCGGAGAAGTCCAGCTCCATATTGGAGCCGCCGATTTTGTCCTTCAATTCCAGAATGATCCGCTGGGCAATTTTTTTGCCAATGCCCTGGGCGGCGGTAAGCATTTTTTCGTCCCCGGTCATGACAGCCAGGGTGAAGTTTTGCGGGCCGCCGGAGGACAGAATGGACAGTGCAGCTTTGGGACCCACACCGTTGACGGCGGTGAGCAGCTCATAGCAGCGCTGCTCCTCCCGGGTGGAGAAGCCGTAGATGTCGTAAGCGTCCTCTTTGATGGACTCCGTAACATAGAGTTTGGCGGGGGTGTTCAATTTCAGCTGGGCAGCGGTATAGGTGGTGATGCGGCAGCCGTAGCCCACGCCGCCGCAGTCGATGACGGCCAGACCGGGCTCCAGCACGGTCACCGGGCCGGAAACGTAGTATAGCATTAAGAAAACTCCTTGCTTGAAAAATTCCGTTATTTCTGGGCCATGGCCAGCAAAGAGGTGCTGGAACGGGCGTGGCACAGGGCAATGGCAACGGCATCCGCCGCATCATCGGGCTTGGGAACGGCGGGAAGATTTAGAATGCGCTTGGTCATGTCCATGACCTGATGCTTGGAGGCATTGCCGTAGCCTACCACGGCTTGCTTGACCTGCATGGGCTTGTACTCATACACGGGCACACCCGCCTGCTGGACTGCCAGCAGAATGACGCCCCGGGCCTGAGCAACCTTAATGCCGGTTGTGACATTGTTGCCAAAGAACAGCTCTTCAATGGCCACGGCATCGGCCTGGGCCAATTGCATGAGCTCTGTCATGTTGTTGTAGATCTCCCCCAGACGCCAGTTGAAGTCCGTGTTTGGAGGCGTGGTAATGGCACCGCAGCGGAGCAGGCGGCAGGCCCCCCGCTGGGCCTCCACAATGCCGAAGCCCGTAATGCCATAGCCCGGGTCAATGCCGAGAATGCGCATTACAGCCCACCTCCGGCAATGGTCAGAAGCTGATAGATCACAAAGGCAATGGCGAGAACAAGCCCGAGCCGTGCCGCCCAGACCTGCCAGGCGGGGCGGGGGACGTAGCCATTTTCCTGGGTCTCGTTTTCCATGGATGGTTCACCTCGAAGAATACTATATCACACTTTTGAGCGAATTCAAAGCTTTATTTCACCGATTGCACAATGGCTTCCGCTGTGCATTAAGAGGATGTAGGCCGCAAGCGGCCAACATCCTCTATACCTTTCAGGGGAGCCCCAAAAGGAAGGGGCGGCAATTTTGCCGCCCCCTGAAAGGTTAGTCTTCTTTTTTCGGTTCTGCCTTTGGCTTCTTCGGATGCTTCCTCCTGTGCCGCTTCACCAGGGCGAGAATGCCCCAGAGGATCAGGCCGAAGAGAAGAATATAGGGAATGTTCATAAGCACGAAGCTGATGAAGTCCAGGATCAGATTCCCAACGCCCTTGACGCTGCTTACGAACCCGTCCCGGATTTTTTCCAGACGGCTCTTCTCCACTACGGGCGTGTATTCCGTGACCTCGGACAGGCTCAGATTTACGGTGGCGTAGTCAATTTGATTGTCCAGCACCTTCAGCTGGGAGGCATAGCGCTCCAGCTCGCCCCGTACCTCTGTCAGCCGGGATTCGATTTCCAGCAGATCGGACATGGTTTCCGCCTGCTCCATGAGCTCCAGCAGCCGGTCCCGTTCGGTTTCCAGGGCCTTGACCCGGCTCTCGGTGTCCACATATTGCAATGTCACGTCCTCGGTATTCCGGGAGGAGGAGACCACATTGCTGAGGGAATCCACAGCAGCTGTGAATTCCGCCAATTTTTCCACGGGAATGCGCAGCGTCAGGTCTGCATAGCGGTAGCGGCTGCCGGCGTACATGCTGTCGTTGTAAACGCGCTGGCTTTCAATGTAGCCGTCCAGGGCGGTGAGCTTTTCCGTAACGGCGGCCAGTGCGGCATCCAGGTCTTCGGCCTCGGCGTCCAGATTTTCGGTGATGATGAATTTTCGTCCCTGGGGCAGCTGGGAGCTGCTGTCGGTGTCGCCCAGATCATAGCTGTAGCTGTCGTTGGCTGCGGCAGTTTCCTGGGACGCATATGCATTTGACATGGTGCTGCTGGATTTTGCGCCGCAGCCTGTCAGCAGCAGACTCAGGGCAAGAAGTGCGGCGAACAGCTTTTTCATACGGTATCCTCCTTGTTTCGTTTTTCATTTTCTCCAAGCTCAGCATATCATACCTGTGTTCCCTTTGCAAGGTGGCGTGGGAAAACTTCATGAAAAATTAAGGGTGCTGTCTTTTGTGAGAATTCACGGAATTGTGCTTGCAATAGTGCCTCCTTTTCGGTATAATGAGGCAAGAGAAGAAACGGGAGGAACCGGAAAAATGGCCAAGCTATATTTCAAATACGGTGCCATGGGCTCCAGCAAGACGGCCCAGGCCCTGATCACCAAATACAATTATGAGGAAAACGATCTGCGGGTGTGGCTGTTAAAGCCCAGTGCGGATCTGCGGGACGGGGAGCACACCCTGTCCAGCCGCATCGGCCTCAGCGCAAAGGCGGATGTGCTGCCGCCGGACAGAGATGCCTATGCCTGGTTCCGGCAGGAGCATCTGGGAAAGTGCGATGTGATCATCGTGGACGAGTGTCAGTTTCTCACGGTGGACCAGATTGACCAGCTGCGCAGCATTGTGGACGACTACAATGTGCCCGTGATGTGCTTCGGCCTGCGCACGGACTTCCAGACCCACCTGTTCCCCGGCTCGCTGCGGCTCATGGAGGTGGCAGATACCATCCAGGAGATCAAAACCATCTGCGACTGTGGGGCCAAGGCAACGGTCAATGCCCGAATCGATGGTCAGGGCCACATTGTCACCCAGGGTGCCCAGGTCTTTCTGGGGGGCAACGACAGCTATATCGCCATGTGCCACAAGTGCTATATCCGGGGCATCAAAGAACACAAGATTATCCGTCTGCACGGACATCAGTAATTATAAAAGGAGTGTATTCCCATGGAAATTTCCGAAATTCTTTCCAAATGCGACCATACCCTGCTGACCCAGACCGCCACCTGGGCGGATATCAAGGAGATCTGCGACGACGGAATGAAGTACCATACCGCTTCCGTCTGCATCCCTGCCAGCTTTGTCAGGCAGGCCAAGGAGTATGTAGGCGAAAGATTGCCCATCTGCACCGTTATCGGCTTTCCCAATGGCTACGATACCACCGCCGCCAAGTGCTTTATGGCTTCCGATGCCGTGGACAACGGGGCGGACGAGGTGGATATGGTCATCAACATCGGCTGGGCCAAGGAGGGAAAGTGGGAAGACATTACCCGGGAAATCGCCGCCATCAAGAATGCCTGTAAGGGAAAGCTCCTGAAAGTCATTATTGAAACCTGTCTTCTGACCGATGAAGAAAAAATCGCTCTGTGCAAATGCGTTTCCGACTCCGGGGCGGACTTTATCAAGACCTCTACCGGCTTCTCCAAGGCCGGTGCCACGTTCCATGATGTAGAACTCTTTGCGGCCCATGTGGCCCCCCATGTTCAGATCAAGGCAGCCGGCGGCATTTCCAGTCTGGCCGACGCGGAAGAATTCATTCGCCTGGGCGCTTCCCGTCTGGGCACCTCCCGGATTGTCAAGCTGGCCAAGGCCATGGAGAAAAACGAAGCAGCCGCCAACGACGGCAGCTATTAAGGAAGGAGATACTGCAATGCTCACAACCCCTACCCCTCATATTTCCGCCAAACCCGGCGATTTTGGAAAGACTGTGCTGATGCCAGGTGACCCCCTGCGCAGCAAATTCATTGCGGAAAACTTTTTGGAAAATCCTGTGCTGGTGAACAATGTTCGGGGCGTCCAGGGCTATACCGGCACCTATAAGGGCGTCCGGGTGTCCGTCATGGCCTCCGGCATGGGTATGCCTGCCATCGGTATTTACTCCCATGAGCTGTTCAATGGCTACGGCGTGGAGAACATCATCCGCGTTGGCTCCGCCGGTGCCATCCAGGAGAATATCAAGCTGTATGATCTGGTGCTGGGCCAGGGTGCCTGCACCGATTCCAATTGGGCCAGCCAGTACCATCTGCCCGGTACCTTTGCCCCCATTGCCAGCTGGGAGCTGCTCAGCGAGGCGGTTAAAGCCTGCGAGGCCAACGGAGCCCGGTACCATGTGGGCAATATCAATTCTTCCGATACCTTCTATGGGGACCATGTGGGGGTGCCCGAGGGCCTGGACAGCGTTTACGGCCTGAAAAAGATGGGTGTCATGGCCCTGGAGATGGAGGCTGCCGCCCTGTATATGAACGCGGCCCGGTATGGCAAGCGGGCCCTGTGCATCTGCACCATTTCCGACCATATTCTGACCGGCGAAGGGACCACATCCGAAGAGCGCCAGACCGCCTTCACCACCATGATGAAGGTAGCCCTGGATGTGGCTGCCGCCATGGAGAACAAGTGATATGAAGCGTGTATTTCTGATCGTTCTGGATTCCTGCGGCATCGGACAGATGCCGGACTGCGAGAAGTTTGGAGACATCGGGGTCAATACCCTCCGCTCCTGCTCCACCTCCCGGAAATTTTCCATTCCCAATCTTTTAAAGGCCGGAATCGGCAGCATTGACGGCGTGGACTATCTGCCCAAAGCCGAGCAGCCCCAGGGGGCCTATGCCCGGCTGACTGAGGCCTCCATGGGCAAGGACACCACCATCGGCCATTGGGAGATTGCGGGCGTAGTCTCTCCGGAGCCCCTGCCCACCTTCCCGGATGGATTCCCTCAGGAGGTGCTGGCGGAATTTGAGAAGCAGACCGGCCGGGGTGTACTGTGCAACAAGCCCTATTCCGGCACGGATGTGATTCGGGATTACGGCGAGGAGCAGCTGAAAACCGGCAAGTGGATTGTCTATACCTCTGCCGATTCCGTGTTCCAGGTGGCGGCCCATGAGGATTTGATTCCGCTGGAGGAGCTCTACGACGCCTGCCGGAAGGCCCGGAAGCTTCTGCGGGGCAAGTACGGTGTGGGCCGGGTCATTGCGCGGCCTTATGTGGGCACTGCCGAGGCGGGCTTCACCAGAACCGCCAACCGGCACGACTTCTCCCTGGAGCCCCCTGCGAGAACCCTGCTGGACGCCGTAAAGGATGCCGGGCAGGAGGTGCTGGCTGTTGGCAAGATTTTCGACATCTTTGCCGGACGGGGCACCACGGACCATGTTTACAACAAGAGCAATGCCGATGGAATGCAGCACACCGTGGACTATGCCAAGCGGGATTTCCGGGGACTGTGCTTTGTGAACCTGGTGGATTTTGATATGCAATTCGGCCACCGCCGGGATATTGACGGCTATGCCAACGCTCTGACGGAGTTTGACACCTGGCTGGGCGAATTCGAAAAGACGCTGCAGGAAGACGACCTGGTGCTCATCACCGCAGACCACGGCTGTGACCCTGCCTATACGGCCACCACGGACCACACCCGGGAGTATGTACCCCTGATTGCCCTGGGCAGTCAGGTCCGCCCCGGTTCTCTGGGAACCCGGGCCTCCTTTGCAGACATCGCCGCCACGGTGGCGGAGCTGCTGGATGTGCCCTTTGAGACGCCGGGAAAGAGCTTTGCCAAGGAGCTGCTGAAGTAATGGATGCAAAGGCTTTGATTGCCGCTGCGGTGGAGGCCATGGGGCACGCCTACGCGCCCTACTCCGGCTATAAGGTTGGTGCGGCGCTGCTGTGCGCCGACGGCACGGTCTATGGCGGCTGCAATATTGAAAACGGCTCCTATGGGGCAACGAACTGCGCCGAGCGCACGGCCTTTTTCAAGGCGGTCTACGATGGCCACCGGGATTTTTCGGCCATTGCGGTCTGCGGCGGAAAGGATGGGATCATTTCCGATGTGTTCCCACCCTGCGGCATCTGCCGTCAGGTCATGCGGGAATTCTGCGAGGACGATTTCAAAATCTATCTTGTGGGAAAGGACGGTACCTATATGGAGCGGACCCTGGCCCAGCTCCTGCCGGACAGCTTCCGCCCCAAGACCCATATGCAAAAGTAGGTACAAACCGCACATTTCCCTGTTGATTTTTTTGGCAGAGTGTGCAATAATGGAATCCGTAGGGAAACCTACGCAAATTACTTAGGAGGAATGAAAACAATGAGAAAGATTCTTGCAATGCTTCTCGCTGTCGTGATGGTCCTGGGCCTGTGCGCCTGCGGCGGAAATTCCGCAGCTCCTGCCGAGACCACCGCTGCTGCAGCCGAGGCACCCGCTGCCGCTGAGAATGCAGATGATGTCCCCGATGAGATGACCTCTTCCGACGGCAAGTACGAGATTGCTTTCGTCACCGATGTGGGCCAGCTGAAGGACAAGTCCTTCAACCAGGGCACCTTCGACGGCGTGAAGCTGTACGCTGCCAATGCCGGTAAGTCCTACAAGTACTACCAGCCCGCCGGCGGCGACCAGGCTACCGATGACGACCGTTACGATGCCATGAAACTGGCTGTCGAAAACGGTGCAAAGGTTGTTGTCTGCGCCGGCTTCATGCAGGGCACCGCTCTGGATAAGGCTGCCAAGGAATTCACCGACACCCGCTTTGTCTTCATCGACGGTTGGGCAATGGGCCTGAATAACGTTGCCGGTATCGCCTTCCAGGAAGAGCAGTGCGGCTACCTGGCCGGTTATGCCGCTGTTATGGACGGCTACACCAAGCTGGGCTTCACCGGTGGCGGCGGCGGTGCAAACCTTGCCTGCAACCGTTACGGCTATGGCTTCGTGCAGGGCGCTGACGCTGCTGCTGCTGCCAAGGGCGTAAAGGTTGAGATGAACTACTCCTGGCTGTACGGCTCTTCCTTCCAGGCCTCCAACGAGCTGCAGACCATGGCCGCCGGCTGGTATCAGAACGGCACCGAGGTCATCTTTGCCTGCGGTGGTTCCATGTTCCAGTCTGTCGCTGCCGCTGCTTCCGCTGAGGACGCCAAAGTCATCGGCGTGGACGTTGACCAGTCCTTCGAGTCTGACACCGTCATCACCTCC
The DNA here is from genome assembly GCA_945963595.1 of uncultured Clostridia bacterium. Classification (GTDB taxonomy): domain Bacteria; phylum Bacillota; class Clostridia; order Oscillospirales; family Oscillospiraceae; genus Faecousia. Next base: position 42,623 of record CAMFMO010000016.1, on the reverse strand, counting down.
GCTATGAAGGGCATCGGCCAGGCCGCTCAGACCGCTTTGAAGGCTGCTGAGTCCGACGACACCTGGGCTGCCTTCATCGGCGATGGCAACACCAACATCACTCTGGGTGCCAAGGACAACGCCGTGGGTCTGCCCACCGCTACCTGGTCTCTGAACGGCTGGACCGTGGAAGAGTACGAGCAGATGCTCGCCGACATCGTGGCCGGCAAGGTTGAGATCGATGGCTCTGACGTTCCCGAACCCGCCAGCACCGACAATGTGACTGTCAATATCGTCAAGTAATATGCATAACCCCGTGCCCCTGCGGTAACAACCGCAGGGGCATTCTTTATAGTGCTTATGCCGAAAAAATGCGGGACGGGAAAGAATGGATATTGCATTTTGACCGCTCCGATGTTACAATAACTTCATACGAAAATACCGGGCCTGGGTGCATCTATAGGATGTATCGGGGCTTTCGGCTTTCTTTCGGTGAAAACGCAGGGAGGAGGGCAAGTAGATTATGGATTCGGAATACGTAATTGAAATGCTCAATATCAGAAAAGAATTTCCCGGCATAGTGGCGAACGACGACATCACCCTTCAGCTGAAGCGGGGCGAGATCCATGCGCTGCTGGGCGAAAACGGTGCGGGAAAATCCACCTTGATGAGCGTCCTGTTCGGCCTTTACCAGCCGGAAAAGGGTGTCATTAAAAAGAACGGTGAGGTGGTCCAGATCCGGGACCCCAACGATGCCACGGCACTGCATATCGGCATGGTGCATCAGCACTTCAAGCTGGTGGATGTGTTCACTGTGCTGGATAATATTATTCTTGGCGCGGAGGACACCAAGTGCGGTTTCCTGCAGCGGAAAAACGCCCGGAAAAAGGTCCAGGAGCTGTCCGATAAATACGGCCTGGCCGTAGACCTGGACGCGAAGATCGAGGATATCTCCGTGGGTATGCAGCAGCGTACCGAAATTCTTAAGATGCTCTACCGGGACAATGAGATCCTGATTTTTGACGAGCCCACCGCAGTCCTGACTCCCCAGGAGATCGATGAGCTCATGGAGATCATGCGGGGCTTTGCCAGAGAGGGCAAGTCCATCCTGTTTATCACCCACAAGCTCAATGAGATTATGGCGGTCTCCGACCGGGTCACGGTTCTGCGGAAGGGTAAGCTGGTTGGAACGGTAAACACCAAGGATACTACCAAGGAAGCACTCTCTGCTATGATGGTGGGCCGTCCCGTGCAGCTGGAAGTCCATAAGGGCCCTGCCCACCCGGGCAAGGTGGTGCTGGATGTGCAGCACATGACCGTTCCCTCCAAGCTCCACAAGAACAACGCGGTCAAGGATGTTTCCTTCCAGGTAAGAGAGGGGGAGATCGTCTGCATCGCCGGTATCGACGGCAACGGCCAGACGGAGCTGATTTACGGCCTGTCCGGTCTGGAAAAGATGACCTCCGGCACCATTACCCTGGACGGCAAGGACCTGACCAAGATGAGCATCCACAAGCGGAATCTCAGCGGCATCAGCCATATCCCTGAGGATCGGCACAAGCACGGCCTGGTGCTGGATGATACTCTGGAAAACAACCTGGTGCTCCAGAGCTACACGGATCCCCGTTTCCAGCATATGGGCTTCATCAAGTCCGGCGAGGTCCGGGACTATGCTCTGAAAATCATCGATGAATACGATGTCCGCTCCGGCCAGGGCCCCGTGACCATTACCCGGAGTATGTCCGGCGGCAACCAGCAGAAGGCCATTATCGGCCGGGAAATCGACCGGGGTACGCCCCTGCTGCTGGCGGTTCAGCCCACCCGCGGCCTGGACGTGGGTGCCATTGAGAATGTCCATGCCCAGCTGGTTGCTCAGCGGGATGCGGGCAAGGCAGTGCTGCTGGTTTCTCTGGAGCTGGATGAGGTCATGAACCTGTCCGACCGCATTCTTGTCATGTACGAGGGTGAGATCGTGGGCGAGCTGGATCCCAAGAAGACCACCGTTCAGGAGCTGGGCCTGTATATGTCCGGCGCGAAACGCAGCGGAAAAGGAGAGGCCTGAATATGAAAGACAAATTGCAGGAGCTTTATAACAAAAGCGGCACCCGCAAGGTGCTTGCTTCCCTGATCTCCATCCTGATCGGCCTGGTGGTGGGTGCTGTTGTGGTCATTGCCGTTGGCCTGTCCAAGGATACCATTACCAATCAGGGCATGTGGGACGGCGTGAAGCTGATTTTCGCGGGCATCCTGTCCACCGGACGGAACGCGGCGGGCAACCTGACCTGGGGCTACAATGCCCAGGCTCTGGGCAATATGCTATTCCGGGCAACGCCGCTGATCATGACCGGCCTTTCCGTGGCCGTGGCCTATAAGACGGGCCTGTTTAATATTGGTGCACCCGGTCAGTACCTGATGGGCACTATGGCATCTCTGATGATCGCCCTGTCCATCCCCACCACCTCCGTGCCTGCCTGGCTCGTCTGGCTGCTGGCCTTTTTGGGCGGCTGCGCTGCCGGTGCGCTGTGGGGTGCCATTCCCGGTGCGCTGAAAGCGCTGCTGGGCATCAACGAGGTTCTGGCCTGCATCATGACCAACTGGCTGGCCGCCAATCTTGTCACCTGGGCCTTCGATGCCAGCAACTTCAAAAACATGGTGGAGAACACCAAGTCCGGCTATATTTACAAGACCTCCTACAACGGTGTTGCCACAGCCAAAATGGGGCTGGACAAGCTGTTCCCGGGCTCTCAGGTTAATGGCGGCATTCTGGTTGCCATTCTGATTGCCGTCCTTGTGTATATCCTCATCAACAAGACTACCCTGGGCTATGAGCTGAAGGCCTGCGGTGCCAACCGGCACGCGGCCCGGTACGCCGGTATCAACGACAAGCGGGACATCGTCCTGTCTATGGCCATCGCCGGAGCACTGTCCGGCGGCGGTGCAGCGCTGTACTGGCTGGCCGGCAACACGGAGTTCTATTGGTCCACCTACCAGACCCTGCCCAGCGCTGGCTTCAACGGCATCCCCGTGGCACTGCTGGCGGTGAACAACCCCATCGGTGTGATCTTCACCGGCATTTTTATGGCTATGCTGGATATCGTGGGTGTGCAGCTCACCGGCTATACCGCGTACAATGAGTACATCACCGATGTGATCATCGCCGTGATCGTCTACTTAAGTGCTTTCTCCCTGGTGATTCAGATGATGCTTCCCAAGTGGAAGAAGAAGGGAATGCCCAACGCCAATGCCGAGCCTGCGGCCACCACGGCCCCCAAGCCGGAAACAGAGAAAGGGGACAAGGAAGCATGACTTTTCTGATTCAGCAAACGCTGCTGTATGCGGTGCCTCTGATGATTGTGGCACTGGCCGGTGTCTTTGCCGAGCGCAGCGGTATTATCAATCTGGCCTTGGAAGGCATTATGATCTTCGGCGCCTTTATCGGCGTACTGTTCGTCCGGAATATGCAGAGCGTGCAGGCCATTGCCAATGCCTACGCCAATAAACAGTGGCTGACTCTCCAGGGGCTGGAGCTGCTGGCAATGCTGGTGGCGGCGGCCCTGGGCGCACTGTTCTCCCTGCTGCTGAGCTTCGCCTCCATCAACCTGAAGGCAGACCAGACCATCGGCGGCACGGCCCTGAACCTGATGGCCCCTGCTCTGGTGCTGTTCCTGATTCGAATTCTGGCCAACCAGAATACCCTGCAGATGGCCACCGGTGATGCGGCCTCCTGGTTTATGCTGAAAAAATCCACCTTCGGCATTCCCAAGAATCAGGACATCGGTTTCCTGGGGGAGACCTTCCTGAACAAGGTGTATCTGGCAACCTATGTCTGCATCCTGCTGTTTATTATCCTGTCTGTGATCCTCTACAAGACCCGCTTCGGCCTCCGGCTGCGGGCCTGCGGTGAGAATCCCCAGGCGGCGGACAGCCTGGGCATCAACGTCTATAAGATGCGCTATGCCGGTACCACCATTTCCGGCGCTCTGGCAGGCATGGGCGGCTTTGTGTATGCCCTGACCACCACCAACTGCACCGCCAACGGCGATGTGGCAGGCTTCGGCTTCCTGGCCCTGGCTGTTATGATCTTCGGCAACTGGACACCTCTGAACATTGCAGGCGCTTCTCTGCTCTTTGGCCTCTTCAAATGTATCGCAGCGGCCTATAGCAGCCTGGACCTGAACGGCGACGGCGTGTATCTGCTGGCGCAGCTGGGCATTTCCTCCCATCTGTACCGGATGCTGCCCTATCTTGTCACATTGGTCGTTCTGGCCTTCACCTCCAAGAAGTCCCGGGCCCCCAAGGCCGAGGGCATTCCCTACGACAAGGGAACCAGATAATATGCACAGCCCCCGCCGTTTTTTCGGCGGGGGCTTACTTTTGCGAATGCGATTGCTTTCTTCGTGCTTTCCTGATATACTTCGCTTCAGGTAGGATATAGGATGAATTGAAATTTGTGGGGGTACCGTATGAATACGATTTGGTCGCAGTATATTCAAAATATTGGAACGCTCTATCTTTCACGTTCTCTGAGATTTGCGGACCAGTTCCAAGAAAGATATATGGAAGCTTTTGAAATTGATGAAAAAAGCAGTATGCTTGAAATCGGGTGCGGTCCGGGCGCTTTGGCGCAGTCCCTCCGGCGATGGTATCCCCATGCTCGAATATGCGGCGTTGATCGGGACAGCAGTTTTATTTCGTTTGCCCGGGAAAAAGCGCCTGATGTTGATTTTTTGGAGGGCGATGCCACGGCACTGGCCTTTGAGGACCGCTCCTTCGATGTCACCATTTCCAATACAGTCGCGGAGCATATCGAACCTTCTGTATTTTATGGTGAACAGTATAGGGTCCTGAGGGAAAACGGCGTATGCCTCGTTTTGTCCGCACGCAGAGGAATCAATATTCCTGCATCCTGTATCTCTGAAGAAACGGAATTTGAACAGGATATTTGGCGGCGGGCAGATGCGCATTTCAAGGAAATACACGCAAAATACAGGGTGGGTAAGTATCCGCAGAGCGAGGCGGAATTGCCGCTCTGTATGGAAAGGTATGGATTCCGGAATGTTTCAACAGAATATATTGCTGTAAACTTGACGCCGGATGATCCTTGCTACCCGGCGGAAATGGCCCACGCCATGATAAATGCCAACCGGCAAAATGACCTTGATTACGCGCAGAGTCTGCTGCAAATTGCAGGCCAGGCTGTGACAGCTTCGGAGGTTGAGGAACTGAAACGGTTGGTAAACGCCAAGTATGATAAGAGAATCCTGCTCTATGACCAGGGCGTCAAGCAATGGGACACAAATGTGTCTATAACAATGGTTGTAAGAGGCGTTAAGTAATCAACAGCCCACAGTCTGTTGGGGTGTGAGAAAAATACTTGTGCGTTTTAGAAAACAGTACATATTGAATGCGGACACCGCCAGAATTTTGACGGTGTCCGCATTTTTTGCGCTTTTAACGGATTGCCTCGGTAATGGTTCCACCGCCCAGGACCATGTCACCTTGATAGAGAACCACGGCCTGTCCGGGGGTCACGGCCCGCAGGGGCTGGGCGAACTCCACCCGGGCGAAGCCATCTGCCTCCGGGAACACCCGGCCCGGCTGCTCAAACTGGCTGTGGCGGATCTTGACGGTGACATCCATAGGTTCCGTCAGTTCCGGGAAGGGAAACCAATTCCAGTCGTTTGCCTGCAAGGCAGAGGAAAACAGGGAACTGTTGGGGCCAACGGTGACGGTGTTGGCCTGCATATCCTTTCCGCAGACATAGACCGGTTCGCCCATAGCAAGCCCTAAGCCCTTGCGCTGCCCGATGGTATAGCGTACAGCGCCGTGGTGCTTGCCCACAACCTTGCCGCTCTCGTCCAGAAAATCTCCCTGGGGATAGGTCTTTCCGGTGTAGCGCTCCAGAAAGGCGGCGTAGTCCCCGTCCGGCACGAAGCAGATGTCCTGGCTGTCGTGCTTCCGGGCGGTGACAAAGCCGTGTTCTTCCGCTATGGCGCGGACCTGGGGCTTGGTCAATTCCCCCAGGGGGAAGAGGGTGTGCTCCAGCATATCCTGGGTCAGGCAGTAGAGAAAATAGGTCTGATCCTTGGCCTTATCTGCGGCCTTATATAATAGGTAGCGGCCTGTATCCGGATCCCGGCGGATCCGGGCATAGTGGCCGGTGACGACATATTGGCATCCCAGCTCCTGGGCCCGGTGCAGCAGGGTACCGAATTTCAGGTAGCGGTTGCAGTCAATGCAGGGGCTGGGCGTGTCGCCCCGCTCGTAGCAGCGGACGAATTTGTCCATGACCGTTTCCCGGAAGGCATCCTGAAAATTAAAGGTATAGTGGGGCATTCCCATGCGGCGGGCCACGCTTTTTGCGTCCTCCACATCGTCCAGGGAGCAGCAGGTGCTCTGCTGATCTTCCCCCAAAACATCGTTGCTGAACAGTCGCATGGTGGCGCCGATGCACGCATAGCCCGCCTGCTGGGTCAAAAAGGCTGCTACGGAACTGTCTACACCGCCGCTCATGCCGATAAGCGCTTTTTCCATGATCAAATCTCCTAAGGACTTTTTTCGGAGTATAGCAAGGGGAGGGGAAAAAGTCAAGGCACGCTCATTACAGAAAACAATTTTTTATAATTACAATTTTGTCATTATTTTGGAGAAAAATGGAAGTGAGTAGGGAAAAATAGCCTGAAAAATGTAGGAAAAGAAAAATGAAGAAACAAAAGAGTAACAAAAGTGTAATTATTTTAAAAATAGGGGTTGCAAATTGTAATCATCTCTGTTATAATACCAGTAAATTTAGAGACCACGAGGGGAAGTGTCCCATGAAGAATCGATTCCTCTGCGGTTTGCTGGCGGTTTGTTTGCTTGTGGCGATGCTTCCGGCCACAGTGATCACCGCTTCCGCAGATACCAGGACGGTCAGCGAAAACCTGATTGCCGTCCTGAAGCAGCTGGAGGGCTTCAGCGCCAATGCCTATGTCAGCGGCGGCCAGTGGAGCATCGGCTACGGCACAGCCGGCAGCCCCGGACAGACCATTACGGAAGCAGAAGCAGACAAGGCCCTGCGGGACCACTTGAAGGCGGTGGAGGACAAGCTCAATGCCTTCGATGCAGGGTGGAATCTGAAGCTTACCCAGCAGCAGTTCGATGCGCTGGCAAGCCTTTCCTACAATGTAGGCACCGGATGGATGAATACCTCCGGACGCCTGCGGGATGCCATTACGGGCAAGGCCTCAGAGGATAAGTTCCTCTTTGGCATGAGCCTCTGGGCCAATAACGGCACATCCCCGGATCCGGGATTGCTGCAGCGGCGCATGGCAGAGGCAGATATCTACTTAAACGGCGTATACGGTAAGAAAAGCGGAACCTATACATACACCATCTTCGATGCCAACGGCGGAACGGCCGGCAGCGGGGGAGAGGACAAGATGCAGGGATACCGCCGGGACGGCACCACCCAGATTCTGGTTGCGGATCCCACCCTCAGCGGCTGCACCTTTGCAGGCTGGTTTACCCAGCGCAGCGGCGGCACCAGGGTTACAGCTCTGGACAGCTCCACCGCAGGGGTTACGCTTTACGCCCAGTATTCTTCCAACGGCTCCACCGGCTGGACCGGCGGGACGGAGCTGGAGGGCAGCGACGGCACCACGGCCGTCATCGCCCAGGGCACTGTGAAGTGCACCTCCTATGTGAATGTCCGGAAGGGACCTGGCACGAATTACACCATTCTGGCCCGTGCAGTTGCCGGAAGTCAGGTGGAGATTTACCAGACCAAATGGGTTGGCTCCTCTCAGTGGGGGCGGATGACAAACGGTTGGATTTGCATGGACTATGTGTCCCTGAGCTCTGATTCCCAGAGCGGATCAGGCAGCACAGATACCCAGATTTCCGGAACAGTCTCGGGCAGCAATGTGAATGTCCGCAGCGGCGCCGGTACGGGCTACAGCATTGTGGGACGGAAAAATTCCGGCGATGTCATTACGGTCTATGAGCGAAAAACCTCCGGTGGCCTGAACTGGGGCCGCATCGGGGATAACCAGTGGATTTGCCTGGCCTATGTCCGGCTGGAAAATGCCGGCGGGACGGAAACCCCGCAGCCCGGCAGTGAATCCAATTCCTCCGTCAGCGGAGACGGGACCTCCGCCGTGCAGGATACCGGCACCGTCAGCAGCACCACGGGCCTGAACGTTCGCAGCGGACCCGGCACGGGCTACGCCAGAATCAAAACCCTGAGTCCCGGTACAGTGGTCTCTCTCTATGAGTACCGCACCGTGGACGGCGTCCGGTGGGGCCGCATCCAGGCAAGCCAGTGGGTGTGCATGACCTATGTTCAGCTTTCTTCCCAGTCCGGCGCTGAATCAGAGCAGACGGGAACCGGAAAGGTCATCAGCACCACGGTCCTGAACATTCGCTCCGGCCCCGGAACGAATTATTCCCGGGTAGGGCAGCTGACACCGGGCACCAAGATTGAGATTACCGAGCAGACAAAGACCAATGGGGTCTCCTGGGGGAAAACGGCCCAGGGCTGGGTCTGCATGACCTACGTCAAAATGGGCTGAGCCCAATGGAAAAAATGGAATAATGGAATATCAGCAAAATGGATTGGAGGACAAACATCATGAAAAAACGTTTTGAACGCGTCCTTTCGGGACTGCTGGTCATGGCAATGCTTGCTGCCATGCCTGTAGCCGCGATGGCGGACGGCGGCAGCACGATTGTGAATCCGGTGACGATTACGTCCACCTGCGATCACAACTATGCCAGCCCCAGCACAACATTGGAGCTGGATGCAAAAAAGGTCGAGGTGAAAGCGGCCACTTGCACGACCGCGGGCTACACCAAGTATACCTGCACGAAGTGCGGCCAGGTAATCTACGACAATTTCCAGGCACCTACCGGTCATACCTATAGCAAGAGCTCTACCAGCACGGACGGCACCGCCACGACCTATACCTGCGTGCATGGAGATGCCAGTTATACGGTCCGTGTTTCCGGAGGGCATGTGCACACCGAAAACGGTGTGGATACTGCTGCTACCAAGGTGGTTTCTCAGAAAACGGTTTCCCCTGTCCCCGGCATTTCCTATGTTGTGGATGAGTATTCCTGCAGCCTGGAAAATGCACAGGGTGAGTCCGGTAAGGGCTGCGGCTATACGCAGGTCGTTTACGATGCAACTGCAAGTGCAGCGCTTCATCACAGCTACGCACAGCATACCTTTGGCCCCTGGAAGTATGTGGAGGACCCTACCGAGAGCAAGCCGGGCGTGGCAGAGCATACCTGCACCGTGTGCGGCTTCACCGAGAAGGCTCAGACCCCCATGCAGACCCCCGCAGCCAAGTCCGGCCGGGTCAATAAGGACATGGTCAATGCCTACGATTCTTCCACCGGCAGTACCGTTGCCCTGCTGCTTGCAAAGGGAACGACCTTCAACTACGCAAATGACCTGGTGGATGGCCGCTATCGTGTGACCAATCTGACCGATGTCAACAGAAGCGGGGGTGGCAGCACCAAGAGCGGTACCTTCTACCTGAATCCCGCGGATGTGGAAGTGAATCCCGGTTCCATTCCTCTGACCACTGCCTATCCGAATCTGCAAAAGATCGTCAAGGTTCAGACTGACGGACAGGTTAATGTCCGCGCTGGCGTGAGCAATACAAGCGCCGTGAAGTACACCGTGGCCAATGGCCAGACCCTGTATGTTTACCGTGTCGAGATCGTGAACGGTGAAAACTGGGGCCGTGTCAGCGCGACTGCCAACGAGTGGATCAAGCTGGACAGCAGCTACCTGAGCATGACCGATGCTTTCGGTTTCGGCGGTGAGGCCGCTGCACTGAGCCAGGCAGACCCCGCCCCCAAGAAGCTGGCGGATTCCGGCGTTGTAGTGAGCGCATCCACCATTATTGTGCGGGCAGATAGAAGCGCCTCCGGTGCATCCGTGGGAACCCTGCCCAGAAATACCAAGGTCAATTTCTACTACTATACCGAGAGCGGCAAAGAGGTTTCCCCCTTCAGTAAGACTACTGACGGCCTGGGTTGGGGCCGACTGGATGCGGACGAGGCCAAGCGTCTGGGCCTGTCCGGCGCGGGCTACGTGGATATGAGCACCATTCACCTGGACTCCGATCCCACCCCCATCCCCGATGCCAGCGGCAATAAGGTTGTTGCCACCGGTACCGTTACCAGCACCATCAATCTGCGGGTCCGCAGCGAACCCAAGATCAGCGTCCTGAATCAGATCGGCTCCCTGCCCACCGGCACCAAGGTGGAGCTGCTGGAGATCGGCGATCACAACGGCGCAAGCTGGGGCCGCATCAATTACAAAGGCAAGACCGGCTGGGTTTGCATGACCTATGTCCAGGTTCAGCAGACCACCACCGGTACTTCCGGCAGCACGACCACCAACGCTAAGGAAAACGGCACCGTTGCCAATTGCTCTGTGGCTGTCAATGTCCGTGACGCTGCCAAGATTCAGGGCCGCCTGGTGACCACCATTGGTGTGGGCAAGCGTGTGGCCATTACCAAGCTGGAAAACGGCTGGGGTCTGGTAGACGGCAAGGGCTGGGTCTATATGGACTATGTCAAGCTGGATTCCGGCGCTGAGGATGCCATTAAGAACGGCACCAATTCCGGCAATTCTGCCTCTACCGGCAGCGCGGTGAAGACCTATACCAATGTCTCTGCACTGGGCCAGGTCAAGGTGGCCGAGATGACCATTTACAAGGATGCCGTTGCAAAGCCCGGCACCGAGCTGCTGAAGCTGGTGAATGGAAATACTTTCGTCATCACAGACCGCACCATCATCGACAATACGATCTGGTTTAAGACCACCATTGGCTCCGTTACCGGCTGGGCCATGGGCGGCACCTTCAACAAGGGGGACCAGGAGGCTGCAAATGTGACACTGCCTGCGCTCAGCGGCACCGTCAGCACCTCCACGCTGAATGTTTACAAGACCCACTCTCTGGACAGCGAGCGCAAGGCTGTTCTGGGCGCGAATACGGCAGTGACCATCACCGCACAGTGGACCGATGGCGTGTACGTCTGGGGCAAGCTCAGCGATGGCCGCGGTTGGGTCCAGATGAACGATCTGACCCTGAATGTCCCTGAATCCAATGTTGTCACCGGTTCCTCCGTGGGCAGCACCCCCATTACCGGCAAGACCAATGCCGAGACCCCTGTCTATTCCACTGCCAATGGCACCACCGTTCTGCTGAAGCTGGCTGCAAACCGCGCGGTAACGGTTACCGACTGGTACCAGAACAGCACGGGACTGAGAGGCAAGATTACCGATGGCAGCGTGGTTGGCTGGATCGATATGGCTAAGGTGACACAGAATGCTGCGGATGCTACCGTTACCGAGGATATTGTGTACCTGTACACGGAGGCCGGTAAGCTGAGCACCAGAACCACCCTGTCCAAGCGGCAGAACGAAAAGCTTTCCGTGATGACCCGTACCTTGGTGGGCAGCTCCGTCTGGGGCAAGATTTCCGTGAAGGATGCTTCCGGTGTCCCCGCCTACTATTGGATTAACCTGGCCAGCACCTCTCTGGGAACCTATTCCGTGACCCCGGGCACTGGCACAACTACTCCCACTACTCCCACGACTCCCGGCAATACCGGTAACACCGGCAATACCGGCACTGCAACTACCACTGCTTCCGGCACCGTCGTCAATGCAGACGAGGTCAATGTCCGTTCCGGTGCAGGTGTTGCAAACGCCAAGGTTACTTCTCTGAAACGCGGCGCTGCCGTCACTGTTCACGAGCAGAAGACCGTTGACAACGCCCTGTGGGGCCGCATTGACCAGGGCTGGATCGCCATGCAGTATGTGGATCTGAGCTCTAAGGCCAACAACGGAACCACCACTACCGTTCCCAGCGGCACCATCTCCGGCAACACCATTCTGACCACCGTTCCCTCCGGCGCCATTGGCGTTGGCTTTGTGAACACCGCCAATCTGGCCGTTCGCAGCGGTGCGGGCCAGGGTAATGCCAAGACCGGTACCCTGAAACTGTACACCAATGTGGTGATTTATGAGCACGTCCTGAAGGACGGCATGATCTGGGGCCGCTGCGATCAGGGCTGGATTTGCACCAGCTACATTACCTACACCGGGACCAGTGTCACCGGCTCCGGCACGGCAGGTACCATCGCCCGCTGCTTCTACACCGCCAATGTCCGCTCCGCACCTGGCGTGGGCAACGCGCTGGTGGGTAAGGTCATGGTCAACTCCCGGGTGGAGATCCTGGAGCAGAAGGAATACAGCGGCGAGACCTGGGGCCGTACAAGCCTGGGCTGGGTTGCCATGCAGTATGTCCTGGCAGACGGCACCATCCCCACTCCCTAACTTACCAATCCATTCCATTCCATTTGCCGACGCACCTTCGGGTGCGTCGGCACCATTTTTTTGTGCCAAAAGCAAGTTTTTTGAAATTTCCTATAGCAATGCGGGGAAAACTGTGCTAGAATGTAGCCCAGAATTCTAGGAAGACTCTGATTTGTCCGGCAATCGCCCTGTGCGGGCGCCCTGCCGCAGACAGAGCTTCCTGAAAGGCGCGCAAAGCGCATATACGGGAGCTGAGCATATGGAACATTCCGGACTGTTTTTCGGTGCGGCATATTATATAGACGGTGTTACACCGGAGCAGATCCGGGAGGATTTGGCGGCTATGCAGGCGGCGGGGATGAATTTTGTCCGCCTGCAGGGCTGCTGCTGGCAGAGCTGGGAGCCGGAGCGGGGCTGCTTCGCCCTGAAGGGGCTGGAGGAAGCCCTGGCGCTCTGCGCGTTTGCGGGCCTTCGGCCCCAGATTGCGGTGCCCACTCTGCCTGCGCCCACTTGGCTGGAAGGTGGCACTGAGGCGGAAATTTTGGGGGATGCCCAAGTACTTCTGGAGCGGCTGTTTGCTCTGGCGGGTGAGGGGGATTACCAGGTGGACAGCCGCCCGGAGGGCAGCAGAGCACTGGCAGATTTTCAGGCGCGCTTCCTGCGGGGCAGGGGCTGCAGCGTTACGGCAGTAACGCCCCTTTCCAGCGCGGCCGATCCTTTTGCCCCCGTGCCGGGGGATCACATGGGCTGCGGCATTTTTCACCCGGCAGGACTGAAAAATACGGGTGCCTCCCTGAATTTCCAGGCAGATATGGCCCGCAGTGCCCGGCAGGGCTGCTTTGTAGTTTCAGAGACCCAGTGTCAGGGGGCTCTGGGGCAGTTGCCCTTTCCGGGCCAGCTGCGCCTTGCGGCCTTCCACCACATTGCCTCCGGCGCTCAGGGGCTGTGCTACTGGCCCTGGCACTCCGATTGCTGCCCGGGTGCGGATTGGCAGGGGGTGATCGGCTACGATGGCATCCCCGGAAGAGCTTACCGGGAGATCAGCCAGATCGGCGAGGAGTTTTCCCGTCTGGGGGACCATGCTGCGCTGTTGCGCAAGCGCAGCCGTGTGGCTGTCATGGTCAGCCCTGCCAGTGCCAGACTTATGCCGAAGCTGGGGGAGAAGGGCTACGATGATTATCTCCAATGGGTTTGCGACAGCTTCTACAAACTGAATATTGAAATAGACCTGATTCCGGATACCAAGCGGGATTTTTCCGGCTATTCGCTGCTGGTGACGCCCTGCCTGTACAGCGCATCGGAGGAGCTGATCGCAGCTCTGCGGGATTATGTTGCCCAGGGTGGCTGCCTGCTGTCCACCTTCCGCAGCTTCTTTGCGGATGAAGAAGGCCGGGTACGCAGAGCCCGGCGGCCCTATGGCATGGCCGATGTATTCGGAATGTCCTATTCCGAGTTTACGGTGCCGGAGGAGGTCTGTCTGCCGGAGTATGTTTCCGAGGTTTCGGAGTTTATGGAGCTGCTGGAGCTTGACGAGGCCATGGGACTGGCGATTTACGACAGCCCTGCCTGGCGGGGGGTCCCCGCAGCCTGCTGCAGCCGCTTCGGCAGGGGGCAGGCTGCCTATTTCGGCTGCTACAGCGAGGAGGGCTTTGAGCCCATTCTTCTGCGGCTGCTGGCTATGTGGCACATTCCCGTTCCGGAATCCGCCTGGCCGGTGATCCAGAAGCGGGGCACCAACCGGGAGGGCAAAAGCGTTACCTATTTGCTGCACTACAGCCCAGCTTCCCGGGTTGTTCCCAGTCCGGCCACGGGCACAGAGCTGTTTTCCGGAAAGCACTTTGACGAGGGAGAGCCCTTGGAGCTCAAGGGCTGGGACGTAAAAATTTTGGAGGGAGACCTATGAGCAGAGCAGATGAACTCTACAAGGCCACGTGCCGGGACATTCTGAAAAACGGCTTTTCCGATGAAAATCTGGAGGTCCGTCCCCATTGGGCGGACGGAACTCCGGCCCATACCATTAAAAAATTTGGCGTGGTCAACCGCTACAATCTGGCGGAGGAATTTCCCATTATGACCCTGCGGCGGACCTACTGGAAAAGCGCCGTGGATGAGCTGCTGTGGATCTGGCAGAAGAAATCCAACCGCATTGCAGACCTGGGCAGCCATGTATGGGACGAATGGGCCGGCGAGGACGGCACCATCGGCAAGGCCTATGGCTACCAGCTGGGCATCAAGCATCAGTACAAAGAGGGGATGTTTGACCAGGTGGACCGGGTGCTGTACGATTTGAAGCACAATCCCGCTTCCCGGCGCATTCTGACCAATATCTACAATTTTGAAGACCTCCATGAAATGAACCTGTACCCTTGCGCTTATTCCATGACCTTCAATGTGACAGGGGACACGCTGAACGCTATTTTGAACCAGCGCAGCCAGGATATGCTGACGGCCAATAACTGGAACGTAGTCCAGTACGCGGTGCTGACCCACATGATGGCCCAGGTTTCCGGGCTGAAGGTGGGGGAGCTGGTCCATGTGATCGCCGACTGCCACATCTATGACCGGCACATTCCCGCCGTGAAAGCCATGCTGGAATTGGATGGCTATGAAGCCCCGAAGTTCTCCATGGACGAAAGCATTACGGATTTCTATGCCTTTACCAAGGATTCCTTCCGACTGGAAAACTATCAGTACCATCCCTTTGATTTTGAGATTCCTATGGCGATCTGAGGTGGGAGAATGGAACTGATCGTAGCAGTTTATGCGGACTGGGGCATTGGCTGCAGCGGAACCCAGCCCATTGCCCTCAGCGCCGACCGGAAATTCTTCCGGGAGACCACAAAAGGCTGTATGGTCATTGCAGGCCGCCGGACTGTGGAAGACTTTCCCGGGAAAAAGCCATTGCCCGGCAGGGAGAACGTACTTCTGACGAGACGTGGGGGGATTTATCCGGGCTTTACCCTGTGCGACAGTGTGGAACAGGTGCTGGAAAAGGCAAAAAAAGCCCCCCGGGCCATGGTCATCGGCGGGGGAAGCGTCTATCGGCAGCTTTTGCCCTATTGCAAGAAAGCTTATGTCACGAAGGTGAACACGGTTGTGAAATGCGATACCTGGTTTCCGGACCTGGACAGCGACCCGGACTGGAAGCTGACCAAGCTTCTGGGCAGCGGGGAAGAAAACGGAATTGCCTATGAATTCTGCCTGTACGAAAGAACCTAGTTCAGCGAATTTGCATCTGTAAATAAGTACAGCGCCTTGCCTTTTGTGGCAGGGCGCTGCTTTTACATTGCCGCCGCAGTGCGGCGGGAGAGCATCTGGGCGACACAGCAGCTGACGGAAAAGGCGTAGGCTGCATCCCGGAAGATGTCGGGGGTGGTGCGCAGGTATTCCCAGTGATTTTTTTGAATGGTGTCCATGACGGAGTGGTAGGGCTTGCGGGGGACAGTATTGTGAGACTTCAAAAATTCCAGGAAATAGTCCTGCAGGGCGGCCTCGTATACCTTGTGCTCCCGCAGATCTGTGGGGAAGCTGGAATTGTGGGCGTATGTAAAAGCGTCCGTGGTATAGTGAATCAGCTTTCCGGCGGTGTAGTAGTCCAGAGCGTTCCAGTGAGGTTTGTTCTCCAGACGCTTGGCAATTTTGGTCATGTAGCGCTTGGCGTTCTCAAAATTATGCCCCCGCAGCCACTGGGCGCGGATGGACCCCTTGAAATAGGTGGCGAAGTTTCTGTCCGGCTCAATGCAGCCTAACAGAAACGCCCGACGGTAAATCGCCGGAATATGGGGAAAATAAGTGGCGGCAAGAAAGCTGCCCAGCTGACAATGACTTTTTCCGCGCATACGCGTTCTCCTTTGATGCTTTATTTCCACCACATTATAGCACAAAGCATTGAAAATGTGTGAACAAAGGCCTTAAGATAATCTTACCTTTTTTTGGAAGGTGTGCACTGTTTTGCGTTTATTCGACACAAAAGCCTGCCTATAATGGAGGCGCAACCGAAAAAAGAAGGGAGAAATACCGATATGAAAGAGTTCTTGTATGAATTTGCAACGCTTCTGCTGGCAACGGCCCAGGCTGCGGGGCTGGTGTGGATCAGTACGGTGTTTGTACGGTAAGCGGAAAAATTATGGTTGTCAAAATTCCCGGAACGTAGTATAATAGGAAAAGTCAGTAATTTTTTCTCGTTCGGGGGACAGATACATGAACAAGAATAAGGAGATAGCCGCCTACTTAAAGCCGGGGTGCCATGTGCATCTGGTGGGAATCGGCGGCGTATCCATGCGGCCGCTGGGGCTGGTGCTGAAGGGAATGGGGATGGAGGTTTCCGGCTCAGATATGAGCGCCTCTGTGTCCACAGATGAGCTCATTGCCCATGGCATCCATGTGGACATCGGCCACAGTGCCAAGAATATTGCGGGAGCGGACTGCATCATCCGCACCGCTGCTGCCCATAACGACAATCCGGAGATTGCAGCTGCCCGGGCTTCCGGCATTCCCGTGTTTGAGCGGGCTCAGGCCTGGGGCGAAATCATGAAGTCCTATAAAAATGCCATTTGTATTTCCGGTACCCATGGAAAGACTACTACCACCTCCATGATGACCCATATCCTTATGGAAGCGGGCAAGGACCCCACGGTGATGATCGGTGGCTACCTGCCTCTGCTCCATGCAGGCCATCGGGTGGGCCACGGGGATACCATCGTGCTGGAAAGCTGCGAATACTGCGATTCCTTCCTGAATTTCTTCCCCACTCTGGCGGTGGTGCTGAATGTGGAGGCGGATCATCTGGATTATTTCAAGGATTTGGCAGATATTCAGAAATCCTTCCACAAGTTTGCCGGTATGGCTTCGGATGCCGTCGTGGCCAATGGTGACGACCCCCATACGGTCCAGGCCCTGGAAGGCATCCCCTATGTGTCCTTTGGCCTTGGAGAAAACAACAGGGTCCGCGCGGAGAACATCAGCGACGACTGGCGGCACTTCAATGTGCTGTGCGATGGAAAATTCTATTGCCATATGGACCTGGGGGTCCTGGGCAGACACAATACCATGAATGCTTTGGCTGTGGCGGCTACCTCCTGGGTTATGGGTATCCCCGGCCAGAAGGTCACCGATGGCGTGAAGGCATTCCACGGCGCAGGCCGCCGCATGGAATACAAGGGTGAATACCATGGAGCGAAGGTCTATGATGACTATGCCCACCATCCCGATGAGCTGCGCGCTACCCTGGAGGCGGTGCGGGGCATGGGTGACCACCGAATCGTCCTGGCATTCCAGCCCCATACCTATACCCGCACGAAACTGCTGATGGATGATTTTGTCCGAGAGCTGAAAAAGGCGGATGTGGTGGTCTTGGCGGAAATCTATGCCGCGCGGGAGAGCAATACCATCGGTATTTCCTCTGCGGACCTGGCAGAAAAGATTCCGGGCAGCACCTACTGTGAGACATTGCAGGATGTAACGGACTGTCTGCGTTCCATTGTGCGGGAGGGCGACGTTGTGTTGACCATGGGTGCAGGCGATATTTTCCGCGCCGGAGAGGCTTTGCTTGCCGGCGGGGACAATGAGAAGTGAGGAAGTTATGAAGAAGCTTAGCGTATGCGTTCTGTTCGGCGGCAGAAGCCCGGAGCATGAGGTTTCTCTGCGGAGCGCCGAATCGGTTCTCAACAATATGGACCCGGAGAAGTACAATATTTTCCCTGTGGGCATTACCAAGTCCGGAAACTGGATGCTCTATGGCAGCCGGGACTACTCCAAGCTGTCCACCGGCGAGTGGGAGCACTGCCCGGAAAACCGGCAGGCTGCCATTTCTCCCATCCGGGGCCAAGGCCTTCTGAATTTCGAGGGTGACTGCGTGGTGCGGGAGCGCATTGATGTGGTCTTCCCGGTGCTCCACGGAGAAAACGGCGAGGATGGCACCATACAGGGGCTGCTGCAGCTGGCGGGTATCCCCTATGTAGGACCCCATGTGGCCGCTTCTGCTGTTGCCATGGATAAGACACTGACCAAGCTGGTGGCGGACAATGCGGGCATTCCCCAGGCCGCCTGGCAGCTGGTCCGCCGCGGAAGTTTGGACACCCGCCTGGAAAGCACCCTGGATGCACTGGAAAAGCGCTTTGCCTATCCCATGTTTGTCAAGCCTGCGGGCACGGGGTCTTCCGTAGGTGTTTCCAAGGCCAAGAGCCGTCAGGCATTGGCGGAGGCGCTGGAAGAGGCTTCCAAGTTTGACGACAAGGTGCTGGTGGAGGAATTCATCTGCGGTAAGGAAATTGAGGTGGCGGTCATGGGTAATGAAAGCCCTGTAGCCTCTGTCTGTGGAGAAATTGACTCCGGTGTGGAATTCTACGACTACGATGCCAAGTACATTACCGATACCTCTGTAGCGTACATCCCTGCCCGCATCAGCGAGGAGGCCTCCGAGCAGGTTCGGGATATGGCCGTAAAGGTCTATCGCGCCATCGGCTGCCAGGGGCTGAGCCGTGTGGACTTCTTTGTGACGGACGAGGGCAAGGTGGTATTTAACGAGATCAATACCATCCCCGGCTTTACCTCTATTTCCATGTATCCCAAGCTTTTCGGAGCCAGTGGGATTCCCTATGGTCAGCTCATCGACCAGCTGTTGGAGCTGGCACTGGAGGCTTGAGCATGGAAGAGCAGAAGGTCCTTCTGAGTGTCACCGGAAGACAGACCTATGCAGATCAGGAGCCGGAGACCATTGAACTGCTTACGGAAGGCACCATGGTCTTTCGGGACGGCGGCTGGGACATTTCCTATGAGGAGACGGCACTGACCGGTATGGAGGGCGTGACGACTACCTTCCGGGTGGAGCCCGGGAAGGTAACGCTGCTGCGGACGGGCAAGCTCAATTCTACCATGGTCTTCCAGGAAAACGTGGCCCATGATTCCCTGTATCAGCTGGAATTTGGTGCGCTGCTCATGACAGTGAAGGCGACCCGTGTCTTCTATGATCTGGTTCCGGACGGGGGCATGGTGGACCTGGCCTATGAGATCTGCATTGAAAATACCGAGGCCGGTGTCATCGATTACCATTTGGACATTCGGAAAAAACAATAAAAAAGAAGCTGCTTCCTGCTTGGAATGGTTGCTTCTCTTCAAAAGCGCACCCGGCGAGAATTTGGGCGAGAATTTGGGTGCGCTTTTTACATTGGTAAGAAAATGATTTGCTGCCTTTTGTAAAAGAGAACCGTATGGAACGGCCGGAAACCGGAATATTTTTTTAAAATATGTGTTGACTTTTGCAGAAAACAATGATAAAATAACCCAGCCGCATTGAAGAGGCTTTTAAGATGCTGCCCAAAAGCAGCCGCCTTTAGAGCGAGACTACACGATTAAAGTAGGTGAAATGAGAAATGAAGGCAGTTTTTGTTACCGGCGGTAAGCAGTACACCGTTGCCGAGGGTGATGTCCTGTTCATCGAGAAGCTGGCTGTTGAGGCTGAGCAGACCGTGAAGTTTGACCAGGTTCTGGCTGTCCTGGACGGCGAGAACTCCAAGATCGGTGCTCCCGTGGTTGAGGGCGCTGTGGTCGAGGCCAAGGTCGTGAAGAACGGCAAGGGCAAGAAGATCGACGTGCTGAAGTACAAGGCAAAGAAGAACGAGAAGACCCACATCGGTCACCGTCAGCCCTATACCAAGGTCGAGATCACCAAGATCGCTCTGTAATTTAAGAGTATGACAAAGATCGAATTTTTTACCGAGGACGAGCGGATCACCGGATTCTCCGTCTCCGGTCACCGCGGTTACGCTGAGGCAGGCTCCGACATTGTCTGTGCCGCCATCTCCGCCGCTGTTGCCATGGCCGAAGCCACCATCAATGATGTGTGTGGCGCGAAGGCCAAGGTTCGGGTCAAAGAGGAGGATGCCCGCATCACTCTGACCCTCCCCACAAGCTGCGATGAAGAAGAGAGCGTCCAGGCGTGCCTCGCCGGAATGATGCTGTATCTGTGCAGTCTGCGGGACGATTATCCCGACAATATCGAAGTTTTGGAGGTGTAATACAATGCTGAAGATTGGTATTCAGTTCTTCGCTCACCACAAGGGCGGCGGTTCCACCAAGAACGGCCGTGATTCCGAGTCCAAGCGTCTGGGCTGCAAGCGTGCTGACGGTCAGTTCGTTCTGGCTGGCAACATCCTGGTTCGCCAGAGAGGCACCCACATCCATCCCGGCACCAACGTTGGTATCGGCAAGGATGATACCCTGTTCGCCCTGGTTGACGGCACCGTCAAGTTTGAGCGCATGGGCAAGGACCGTCGGAAGTGCTCCGTTTACGCTGAGCAGTAAGACAAGCCTGTGAATGAAGGACTGCTGCTTTTTCGGCGGCAGTCCTTTTTTTGAAATGCGGGTGGCAGAAAAAAAGAAATGGCTGGCAAATTTCCTTTTTTGTGTCACCCACCGTGAAACCATGGAGGTAAACAATGTTTGTAGATAAGGTTCGAATTACAGTCTGCGGCGGACGGGGCGGAGATGGCGCCGTGGCCTTCCACCGGGAAAAATATGTGGCCTCCGGCGGTCCCGACGGCGGCGACGGTGGCCATGGCGGCAGCGTGATCCTGCGGGTCAATGACAATCTTTCCACACTGCTGGATTTCCGCTATAAGCGGAAGTACGCCGCGCAGGCGGGCATGAACGGCCTGGGCCGGAATATGAGCGGCAAGCGGGGAGAGCCGCTGGTTATCGAGGTTCCCCGGGGCACCGTGGTCCGGGATGCGGAGACCAACCAGATCATTGTGGACATGTCCACCGGCGAGGACTTTGTCATCGCCAAGGGCGGCCGTGGCGGCTGGGGCAATGCCCACTATGCTACCGCGACCCGTCAGGTTCCCCGCTTCGCCAAGGCGGGCGTGAAGGGCCAGGAGCGGGATGTGATCCTGGAGCTCAAGCTTCTGGCAGACGTTGGTCTGGTGGGCTTCCCCAATGTTGGAAAATCCACCCTCCTTTCCGTCACCTCCAATGCCCGGCCGAAGATCGCAAACTACCATTTCACCACGCTGTTCCCCAACCTGGGCGTCATCTATGTGGATGAGGGCGTGTCCTTCGTCATGGCGGATATCCCCGGTATCATTGAGGGTGCGGCTGAGGGTGCGGGCCTGGGCCATGATTTCCTGCGGCACATTGACCGCTGCCGACTGCTGGTTCATGTTGTGGATGTATCCGGCAGCGAGGGCAGAGACCCGGTAGAGGACTTTAACGCCATCTGTGACGAGCTGGCCAATTACAGCGTGGACTTGAGCAACCGGCCCATGATCGTGGCTGCCAATAAGATCGACCTGCTGCCCCCGGACAGCGACAACCTCCAGCGGCTGCGGGCTTGCGTGGAGGCTGCGGGCTGCGAGCTGTATGAGATCTCCGCCGGTACCACCCAGGGCACCCGGAATCTCATGCGGGTGGTGGCTGAAAAGCTGCGCACCCTGCCCCCTGTGACTATCTATGAGCCGGAATATGTGGAGCAGCAGCCCGAGGCCGGAGATCCCCAGGAGCTTTCCATCGAGCATCTTGGTTCCACCTGGGTCATCACCGGTACCTGGCTGGAGCGGCTGGTACAGAACATCAACTTTGATGACTATGAGTCCCGGAACTACTTTGACCAGATGCTCCGCAAGTGCGGCCTGTTTGACCGCCTGGAGAAGATGGGCATCCAGGACGGCGACACGGTAGATATTTACGATCTGCAATTTGACTATATGCGCTAAAAGAACGGAGAGGATCGCATTTTGCGTTCCTCTCCGTTTTGTGCTTTTTCATACCCCAAGCAGAGCCTTCCGGTCCTGGTATTGCTCCCACAGGTCGTCGCTCATCTCCTGGAAAATGCGCTTGCACCGGCAGCTGCCATCCGGCAGATGGGAGACGGTGAGGGTCACGTAGAATTCGTCTCCAGCTTCATCCTTGCCGTAGCTCACGTAGTCCTGCTTCCAGCTGTGGATCCAGGGCTCACAGCTGACGGTATCGCCGCACCAGGGACAGGGGAAGCGCAGCAAACTTGCGTCCTGCAAAGCGGCCTGGGTGCTTTCATAGCTGTGGCTGCCCGGGGCCTCCGCAAAGACCCGGGAGGCGTATTCGTCCAGATAGCTTTCCAGGTCCAGGTGGTCGCAGATTTTGGCCGTGTTCACGGAGTCGTTCATGGCATCGTGGGCGTCGCCGCCGGTCTCGTTCAGAACCTCCATGGCGTATTCCAGGGAGTATTTCACGGTGCTGCGCATGATCTCCCGACCAAAGATCCGCTGGAGGTCATACCAGTCCGGCAGGTCGGAGATATCCACGCCGTAGGCCACCATATTGTCGATCAGGGTGGGCAGATCGCTCATGCTCCAGGTCATAAAGGCGTATTCGTCTCCGCACCAGTCGATGAATTTTGCGTAGGCTTCCGGAAAGGGAAGTCCCTGTTCTTCCAGAAGCTTGTCGTGGATGCCGGTGAGGGAGGCAATGCGCTTGTGCATCTTGGGATAGAATTTCGGCTTGCTGTAGACCCGCAGTGTGTCTACCAGCTGAAAGTGCTCGTCCAGCTTGGCAGCACCGATTTCAATAATATCCCCGGGGAAATAGATGGGGTCCACAACGGTGGAGAGGTCGTCTGCCGGCTGGTTCCATTCCAGGTCAAAAATGATGTAGTTCATGTCTTTTTCCTCTTTAAGCAAGAAGGGCGGCATTGCGCCGCCCTCTTGTGATCATTTTTTGGCAACAGTCGGCATGGGCATATCGTCATAGCCGAAGACCTCACGGACTTTTTTGTAGATCTCCGTATAGGTCTTTCCGTTGTCGACATAGCGCCAGCCTGCACCGGCATAGGGCTCCTTGCCGTAGAAATTGGTAACGCAGTTGGGATGAATATCCTTGAAAATCTGCTGCTCAGCGGCGGGGACCCGGGTTTGCTTGCACATGAATTGCTCCAGGGGCAGACCGTCCAGGGCCTTCAGGTCGGAAACCTTGGAATAGCAGATGTTCAGGTTTTTCAGCCCCTCGCAGCCGGCCAGCGGATCAACGGATTCCAGCTTGTAGCAGTAGGCCAGCTCCAGAAATTCCAGCTTCTTGCAGTTTCCAATCCCTTCCGGAAGCTGCTTGACGGCGCAGCCGGAGGCAATAAGGATCTCCAGGTCCGGCATATAGCCTACAAAGCTCAGATCCGTCAGGGTCTCGTTATGGCCAATGTCCATATACTTGACCTTCCAGCAGTATTTCAGGTTCCCGCAGGTGTCGTCGAAGACATTGTAGACGGCCCGGATGGTGTCCGTGTTGGTCCAGGCGCTGTATTTGCCAAATTGAATTTTCCAGACCAGCTCTGTTCTGGGGTATTCCGCGCGGATGGTGGCCATGGTGTCATTGTCCAGGCCGCAGTTCTCCAGCACAAAGGCCTCGCAGTCTGTCATGATTGCCAGAGCCTGCTTTAGAGCGGGAATATCGTCCTCTGTCAAGGAAAGATTCTTGAATTCCACGCGGCTGTCGTTGGTGGAGATCTCTTTGCCGAAGAGGGTGAAAGTGTAGTGAAAGCTGGCGTTGGGGGCGGCGTTGACCAGCCATTCCACATCGGCCTGGCTGAGGCCCGTGGTTCCGTCGGCGCGCATAAGCTCCACACTTTCCAGCTGGGGAAGCCTTGCAAGAACCTCCTGGGCGGCGTTGATCTGCCCGGAGGTCAACTGGGAAAGGTCCAAGGTGGTGGTGTCGGCGGTGAATTCCTGACCGGCCAGCCCCAGGGTGTAGGTGATTTCCAGATTGGGGTAGGCGTTTTGCAGGTTGCTGAGCTCATCGGCTGTGAGAATGGTTTTGGGAAGAATCAGGCGCTGGGTGTCTTTCAGGTAGGAAAGATTTGTCATCAGCGCTTCGTAGTCCGTTTCCTCGGCAGTCAGCGTGATCTCCGGTGTCCCGTGGGCAACGGCTTTTTTTCCCAGGTCCACCGTATAGATGATGTCTACGTCAGGATGCTTGGCGGCATAGACCTCCAAGGCGGGGTAGGCGGTGGAGCCTGTGGCATCCAGCAGCTTCAGGTTTTTGTAATTTTCCAGGTCACCCAGATTTTCATAGGTGACGATCATTTGAAGCTCTGTCTGCAGATATTGGGCGGAAGTGGTCTCGGTTGCAGTTTGCGTTGTCTCCGGGACGGGATCCGCTTTTCCGCAGCCGACAAGCAGGAGTGCAAGCAGTGCAATCGCACATTTTTTCGGGAATCGGTGCAAGCCCATGGGGTATGGCCTCCAGTAAACATAATGCACTAACTATATCACAGTCGACCTGGAAATGCAAGA
Organism: uncultured Clostridia bacterium; assembly: GCA_945963595.1. GTDB lineage: Bacteria > Bacillota > Clostridia > Oscillospirales > Oscillospiraceae > Faecousia. Next base: position 18,071 of record CAMFMO010000016.1, on the reverse strand, counting down.
AACTGCCGGAAGAATTAAAGATTTTTCAAAGATTTCTTTCGGCAACTTCCATATATTTGTTTGGGAAGGAGTCAGGCGGACTCCACTTCCAGCAGCGTCCGGGCCAGCCGATGGGTCACTTCCGCGCAGCGGTGGGCGGACAGCGTTTCAAAGGTGGGGTAGTCCATCTCGGCGCTGTTGTCGGCCTTATCGGAGATTGCCCGCAGGATTACGAAGGGAACGCCGTTGCGGTAAGCGGTCTGAGCTATGGCGGCACCCTCCATCTCTGTGCAAAGGGCCTGGGTCTTTTCGATGATGAAGTCCTTCTTTTCTTTGTCTGCGATGAACTGGTCGCCGCTGGCAATACGGCCAATTTTGGTGTGGCCGGGGTTTACAGCCTCGGCGGCGGAGAAGGCGTAGGCCATCAGGGCGTCGTCCGCAGGGAAGGCTATCACATCCATGCCGGGTACCTTGGCATAGGGGTAGCCGAAGTGGACGCAGTCAAAGTCGTGGTACATGGCGTCCCGGCTGACCACCAGGTCTGCAATGTCCAAATCATTGCTCAGAGAGCCGGCAATGCCGGTGTTCACCAAATGGGTGACGGAAAAGCGGGAGCAGAGAATCTGGGCGCACAGCGCAGCATTGACCTTGCCCACGCCGCACTGGACGATGACGGCGGGCAGGCCGTCCAATGTGCCCTCGTAAAAGGTGCTTCCTGCAATTTCCTTCGAAGTGGACTCGGCCATGGATTCCACCAGAGTCTCAACCTCCTGGGTCATGGCACCGATAATTCCAAGTTTTGTCATGATGTCCTCCTTATTCCGGGTAAGTGAGCCGATCAGGCGTAATGTTTTCCAGCAGGGCGGTATAGCGCCTGCCCCAGTAGTTGGCCATGGAGAGATTCATGTCCAGGTAGTTGCCGCAGTCTCTGGGGCTGGCCCCGGGGATCTCCCCCCGGTAGTCCCGAATGAAGCGGAAGCAGTCGGTCACCAAGGGCAGTACATCCCAGGAGCTCAGGTTGCCGGACAGCAGCAGGTAGAAGCCGGTGCGGCAGCCCATGGGGCCAAAGTACAGCACCCGGTCCTTCCAGGCGGGGTCGTTGCGCAGAAAGGTGGCGGCCAGATGCTCAATGGTGTGCACCTCGGCGGTGTTCATTACCGGTTCGTCGTTGGGGCTGGTGAGCCGCAGATCGAAGGTGGTGACGGCCTCGCTGCCCACGGCATCCTTCCGGGAAACATAGAGCCCGGGCTGCAGGCGGATATGGTCAATGGTAAAGCTGGTAATTTTTTCCATAAAACCCTCCGGGGTATTTTGTATTTTTCTCGGACATGATACCATAGAAACGGGCAAAATGCAAGGAATGGTGTCGGAACAAAAGGAAAAAGATTCATGTAATCTTAAAAATGTTTTATGTCAATGCGGCTTGCTTTTTTTCGGCAGGGATGATAGAATATCATTGACTATACCATAAGGTAGGGATTTGCCATGGATAAGAACGATTTTGATGTCGATTTTGATTTTTCGAAGGACCTGGGCTTTGACCCTGATGAGCTCCTGGGCAGTGACGATCCCGGGGATTTTGATATGTCGCAGTTTGATGAGGATGATCTGAACCTGTCGGAGCTGCTGGGCGAGGATGCACCTTCCGATGAGGAGAACTTCCAGGACTATAATATGGACGAGGAGGAGCTCCGCAGCGAGGGTGATTTCGAGCCATATCCTCCGGACCCGGCTCCTGAGCAGGGGGAGGACGCGGACTACGGCGAGAGCGAAGACCTGGGCGAGGACCTGTTTTTCCCCAAGCGCAGCCGCCGGAACGACGGCCAGGGCGACGACCGGGGAGCGTATGACGCCGAAGGCGCTGAGCCGGAGGACTACGATTCCGGAAACTACGACCCCGAGACCTACGACCCAGAGGATTATGCCCCCGAAGAGGGCGGCGAAAATGACGGGGACGTGGATACCTATGCACCCGGCGAGCCTGTGGATGAGCCCAGCACCCGGGAGGACCGGAAGAAGCTGAACCTGAAAAAAACCTTCTCCAATCTCTTTCCCAAGAAGACCGATACAGGCCGGAAGCGGGAGGCGAAGGAGCGTCGGGAGCCGCAGAAGCCCAGCTTCTTCTCCAAGTTCCTGGACTGGTATATGGAGCCCCTCAACCGGCGCAACGCCCCGGAGACGGAATACGTGGATGAAAACGGCCGCCGCCGCAGAAGAAGACGGCCCACCAAGGCCCAGATCTTCAAGGAGGCCTATCTGCCTGCCATCATTGCAGGCGTTGCGGTACTCCTCATCCTCTCCTTTGTGGTCGGTGCCATTACCAATGGCTTCAAGAATAAGAAAATCAAGGATGAGCAGACGAAGCAGTCCTCCATTGCCGCCCAGGAGCAAGCGGATGCAGCAGCTGCGGCTTATCAGCAGCTGCTGGCTGAGGCGGAATTGAAGGCTACGGAATATGACTACGACGGGGCCATCGAAGTGCTGGACAGCCTGACGGATACCTCCGAAGAGGTCAAGAATGAGCTGACGGCGAAGAAGGCCGCCTATCTGAACGAGAAGTCCAAGCTGGTGGAATGGAAGGATGTCAACGCCATTCCCAACCTGTCCTTCCATGTGCTGATCGAAAATCCCGTCCGGGCCTATGCGGACAAGGAGTTTGGCGGACTGTACAACAAGAACTTCGTTACCACCGGTGAGTTCTCCAAGATTTTGGAGCAGCTGTATAACAATGGCTATGTCCTGGTGGACATGAAGAGCTTTGTAGCCAGCAATGAGGACCTGACCGGAGCCATGAACTATTCCTATAAGTCCATCTACCTGCCCGAGGGCAAGAAGCCGGTTATGATCTCCGAGACCATGGTCAACTACTTCGAGTATATGGTAGACAGCAACGATGACGGCGAGCCAGATGCCGGCGGCGACGGATTTGCCTGCCGCCTGGTGGTGGATGCCAACGGGGACATCAAGGCACAGTATGTGGACGAGAGCAACCAGACTCTGACCGGTGACTACGACCTGGTGCCCATTCTGGAGACCTTCATCAAGGCCCACCCGGACTTCGTCTACAAGGGCTCCCGGGCAACGCTGGCCGTCACCGGCTCTCAGGGCGTCTTCGGCTACCGGACGGATAGCTCCTATGTGGCCAAAAAGGGCCAGGAGTACCGGGATGAGCAGGTGGCCCAGGCCAAGGTGGTTGTAGATGCCCTGCGGGAAAAGGGCTACACCATCGCCTGCTACACCTATGGTAATAAGAACTACCGGAATATGAGCGTCAATGAGCTCCGGACCGATCTGCAGAACTTTACCAACCAGGCCATTCCTGTGCTGGGGGATGTGGACACCATCATCTTTGCCCAGGGCGTCGACCTGGAGAGCTACTCCGACAATAAGTTTGATGTGCTCTACAGTGCCGGCTACCGCTATTTCATCGGTGCGTCCCAGGAGATCAAGACCGAGATCAACATCACCTATGTCCACCAGAGCCGTCTGATGGTCACCGGCAACGCCCTGGCATGGCACAGAAACCTCTTCACCAACTACTTTGACTGCAATATGGTTCTGGATGTGGCCAACCGCGGCGATGTCCCCAACTAAAAGAGAAGGCCGAGGAATGGAAATGGATGCGGATATTGTCAGAGAAATAGAGTTTTCCCGCAGCCTGCGGGGCTACAACACGGCCGAGGTGGATTCTTTCCTGGAGCGTATGGAGGGGATGTTCCGCCGCAGAGATCTGGAACAGGAAAACCTGGAAAAGAAGCTCCAGGAGCAGTCCCAGCGGGGCACGGAGCAGGAGAACCGAATCAGCTTCCTGGCCGCCAAGGTGGAAGAAGGGCAACAGGAAGCGGAGGTACTCCGTGCAGAGCTGGCAAACGTCCAGGCCGCGCTGGAGGCGGAAAAGGCCCAGACTCAGAGCTTGAACGAAGCTCTGGCAGCTGCCCGGGCAGAAGCGCTCCAGGCTGAGGAGCGCTGCAAGGTCCTGGAGAAGACCCTGGAGGCCAGGCCAAAGATTCAGCTGCAACCCCAAATTCAGCTGCAGCCCCAGTTCAGGGGCTCGGGCCGTCTGGCCGAGGTTGGTGCCGCTGCAAAGGATTCCCTGAAGAAGCTTTCCGGAAGCCTGCGGTCCATCCGCAAGTAAAGAGCCAGAGGGCCGCTGCAAAAAACGCAGCGGCCCTTTTACAGTGTCGTGAAAAAGTAGATCAGGCCATAGACAGCCGACGCACTGAGGCCGTAGACGATCACAGGCCCGGCAATGGTAAAAATCTTTGCACCCACCCCCAGAATGAACCCTTCCGTCTGGAATTCCACAGCCGGGGCGGCAATGGCGTTTGCAAAGCCGGTGATGGGCACCAGTGTCCCGGCCCCGGCAACCTTGGCAATGTCATCATAGAGGCTCAGTCCGGTCAGCAAGGCAGACAGAGCAACCAATGTCATGGACGCGGCGGTTCCGGCATCCTGCTTCGGCAAGCCGATGCTGCCGTACAGTTCCGTCAAGCCCTGCCCCAGAGTGCAGATCAGCCCGCCGATGACAAAGGCGCAGATGCAGTCCTTCCACAGCGGGGATTTGGGGCACACCTCTTTCACCATTTTGGCATATTGCTTTTGGGTCATATCCATCCCTCCTGAGAACAGAATGCCCCTTTTTCGCAAAAATACCCGGAAAGAAATCTGACTTGCAATCAGAATGTGACTTTGCTACAATAAAGAAAACGAGGTGGTGCTATGGAGATTTTGTATCAGGACGTGGATATTCTTGTTTGCATTAAGCCCGCCCGGGTCCTGTCTACAGACGAGCACGGTGGACTTCCGGAGCTCGTCCGGGAGTCTCTTGGAGACAAAAGCGCGGATGTGCGCACGGTGCACCGGCTGGACCGTGTGGTCAGCGGGCTCATGGTCCTGGCCCGCAATGCCGCCGCTGCTTCCGAGCTTTCACGGCAGATTCGGGAGGGAGGCTTTGAAAAGGAATATCTGGCGGTGGTCCATGGAGCCCCGGCGGAGGAGCACGGTACCTTCCGGGACCTGCTGGGCCGGGACAAGGCCCGGCGCATGACCTTTGTTGCAGACCAGGAAGGCAAGGGAATTCAGGAGGCGGTGCTGGACTATTCCCTTTTGGCGTTCCAAAATGACATGAGCAAGGTGCGCATCCGCCTGCATACAGGCAGGACCCATCAGATTCGGGTCCAGTTCGCCAGCCGGGGAATGCCTCTGGTGGGAGAGCGGAAGTATTCCGAGCGAAACGACCCCTGCGAAATTGCCCTCTGGTCCTATCGCCTTGCCTTCATCCACCCGAAAACGGAGAAACCCATGGAATTCATCCAAGAACCACCCAGGGAATACCCCTGGAACGAATTTGACTGAGGAGGCAAAAATATGCCAAATTATGACTTCTTTCAGCATAAGGCCTGTGAGTATTTCCCCTGCCATCAGGGGGCGAACCCGGAGACCTTCAGCTGTCTGTTCTGCTACTGCCCGCTGTATGCCTTGGGGGAGAACTGCGGCGGCAGCTTCACCTATACCAAGGACGGCATCAAGGATTGCTCCCGGTGCCTGCGGCCCCACAGAAGGGAAAATTACGGTGCCATCTGTGAAAAAATGTCCGGAATTCTGGAATTGGCCCGAAAAAAAGCTTAACCGAAACGGCACTATCGGTTGTATACGAGTGCTATATTCTATAAACAGGGGGATTTTCTATGGAAAAGATGAAGAAAAAGCTGGGCTTCGGCTTTATGCGTCTGCCAATGAAGGGGGACGAGATCGACATTGCCCAGACCTGCGGCATGGTGGATGAATTCCTGGCCAGAGGCTTTAACTATTTTGACGTGGCCCGTGGCTATCTGAACAGCAGAGCGGAGGCGACCCTGCGCACCTGCCTGACCAGCCGCCACCCCAGAGAGAGCTACCTGCTGACGGACAAGCTCTCCGGCAGTTTTTTCAAAACCGAGGCGGATGTGCGCCCTCTGTTTGAGGCGCAGTTGGCGGACTGCGGCGTGGACTATTTTGACTTTTACCTGATGCATGCTCAGTGCCAGGAGAACTACGACCACTACAAGCAGTGCCGGGCCTATGAGCAGGCCTTCCAGCTGAAAGCCGAGGGAAAGATTCGCCATGTAGGTCTGTCCTTTCACGATTCCGCGGAGTTCCTGGACAAGATCCTGACGGAGTATCCCCAAATCGAAATCGTTCAGCTCCAATTTAACTACCTGGACTATGAAGACCCCGCCGTCCAGAGCAAGGCCTGCTACGAGGTCTGTGTGAAGCATGGCAAGCCTGTGCTGGTTATGGAGCCGGTAAAGGGCGGCAGACTGACCCAGCTTCCGGAGAAGGCCCAGAAAATTCTGGACGAGCTCCACGGCGGCAGCAGCGCCAGCTATGCCATTCGCTTTGCGGCAGGTTTTGAGAACATCAAAATGGTCCTGTCCGGCATGAGCTCTATGGAGCAGCTGAAGGACAACACGGACTACATGGCGGATTTCAAGCCTCTGAACGAGCAGGAACTGAATGCCATTGAGGGTGTGCGGAATGTATTCCGCAGCATGAACCTGATCCCCTGCACGGCCTGCCGCTACTGCGAGGCAGGCTGCCCCCAGCAGATCCACATCCCCGATCTGTTTGCGGTGATGAACACCAAGCAGACCCATAAGGACTGGAATGCGGATTTCTACTACGGTGTCCATACGGCCAATTCCGGCAAGGCATCGGACTGCGTGGAATGCGGCCAGTGCGAGGAGATCTGCCCCCAGCATCTGGAGATTCGCTCTTTGCTGAAGCAGGTCGCCGAGACCCTTGAAAAGAAGGAAGAGAAATAACCCAAAGGCTTCCCCAATGGGGAAGCTGGCCGGGAAAACAAAAAGAGAATTGGAGATTTGCTATGCTTGCTTCTGCACTGGGGAAAAACCTGAATCGCTATGTGCCGGATTATGTGCTGTTTGACCTGGAAACCACGGGAATTTCCTGCAATTGCGATGAGGTTATTGAAATATCTGCCGTGAAGGTCCGCAGTGGAACCATTGTGGATAGCTTCTCGAGCCTGGTAAACCCCGGCAGACCCATTCCCTGGGGCGCAAGTCAGGTGAACAACATCACGGACGGGATGGTCTCGGATGCCCCGACTATGGAGGAGATTCTGCCGGTGTTTCTGAACTTCTTCGGCGACGACGTGCTGGTGGGCCACAACATTGAGCGGTTCGACCTGAAATTCCTGGTTCGGGACTGCCGTACCCGCTTCGGCCTGGTGCCGGGCAACGACTATGTAGATACCCTGCGTTTTGCCCGCTGCCGTTTGGCGGGGCTGCCCACCTACCGGCTGACGGCTCTGGCAGAGCACTACGGCCTGTCTACAATGGGGGCTCACCGGGCCTTGAACGACTGCCGGATGAACCAGCAGGTCTTTGAGCTCCTGGCCCGGGAGCCGGAGGCCGATTCCGCCCCGGAGAAGCTCTGCCCCCTCTGCGGCGCACCCCTGGCCAAGCGCCGGGGCCGCTTTGGCGCATTCTATGGCTGCACGGGTTATCCCCAGTGCCGCTATACGGAGAATATCCTTTGATATAATAACAAATCCACCGGCTCACGTCGGTGGATTTGTCGTTTACAGCTTTTCTGCTGCCTTGTCCCAGTTCAGGCGGAAGAGATAGAAGACGAAGAGAATGCAGCTTACCGTCCAGGTCAGGGGGTAGGCCCAGGAGATCATGCGGAATTCACGGATGAATTGCAGAATCACCGTCACATAGATGCTGCGCAGTACGCACCAGCAGCCCAGCATAACCACCATGGGCACAGTGGATTTGCCGCAGCCCCGGAGAATGCCTGCCGCGCAGTGGGCCAGGGCCAGCATACAGTAGAAAAGGGTATCGATACGGGCGTGGGTAATGCCATAGGAGATGGCTTCCGGATCGCTGATGAAGAGCTTCAGCAATTGGGGAATGAAAATGTACATGATAACGCCGATAAGCTCTGCCGCAACCATGGCAGACAGGACGCCGAACAGGGAGCCTTTCTTGGCACGGTCCACATTGCCGGCCCCCAGATTCTGGCTGACGAAAGTGGGCAGGGTCATGCTCATGGCCGTCACGGGCAGAAATGCAAAGCCCTCCACCTTGCTGTAGGCACCCAGGCCGCTCATGGCGTAGGCACCGAAGGAATTGACATTGGACTGAATGACCACATTGCCCAGACCGATCACGGAGTTTTGAATGCCGGTGGGCAAACCCTGCCGAATGATGCGGGACATCATGGCCCTGTCCCAGCGCAGCAGCCGGAAATCCAGCCGCAGGTGGGCTTCCGGTTCCCGGCGCATACGCCGCAGGCATAGTACCACACTGAGACCCTGTGCAATTACAGTGGCAACGGCAGCGCCCATAACATCCCAGTGAAAGCCTGCAACAAACACAAGATCCAGAACTACGTTGGTCACGGAGGAAACGCCAAGATAGTACAGCGGCCGCAGACTGTCCCCCTGGGCCTGCATGATGGACATACAGACGTTATAGAGAACAATGGTGGTCACGCCGCCGAAGTACACCCGGAAGTATTGCAGGGAGTAGGGCAGGACTTCCACCGGTGTCCGCATCAGAACCAGCATTTTGGGAATGAACAGCAAACCGGCAGCCGTTGCAATCAGGGACGCGAGGAGTCCAAAAAGGAAGGCGTTGTGAATGGCCTTCTGGGTATTGGCGTTGTCCTTTGCCCCGAAGTACCGGGAAATGACTACACCGCCGCCAATGCCGATACCGTTAAAGAAACCGATGATCATAAAGGTCAGATTGCCGCCACTGCTGACGGCAGCAAAGGCGCTGTTGTTGGCAAAATTGCCGATGACCCAGGCATCCGCCATATTATAGAATTGCTGCAATAGCTGTCCCAGGAACAGGGGCAGCGCAAACCGCAGAATACTGCCGGAAATGCTGCCCGCGGTCAGGGACTGTGTTCGCTTCATGGGAGTTCGCATAGTGTTTCCTTTCTACTCTTCTGTTTCTATTCCGTGATTTGCGCCCCTGCCTGAAAGCAGGGGCGCAAAAAATTACTTGGTGCGTCTTTCCAAAATGGCGTCCAGCAGCTTGGCGGCCACCTGATCCTTGCCCATCAGGGGCAGCCCCTGAATGCCGTCGGCAGTCAGAATGGTGACCACATTGGTATCCACCCCGAAGCCTGCCCCGGCCACCTTCAGATTGTTGGCGGCAATCATATCCAGGTGCTTCCTGGCCAGCTTCTTTCGGGAGTTTTCAATCATGTCCCGGGTCTCCATGGAGAACCCGCAGACGAAGAGCCCCGGGTGCCGGTGCTCAGCCACCCAGCCCAGGATGTCGTCCGTCCGTTCCAGGGGAATGGCCATATCACCGTCCTGCTTCTTGATCTTGTCCTCGGCGATGCTCACGGGCCGATAATCTGCCACCGCGGCGGCCTTGACGAGAATGTCCGTCTCCGGCAGGGCAGCTTGGACGGCCTCGAACATATCCTTGGCGGAGACCACATCCACGGTTTTGACCCCGGGGACGGGTTTCAGCGCAGTGGGACCGGAGATCAGGGTCACATCCGCACCTCGCAGCATGGCCTCCCGGGCAATGGCATAGCCCATGCGGCCGGTGGAGTGATTGGTGAGGTATCTTACGGGGTCCAGAGCCTCCTGGGTAGGACCTGCGGTGACGGTGACATGAAGCCCTGCCATATCCTTTTCCCTGGCCAGCTCCATGGCGATACAGTCCAGCAGGGTTTCCGGCTCCGGCAGCTTGCCGCTGCCCACATCCTTGCAGGCCAGCATTCCCACGGCAGGTTCGATGATGCCGAAGCCGTATTTTTTCAGCTTGGCCAGATTGTCCTGGGTGATGGGATTTTCCAGCATGGCTGTGTTCATAGCCGGGGCTACCAGCTTTTTGCACCGGGCGGCCAGAACCGTTGTGGTCAGCATGTCGTCAGCCAGGCCGTTTGCCAGCTTGGCGATGACGTTGGCCGTGGCCGGGGCAATCAGGATCAGGTCTGCCGCCTTGGCCAGGGAGATGTGCTTCACATCGTACTGAAAATCCCTTGCGAAGGTGTCTACCACGCAGCGGTTGTTGGTCAAGGTTTCAAAGGTCAGAGGGGTGATGAACTTGGTGGCGTTCTCTGTCATGATCACGTGTACCGTTGCCCCTGCCTTGCGAAGACCCGAAGCCACATTTGCCATCTTATAGGCGGCGATTCCGCCGGTAATGCCCAGAAGCACGCATTTCCCCTGTAAATTTTCCATACTATCCCTTCCTGCACTTGATTTACCACAAGTATACCAAAGATAGGCAGAATTTGCAACAGGGTATTGCCAACGGGAAAAAAGCCGGGTATAATGAATCCAGCAGCCCACGGCGTTTCGCCGGGGTGAGCCTTCCAACAGGGGAATATAGTATGATATTGGTAGTTGACATTGGCAATACCACGGTTTCCTTCGGCGGCATTGAAATCAGTGACCGCAATGAATACCGTGTGGATTTTACCACCAAGCTGGACACAAACTGCACCTGGGACACGGCGGACTATACGGTCCGGCTGCTGAAAAAGCTGCACCTTTTGGGAAAAGAGCGGGAGGAATTCTCCGGCATTGTGATTTCCAGCGTGGTGCCCAAAGTCCTGGATGTGATCCGGGAGGCCCTGAATTCGATTTTTGGTCTGGAGCCTCTGGTTGTCACCTGTGAAAGCAAGCTGGGGATTACTCTGGATGTGCCGGAACCCCAAAAGCTGGGCCGGGATCGCCTGGCGGACAGCGCCTGGGCGGCGGCCCACTATGAGCTCCCTCTCGTGACAGCGGACCTGGGCACGGCGACTACCTTTAATGTGATCAAAAAGGGCGGCATCTTCTGCGGCGGCGTCATTGCGGCGGGCATGGAGACGGGACTGAAAGCCCTGGGGGCCCATACGGCCCAGCTGCCGAAGCTGGAATTGCAGACCCCGGAACGGGTGATCGGAAGGAATACGGAGGGCTGCATGCACTCCGCCGCGGACTACGGTACGCCGGCCCTCCAGGACTGCCGAGTACCAGCGGGGCATCGGCCGCTCGGCGAGAGCGACAGCTTTGTCATCACCGGCGGCGGCGCAGCCTATGTGGACAGGCTGGTCACCCACCCCCACAGCTACGACCCGGATATGATCCTCAAGGGCCTGGCGTACCTCTACCGGCTGAATAAAAAGGAAAAATAGGCTTGCATTTCCTGCATAGCCTGCTATAATGGGGAATGTTTGCGGCAAGACCGGAGGTGTCCGCGCTGTATCCCGTTTCGGGAACGGCAGCGGAAGAAAAGGCATATGCTGCGGCAAATAAATAATGCGTTGTATCCGGAAGACCGGAACGACAGCAGGAGGAATTGAATATGAAAACCACAAGTACGAGCGTTCAGAGACTGACGAAGCTGGCTTTGCTTCTGGCCATTGAGCTGGCCATGCGGGCCATCGGCCTGGGTGCCGTTCCCGTAGGGCCGCTGAACATGAGCTTTCTGACCCTGCCCATTGCCATTGCCGCCATGCTCTGCGGCCCGGTGGAGGGGATGGTCCTGGGTGCTGTGTTCGGCATTCTGAGCCTGACGGACGCAATTTCCGGAAGGTCCTTCATGACGGGGACTTTTTTCAACATCAGCCCTGTACACACGGTTATCCTGTGCGTGGGCATGCGGATGCTCATGGGTCTTTGCTGCGGCTATGTGTATAAGCTGTGCAGACGGGTGGATGCAAAGGGCAGCTGGAGCTATTTTGTAGGTGCCGTCAGCGCCCCGCTGCTCAATACCCTGTTCTTCATGGGTTACATCGTGCTTGTTTTTTATCGCTGCGACTATGTGCAGGGCCTGGTTTCCAAGCTCGGCGCCACCAATCCGCTGATGTTCGTGGTGCTGCTGGTGGGCATTCAGGGCCTGGCGGAAGCAGGTGCCTGCGGCGTGCTGGGCGGCATCCTGGGGAAGACCCTGGATTCCGTATTGAAGCGGCAGAAATAAGCCCGTTGCGTAAAAGAGAGACACCTGGAAAATTCCGGGTGTCTCTTTTCAGTGATATGGGATCAATCCCTGCGGTACTGCTTCCGGAGCTTTCGCAATTTCAGTCCGCAGTAAAGGAGCACGCAGATGTACAAAAGGGCCATAACGGCAAAGAACACCGTAAAGCCGATGGAACCGGGGCTATAGGGTTCGGTGCTTTTGAATAGATTTGGCAGAATGCAGCAAAGGAAGATGATCCCCAGCGGCAGCAGGCGGGTCTTGCAGACATGATCGATCAGGTCGATTTTGGAAGCGTTGTCCGAGAACAGGGAGCTATCCTCTTCGGAAATGCCCTGGGCAGCGGGCTTGCGGAAATACAGCCAGCCCACGCAGCGGCCAAGATACTCCCAGCTGTAATCCTGAAACATCTGGAAATAACTGCCGTTTTCCTCACCGTTTTTGTAGTCCAGCCGGTAGATCACGTCCTCAGGCGCGCATGTTTCAAAGACATAGAAGCATGGCGGCACTATTTTGGCCAGCTTCCAGCCCTTTTTGTGCTGCTCGCGCAGCCAGATTTCCTCTTCCGCAAAGTCCGCGATGGTAAAAAAGCGGATAAATGTTTTCTTCTCAGCCATGAATTTCCTCTCCCTTGCTGTTTTTATACAGGCGTTCAATGCGTTTGATTTCCAGGTTCAGTACCTCTATTCCCAGCTCCGTGATCCGGTAGAGCTTCCTTTTGTCCTCTTCCCGGTCAAAGACGATCAGCCCGTCCTTTTCCATTTTGGAAAGGGTCCCATACATGGTCCCCGCACTGATGGTCACGGCCCCGCCGGTCATCTGCCGGACCCGCTGGCTGATCCCATAGCCGTGCTGGGGCTGCCGGAGACAGAACAGAATGTAAAAGCCGGTCTCCGTCATGGGAACGTAGATTCGTTTGATCTTATTGTCCATAGACATCCCTCACTATCTTACCTCAATATATCGAGGTTCTGCATATAATATATCGAGCTTCGATGTGTTTGTCAAGTTCTTTTCAAAAAATAGTAGGACAATTGCGTAAGCCGTAAAATTGTGTACATCACGTGAAACGGTATCGTAGGGAATGGCCTATGTTCCGTTCCGAAGCCCTATGGACGAGCGTATTTCCGAAAATGCGAAAACTACGGGGTCAACGGAACGGCACGTAGGTCGTTCCCTATGGTTGTGCGTGCCTTACCGTTTAAATACTTACTCATGCAATCGTTGTAAAAAAGCGGGACCTATGTGGAATAGAAAGCTAGTAGGGGCCGATGCTCTCATCGGCCCCTACAGAATTTCAATTATTGAGATACATTAACAATGCGAATCAATGGTTGAAAGCCTGTGGTAGTCAGGTAACTCAAGAAACTACTTTGGGGTCAAGCAGAGATGAAAGTTGAACGTATACCCTGAAAGCGGAAACCCCAAGCCTTCCCCTGGGAGGGGAAGGTGGCCAGCAGGCCGGATGAGGTTGGGGCCGGAGGTGAAAACACAGTGAGTACATAACTTGAAGTCTCGACCTCATCCGCCTCGCTTTGCTCGGCACCATCGCGTTTTAATGTGTGATTGCCACAGGCAATCATTTCATTCAATTCGCTGCGCGACGCACCGCCCTCCCAGGGGAAGGCTTGACTCTCGCCCATCAGATTTCCTGTTTCTCCAAGACCCATAAGGGTTTAGATTTTACATGCAAGGGTAGTTTTCAACTCTTGATTCGCATTAACAGTTCACTTATACGTTCTTTGGTATACGAAGCCTGAATTTCAAAACTGTATTCGGAATTTGTGTTCTGCGCGGCTGTTTCTTTCTGATCGATCCAGATAAGCTGCTCCTGCGTCAACTGCTTCATTTCCTCACTGGATAACCGATATTTTAGAATCTTCCACAGACGATTCAAAACGGTGTCCCAGAGCTCATATTTTTCTTCACCATGAACATATTTCTCAGTTTGCGCAGCTGTTTGAATGTCAAGGCGGATTGCCTGTTCATCTTGCTCCATATACGTGTTTAAACTCATCCCATCGAGAGAAAGATAGATTTTTTTGATATTTGAAACTGCACTGTTGAATGCTTCCTCGGAAATCGATTCCGCGTCAGGGGCGTTGGGCCCTTTTTGGGAATAAAACCAGTAATTCCCATTCCCTTGCGTGTCATCGGTAAAGTAGCATTCAATCAGCGATAAAATACCATCGCTATAGCTATATGTGGAAATTGTCGAATACATAGCTCCGGATGAACCTTCATTTCCGATTTTCCCGTCTGAACAAATGTAATACCGGTTTCTTTCATTGCCTTTCAGAAGCCAGACGAGTTGACCGTTTTCAATTGTATAGGCTGCGTATACAGGGGAATCATCCATCCATTTCTGGTATATGAGTAGCTCGTCATCATCGTCATCATCAAGATCCATACAGGTAAAGGAGAAAGAAGAATCGGAGTTACCATAACGTAGCACATCTGGGATTTGCTCTTTTTCGAATAAATCAAAGTCGTCCGGCGTGGTGTGGAGCGCTGCCCATATGCACTTTTCAATCAAAGCGTCATACATAGCGTACCCCGTTGACGGGTGTACTGCTTTTTCGAGTTGTATATCAGAATTTTCTCGCCCGTCAGACGGCTCTTCTGATTCAGTGTTTGCGGCTGTTTCAAATGCAGTAGTATACGATATGCTTTCGTCTGGAATTGTCGTTTCGGATGTTTCGGCCACAGTTACATCAGGCGCAGTTGATTGGCCGGACTCCATTTTATTGCAACCAACCAGAAAGAGGGTACAGAGTAAGATGCAAAATAGGTATTTATCCATTGATTTCATTCCTTTATTTTTACAAAATGGTATAAATCAGACACTGAAAAACAGTAGCGGCGGCAGATTTTGCCGCCGCAATAAGTAGAAATACGGATGTCCCTGGTTTAGACTCCGACAATCAGCCCCGGTCCGCTGTCAGCTCCAGGTACAGGTTGCGGTACTGCCAGGCGGAATTCTCCCAGGATACGTTCTTGTCCATGTCCCGCTGGACCATTTCGTCCCAGCAGTAGCGGTTGGTGAAGTAGAAGGTCTTGGCCCGGTTGATGGCATCCAGCAGCAGGCCGGAATCGTACCGGTCAAAGGTGAAGCCGTTGCCGTCGTGGGTGAATTCGTTGTGGGGCTGTACGGTGTCCTTCAGGCCGCCGGTCTCCCGAACGATGGGGATGGTGCCGTAGTGCATACCGATGAGCTGGGTCAGGCCGCAGGGCTCGAATTGAGAGGGCACCAGCAGGGCGTCCGCACCGGCGTAGATTCGGTGGGCCCGGCCCTCGTCATACATGATGTTGGCGCAGAGGTTGCCCCTGTAGGCGTTTTCGTAGTACCGGAAGGCGTCCTCATAGCCCCTGTCGCCGGTGCCCAGCACCACCACCTGGGTGTGCTCATCCATGATCTGGGGCAGAATGGCGTTCACCAGGTCCAGTCCCTTCTGGTTGGTCAGCCGGGAGATCAGACCGATGACGAACTTGTGGTCGTCCTGCCACAGCCCCAGCTCCTCCTGCAATGCCCGCTTGTTCTCCTTCTTCCGGGGCAGAACATTGGTAATGTCGTAGTTGGTGTGCAGCATGGGGTCCGTCCAGGGATTCCAGATGTCGTAGTCAATGCCGTTGACGATGCCCCGGAGCTTGCCGGAGTGGTAGCGCAGGTGGGCATCCAGCTTTTCGCCGTACTCGGGAGTCTGGATTTCCCTGGCGTAGGTGCTGCTGACGGTGGTGATCATGTTGCAGTAGGTCAGGCCGCCCTTGAGCATATTGGCATCCAGCCAGTTCTGGGTCAGGGCATCCTTATTGAACACATAGTTCGGCAGGCCGGACCAATAGCGGATGGTGGGGATGTTGTAAACACCCTGGAAGCGCAGATTGTGAATGGTCAGCATGGATTCGGCACGGCTCAGGGGCGTATTCTGGAACAGCGTCCGCAGATACACGGGCACCAGCGCCGCCTGCCAGTCGTGGCAGTGGATCACGTCGGGGATCCAGTCCATGTAGTTCAGGGCAGCCAGGGCTGCCTTGGAGAAGAAGCAGAATTTGGGAATGTCGCCGATGATGCTGGTATAGGGATTGCCCTCGGAGAAGAACTCCTGGTTGTCGATGAAGTCGTAGACGATGCCGTCCCACACGTATTCCATGATCCCCACATAGAAGCTCCGGCCATCACTGCACAGGTTCATCTGGAATTCGCCCCGGTAGACCATCTTGCTCTGGTATTCCCAGGGAATGCAGGCATAGCGGGGGAGAATCACCTTTACATCGCAGTTCATCCGGGACAGGGCCTTGGGCAGGGCGTACATCACGTCTGCCAGGCCGCCGGTTTTCACAAAGGGATAGCACTCCGAGCCGATGAAGGCAACGCTTCTTCTGGGGCCGGGCTGGGGCGTATAGGAAATCTGGTTTTCGGGCATGGTTTGGACCTCCTTTTGAACGGGTGGAGCCGGTTCGACGGCAACTTCTGCAGGAATTTCAGCGGGCACTTCCGGTGCCGCCGTGTCAACCGTAGGCTCCGGAGCTTCCGGCGCGCTTTGGGCTGAGGCGGCTGCTGCGTCCGGTGCAGGCACCGGGGGCACTTCGGCGATGGGGGCGGCGGTTGTTTCAGGAACAGGCTGTTCCTGGGCGGGTTCTTTATGTTCGGCAGCCGGGGCCTTCCGGGTGCGGCGCTTTTTGGGCGCTTCCTCCTGGGCGGGCTGGGAAGATTTGGTTTGCTTGCGGGGCGCGCGTTTTTTGGATGCTTCGGCGGCTCCCGCTTTCTTGGCCGTTCTCTTTTTTGCGGTTTTTTCCGCAGCCGCTTCGGCAGCGGTATCCTTTGTGTTCGGCATGGGACCTTACCTCCTGAATTGTAACAGAATCAACAAATAGAAACGGGTCGATTCCGGGGATAAAAGGGAAATCCTACAAACCCTACCCTAAGTATAATACATCTTCCCGGGAAATGCAATCGGAATAATTTCCGAAGAATTCGGAAGAACATATTTACACGGAGCCTATGTTTGTGGTATGATACACGGAAAGAAGGAATATAAGAGGTTTTTTACCATGGATTATATTGTTTTAGATATGGAATGGAATCAGCCCTGGCCCGGCTCGCCTTCCTCAAAAAAGCCCTTGCCGGTGACCATTCGGGGGGAGATCATCCAGATCGGCGCTGTCCGGGTCACGCAGGAAGGCCGGGTGGCGGATGAATTTCAAATCATGGTGCGCCCCAAGGTCTACCGCCACTTAAACCGCCGGGTCAGCAAGCTGACGGGCATTAAGGAAGCTCGGCTGCGGGAGGAGGGCATCCCCTTCCCGGAGGCCATGGAGCGGTTTCACAGCTGGTGCGGCGAGGACATCATTTTCCTGACCTGGGGCTTTGACGATATTGGCATTCTGCGGGAAAATCTGCGACTGTATGACCTGGACGAGAGCTGGACAGACCGCTGGTACAATGCCCAGATGATCTTCAACGCCCAGACCGATGGCTCCACCTCTCAGAAGGCCCTGAAAACGGCGATGGAGTTGTGCGGAATCGAGGCCAGCCGCCCGGCCCATGATGCACTGGGCGATGCCTACCATACAGCCCTCATCTGCGCCAAGCTGGATCTGGAGCGTGGGGCAAGGGAATACGATGCTGCCCTCAAGAGCCATGAAAACGGCTTCCATGGGGCGGAGCTTCCCGGCTGCATTCAGCGGGAGGTCTTCCGGGATCTGCCGGATAAGACCGCGGCCCTGGCCGCCATGTCCGGAAAAGACAGTCTCTGCCCGGAGTGCGGGCGGCAGATGCTGGGCTCCCGCTGGTTTGCCCAGGCGGGCCACCGGTATATGGATCTGGCCACCTGCCCGGAGCATGGAAAATTTCTGATCCGCATCCGCCTGAGCGAGCAGCCGGACGGACTTGTTCGGGTCAGCCGCCTGACCTATGAGGCCACCTCTGAGGCGGCCGAGGCCTATGCCCGTCGGGCCGAAAAGGCCGACCCCGAGGAGCGCCCCCGCCGCCGCAGAAGAAGACGCTCCCGCGGCGCGGGAAAGCAGAAAACAGAATGACCGGGGAATCCCACCGGATACGGGCAGCTTGCCCGGAAATCAGAAAGGCGTGACGTTTGTGATATGCTACCCCCATAAGAGACAGTGAAAGACAAAACTGTTTCTTATGGGGGT
>CAMFMO010000015.1:0-55931 GCA_945963595.1 uncultured Clostridia bacterium | reverse complement strand
CCAGAAGCATCCCCTCTGTCCGCAGACCGCATTTCCCCAGCAGCCAGCCGCCCAGGGCCACGATCTGGCTCATGCGCAGCAGGCTTCCTTCCTCAATGCCCTTGGTTACGGAGACCATAATAGCGCTTTCGTCCAGATAGGGCGCGACGGTTTGGCACACGGACCGGATGGGGAAGGAGGGGGCCGCAATGACCACCAGCTTGCAGCCCCGGACGCACTGGGGGTCTGCTGTGCAGAGAAGCTGGGGCGGAAGCACGGCATTTTTCAGCCGGGGATTGATCCGGGTTTCCTGGGCCAAGGCTGCCTTTTCAGGGCTGCGGAACCACAAGACCGTGTCATGGCCGTTGCGGCTGAGCTGGCAGGCCAGGGCAGTGCCCCAGGCACCGGCGCCGATGACGGCTGCGTTCATTTTGTTTCGCCCCTTTTGAAGAAATATGTTTTTCGTTCCTGGCCCCTGACCAGACGGCCGATGTTTTCCCGGTGCAGGAAAATAGCCAGGGCACTCAGACACCCGGACAGGATCAGCACGAAGGGCCGGCCGGGATAGAACAGCCAAAAGCTGACAAAGAGGCCCAGGGCGCACAGCACCGAGGCCAGGGACACATAGTGGGTCAGAAAATACACCAGGGCGAAGACCGCAAGCAGGATAAGGCCTACCCGCCAGTCCGTGACCAGAGCGGTTGCAAATCCGCAGACGATACCCTTGCCCCCCCGGAAGCCCAGAAAGGCGGGGAAATCGTGGCCCAATGTGGCAGCCAGGCCGCCCAGAAGCATCCCCTCTGTCCGCAGACCGCATTTCCCCAGCAGCCAGCCGCCCAGAAGGCAGGAAACCGCCGCCTTTGCCGCATCAATGAGGATGACCAGCAGGGAAGTGCGCTTTCCGTAGTTGCGGAAGAAATTGGTGAAGCCGGCATTGCCGCTGCCATGGCGGCGGACATCGTCCTTTTCCACCAGCTTGGACAGCAGGATGGCTCCGTTGATGCCGCCCAGCAGATAGCCCAGTACACATATCAGCGCAATGGAAACGGCCACGGCTTACTCCTCCTTGTCGCCCTTCTGGCGAATGGTGATGCGGATGGGCGTGCCCTGGAGGCCGAAGACCTCCCGGATCTGGTTTTCCAGGTATCTCTGGTAGGAGAAGTGGAAGAGCCGGGCATCGTTGCAGAAGATGACGAAGTGGGGGGGCTTGGTGCCGGCCTGGGTCATATAGTAGATCTTCAGGCGGCGGCCCTTGTCCGTAGGCGGCTGAACCCGGGCGGTTGCATCGGCCAGAACGGCGTTCAGGCTGCCGGTGGTGATGCGGCTGGTGTTCTGCTTGTGGACCTCCTGAATGGTGTCGAACAGCTTGTCACACCGGGCGCCGGTCAGGGCGGACAGGAAGATGACGGGGGCATAGAGCATATAACTCAGGCCCTGGCGGACTTTGGCCTCCATGTCCCGCATGGTGTTGGTCTCCTTGTCGGCCACGGCGTCCCACTTGTTGACCACGATGACGGCAGCCTTGCCTGCCTCGTGGACCAGACCGGCAATTTTGGTATCCTGCTCGGTGACGCCTTCGTTGGCATCGATGAGGATCAGGCACACGTCTGCCCGGTCGATGGCGCTGACGGAGCGCATATTGGAGTATTTCTCAATGGCATCGTCCACCTTGCTCTTCCGGCGCATACCGGCGGTGTCGATGAAGCAGTATTTGCCGGTTTCGTTTTCATAGTAGGAGTCGATGGCATCCCGGGTGGTTCCGGCCACATTGGAGACAATGACCCGCTCTTCGCCCAGAATCCGGTTTAGCAGGCTGGACTTGCCCACATTGGGCTTGCCCACAATGGCAACCTTGATGACGTCGGTATCCTCTTCTTCGCCGTCATCGGCGGGGATGTTTTCCAGAACCCAGTCCAGCAGATCGCCGGTACCGTGACCGTGGACGGCGGAGGTCTCAAACAGGTCGCCAATGCCCAGACAGTAGAATTCGTACACATCCGGATTGGTGGGGCCGACGGAGTCACACTTGTTGACGGCCAGGGCCACGGGCTTGCCGGATTTGCGCAGCATAGTGGCCACGTCCTCGTCCGCCGCGGTAACGCCGCTGCGGACATCCGTGACCATGATGATGGCATCGGCCAGCTCAATGCCGATCTCCGCCTGGCGGCGCATGAACTTCAGCATATCGTTGTCAGTGCTGGGCTCGATACCGCCGGTATCCACCAGGGAGAAGGTGCGGCCGCACCATTCGCAGTCCCCATAGATTCGGTCCCGGGTCACGCCGGGGGTGTCCTCCACGATGGAGGTGCGCTGACCGGTGAGCTTATTAAAGAGCATAGACTTTCCCACATTGGGGCGGCCAACAATGGCAACCAAGGGTTTCGCCATGAGCAACACGTCCTTTCTTTTTGGGGGGCAACACCGCACAATTCGTATGCGGCCGTCAGCGGATATTTTTCACCGGCTGTGCAGTTCTAAAAGTGGGAAACACACAAAGTATTCCTCCACTTTTAGAGTTTTTCTCCGGCAAAAAATCTCTCGCTGACTGCTCTTGCCGAATTGTGCGGTGCTGCCCACAGGCTTATTCTTTGTATGGTTTACATGAAAATATTTATTGAGTTATTATGGCATAGAATTGTTAAGAAAGCAAGACTTTCCGCAGAAACGGAAAAAGAGGAAGGCGCTTGCCTTCCTCTGGTTTTCCGTTTTTGCCTTACTCAGCCTCAACAGCCAGAACCTGACGGCCATTGTAGGTGCCGCAAGCCTTGCAAGCTCTGTGGGGCATTACGGGCTCACCGCACTTGGGGCAAACCGCAACACTGGGAGCGGACAGCTTCCAGTTAGAGCCACGGCGCTTATCGCGGCGGGCCTTGGACACTTTACACTTAGGGACAGCCATGGTGACACCTCCTTGGTAAAACTGCTTTTCACAGCATCAATATGGATTTACTTCTCAAGAAGCTGCTCTAAAGCAGCAAATCGGGGATCGAGCTCCTTCCGGCAATTGCAGGGACCATCGTTCAGGTTTTTGCCGCATCTGGGACAAAGGCCTTTACAATCCTCCTTGCAAAGCAGCTTGGAATCCAGATTCAGTACGAACACGGTCCGCACAATGTCGTCCAGATCGGCGCTGTCTCCCTCCAGAGGGAATACCCACTCATCTTCGTTCTCTTCACTGGCCAGCTCGGTTACAAGGACAACGTCGATGGGGAACTCGATCTTACGCTCGAATTCGACCGCGCACCGGTCACAGATACCGTGGATGGTGGTGTGCAGGGAGCCCTGCATCATCAAAACTCCGGCGGTATTGCGCACGGTTCCTTCTGCCAGAACCGGTTCGGAAACCGGGTTGCTGAGGCCATAGCGAAGATCGCTCAGATCCACGCCGGTGGAAAAGGGAAGGGACGCGCCGGGACAATCGATGATCTTGGAAAGCCCCAACAGCATAATCTTCCCCCCTCTCAAAGTCGTGCTAACGTATTATATAGGCTTTTTCTTCATTTGTCAAACATTATTTTCAATAATTTTTTGAGAAAAGCAGAATTCCGGGGAAGTTTGCCCCATTGGGGGCCGTTCTACCTTCCGGAAAGGAAGCATACCATGGAAACAAACCATGGCAGGATCGCTCCTGCCGAAGGAGGAGGCTGGCTATGGAAACAATTTATCAGGATATCGCTGCCAGAACCGGCGGCAATATCTATATCGGCGTGGTGGGGCCGGTTCGCACCGGAAAATCCACGCTGATCAAGCGCATCATGGAGGAGCTTGTGATCCCCGCCATGGAGGACCCCTTCCGGGCGGAGCGGGCCCGGGACGAGCTGCCCCAGTGCGGCTCCGGCAGGACCATTATGACGGCGGAGCCAAAATTTGTGCCGGAGGAGGCCGTGGAGGTCAGCCCGGACGGTACGGCCCGGCTGCGCATCCGCATGATCGATTCCGTGGGGTATATGATCCCTGGGGCCATGGGCGCGGAGGAGGACGGCAAGCCCCGGATGGTGACGACCCCCTGGTTCGACCGGGAGATCCCCATGACCCAGGCGGCGGAGCTGGGGACGAAGAAAGTCATGGAGGGCCACGCCACCTTAGGCCTGGTGGTGACCACCGACGGGACCGTTACGGACATTCCCCGGGAGGACTATGTCCAGGCGGAAAAGCGGGCCATCGCGGATATGCGCGCTACGGGCAAGCCCTATCTGGTGGTCATCAACAGCCGGGAGCCGGAGGGCCAGCAGGCCAAGGCGCTGAAAGCCGCGCTGGACGGGGAATTCCATATCTGCTGCATGATTCTGGACTGTCAGGCGGTGGATGCCCAAGGAATCGGCGCGCTTCTGAATGCCATGCTCTATAGCTTCCCCATGACGGCGCTGCGGGTGTTTCTGCCCCGGTGGATGGATGCTTTGGAGCGGGACCATCCGGTGAAAACGGCGCTGTACCGGGGTCTCCTGGAGGCTGCGGATGGGATCGGCTCTTTGGGCCAGGCAGCACAGGCTTTGGAAGCGCTGCGAGCGCTGCCCGGAGTGCAGGAGGCGGACTTCCGGAATATAGACCCCGGCAGCGGTCGGGTGGACTGCGTCATCCGTTTCCCGGAGTCCATGTTCTATGAGATACTCAGCGCCCGGGCGGGAATGCCCATTGAAAGCGATGGGCAGCTGCTGGAGCTGCTCACCGAGCTTAGCCGGGTCAAGCGGGAATATGACCGCCTGGCAGATGCCCTTGCCTCCGTCAGGGCTACGGGCTACGGAGTGGTGGGACCTGGGCCTGAGGAGCTGAAGCTGGAAAAGCCGGAGGTGCTGAAAAAGAACGGCAGCTACGGGGTCAAGCTCCGGGCTATGGCCCCCTCCATCCACATGATCCGGGTGGATGTGGACACGGAGATCAGTCCCATGGTTGGCGGTGAGGAGCAGTCCAAAGAGCTCATTGAATATTTGGGGGGCCAGGAGCCGGAGAAGCTGTGGCAGAGCAATATTTTCGGAAAATCCGTGTACGATCTGATCCAGGAGGGGCTCAATGCCAAGCTTTTGCGGCTTCCGGAGGATGTGCGCACCAAATTCCGGGGAACCCTGGGCCGCATTGTCAACGAAGGGGCCACGGGACTGGTCTGCCTGATTCTGTGATTCTTGACATTGGGGGAAAACAATAGTAAAATAAAGCAAATTACAAAGGAGGATCGCTTATGAAAAAGGAAAAGATCGCCTACGCATGGAAGGACCGGAAGCGCTTTTTGGGCCTCCCTCTGTCCTTTACACGGTATATGCTGTCAGAGGACCGGTTGTTTCTGTCCAAGGGCTTTCTGAATGTGACGGACGATGAGATCCTTCTCTACCGTGTCCGGGATATCAGCACCAGCCGGAATCTCTTCCAGCGGCTGCTGGGGGTAGGGACGGTGACGATCCTGTCTTCGGATAAGACCTGCCCCACTCTGGTGATGAAAAACATCAAGGACCCCGTGGCCGTGAAGGAGCTGCTCCACAAGAGCGTGGAGGAGATGAAGCTGCGCCAGAAGGTCCGCATCAGCGAGCTGACCAATATGGAAGACAGCGGCGGCGACTGCTGCTGCCATGATCAAGACCATGTGCACGAGGAGACCGACGAGCTGGATTGAATGATTTTTGCCATACCCTGCCAGGCGGCGGGGTGTGGCTTTTTTCTTCATAGAAATTTAAGCTCTCCTAGACGGTTCCTGCCTTTACCTTCCGGGGAAAATATGATAATATAGTAAAATCCTGAATCATACCCTGGAGGTTTCCATATTATGAAGCTGTCCAATCCGCTTACCCGGAAATGGAAATGGAATTTTACGGTGCTGTCCTTTGCCTTCCCCTGTGTGGGGATGCTGGTGGTCATGCTCATCAGCGGCTACATCCCCTTCGGCAAGACATCCATGCTGTATTCCGATATGTATCACCAGTATTACCCCTTTTTCCTGGCCTTCCGCCGCAGCCTGCGGCAGGGGCAGAGCCTGCTCTACAACTGGTCCATCGGCATGGGCGTGGACTACCTGGGGCTCATCTCCTATTATCTGGCAAGCCCCCTGAATCTTCTCAGCGTGCTGCTGCCGGAAAAGTGGCTTCTCGGCTATTTCACCCTCTTAACGCCCATCAAGCTGGGCTTCGCGGGGCTGTTCTTCTCGCTGTTTCTGCAAAAGCTCTACGGGAAGAAGGACTTTGCGGTGGTGGCCTTCAGCGCGTTTTATGCTCTGTGCGCCTGGGCCCTGGGCTTCCACTGGAACATCATGTGGATGGATACCTTCGCCCTGCTGCCTCTTGTCATTCTGGGGGAGATCGCTCTGCTGCGGGAGAAGCGCTTCTTCCTGTACACCGCAACGCTGTTTTTGGCCATTTACGCCAATTACTATGTGGGCTTCTTCGTCTGCATTTTCGTGGCGCTGGTGTTCTTCTGCTATGAGATCTGCCGGTTCCCCGGCTGGAAGCGGGCGGGGCTGGATCTGGTGCGCATTGCGATTTTCTCCCTGCTGGCCATTGGCATGACTGCCGTTCTGGAGCTTCCAACCCTGGCGGCTCTGCAAACCACCCAGTCCAGCGTCAATGCTTTTCCCAAGGGCTTCCGGCTGAATATTGCCTCGGAGAATACCTGGAAGGGGCTGCTGGACGCCATGCGTCAGGTGGCGGGCAATATGGGCGGCGCTCTGGAGCCCAATTTCAAGGAGGGGCTTCCGAACCTGTACTGCGGCGTGTTCGCAATTCAGCTGGCCTTCCTCTTCCTGATGGCGAAGGAAGTAAAGCTCCGGGACAAGCTGTGCGCAGTATTCCTGCTGCTGTTTTTCCTGCTGAGCTTCATCATCCGGCAGCTGGACTACATCTGGCACGGCTTCCATTTCCCCAATATGATCCCTTACCGGTTCAGCTTCCTCTTCAGCTTTGTGCTGCTGTATATGGCCTATCGGGCCTGGCTGCTGCGGCGGCGGTTTTCCGTCTGGCATATTTTGGCTGCCATGCTGTTCACCGGCGCGGTGCTGTGCTGCTCCAATGACCTGACGCACACGGAGACCGCCGAGGCCTTCGGCATTGCCCTGGAGGCTCCGGTTTATGCGCTGTACAATTTTGGCTTCCTGCTTGCCTTTACAGCCTGCCTGCTCTATGGCAAGAAAAAGGTGAAAATCGCCGAGGATGCGGAGCCTGCCGAGGTGTCCCGGGCCCGCTATCGCCAGAGCTGCTACCGGGTTCATTCCCGCAGGGCGGTGCTGACGGTGATCATTCTGGAAATGTGCGCAAACCTGCTGTCCTTCGGCCTGTATTTCCCGGGCACCGGGGTTTCCAACTATCCCAAGGGCCGGGAGGCGGCGGCCTCCATGTTCCGCTATATGCGCGAGCGGGAGAAAGAGCCCTTCTACCGGGCAGAGGTGACCCATGCCCAGACCCTGAACGACGATGCGCTCAATGGCTACAATGGCATTTCCGCTTTCACCAGCTCTGCCAATGTGCGGGTGACCGAGTTCATGAAGGCCTTTGGCTATGGCGCGAAAAACACCTACAACCGGTATTGCTTTGAGGAGAGCAGCCCGGTGGCAAATCTGTTCCTGGACCTGAAATACATGATGGACCGGGACGGCCGGGACCGCACCAGCTCCATGTTTGAAGAGGTCCACCACTATGAAAATGTGTACCTGCTGAAAAACAAGGCCTATCTGCCCCTGGGCTTCCTGGCAGAGGATGCCTTGGCCCAGGCGGATTTTGGAGAAACGGACCCGTGGCAAATGCAAAATGAGGTATTCTCCGCTGCCACAGGGCTGGAAACGCCGGTGTGGCGGGCCATCGCAGGCAGCCAGGTGGTGGCTCTGGGCAACGGCACCCAGGTGACGGAGCAGAGCACCCGGGGCAAGCTCAGCTATTCGGAGTGCGACGAGGGGGCCTACGTGTCCTACTTTTTCTCCCCCAATGACGAGGGCTTTGTGTGCGTCTGGCTGGACCTGCCGAAGCGGAATGACTTCGTGGTCTGTATCAACGGCGTGGAGCTGTACCGGGAGACCATCAGCCTGCCCCAGATGCTTGCGGTTGGGGATGTCACGCCCACGGACAGTGTAGAGGTCCGCGTCCTGTGCGATGCAGGGGAATCCGGCACCATGACGGTGACGGCCTCGCAGCTGGACAATGACCTGTTCTTCCGGGGCTACGACATTCTGAATGCCTCCACCTTAAGGATTACCTCCTTCCGCCAGACAAGGGTGGAGGGCACCATTGACTGTGACCGGGATGGACTCTTCTACACGTCGGTTCCTCAGAATGGCAACTGGCACCTGTATGTGGATGGGGAAGAGGCAGAGATCACCCTGGTAGGGGACTGTATGATCAGTACCCATATGACCCAGGGAACCCATACCGTTACGCTGCGCTATCAGAACAAGGCCTTTTCCATCGGCTGGAAGATCAGCCTTTTGTGCGCTGCCCTGTTTGGGGTCTGCACCTATCTGGCCTACAAGCCGGAGTGGGAGAAGCGGAAAAAATAATGCCGTTTCCGCTCTGCCTTTCTCCAAAGCCGGAACGGAAAGAAAATGTGGGTGTGTGGGCGGCTTGCCCGCATACCCACTCTCTCTATATAGGATAGGATTGGATAGGATAGGAGGGTGATTTCCCTGCATTTTGCTGCATTTTGCTGCCCCCGGCTTGCCTTCGCAATTTGCATCTCCCTTTGGCCAAACAGGGGAATGCAGCTATTCAGGAAAATATGCACGAAAGAAAAGACTGGAATTCTTCAACTTTTGTATGGCAAATCTTGAGAAAAAGATTGCATATGGAGAGAAACTGTGCTATATTTCTATGCTGAGAGTTGATACATTCTAAATATAAGGAGCTTTTTTATGGCATCTCAGGAAAAAATCAGAAATATTGCCATTATCGCCCACGTTGACCACGGCAAGACGACCCTGGTTGACGAAATGCTGAAGCAGGGCGGCATTTACCGGGAGAACCAGGCCACTGTGGAGCGGGTCATGGACTCCGGCGACCTGGAGCGGGAGCGCGGCATCACCATTCTGGCCAAGAACACCTCCGTGCACTATAAAGACTACAAGATCAACATCGTGGATACCCCGGGCCACGCCGATTTCGGCGGCGAGGTGGAGCGTATCCTGAAGATGGTCAACGGCGTTATCCTGCTGGTGGATGCCGCCGAGGGGCCCATGCCCCAGACCCGCTTCGTGCTGCAGAAGGCCCTGGAGCTGGGCCACAAGGTGATCGTGGCCGTCAACAAGGTGGATAAGCCCGACGCCCGGGTCCATGAGGTCATGGACGAGGTCCTGGAGCTGCTGCTGGAGCTGGACGCTACCGATGAGCAGTTCAATTCCCCCACCATCTTCTGCTCCGGCCGTCAGGGTACTGCGTCCTACAGCCCCGATGAGCAGGGTACCGACCTGAAGCCTCTGTTCGAGACCATCATCGAGTATATCGATCCCCCTACGGGCGATGAGAACGGCCCGCTGCAGCTGCTGGTCTCCTCCATCGATTACAATGAATATGTGGGCCGTATCGCGGTGGGCCGCATTGAGCGGGGCACCATTAAGGTCAACCAGGAGGTTGCCATCTGCGACTATCACGACCCGGATCACAAGGCCAAGGGAAAGGTCGTTGCCCTGTATACCTTCGATGGTCTGGCAAAGGTGCCCGTGCAGCAGGCCAGCGCCGGTGAGATCGTGGCCCTGTCCGGCATGGCGGATATTACCATCGGCCGTACATTGTGCGACCCCATGGTGGTGGAGCCCCTGCCCTTTGTGAAGATCTCCGACCCCACCATTGAAATGACCTTTGCCGTCAACGATTCTCCCTTCGCCGGCAAGGAGGGCAAGTTCATCACCTCCCGGAACCTGCGGGACCGGCTGGAGAAGGAGCTGCTGAAGGATGTGTCCCTGCACGTTACCGAGCAGGGCACCGACGCTTTCAATGTGGCGGGCCGCGGCGAAATGCACCTGTCCATCCTGATGGAGACCATGCGCCGGGAGGGCTACGAGTTCTCCGTGTCCACCCCCCGTGTGCTGACCAAGGAGATCGACGGAAAGCTCTGCGAGCCCATCGAGCGGATGGTTGCCGATGTGCCCGAGGAGAGCATGGGTGCCGTCATCGAGAAGATGGGTAAACGCAAGGGTGACCTGCTGGGCATGACCCCTGTGGGCAGCCGCTACCGTCTGGAGTTCCTGGTTCCCTCCCGGGGCCTGTTCGGCTACCGGAACGAGTTCCTGACCGACACCCGGGGCGAGGGCATCATGTCCTCCGTGCTGGACAGCTACGCGCCCATGAAGGGCGAGATCGAGCGCCGCCAGGTTGGCTCCCTCATCGCCTTCGAAACCGGCGAGGCCTGCTCCTATGGCCTGTTCAATGCCCAGGAGCGCGGCACGCTGTTTATCGGTGCGGGCACGCCTGTGTATGCCGGTATGGTCGTGGGCGTATGCAGCCGGAACGAGGATATGACCGTCAACGTCTGCAAGAAGAAGCAGCTGACCAATATGCGCGCCGCCGGCTCTGACGAGGCCCTGCGGCTGACGCCCCCCAGAATCATGTCTCTGGAGCAGTGCATTGAGTTCCTGGCGGATGACGAGTTGCTGGAATGCACCCCCAAGAGCCTGCGCATCCGCAAGCGCGAGCTGGACCACGCCCTGCGTATGCGGAACCTGATGAAGAAGCGGGCTCAGGAGTAAAACCAAACGCCGCCCGGCATATGCTGAGCGGCGTTTTTGCGCACAGAAAAGAAAAACACCGTCTGTGTGAAAAAAATGTTGACCTCCATGACTTTTTCGGTTATAATGAGCAGGCATGACCGTGGAGGTCTGTCCGTTTGTGTTGCTGCGGCCACTTTTGTGGCTGTCGAGCATATGATTTTCAGAGAAAATAGGAGGTGTATCCGTAATGAAGCGTACCTACCAACCCAGCAACCGTCACCGTTCCAAGGTTCACGGTTTCCGTCAGAGAATGGCTACTGCCAATGGCCGCAAGGTTCTGGCCCGCCGTCGTGCAAGAGGCCGCAAGGTTCTGTCCGCCTGATGCGCCGCCCCTGTGGAACACAAGGAAATACGCGCGTAAGAGCGAAACGGGAGCTACAGCGGGGTGAATGAAACATTCGCCCCGCTCCCTTTTTAGGAGAAATAGCAATGAAGTTTTCCAGCAGCCTGAAACTGAACCACATATTCCAGCGCCTTTACCACACCCAGGGCTTTGCCGATGGCAATATGGTCCTGTACGCCCGGCGCAACCGCCTGGGCCGCAATCGGGTGGGTATTACCGTCAGCAAGAAGCTGGGCCACGCCGTGGTCCGCAACCGCACCCGCAGAAGGCTGCGGGAGGTCTACCGGTTGAATGAGCAGAAGTTTGCCCCCGGGTGGGATATTGTGGTGGTGGCGAGAAGCCGCTCGGTGGAAGCGCCCTTTGAAAAGCTGACGGAGAGCTATCTGCGCCTTGCCCGGAAGGCAGGGCTTCTGCGGCAGGAGGAAGCGTAGTGAAACGGTTCCTTCTTGGCCTCATCTCCTTTTACTCCAAGTGCATTTCCCCCTATTTCCCGGCCCGCTGCCGCTACCGTCCAACCTGTTCCGCCTATGCCTACGAAGCGATTCAAAAATACGGCGCCGTAAAGGGAGGCTGGCTGGCAATCAAACGCCTGGCCCGGTGCCATCCCTTTTCCCATCGGGATATCTACGACCCCGTACCATGACTTCCATAAGGAGGAAAGTCCATGTTACTGTCATTCCACATTGCCGATATCATCCAGGTGCCCTTCGGCTACCTGATGGAGCTGCTGTACCGGCTGACCAACAGCTACGGTATGGCTCTGATCCTGTTCGCAATTCTGGTGCAGCTGGTTCTGCTGCCCATTACCGCAAAGTCCAAGAAGAGCATGATGAAGATGTCCCGCCTGACTCCCAGAATGCAGGACATCCAGCGCCGCTATGCCGACGACCCCAACCGCCAGAACCAGGCCATCCAGGCGCTGTACAAGGAAGAGGGTGTGTCCATGGGCGGCGGCTGCCTGTGGAGCTTTGTGCCCATGCTGCTGCTGATCCCCCTGTATACCGTGGTCCGGCAGCCCATTGTGTATATGCTCCATGAGAATCTGGACGTTGCCAACCAGGTCGTTGAAGTTATCAAGGGCCTGAACCCCGATCTCTTCACCGGAAATGCCTATTATCACCAGATGATCGCAGCCCAGTACATCCCCCAGTATGCCGAGGCCATCAAGGCCGCCATTCCCGGCATCAGCGATCTGGCCCTGGGCGGCATCAATTTCGGCTTTATCGGCATTGACCTGGGCGCGGTACCCCAGTTCAATGTGTTCGCCTCCACCTGGGCCTGGAACTGGGCCCACATCGGTGCTCTGCTGATTGCCCTGGCCTCTGCCGGTTATCAGGTCGTGTCCATGCTGATCATGCAGAAGCAGAACGACTCCCTGGTCACCGACAAGGACGGTATTCAGGACAAGGAAGCTGTGGAGAATTCCCAGACTGCCCAGACCAACAAGATGATGATGTTCATGATGCCGCTGATGATGCTGTGGATCGGCTTCACCGTGCCCTGCGCATTGTCCCTGTACTGGTTTGTGGGCGGCGTTGTCCGTACCGTTGAGGATGTGATCCTCAATAAGCGCTACCGCAAGATCTACGATGCCGAGGATGCCGAGCGCCTGAAGCGCCGGATGGAGCAGGACAAGATCGAGGCCGAGAAGGAGCGCGTCCGCGCTCAGCGCCGTGCCGAGAATCCTGACGGCATCACCGAGAACACCAGCAAGAAGCGCCTGCAGAAGCAGCAGCGGGACCAGGAAGCCGCCGCCAAGGAGGCTGCCGCCCGGGAGTATGCCGCCAGAAAGGGCAAGCAGCCCGAGGAAAAGCAGGAGAAGGAAGCCCTCTCCGGCATTGCGGACCGTCCCTACTGCAAGGGCCGCGCCTACGACCCCAACCGTTACGCCCAGAATAGCAAGGAGGAGTAAACCATGGAAAAGACCCTTGTCACCAGCGGCAAAACCATTGATCTTGCCATTGAAGCTGCGCTTGCCCAGCTGGGCCTGGACCGGGACAGTGTGTCCGTTCAGGTGCTCCAGCAGGCCAAAACCGGTTTTCTGGGGTTTGGCGCACAGCCTGCCAAGGTTCAGGTGACCTATGAGGCCCCCGATGAGGTGCCCGAGGCACCGAAGGTGGCTCTGTCCTCCGCTTCCCGGAAGCCCAAGGCTGCGGCTCCCGCCCCCAAGCTTGCCGAGCCTGCCCCTGCAAAGCCAGAACCTGCAAAGCCCGTGGAGGCACCCAAGGCAGAAGTCAAGGCCGAGGAGAAGAAGCCCGAGGTGCGGCCTGAGCGCCCCCAGCAGCCCAGGGCCCCCAGAGCACCCCAGCCCCCGAAGGAGCCCAGAGAGCCCCGGGAGCCCAAGGAGTATGCCCCTGCAGAGCCCGGCTCTGTGGAGGAGAAGATCGAAGTCTTCCTGAAGGGCCTGCTGGAGCACATGAATTCCAAGGCTGTGCCCCACTGCTGGAAGGAAAGCGGCAATGCCTATCAGGTGGACCTGGTGGGCGATGACCTGGGCTATCTGATTGGCCGCCGGGGTGATACCTTGGATGCCATCCAGCACCTGTGCAACTATGCCGTGAATCGGGAAGTGGAAGGCCACATCCGGGTCAGCGTGGACGCCGAGTCCTACCGCCAGAAGCGGGAGGAGAGCCTCCGCCGCTACGCCCGCAAGAAGGCACAGCAGGTTCTGAAGGCCCGCCGCCGCACCACCCTGGAGCCTATGAACGCCTATGAGCGCCATGTGATCCATGCAGCGCTGCAGGATATGGAGAACATCACCACCCATTCCACCGGCGTTGAGCCCAACCGCTGCGTTGTTATTGAGTACGTTCGGTAATTGAATTTTCCCGTCTCCTCTTGTGGGAGACGGGAATTTTTTGCATTTAGCAGGAAAATGTGATATAGTGTCCCAGAAGTTTTTCGTGTGGAAGGAAAAAAGCTTCCCCATCGGGGGAGCTGGCTCGCGTTAGCGAGACTGAGGAGGGGCGTAACGGGCAATGCCGTCAACCTAAGATCTCACCGTAGGGGTCGATTGAGGCACATCGACCCGCAGCCTTACGGGCGTGCGTGTTTCATGCATTGAAAAGCAGGCAATTATGTGCCATTTCTATCGTACCGGAAAAAGTCGAAAATCGAACCTTTCGGGCCAATGTGGGCATTGACCCCTACGAAAGATGGACGAAATTGCTTTAAGTTGATGACATTTCCCAAAGGAAAAGCTATTGGTAACTTAAAAAAATTCTCTATTCCCTGTAACCACCCCCCAAAAAATCTGTCTTTATCAGTGAGGACGCTTATGAACGACAATGAAATTGTAGAGCTGTTTTTCCAGCGGAACCCCGATGGCATTCAGGCGGCTCAGGAAAAGTATGGGGCCTATTGCCTTGCCGTTGCCCGGAATATCCTGGGCGGCGAGGAGGACAGCCAGGAATGCCTGAATGACCTGTGGCTGCGGGCCTGGAATGCCATTCCGCCGCAGCGCCCCAAGCTGCTGAAGGCCTGGCTGGGAAAGGCGATCCGAAACTTAGCCATCAATTGCCGGGAGAAGGCCGCAGCCCAGAAGCGGCAGGGGGACCAATACACCCTGTCTCTTGATGAGCTGGACGAATGCATCCCGGACCCCGGGACCGCAGAGGAACGGACCTACGTCCGGGAGCTCGGCAGGGCCCTGAATGCCTTCCTGGCAACGGAAGCGGCTCTGGACCGGAAAATCTTTGTCAGTCGGTACTTTTACTGCGAGACTACGGCCCAGACAGCGGAAAAGCTGGGCCTAACCCAGGGACAGGTGAAGGTCCGGCTGCACCGGTGCCGGGAGCGGCTGCGGAAATATCTGCGGTCTCAGGAATTTGATCTGTAAGGAGCCGAACGATATGGATAAACAGCGTGCCATTGCCAAAGCCGTTACGTGTCTGGACAGCCGGTTTGTAGAAGAGGCCGCCCAGAGCGAGGAACATAAGCGTATCTCCTGGAAACCCCTCCTGTCGGCGGCAGCCTGCCTGCTGCTGGTTGCGGGACTGTGGTTGTTCCGGCCCACACCGTTAAAAGTCACGGTAAATGGGGAAAATGTATTGAATAGAACTGTGTCCTGGTCTCAGGATGGGGATGCGCAGGTCATGCGCCTGTCTCTGGAAACAGAGATCCCCCTGACGCTGGAGCCCGGGAGCAAAGCAAGCCTGACCCTGACCGCCGATGAAAACAGCGCGCTTGCTCTGGACGGCGGGGAGGAAAAGACGCTGACGCTGACAAAGAAGGCAAGCTGCACTTGGATTTTATATCCCGGAGCGGACGGGTACTTTTTGCAGCTGTCCCAGGGTGGGGAGGACTGGTGCCTCCAGGCGGTCCCGCAGGACGACGGTTCTGTCACCATCTGTCAGGTGCGATAATGCACCGGAAAGGAAACACATTATGAAAAAACTCACTTCTTTGATCCTGTGCGGCGCACTGTGCGCCGGAATTCTGGTCGGCTGCGGCAAGACCGATGGCAACTCCACCGCCTCTTCCTCCACGGCCGCTGCCACGGAAGCAACCACCGAGGCTACCACGGAGGCAGTTGCCCCCAGCTACGAAAGTGCCCAGGCCCTGCTGGAGAGCATCCACAAGGCCATGCCTGACGACGCCGAATTCCCCGCTGCCGGCGGCGACGAGGCCCACGACAATATGGAGGGAGCCGGAGAATTTGACATCAGCGTCTATGGCGATAGCTTCCAGGCCCAGATCCTGGTGGATGAGGAGCTGACCGCCATGGTCAAGCCCCAGGCGGCCACCATGCTGCATATGATGAACACCAATACCTTCTGCTCCGCCGTTATGCAGCTGAATGATGCAGCGGATGCCGAAGCCTTCGCAAGCCACTATCAGCAGATCGTTCAGAGCCATCACTGGATGTGCGGCTTCCCGGATACCGTGGTGGTGCTGCGCATGACGGACTATGTGATCACGGCCTACGGCGCGGATGATCTGATCCAGGCCTTCAAGACCGCTGCCCAGGGCCTTGGGGCCGAGGTGCTGGTGGAGGCACCTGCCGAGGCATAAGGAGAGAAAAGCAGTATGATTTTTTCCAGCATTCCGTTTCTGTATTATTTTCTCCCTGTGGTGCTGCTGGTCTATGGCCTGACCCCGAGAAAAGGAAAAAATGCCGTTCTGCTCCTGTTCAGTCTGGTGTTTTACGGTTGGGGAGAGCCCAAATATCTGGCGGTAATGCTGGTGTGTACGGCCCTGGGCTACGGCTTTGGCCTGGCCCTGGGCCGCGCCGGAAGGCCCGGGGTGCGGAAGGCTCTGCTTGCCGCCTCCGTGCTCTCCAGCCTGAGCTTTCTGGTGTATTTCAAGTACGCGGACTTCTTCCTGTCTAATTTCAATGCGTTGACCGGCGCGTCCCTGCCGCTATTGCAGATGACGCTGCCGGTTGGCATCAGCTTTTACACCTTCCAGATTCTCAGCTATACGGTGGACGTGTACCGGGGAGAGGCCCAGGTGCAGAAAAATCCCATTGACCTTGCTTGCTACGTGACCATGTTCCCGCAGCTCATTGCCGGCCCTATTGTCCGGTATACGGATGTGGCGGAGCAGCTGAAACAGCGCGGGCGGGGAGACTTTCAAAAGGGCGCGTCCAGATTTCTGGTGGGCCTGGGAAAGAAAATACTGTTTGCCAACCTTCTGGGGGAAGTCTGCGCCGCATGGCGGGGAACCCAGGATGGCAGCGTGCTCTTTTCCTGGCTCTATGCTGTGAGCTACACCCTGCACATCTATTTCGATTTTTCCGGCTACAGCGATATGGCCATCGGTCTGGGCGCGCTTCTGGGTTTCCGATTCCCGGAAAACTTCAACTATCCCTATATCGCCGCCAGCGTTACGGAGTTCTGGCGGCGGTGGCATATGACCCTGAGCCGCTGGTTCCGGGACTATGTGTATATCCCCCTGGGGGGCAATCGAAAGGGAATGGGAAAGCAGCTGCGCAATATCCTTATTGTCTGGCTGCTGACGGGCTTCTGGCACGGTGCTGCCTGGAATTTTCTCTGCTGGGGCCTCTATTTTGCGGCGCTGCTGATTCTGGAAAAGCTGGTGCTGCTGCGCTTTTTGGAAAAGCACCGTATTTTTGGCCATGTGTACCTGCTTTTGGCGGTGGTATTCGGCTTTGTGCTCTTTGACGCAGCCACCCTTTCCGGTGCCTGGGACTGTATCCGCGGGATGCTGGGGTTGGGGGGCTTGCCCATTGCATCTGCCGAGGGAGTATATCTGCTGAAAAGCAACGCCCTGCTGCTTATCCTGGCCGCTCTGGGGGCTACACCCCTGCCTAAGCGCATTGCCAAAGTTCTGGAAGCGCGCTGCCCCAAAGCCGCAGCGCTCCTGCACCCAGCCGCCCTCTGCGCCCTGCTTCTGATCTGCACCGCTTACCTGGTGGACGGGTCTTACAACCCATTCCTGTATTTCCGTTTCTGATAAGGAGCAGCCGCTATGCAAAAAAATCGACTTTTTTGGACCTTGCCCATTTTGTATATTGCTTTGACCCTTGCCTGCTGGCTCCATGCGCCCAATTCGGAGTCCCTGTCTGAACGGCGAAAGCTGGCGCAGATGCCGAAATGCACCTGGAGCGCCATTCAAAGCGGAAGCTTTGCCTCCAATTTTGAAAGCTACACCCAGGACCAGTTTCCTCTGCGGGAGACCTTCCGGCAGGCAAAGGCCCTGTTTTCCGTGAAGGTGCTTGGCAGACAGGACAATAACCAGATCTACGAAAGCAAGGATGGCTTTCTGGCAAAGCTGGAGTATCCTATGAAGGAGACTTCCGTTGACTATGCCGCCTCCCGCTTTCAGGCGGTGTACGACCGGTATCTTTCCGGAAGCGACCGGGTATTTGTGGCCTTGATTCCGGATAAGGCGGCATATCTGGAGGGAATTCCAAAGCTGTCCTATGCCGACTTTGCCAACCGCCTGAAGGAGAAAACACCCTTTGCAAGTTTTATTGACCTTTCGGGCAGTCTGACCCTGGACAGCTTCTATAAGACCGATACCCACTGGCGGCAGGAGCAGCTGGGGGATGCCGCCGGAACCGTCGCCGCGGCCATGGGAAAAAAGCTGACCATGGACTATGAAACCCGGCTGGCAACGGAGAATTTTCTTGGCGTTTACGCCGGGCAGTCGGCACTGCCGGTTAAGGGAGAGCCAATGTATTACCTGTGGAACGATTCCTTTGATGCGCTGGAAATTCAGGATCGGGAGCGAAACCGGGAAATCGGCGTCTATGACCTGACTGCTCTGGACGACCGGGACCCCTATGAACTGTTCCTCTCCGGTTCTCTGTCCCTGATCACGGTGAAGAACCCCAACGCGTCTTCGGATGACCGCCTGATTCTCTTCCGGGATTCCTTTGGCAGCAGCATCGCACCCTACTTTTTTGAAAGCTACGCCGAAGTCACCTTGGTGGATATCCGCTATCTGAGCGTCGAGCGGCTGGGGGCCTTCCTGGATTTTGAAAACAGCGATGTGCTCTTCCTCTACAGCACCCTTGTACTGAACAACAGCGAAACACTGAAATAAAGATTGGCCTCTGTTCCAGTTCTGTGCTATAGTATAGATAGAACCGGAAAGGAGGCCAATGCTATGAAATTGACGTTTTTGGGCGCGACCCACGAGGTAACCGGCAGCTGCACCATGGTGGAGTGCTGCGGCACGGTGGGACTGGTGGACTGCGGCATGGAGCAGGGGAAGGACTGCTTTGAAAACCAGAGCCTGCCTGTGAGCCCGGCGGGACTGGATTTTGTGCTGCTGACCCATGCCCATATTGACCACTCGGGCCTGCTGCCCCTGCTGACGAAGAACGGCTTCCGGGGTAGGATCTACGCCACGGAGGAGACCGCCAACCTGTGCAGCATTATGCTGAAGGACTGTGCCCATATCCAGGAGCAGGAGGCCCAGTGGAAAACCCGGAAAAATGCCCGGGCAGGTCTGCCGCCGGAGGAGCCCATCTATTCCGTGGCGGATGCGGATGCCTGCCTGAAGCGCTTCCGGCCTTGCCCTATGGGAGAAAAGATACCCATTGCCGAGGGCATCACTGTGCGCTTTGTCAATGCGGGGCACCTGCTGGGCTCCGCCTCCATTGAGGTGTTCCTGACGGAAGGGGAGACCACCCGGAAGATGGTTTTCTCCGGAGACCTGGGCAACCGGGATCTGCCCATTCTGCGGGGGAAGGACTATGTTGCCCAAGCGGACTATGTGCTGATTGAATCCACCTATGGAGACCGGCTCCATACGCCCTGCCCGGACCCTACGGCGTTTCTGGCCAAGTGCATCCGGGAGACCCTGGATGCCGGGGGAAACCTGATCATCCCCGCCTTTGCCGTGGGCCGAACCCAGGAGATGCTCTATCTCATCCGGGAGGTCAAGGAGCAGGGGCTGGTGCAGGGGGATTTCCCGGTATATGTGGATAGCCCGCTGGCCATCGAGGCCACGGGGGTGTTCTTGCAGTGTGGGCCGGAGTGCCTGGACGAGGAAACCAACGACCTGATTCGCCGGGGAATCAATCCACTGATGTTCCCGGGGCTGCATCTGGCTGTCACCAGCGAGGAGTCCAAGGCGATCAATATGGACCCAACGCCGAAGGTCATCCTCTCCGCCAGCGGTATGTGCGAGGCGGGCCGGATCCGGCACCACCTGAAGCACAATCTGTGGCGGGAAAACTGCATGGTTCTGTTCGTGGGCTATCAGGCCGAGGGAACTCTGGGCAGAAGCCTCTTAGACGGCGGTATGAAGTCTGTGAAGCTCTTCAATGAAGAGGTGGCGGTGAATGCCAAAATCTGCGCCATGCCCGGAAAGAGCGGCCATGCGGACCAGGCGGGGCTGCTGGACTGGCTGGAGCATTTTGCGGAAAAGCCCCGCCGGGTCTTCGTAAACCATGGCGAGGACAGTGTGGCAACGTCTTTTGCCGGGCTTATCCATGAAAAGCTGGGTATCCAGACCAGTGCGCCTTATTCCGGCACGGTGTTTAACCTGGCTTCCGGGAAATTCGAATACGAGGCCGCTGGCGTACCTGTGGTGAAGCAGACGGAAACCCCTGCCGCCGCCCGGAAGAACAGCCTGTATGAAAAGCTGCTGACTGCCCTTGGCCGCCTCAGCGTGATCGTAAAGAATATGAGAGGAAGAACCAATAAGGACGTGGGCAGGCTGACGGATCAGATCAACCAGCTGTGCGATAAGTGGCAATAACAAACGCCCCAACGGTGCATTTTTCGTGGACCGTTGGGGCGCATTTTTTTAGAATCCTCAGTTCTAGGACAGCTTGACAACGACTGCCCCGTCAATAATGCGGATGGAGCCGTCCGCAGGGTAGCAGGGCATGGCGGCCACTTCCGCGTTATCCCGGAAGGCTGCCGGGTCAGCCTCGGTGGGGGAGAAGCCGCACCAGAAGCTGACGAATTCCTGCCAGGAGTAGCTGTAGAGAAAGGTTTCGTGGCTGAGAAGCGGGGTCAGAGGGTCACGGTCAAAGCCGGGGACGGCCTGGAAGGTTTCAACATTGGGGCAATAGCCGACATAGGCAACGGGAAGCTCAGGGGAGTATCCTTCTGTGGACTCAATGCGCAGTACCATCCGATTGAAGAATTCTATGCTGCGGGTCTGGTAGACAGCCATGCGAGTGTGAGCAAAGTTGTCAAAGCGCACATAGCTCAGACACACCAGGGCCAGCACTGCGGCGCAGATGCGCTGGACGGCTTTTTTAGCCGGCTTGGGCAGGACCGTATGCTCTGCCAGGAAAGGCAGGGGCACGAAGACCATAATCAGGCTGCAAACCATGAGCAGGTGCATCTCATTGTAAGTGCCGCACATGACATAAATCAGATTTGCAGCCAGAGGGTAGCAAAGCAGAACCAACGCTATGCAGATGCCCTTTGCGGCAGATGCACGCAGCAACTTCCAAATCAGCGGCAGCCACAGCGCTGCCATTAGAATTTGGCAGAGGTAATAGAGAACGCGCACATTGTCCGGGAAGAGATCCACGTGCCAGACACCATCGCCGGGGAAGAAAAATTGGTGGTATGCCGCGGGAATTCGGCGGATGTAGGGAAGAAGCCCATTCTGGCCCATTTGGGAAATGCCCATATAGCCGTCCAGAGCAGCCCCTTTTAGGTGAAGAAACAGTCGATTGAAGAGAAAGTAGAGGAGCAATCCCCCAATGGCTGTCCCGGCATACCGGGCAACACGGAGAAGAAGTACCCTGGCACGGCTGTCCTCATCTTTGCATAGCTCCTGTGCGAAGGCGAGCAGCAGGGCGCACAGGCCCATGGGCAGGTAGGATTGATAGATACCAATAGAAAGAGCCAGAAGAAAACCGCCTGCGCCTGCACCCAGCGCATCCGGCCGACGCCGGCATACCCAGGCAGCGCTCAGGCACAGAAGCTGGGCAAGCAGATAATAAGGGGCGGTAAACATATAGCCGAACAGTCCGGCTACGGCAGGGGACGCCACCAGCAGCCCGGAGAGCAGAAGCAGACCGCTGCGGCTGCGCACGTCCATGATTTCCGCCAGTACCCAGGCGCTGAGCCCGGAAAGAATCAGGCAAATCAGCCCGTTAAACAGGGGGCTGGCGCAATTCGGCGCGCCGAAGAAGCGCGTGAACAGGGAACCAAGCACCCCCAGGAACCAGCGCCCGGAGGAATAGGTGGCGCCAACGGAGAAAAAGTAGTGGATATTGTCGTGAAATGCAATTACGTTGGTCAGGGCAAGGCCGTGGGCTGCCAGACCAAACAGGAGAGAATAGAGCAGCGCCCTGGAAAGACGCTGCTTTTGATTGGCAGTATTCATTGCAGCTCCTAAATACACAGAATATATTCTGTTATTTTAGCATAAGCGGCGCAAAAAAGCTAGCATATCTCGCTTTATAAATTCCTTAATATTGTGCCCGGTGCTGCTGCGGAGGACAAAAGGCTTTCTCATGGGAGGAACGAACATTCAGAGCCCCAAAAAGAAAAAAACGATTGACAAACAGACGTCAATCGGGTATAATGATGTTCCATACTGTGGTAGTATGCCGTTTTGGAGCCTTCTGCTCCAACACTGATATTTTACCACAGGGAGGGGCGGCTGTCAAGAGGATAATTTAGCAAAAATGACAACTTACCCAAGCGTATCAATAACACACATTCGGATGAAAGGCTGTGATGATCCATATGGCAATGGTCAAGGACGTTATGTTCGGCAAGACCATGCGTAAATCCTACGCGAAGTATGAAGAGATCCTGGAAATCCCCAACATGCTGAAAATCCAGAAGGACTCCTACCAGTGGTTCCTGAAGGAAGGCCTGCGGGAGGTTTTCAAGGATGTTGGCACCATTACCGATTTCTCTGGGAAATTGGAGCTGAGCTTCCTGGACTATACCATGGAAGACAAGGCAAAGTACACCATCGAGGAATGCCGGGACCGGGACGCTACCTACGCAAAGCCCATCAAGGTGCGGGTCCGTCTGCGCAATACCGAGACGGAGGTCATTACCGAGCAGGACATCTTCATGGGCGATTTCCCCGTGATGACCAATGGCGGTACCTTCGTGATCAATGGCGCTGAGCGTGTCATTATCTCCCAGATCGTTCGTTCTCCCGGTATGTATTACGGCCACGAGGTGGACAAGGCCGATCAGCATACCTACACCGCTACGGTCATTCCCTACCGCGGCGCCTGGCTGGAGTACGAGACCGACAATTCCAATGTTTTCTGGGTCCGCATCGATAAGAACCGGAAAATTCCCATCACCAGCCTGATCCGTGCTCTGGGCGTTCAGACCGATGAGCAGATCAAGGAGATGTTCGGCGAGGACGAACGGATTCTTGCCTCCATCGAGAGGGACCCCTGCAAGACTCGGGAAGAGTCTCTGCTGGAAATCTATCGCCGCCTGCGTCCCGGTGAGCCTCCCACGGTGGAGACTGCCGTTGCGCACCTGGAAGGCCTGCTGTTCGACCCCCATCGCTACGATGTGAGCAAGGTTGGCCGCTACAAATTCAATAAGAAGATGGACATCTGGTCCCGCCTGTCCGGTCAGGAGGCCGCAGAGCCCATTGCCGATCCGCTGACCGGTGAAATTCTGGTCATGCCCGGTGACTTCATCTCCCGGGCCCAGGCCCACGACCTGTCTAAGCGCGGCATCAACAGAGCCGTTGTCAAGGTGGGCGACAGCAATGTGGTCGTCTTCTCCAACGGCATGGTGGATATGGCCGGTTTCGTGAACTTCGATCCCGCCGAGTACGGCATTAAGGAGAAGGTCTGCTTCAACGTTCTGAAGGAAATGCTGGAGGAGCTGGGCCCCGACGGCGACTGGAAGACCGCTATTGAGGAGCGGATGACCGACCTGATCCCCAACCACATCACCGTTGAGGACATCATGGCCTCCATCAACTACCTGAACTGCGTGGCCATGGGCATCGGCACCCCTGATGACATCGACCACCTGGGCAACCGCCGTCTGCGCTGCGTGGGCGAGTTGCTGCAGAACCAGTTCCGCATTGGCTTCTCCCGTCTGGAACGGGTGATCCGGGAGCGCATGACCGTTCAGGACCTGGACTCCGTTACCCCCCAGACCCTGATCAATATCCGGCCTGTCACCGCCGTCATCAAGGAATTCTTCGGTTCCTCCCCTTTGAGCCAGTTCATGGACCAGAATAACCCTCTGGCTGAGCTGACCCACAAGCGCCGTCTTTCTGCTCTGGGCCCCGGCGGCCTGAGCCGTGACCGGGCTTCCTTCGATGTCCGGGATATTCACTATACCCACTATGGCCGTATGTGCCCCATTGAGACCCCCGAAGGTCCCAACATCGGCCTGATCAACTATCTGGCTACCTTTGCAAAGATCAATGAGTATGGCTTCGTGGAGGCCCCCTACCGGAAGGTGGACAAGGCCACCGGCTTCGTTACAAAGGACGTTGAGTACATGACCGCCGACGTGGAGGACGATTACTACGTCGGTCAGGCCAATGAGCCTCTGGACGAGAACGGCTGCCTGGCCAATGCCCGTATCACCTGCCGTCACCGCAACGAGATTATCGAAGTGGACCGG
Source organism: uncultured Clostridia bacterium (assembly GCA_945963595.1). Lineage (GTDB taxonomy): Bacteria > Bacillota > Clostridia > Oscillospirales > Oscillospiraceae > Faecousia. The sequence continues at coordinate 31,930 of CAMFMO010000015.1, read as the reverse complement.
AACATGATCGACTACATCGACGTGTCCCCCAGAATGATGATCTCCATCGCTACCTCTTTCATTCCCTTCCTGCAGAACGACGATGCCAACCGTGCTCTGATGGGCGCGAACATGCAGCGTCAGGCCGTGCCTCTGCTGACCACCGAGCCCCCTGTGGTTGCTACTGGTATCGAGCACAAGGCTGCTGTGGACTCCGAAGTCTGCCTGAAGGCCAAAAAGCCCGGCGTGGTCACCGCCGTCTCCGCCGACGCCATCTCCCTGCGCTATGACGACGGCGAGACCGAGACCCTGCACCTGACCAAGTTCGCCCGTTCCAATGCCGGCACCTGCATCAACCAGCGGCCCTGCTGCGCGGTTGGCGACCGGGTGGATACCGAAGAGATCGTGGCCGACGGCCCCTCCTGCTCCGGCGGCGAGGTTGCCCTGGGCAAGAACGTGCTCATCGGCTTCGTGACCTGGGAAGGCTACAACTACGAGGACGCCATTCTGCTGAACGAGCGCCTGGTCCGGGAGGACGTGTTCACCTCCATCCATATTGAGGAGCATGAGACCGAGGCCCGGGATACCAAGTTGGGACCCGAGGAGATCACCCGTGATATCCCCAACGTGGGCGAGGATACCCTAAAGGATCTGGATGAGAACGGCATTATCCGGGTGGGCGCTGAGGTCCACTCCGGCGACTACCTGGTTGGCAAAGTTACCCCCAAGGGCGAAACCGAGCTGACCCCCGAGGAGCGCCTGCTGCGGGCCATCTTCGGCGAGAAGGCAAGAGAAGTTCGCGATACCTCTCTGAAGGTGCCCCATGGCGAGAGCGGCATCGTTGTGGACGTGAAGGTCTTCACCAAGGAGAACTCCGATGAGCTGGCTCCCGGTGTCACCAAGTCCGTCCGGGTCAGCATCGCTCAGAAGCGGAAAATCTCCGTGGGCGATAAGATGGCCGGTCGTCACGGCAACAAGGGCGTCGTGTCCCGGGTTCTGCCCGAGGAGGATATGCCTTTCCTGCCCGACGGTACCCCCCTGGACATCGTGCTGAACCCCCTGGGCGTGCCTTCCCGTATGAACATCGGACAGGTTCTGGAGGTCCACCTGGGCTATGCTGCCCGGGCGCTGGGCTGGAATGTAGCCACCCCCGTGTTCGACGGCGCCAACGAGAAGGATATCCGCGAAACCCTGAAGCTGGCCGGTCTGCGGGAAGACGGCAAGACCATCCTGTATGATGGCCGTACCGGCGAGCCCTTCGACAACCTGGTCACCGTTGGCTACCCCTACTATCTGAAGCTCCATCACCTGGTTGATGATAAGATTCACGCCCGTTCCACCGGCCCTTACGCACTGGTTACCCAGCAGCCTTTGGGCGGCAAGGCCCAGTTCGGCGGCCAGCGTTTCGGCGAAATGGAAGTCTGGGCCCTGGAGGCTTACGGCGCTGCCTATACCCTGCAGGAGATTCTGACCGTTAAGTCCGACGATGTGACCGGCCGTGTGAAGACCTATGAGGCCATTGTCAAGGGCGAGAACATCCCCAAGCCCGGTGTGCCCGAGTCCTTCAAGGTTCTGGTCAAGGAGCTGCAGGCTCTGTGCCTGGATATCCGCGTGCTGGATGAGCAGGGCAACGAGATCGAGCTGCGGGAGGATGACGACGATGATGATGTGATCTACACCTCCGGCGACGATGAGGAAGTCGTGGTGGGCGACACCAACGAAGTTCTGGATTCCGGCTTCGTCATTGATGAGGACGGTCCTGAGGATATTATGGACGTTGTGTTCAGCGATCTGGATAATGATGATGCAGATCCTGAGACGTCTGACGATTAAGGAGGCTCGATAAATGGCAAATGCCACCTTTGATGCCATTAAAATCGGCATCGCTTCTCCGGAAATGATCCGGCAGTGGTCCTACGGCGAGGTCAAGAAGCCGGAGACCATCAACTATCGTACTTTGAAGCCCGAGCGCGACGGCCTGTACTGCGAGCGGATCTTTGGACCGACCAAGGACTGGGAGTGCCACTGCGGCAAGTACAAGAAGATCAAGTACAAGGGCAAGATCTGCGACCGCTGCGGCGTTGAGGTCACCAAGAGCAAGGTTCGCCGGGAGCGCATGGGCCACATCGAGCTGGCCACGCCCTGTAGCCATATCTGGTACTTCAAGGGCATTCCCTCCCGCATGGGCCTGATTCTGGATATCTCTCCCAAGGTTTTGGAGAAGGTCCTGTACTTCGCTGCCTATATCGTCACCGATCCCGGTGACGCACCCCTGGCCCTGAACCAGGTGCTCACCGAGAAGGAATATCGGGATATGCGGGAGAAGTATGAAAATGACTTCCAGGCCGGTATGGGTGCCGAGGCCGTCAAGAAGCTGCTGGAGCAGCTGGACCTGGATCAGCTGTCCGAGCAGCTGCGTGCTGAGCTGAAAACGGCTTCCTCTCAGAAGAAGCTGCGCATTGTCAAGCGGCTGGAGGTTGTGGAGGCCTTCCGGGAGTCCGGCAATAAGCCCAGCTGGATGATCATGGACGTGCTGCCCGTGATCCCCCCCGATATCCGCCCCATGATTCAGCTGGATGGCGGCCGGTTTGCAACCTCTGACCTGAACGATCTGTATCGCCGGGTCATCAACCGGAACAACCGTCTGAAGCGGCTCATGCAGCTCCATGCCCCCGACATCATCGTCCGCAACGAGAAGCGGATGCTCCAGGAGGCTGTGGATGCTCTAATCGACAACGGCCGCCGCGGCCGCGCCGTCACCGGCGCCAACAACCGGGCGCTGAAGTCTCTGTCCGATATGCTGAAGGGCAAGCAGGGTCGTTTCCGTCAGAATTTGCTGGGCAAGCGTGTTGACTATTCCGGCCGTTCCGTTATCGTTGTCGGCCCTGAGCTGAAGCTGTACCAGTGCGGCGTGCCCAAGGAGATGGCCATTGAGCTGTTCCGGCCCTTCGTCATGAAGAAGCTGGTTGCCGACGGCCTGGCCAACAACATTAAGTCTGCCAAGAAGATGATCGACAAGGGCAAGACCGAGGTTTGGGATGCTCTGGATGACATCATCAAGGACCGCCCTGTTATGCTGAACCGTGCACCTACCCTGCACCGTCTGGGCATTCAGGCCTTTGAGCCCATTCTGGTAGAGGGCCGCGCCCTGAAGCTGCACCCCCTGTGCTGCACCGCCTTCAACGCCGACTTCGATGGCGACCAGATGGCTATTCACGTGCCCCTGTCCCCCGAGGCACAGGCCGAGGCAAGAGTGCTGATGCTCTCCGCCAACAACCTGCTGCGTCCTCAGGACGGCAAGCCCGTTACCGTGCCGACTCAGGATATGATTTTGGGCGCCTACTACCTGACCTATACCCGTCTGGGCAAGGCAGAGAAGGGCTCCGAGACCGTTTACGTCACCGATTCCGGCGATACCAATCTGCCGGTGAATACCATTGTGGATGCCGATGACTTCCTGGCAGCCAACAAGGCGGCCTCCTCTGTGGGCAAGGCCATTGCCAAGTTCCGTCCCATCCATAGCTACTCCAGCACCGAAGAGGCTATCGCAGCCTATGCTGACGGTGCCATCGGTCTGCACGCCCCCATCCGGGTGCGCTACGGCAAGGAAATCGACGGCAAGATGGAGTACCGCATCATCGATGCCACCGTTGGCCGCCTGATTTACAATGAGCCCATCCCCCAGGACCTGGGCTTTGTAGACCGCTCCGTTCCCGGCCATGAGTTCGACCTGGAGGTCAGCTTCCTGGTTGGCAAGAAGCAGCTGGGCAAGATCATCGACAAGTGCATCCGCAAGCACGGCTTCACCATCGCCACCGAAATGCTGGACCGCATCAAGGCTCTGGGCTACAAGTACTCCACCAAGGGCGCTATCTCCGTGTCCATTGCGGACATGGTGGTGCCTGCCATCAAGTACGATCTGGTCAAGCAGGCAGAGGGCAAGGTTGTGGAGATTGAAAACTTCTACCGCCAGGGCTTCATCACCAATGACGAGCGCTACCGTCTGGTGGTTCAGCAGTGGGAGAAGACCACGGCCGATGTTACCAATGCCCTGCAGGGCAACCTGGACGAGTTCAACCCCATCTACATGATGGCAGACTCCGGCGCCCGTGGTTCTATGGCTCAGATCCGTCAGCTGGCCGGTATGCGTGGCCTGATGGCCGATACCGCCGGCCGTACCATCGAGATCCCTGTTAAGGCGAACTTCCGTGAAGGCCTGTCCGTTCTGGAGTACTTCATCTCCTCCAGAGGCGCACGTAAGGGCATGACCGATACCGCCCTGCGTACCGCTGACTCCGGTTACCTGACCCGCCGAATGGTGGATGTCTCCCAGCAGGTCATCATCCGTGAGAAGAACTGCGGCACCACCCATGGCATTTGGGTGGGCGCGGTCATCCAGAAAGGCGATGTCATTGACACCTTCGGCAACCGGATCCGGGGCCGTTATCCCGTCCATGACGTGGTAGACCCCAAGACCGGGGAGCTGCTGCACTCCAAGGACGTGATGATGATGCCTGAGGATGCCGCCAAGTTCGAGGCCCACGGCATTGAGAAGATTTATATCCGTACTATCCTGGGCTGCCGCGCCCGGAACGGTGTCTGCGCCAGGTGCTACGGCATGAACCTGGCCACTTCCAAGGAAGTGGATCTGGGCGAAGCTGTTGGTATCATCGCTGCCCAGTCCATCGGTGAACCCGGTACCCAGCTGACCATGCGTACCTTCCACTCCGGCGGCGTTGCCGGTGACGATATCACCCAGGGTCTTCCCCGAGTTGAAGAACTGTTTGAGGCCCGCCGTCCCAAGAAGATGGCCCAGATCTCCGAGATCACCGGCGTTGTCAACATTGACGACACCCACCGTACCGCCCTGCGGAACATCACCGTTACCGCTGAGGACGGGGAGGTCAAGGTCTATCAGGTGCCTTACTCCGTGGGCCTGAAAGTCACCCACGGCAAGGTGGTTCAGAAAGGCGAACCCATCACCGATGGCGCACTGTATCCCCAGGACGTGCTGCGTATTTCCGGTGTGGAAGCCGTTCAGGATTACCTGGTACAGTCCGTCCAGGCCGTGTACCGTCAGCAGGGCGTAGAAATCAACGACAAGCACATTGAAGTCATCATCCGCCAGATGATGCGAACCACCCGTGTGGAAGACCCCGGCGATACCAACCTGCTGGTGGGGGCTGTGGTTGACAACTTTGAGTTTGAGGATGCCAACGCCGCCGTCCAGGCCCGGATCGATGCCGGTGAAACCGACCTCCGTCTGGCCGAAGGCTCCGCGGTGCTGCTGGGTATCACCAAGGCCTCTCTGGCCACCGACTCCTTCCTGTCCGCCGCATCCTTCCAGGAGACCACCAAGGTCCTGACCGATGCCGCCATCAAGGGCAAGGTTGACCATCTGGTTGGTTTGAAGGAGAACGTCATCATCGGTAAGCTGATCCCTGCAGGCTCCGGCCTCATGGCATACCGTGACTACGAGCCCGGCAAGACTCCTCCCGTCCGGATTCCCGAGGCGGAAGTGGAGGCTAAGACCGAGCTGCAGTGATTGCCTGATTTGCAGGGCAGCCGCCGCTGAAAAAGCGGTCGGCTGCCCATGCAGCGAGATAAAAGCACCCCGCACAACTGTTTTGCACAGCTGCGCGGGGTGCTTTTCGTGTTTTGGAGGTTTATTCGGGACAGAAATCAGGAAATACTGGCGAGATAGTCACGCAGATTTTGCGCATACTGCGGGGATAGGCACGCGGACAGAAGCAGCGCCAAAAGCAGAAGAAGCGCAGGGGCAAGCCAGCGGATTTTTTCCATGGCCGTATGCTGCATGAGCGCTGTCTCTTGACGGGAGCTCAAATGGCTCAGCCGCCGGTAGCCCTGCATTGCCAGAGGGAGAATTGTTGCGAAATAGGGCATGGTATACTGGGATTTTGCCTCCCAGAAGGTATGAAATACGAATCCTCCAACAAAGATAACGGCCAGCAGGTCCTCTCCGCTGGGCCGTTTCTCCGAGCTGGGAATCCAGGCCCAGAGCAGCAGGCCGCCGTAAATAAGGGTTGTGAAGTAGCTTCCCAGCCGGGTGAGAAGGGTTTGGCAGGCCGGAGAGAGCAGTGTTTCTGCGAACCGGGGCAGGGAAGTTTCATTGTATTTTGCAAGAAGCTGATTGATCCAAAGGCCTTGAAAGGTGGGATCGTTCCACTGCGTTGCGTTCTTTTCAATGAAAAAGACGATTGCATCGCGGGGGGCCTGCAAGAAATGGGTGAGAATGCGCTGCAAATCCCCTCGGATCAGCGCCAGATGGGCCTGGGGATTCCCACCTACGGAGCGATATCCTGTACGGAGGTAATCGTTGTACCAACCGGGCCCAAGCTCACCGCCGGTTTGCAGTCCCATGCAGATCCAACCAATGTGGGGAAGACCATTGCGTAGGGGATATCCTGTTAAATATTCCAGCAGAAGCACGGGCAGCTTGGAACCTGCAAGGAGGGCAGCGAGCAGCAGAAGCAGGAGAAGCCAGCAGCGCTTTCGATACCGAAGTGCATTGTAGAGCGCGTAAAGCATGGCACCGACGGCAAAAATCTGATAGTTGGATTTCAGCGCAATGGCAATGCCCAAACTGACAGCACCAAGCAGGCAGCGCCATAGCTTCCCTTTTTCACAGTATTCCATAACCAGCAGAAGGCCGATAAGAGAAAAGGACAAACCCGGAAGGGTTCCGTAGACAAAGACCGTATACATGGCCAGAGGGTAGAAAAGAATACCAACCCAGGTGACGGCCAGCGCACCGACTTCCCCCATACCCATGGCCTTCGCCAGCGCACCAAGACACAGGAGAATTGTTCCGTAGCTCAGAACATTCAGCACCAGAAAAAGCTTTGTATCATCCGGTGCAATAAACTGCAAGGCCCAATGCAGCAGAACCAGACCGGACTGATGGGGGTAGAAATACATATATTCGCCGGGCTCGTAGAGCGTATAAAAATCCTGGTGAATGATTTCGGCGGCGTGCTGCGTCATCTGCGCGTCCGCAAGGGGCGCGGACCAGGTCTGGCTTACCCAAAGGGCAGCGAGAAGAACCGCGCAGAGAACAGAAGCGTATCGTACCCAGCGCAGCACCGGCGGGGAGCGGCGGGCAACCTTATGCCGAATGCACAGCAGGCAGACCAGACAAAAAAGCAGTCCCTGCAAAAGCGCTGTGTTTGGCGTGAGCCAGGAATGCTCATCAATATCAATGAAATTGCGAAAGACCAGATTGCTGACAAACAGCCAGGAGGCGCAGAGGGCAAACACAACGCGGACGGTGCGCCGGTAAAAGGCGCTGAAATGGTCACAAAGTGCGGTCATGGCAAATACTCCTTCGTTTCCTGGTTGGTACAATGCTTGTCTAATGTCAAGGAAGCTGGAAGAATGCGAAATGTGAATGCAAACCAAGCGCCTGCGGCAATGGGGGTAAGATAGGGGATAACCCTCCATAGCGTATAATCCTGCAGATAGTTGGTGTAGGTAATTCCGGATATACACACGGCAACGAGGGCATAGGGTAGATATTTGCGGGAGAGAAGCGCCAGAAGCACCAGCAGAAGGTCTGACAGATAGGAGTAGCGTTCATGCATGGAGGGAAGGAAAAGGAAGCACGTCCAGGCAGACCATGCGGCAACAATCAGAAAGCTCTCCAGATTCTCGCGGATGACCAAACCGTGATTGAGAAAGTGGTATAAAAAGAGTCCAAGAATGAGTACCGTTGCGGCCATAGCATAGAGACGCATATGCCCATAAGAAGGAAAGAAGAGTGCCCAGATGCTGGGGGTATTCAGAATCATTCCGGTGTATTCATACACCTGGGAAAGATAAACCTGGAAAACAGCCAGCACAGAGCGCCCCTGCAGATAGGCCGGGATACCGGTGGCCCAGAGCGTGAGAAGCGTGATGAAGAAATGCAGGAGGGAAAAATCCTTCCGGCAGATATAGACATACAGATAAACCGGCAGAATAAAAACAGTTTGCAGCTTTAAGGCAAATGCAAGTCCCAGAGCAATGAAGGACGCAGCATAGCTGCGACGATAGAGCGCTGCGAGCGCGAAAATACACGCAACCGTGTAAATGACGTCACACTGGCCCCAGACGGCGGAATTGAGAATGACCGTGGGCAGAAAAAGAACGACGGCATAGGTCGTGACGAATGCAGGACAGAAGGTCGCACCGCCTTTCTCCTTTCGAATGAGGGCAGCACAGGAAATGGCCAATAAAAAATCAAAGAAAATGGAAATGTACTTGTAAAGATGGACCATGGAGCCTGGCAGACGGCAGATCAGGATAATGATGGCCTGATACAAAAAATTATAGTCTCCTATCTGGGTGCGCATAGCGGAAAAGCCGGAATTTGCCCGGAATTGCTCGGCCCAGGGGAGAAGATAGTCATTCATATCGGCTGAAACAAAGCTGAGACCTCCGACGCGGGCCAGAATTGCCAGACAGGTAACAATCAGAAACAGCAGAATATTCTTTTGACGGATCATCCAGTCAATCCATTTGCGCTCTGCTTTTAACAAAGAAACACCCTTCTTTCGTAATTTTGTTATGTGATACTATAACACAGTGACGGAAAAAAGACAACCAGAGGATTCCTTGCCCGTTCGTGCGAAAATACAAAAACGGAAAGAATAGAGCAGAGGTTTTGTGAATATTTATTTTGAATTTTTGGTTGACAATTTGGAAAAACTGCGTATAATACTAACTTGTATGGATATGAAAAAAGATTGTATGATCCCTGAATCCGGGCATCTGCCGGATTTGAGAGGGAAGGAACTTCTGGTGGGCAGCAAACAGCTGCGCAAGGCTTTGAAAAACGGTGCCGTTTCGGCGGTTTTTCTGGCACAAAACGCGGACCCTTCCATTACGGAGCCTCTGGCAGAGCTGTGCAAGAGTGCCGGTGTCTGCGTCACTTGGGTGCGCACCATGAAGGAGCTGGGCGAAAACTGCGGCATTGACGTGGGAACCGCTGCGGCAGCCATACGAGCAGACGATTCTACCGGGATTTGACCCGTAGAATATAAAACCCGCCCAAGGGCGAGAATCAAAGAAAGGAGAAATTAGATGCCTACTTTTAATCAGCTGGTGAAGAATGGCCGTCAGGCTGCCACCTACAAGTCCACCGCTCCTGCCCTGCAGAGAGGTCTGAACACTCTGGAGAACAAGGCTACTACTCTGCCCTCCCCCCAGAAGCGCGGTGTCTGCACTGCCGTCCGTACCACCACCCCCAAGAAGCCTAACTCTGCACTGCGTAAGATCGCTCGTGTACGCCTGACCAACGGTATGGAAGTTTCCGCTTACATCCCCGGTGTCGGCCACAACCTGCAGGAGCACTCCGTGGTTCTGATCCGTGGCGGCCGTGTCAAGGACCTGCCTGGCGTTCGTTACCACATCATTCGCGGCACTCTGGATACCCAGGGCGTGCAGAACCGGATGCAGTCCCGCTCCAAGTACGGTGCAAAGCGTCCCAAGGCTGGCAAGAAGAAGTAATTTTTCTTCCAAACTACCTTAAATTTTCCCTACGCCCTTTCGCAAGGCAAAGCCTTGCCAGCGTTTTTATATAGAGTATAAAAACCTCTGGCCAGGCACCACGAAAGTAACACTTTCGAGTACCGATGAAATCATTATATTATGAAGGAGGGAAGCAAAGTGCCCAGAAGAGGTAATGTTCCCAAGAGAGAGGTCCTTCCGGATCCTAATTACAATTCCGTTCTGGTTACCAAGCTCGTAAACAGCATCATGCTGGACGGCAAGAAGGGTGTTGCCCAGAAAGTTGTCTATGGTGCTTTCGAAATCGTTGAGAACAAGACCGGCAAGAACGGCCTGGAAGTCTTCCAGCAGGCTATGGAAAACATCATGCCCGCCGTGGAGCTGAAGGCTCGCCGTGTCGGTGGCGCTACCTATCAGGTGCCCATCGAAGTTCGCCCCGACCGCCGTCAGACCCTGGGTCTGCGTTGGATCACCACTTACAGCCGCGCCCGCAGCGAGAACACCATGAAGGAGCGTCTGGCCGCTGAGATCATGGATGCCGCCAACAACACCGGCGCATCTGTGAAGAAGCGTGAGGATGTCCACAAGATGGCCGAAGCCAACAAGGCATTCGCCCATTTCCGCTGGTAATCAAGGAGAGAATTCATGCCTAGACAGTATTCCCTGGAAAATACCAGAAACTTCGGCATCATGGCCCACATCGATGCCGGTAAAACCACCACAACCGAGCGTATCCTGTTCTATACCGGCCGTAACTACAAGATCGGTGAGACCCACGACGGTTCTGCTACCATGGACTGGATGGCCCAGGAGCAGGAGCGCGGCATCACCATCACTTCCGCTGCAACCACTTGCTTCTGGAAGGGCTGCCGTCTGAACATCATTGATACCCCGGGCCACGTGGACTTCACCGTTGAGGTGGAGCGCTCCCTGCGTGTTCTGGACGGTGCTGTCACCGTTCTGTGCGCCAAGGGCGGCGTGGAACCCCAGACCGAGACCGTTTGGCGTCAGGCCGACGAGTACAAGGTCCCCCGTATGATCTACGTCAACAAGATGGACATCATGGGCGCCGACTTCTACAGGGTTATGCAGATGATCGACGAGCGCCTGAAGTGCAACGCCGTTGCCATTCAGCTGCCCATCGGCTCCGAAGCGTTCTTCAAGGGCAACATCGACCTGCTGACCATGAAGGCAAACGTCTTCTATGATGAGCTGGGTAAGGATGTTCGCGTGGAGGACATCCCCGAGGACATGGTTGACCTGGCTGAGGAGTACCACGAGAAGCTGATGGATGCCGTCACCGCTCTGGATGACGACCTGGCCATGAAGTACCTGGAGGGTGAGGAGATCACCGTTCCCGAGATCAAGGCCGTGATCCGTCGCGCTACCATTGCCAACGAGATGGTTCCCGTTGTCTGCGGTACCTCTTATAAGAACAAGGGTGTTCAGGAAGTCCTGGATGCTGTTGTTGACTATATGCCCTCTCCCCTGGACAAGAAGGGTATCAAGGGCGTGAACCCCGAGACTGAGGAAGAGGACTTCCGTCCCGCTTCCGATGACGCACCCTTCTCCGCTCTGGCGTTCAAGATCGCAACCGACCCCTACGTCGGCAAGCTGTGCTACTTCCGTGTGTACTCCGGTACGCTGGAAAAGGGCAGCACCGTTCTGAACTGCTCCAAGGGCACCAAGGAGCGTTTGGGCCGTATCCTGCAGATGCATGCCAACCACCGGGAAGATATTGACATGGTTTACGCCGGTGATATCGCCGCCGCGGACCGGGTCCACAACCCCCCCACCGGGGACACCGTCTGTGACGCCACCCACCCCAGCAGCCTGGCGTCCATGGTCTTCCCCGAGCCCGTTATCGAAGTCGCTATCGAGCCCAAGACCAAGGCCGGTCAGGAAAAGATGGGCATCGCCCTGAGTAAGTTGGCTGAAGAAGACCCCACCTTCCGGACCTACACCAACAAGGAAACCGGGCAGACCATCATCGCCGGCATGGGCGAGCTGCACCTGGAGATCATTGTTGACCGTCTGTTGCGTGAGTTCAAGGTTGAAGCCAACGTTGGCGCTCCCCAGGTTTCCTACAAGGAGACCATCCGCAAGGCCGTGGATCAGGAGACCAAGTACGCCCGCCAGTCCGGTGGTAAGGGCCAGTACGGTCACGTTAAGATCCATGTGGAGCCCAATGAGCCCGGCAAGGGTTACGAGTTCATCAACGCCGTTGTCGGCGGCGCCATCCCCAAGGAGTATATCCCTGCCGTTGATGCCGGTATTCAGGGCGCAATGGAGTCAGGCGTTCTGGCCGGTTACCCCGTTGTTGACGTAAAGGTCACCCTGTACGATGGCTCTTATCACGAGGTCGACTCCTCCGAAATGGCATTTAAGATCGCCGGTTCCATGGCTTTCAAGGAAGCCTGCCGGAAGGCCGATCCCACCATTCTGGAGCCTATCATGAAAGTTTCCGTCACTGTTCCCGATGAGTACATGGGCACCGTTATCGGTGACATCACTGCTCGCCGCGGCAACATTCTGGGCCAGATCACCCGTACCGGCGCTGTCCAGATCGATGCCAACGTTCCTCTGGCCGAGATGTTCGGCTACGCTACCGACCTGCGTTCCAAGACTCAGGGCCGCGGCAACTACACCATGGAGCCCAGCCACAATGCTGAGCTTCCCAAGAGCAAGACCGAGGAGCTGATCAAGGCTCGCTCCAGAGATTAATTTTCTGTAAAAAGAAAAATTTCTCTTGTGTTTCCGCACAATCTATTGTATTATGTACTTGATGTGCGGAAACACATATCGCCAAAGCTGCTATCAATTTATATTCATTTTCAACAGGAGGAATATTTCAAATGGCAAAGCAGAAGTTTGAAAGAAATAAGCCCCATGTTAACATTGGCACCATCGGCCATGTTGACCACGGCAAGACCACTCTGACCGCCGCTATCACCAAGTATCTGGCTCTGAAGGGTCAGGCTCAGTTCGAGGACTACGCTTCTATCGATAAGGCCCCCGAAGAGAAGGCTCGTGGCATCACGATCAACACCGCTCACGTTGAGTACGAGACCGACAAGCGTCACTACGCTCACGTTGACTGCCCGGGCCACGCCGACTATATCAAGAACATGATCACCGGCGCTGCTCAGATGGACGGCGCTATCCTGGTTATCGCTGCTACCGACGGCCCCATGGCTCAGACTCGTGAGCACCTGCTGCTGGCCCGTCAGGTCGGCGTGCCCTATATCGTTGTTTTCCTGAACAAGTGCGATCAGGTTGACGACGAGGAGCTGCTGGATCTGGTCGAGATGGAAGTCCGCGAGACCCTGTCCGAGTACGAGTTCCCCGGCGACGACACCCCCATCATCAAGGGTTCCGCTCTGAACGCTCTGGTTTCCGAGTCCAAGGATCCCAACGCTCCCGAGTATGCTTGCATCAAGGAGCTGATGGATGCTGTTGACACCTATATCCCCACTCCTGACCGTAAGGCTGACCAGCCCTTCCTGATGCCCGTTGAGGACGTCTTCACCATCTCCGGCCGTGGTACCGTTGCTACCGGTCGTGTTGAGCGTGGTATCGTCAAGAAGAACGAGCCCGTTGAGATCGTTGGCCTGAAGGAAGAGAAGACTCCCACTGTCGTTACCGACATTGAGATGTTCCACAAGCTGCTGGACTACGCAGAAGCCGGCGACAACATCGGCGCTCTGCTGCGTGGCGTTGACAAGAAGAACGTTGAGCGTGGTCAGGTTCTGTGCAAGCCCGGTTCCATCCATCCTCACACCAAGTTCGCTGGCCAGGTTTACGTCCTGTCCAAGGAAGAAGGCGGCCGTCATACTCCCTTCTTCAACAACTATCGTCCTCAGTTCTACTTCCGTACCACTGACGTGACCGGCATCATCACCCTGCCCGAGGGCACCGAGATGTGCATGCCCGGCGATAACGTCATTATGAACGTTGAGCTGATCACTCCCATCGCTATCGAGAAGGGCCTGCGTTTCGCTATCCGCGAGGGCGGCCGTACCGTCGGTTCCGGTGTCGTTACCGAGGTTGTTGAATAATCGGCTTCTGAGCTAACACCTTCCTCCCCCTGCCGCAAGGCAGGGGGAGTTTTTTACATTCCCTGCCCCTTTTGGCAGGGAAATTTTTGTTCAAACAATCTTCACAAAAATGTTAATACTTTACATTCCCGGCTGTGATACGATACAACGGTATCAGCAGGGGAGGAAGAGACAATGGCGTATATTGAATTTGAAGATGTGAAGAAGATCTACGGTACCGGCGAGGCCCAGGTGCGGGCTTTGGATGGGGTGTCGTTTCAGGTGGAAAAGGGAGAGTTCGTGGTGCTTCTGGGCTCTTCCGGCGCGGGAAAGACCACCCTTCTGAATATGCTTGGGGGCATGGATACCATCACCGAGGGCAAGATTCTCTTTGACGGCAGGGATATTTCCCATATGTCCGGCTTTGAAATGGCCCGCTATCGCCGCCATGATGTGGGCTTTGTGTTTCAGTTTTACAATCTGATTCCCAACCTGACGGCGCTGGAGAATGTGGAAATCGCAGCCCAGCTGTGCAGCAATCCCATACCGGCGCCCCAGGCGCTGGATATGGTGGGCCTCAGTGGCCGGGCCCGGAATTTTCCGGCCCAGCTCTCCGGCGGCGAGCAGCAGCGGGTGGCCATTGCCCGGGCCCTTGCCAAGAATCCCCGGCTGCTTCTGTGCGATGAGCCAACGGGTGCTCTGGACTATGTGACCGGCAAAGCCGTGCTGAAGCTGCTGTATGACCTGAGCAAGGAGCGGGGTATGACGGTTATCATCATCACCCACAATCAGGCCATTGCACCGATGGCAGACCGGATTATTCGCATCAAGAGTGGCAAGATCCGCTCCAACGAGATCAATGAGAACATCGTTCCCATTGATGAGATCGAGTGGTGAGGCGCCTATGGGTTCCATTTTGAAAATGACGGCCAGGACCATCCGGAGCTTTTTCGGGCGGTATCTGGCGCTGCTTCTGATCGTTGCCCTCAGCGTCAGTTTTTTTGCCGGACTGAAGGTTACCAAGGATGCCATGTATGCCACGGCACAGGACTATCTGGACACCCAGAATTTTTGCGACTTTCGCCTGATCTCTACCCTGGGCTTTTCCGAGGACGATGTGGAAACTCTGAGCCGGGAAGGGTATGTGGGCAAGGTAGAGGGCATGAAGAGCGTGGACGTTCTGATTCCCTACAAAGAAGCCTCCAGCGCCTTTAAGCTGATGTCCATAACGGAGCAGGTGAATTTGCCTGCACTGGCTGCCGGGCGGATGCCTCAGACTGCCACGGAGTGTCTGGCAGATGCCCGGGCCTTTGACGAATCCGACCTGGGAACCGTGGTCACCTTGTCTGCGGACAATGACGCGGACACGCTGGACCTTTTGGAGACAAAGAGTTTTCTGATCGTGGGCCTGGCGAATTCCCCCCTTTACCTCAGCACGGACCGGGGAACCACAACCATCGGCGACGGGGCCTTAAAGGGGTTTCTTCTGCTGCATCCGGACGCTTTTTCCATGGATGTGTATACCGAGGTGGATGCGTGCCTGCGGCGGTCTGCGGATATCTATTCCTCGGAATACGACGGGCTTGTTGAAACCTACAAGCCGGAAATCACCAAGCGGGTCAATGCCCTTGCCTGGGACCAGTATGATTCCTATCTGGACCTGCTGGGCCTGGACCGGGAGCACGCGGAATATGTGAATCTGGAGGAGCCGGATACCTATGTCCTTACCCGCCGGGAGAATGCCGGGTTTGTCAGCTTCCAGAATGATACGGCCATTGTATCCGCCGTGGCCAATCTTCTGCCGGTGTTCTTTATTATGATCGCCCTGCTGGTGTGCATTACTACCATGACGAGAATGGTCAGCGAGGAGCGGACCCAGATCGGCGTACTGAAAGCCATGGGCTTTCACAGCTGGGACATTGCGGCAAAGTACCTGCTCTATGCCCTCAGTGCCACCTTCCTGGGCTGGCTTTTGGGCTTCTTCCTGGGCACCTGGGCGCTGCCGGAGGTTTTCTGGTGGGCCTATGGGGTCCTGTACAAGTTCGCACCCCTGAAATATACCTATAGCCAGAGCCTTGCCATGATCACGCTGGGAGTGTCCCTGGTTGGAATTCTCGGTGCAACCCTGGCATCCTGCCAGAGAAGCCTGCGCAGTGTTCCGGCAGAGCTGATCCGGCCCCAGCGGGGCAAAAGCGGCAAGCGCATTCTGCTGGAGTATGTCCCGTTCCTGTGGAAGCCCCTGTCCTTTTTGCAGAAAATCACCCTGCGCAACATGCTCCGCTACAAGCTGCGCATGACCATGATGCTGGTGGGCATCGGCTGCTGCACGGCCTTGATGGTCACGGCCTTCGGCGTTCGGGACTCCATGCTCCATGTTGGAAACGACCAGTTCGGCGGCGTGCAGCATTATGCCCTGTCCTTTAGCTTTACGGAGGGGGAGAATACGCCGGAAGCGGCTGCCAGGCTGGATGGGGTAGACGACGTGCTGCCCTGCATCCAGGACCGGGTGGATGTCCACGGAGACACGGAGAATATACATTCCGTGACTTTGATTGGACTGGACAACTGGGACGCTGTGGAGAACTATTGGACTCTTTCCTGGCAGGGCCAGGAGGTCCCGGAGCCCGGGGCAGGGGAGGCGCTGGTCAGCCGCCGCCTGGCGGAAAAGCTGACCCTTTCCCCGGGAGATATCATCGAGGTGGAGGACAGCGACCTGAATCGGGTGACCCTCCGGGTGGCCGGCGTGTTTGAAAACTATGTGGGCAATTATCTCTTTGTGCAGGGAGACACCTGCCGGGAGCGCTTCGGCAACGAGGGCTTTAATGTGGCAATGCTCCAGGCCTCCGGCGATCTGAACCAAATCGCCAAGGCATTGACGGAGCTGGATGGGGTCACCGCCCTGAGCCGCATGGATGTGCTGCTGGACCAGGTGGACAGCGCCATGAGCTGCCTGAATTACATCATCTGGCTGGTTGTCGGCTTTGCCTGGGCCCTGGCCTTTATCGTCATCTACAATCTGACGAATATCAATCTGGCGGAACGCAGCCGGGAAATCGCCACGGTGGAGGTGCTGGGCTTCTATCCCAGGGAGACTGCGGCCTATGTCCTGCGGGAAAATCTGGTGCTGAGCTTCCTGGCAGCCATTCTTGGCCTGCCCCTGGGCAAGGCCATGCACGGCGTGGTCATGAGTATGGTCATGGTGGACAATTCCTGCTTCAATATCCACATTGAGCGGACCAGCTACATCGTGGCCTTTGTCTGCACGGTGCTCTTCGCCTGGGTGGTGGGGCTGGTCATGCGCCGCCATATTCGCCGGATCCCCATGGCGGAATCCCTGAAAGCGGTGGAGTAATCTGTTGCAAATTCCCGGAAAACCCGCTATAATGATTCCGGTGAATAAAGGAGTCGATTGCTATGGAATATAATAAGCTGCTTGCGGATATGGTGCCCGGAGACCGGGTAGAGGGATTTTACATTCTGAAAGAGGGAGCCATCAAAACCTCCAACAGCGGTAAACCCTTTCTCAGCGCCACCGTTACGGATAAGTCCGGCAGCCTGGACCTGAAGGCCTGGGACTACTCCGGTCCTGTTGGTGCGCCAATGGACGCCGGAAAGGTGGTAAAAATTCGTGCGGATGTGACGGAATACCGGGGGAGCATTCAGCTCACCGCCTCCAATATCCGCATGGCCACCCAGGAGGACAGCTACGATGTGTCTGCCCTGGTGCCTGTGGCCCCCATTGACCGGGATGAGACCCTGGAAAAGGTCCGCAGCCTGATCGCCTCTATGGAGGACCGGGATTACCGCGTTCTCGCCGAGACCATGCTGGAGCGGCATCTGGAGACCTTCCGCAGCATCCCCGCTGCCAAAAGCGTGCACCACAGCTTCCTGTCGGGCCTGCTGATGCATACGGCCAATATGCTGAGCTTGGCAGATTTCCTGGCAGGGCAGTACAGCCAGATCATTGACAGGAGCCTGCTGCTCACGGGAACCCTGCTCCATGATTTTGCCAAGGAAAAGGAGTTTACCTTCTCCCAGCTGGGCATCGTCACGGATTATTCCCGGAAGGGCCAGCTGCTGGGTCACCTGGTGATGGGGGCCCAGGAGATCGCCCAGGTTGCCGCGGAGCTGGGGACCCCGGAGGAAAAGAGCCTGCTTTTGCAGCACATGATCCTCTCCCACCATGGAGAGCCGGAATTCGGTGCGGCGGTCAAGCCCATGTTCGCCGAGGCGGACCTGCTGAGCCAGATCGATATGCTGGACAGCCGCATGGAGATCTATGCCGAAACCCTGCCGGGTGTCCCCACAGGGACCTTCAGCAGCCGGATCTTTTCCCTGGACAAGCGGATATACCATCACGAATAAACGAAAAGCCATGCCGCCGGATTTCCGGCGGCATATTTTTGTGGACAAATGACCGCCGGTGTGATACAATGGCTCTCGATTTGAAAAAAGAGAGGAAGAATGTCGTGGAGACCATTGCAAGTGTGAACGCCGCGGTGAACAGCTTTGTATGGGGTGTTCCTGCAATGATATGTATTGTGGGGGTTGGGCTGCTGCTCAGCTTCTGCACTGGGTTTATCCAGTTCCGCCGCTTCGGCACTGCCATGAAGGAGACCTTCGGGCGGATGTTCCATAAAAAGGACGCAGCCGAAGGTGCTGTAACGCCCTTCCAGGCCGTGTGCACGGCCCTGGCGGCCACGGTCGGCACGGGCAATATCGCCGGTGTGGCCGGTGCCATTGCCATCGGCGGCCCCGGTGCGGTGTTCTGGATGTGGTGCAGCGCGCTGCTGGGGATGTGCACCAAGTTTGCAGAGGTGACCCTGGCGGTCCATTTCCGGGAAAGAAACGCGGAAGGGGACTGGGTTGGCGGTCCTATGTATTACATCAAAAACGGACTGGGGAAGAAGTGGCAGTTTCTTGCCTCCATTTATGCGGTGCTGGGTGTCCTGACGGTCTTCGGCACCGGCAATGCCACCCAGGTGAACGCCATCATTACTGCCGTGGATACGGCGGTCACCAATTTCCATGCCATGCCGGAGGCGGCTCTGGCCCGGTTGAATCTGATTATCGGCATTGGCGTTGCTTTGCTGGTGGCTCTGGTGCTGGTGGGCGGTTTGAAACGAATCGGCGGCGTTGCGGAAAAGCTGGTGCCCTTTATGGCGCTCATTTATGTGGTTATGGCCCTTGGCGTGATTCTGCTGAACCTGAACCGGGTTCCGGCAGTGCTGGGTGAAATTATGAAGGGGGCGTTTACCCCCTCTGCCGTCACCGGCGGCGCAGTGGGCAGCTTTTTCCTGTGTGCGAAAAAGGGTGTGTCCCGGGGAATTTTCTCCAATGAGGCAGGCCTGGGCACCGGCTCCATCGCCCACGCGGCCTCGGATGTGGAGAACCCCATCCGGCAGGGCTATTTCGGCATTTTCGAGGTGTTTACGGATACCATTCTCATCTGTTCTATGACGGCCTTTGTGATCCTCATCAGCGGCGAAAACATCACTTACGGTGCAGCGGCCGGCGCGGAGCTGACTATCGGCGGCTTTACGTCGGTTTATGGCAGCTGGGCCTCCTTGATTGCTGCGGTGGCTATGTGCTGCTTTGCCTTTTCCACCATTATCGGCTGGGGCCTCTATGGCACCCGCTGCCTGGAGTTCCTGGTGGGCTCCAAGGCAAACCGGGGTTTCATGATCGTCTATTCTTTTGTTGCCATTGTCGGCGCAACCATGGATCTGGGGCTGTTGTGGGACATTGCGGATACCTTTAACGGTATGATGGTCATCCCAAATCTGATTGCCCTGTTCCTGCTGTCCGGCACGGTGGTGAAGCTGGTAAAGAAAGCGGAAAAATAAAAGATGTGCTTTGTGGCCGCTGCGGACTTTCGCAGCGGCCTTCTGCAACTTTTTACGTCAATCCCCGGAATTTCGGTTGACGTAATGCCTGACTGCGTGTATAATGAACACATATACGCATCCGAATTCTGCGACGTGCCGCGTAGGCCGGACAGAATAAGCCTTCGGGTGCCGGGGAGAGCTTTATGAAAAAGAGAAGAGTGCTGGCAGGCCTGATGGGAGCCCTGGCAGCCGTTGGTGCTGTGCTTACACTGCAGCTGGGGCTGACCGCACCGGGAAAAGAAACGGCGGTTCTGAAAATGGACCCCAGGGTAATGGAACAGGCCCAGGGGTTCCTGGAGAACCTGTCTACCCTGGACCTGGAGGGGGCTTCGGCCTATATTCTGGGCTGCCCGAAGTTGACCGCAGGCCAGGAAGGAGAGGGCCCGGAGAAGCTCCTGTGGGAGCGATATTGGCAGGGCCTTTCCTGCTCGGCAGAGGGAGCGCCCTATGCCAAGGACGGAAATCTTGCTGTGGATGTCCGGGTATCCTATCCGGATATTGCGGCCATGACCCAGCAGGCAGGGATTCTGGCAGAGCAGCTATTACAGCAGCGGGTAGACCAGGCGGAATCCGTCTCCGAAGTCTACGATGGACAGGGCTATCGGCAGGAGATTTTGGACGAGGTACTTCTTCAGGCTGTAGAGACGGCAGCGGAGCGGGTGACCCAGACCCGGGAGAGGAACGTTGTGCTGGAGCTGACCTATGAGTCAGGAAACTGGTGGGTGGTTCCCGGAAACGAATTGCGGGACCTGCTTTCCGGGGCTCTGGACGAAGGGTGAGAGAGAATGAAAGTGATGAAGGGATTTTTTGGAGCGCTGGGCTGCCTTGCGGCCCTGGCCTTGACGGCGGTGCTGCTGTGGACCTTGCTGCTGGTTCCCGGCGGAAAACGGAGGACGGATGCCGCCAAGGAGCTGAAGCTGGGAGAGAGCTTCCGTATGGAGGCCAACAACGGCCTCAGCGATGCCATGGCAGATGTGATGGATCTGCCGAAGACCTATTGGATTGAAAAAGATGCCGCCGTTGCGCCGGAGCCTGACCAGAGCTGCTACGGAGAGGCTTCCAGCGCAGCAGAGCTGGATTGGCTGCTGGAGAAGGCCGCCCCGGTTTTGGAGGGGCAGAACCTGTTCTTCTCTACGGACAGGACCATCCTCCCCGGGAGCACCATTCACTACTATCTGGACGAGACCATTTTCGCCATCAGCTGGAAAGAGGACGTGGACCATATGGCCGTGACCTATTCCGAGGTCAAGATTATGGACCCCTCCCAGATTCGCAGGCACCTTTCCGGCGGCAGCTATGCTTCCGGCACATTGATGCTCACCTCCGAAATGTCCAAGCAGGTCAATGCGGTCATGGCCTTCTCCGGCGACTTCTATGATTATCGCCAGCGGGGGACGGTGGTCCACAACGGTACCGTTTATCGGACCAATGACGGCCTTTCGGATATCTGCTATGTGGATGAGAACGGCGATCTGCTGCTGGAGCGCCACCATGTATTTGATTCCGTTGAAGATGCCCAGCAGTATATGGATGAAAAGGGAATCCGTTTTTCCCTGGCCTTTGGCCCCATTCTGGTGGAGGATTACCAGCCTCAGGAGCTGCCGGTGTACTTCATCGGTCAGCTGACCGGCAACTATTCCCGGGAGGCCCTGTGCCAGATGGACCGGCTGCACTACCTGGTGGTGGTGTGTAACTATGAAAAGGGCTGCTTCTATATGCCCACCGGCAATGACCTTGTGAAGCTTTGCCAGGCCACAGGCTGCATCCGGGCCTACAATCTGGACGGCGGCCAGACCTCTACGGTGGTCATGAATAACGAGGTCCTCAACAGCATCAGCTACGGCAGCCAACGGCTGATCAGCGACATATTCTATTTTGCCACGGCAAAGCCGAAGGAGAACTGACCATGGAGAGTATCGCTTTTATCTGGGGCCGGTATATGGTGTACTGGAGCACGGCAATTGTGACCATGGCCTGCGCCGTGGGAATGCTCCTGTTCCTATTCCTATATCTGTGGGATGAGGAAGACTATCTGGGGGGCTTCTGGGCGCTGCCGCTGAGCCTGGGGCTTGGAATGCTGGGGGCCAGACTGGCCCATTGGTATTTCCGGCGGGATGCCTATGAAAGCTTGGCCGCAGCCCTGACGGACTACAGCGTGGGCGGTTTCCTTTTGGCGGGGGCCTTTGCCGGCGTTTTTCTGGCAGCGCTGATTCTGGCGGCGCTGCGCCGGGGCAGCCATCTGGGGGCTATGCTGGATGCCATGAGCATGGCAGGTGCCGGGGCCATTGCCCTGGGAAGACTTTCCTGCCTGACCAATTCCTCTGACCGGGGGGCCATTCTGCCGGAAGGCTCCTTCTGGGGCGGAAATGTCCTGAGTGTTTCCACAGGGGCTGTGGAATACCGGTTCAATACCTTCGCCATCCAGGCCGTTCTGGCTGGGGTGATTCTGGCGGTGCTGCTGGTTGTGTATTTCCTACGCCGCCGGGAATATCATCGCCGCCCCGGGGACCTGTTCTGGCTGTTCTGCCTGTATTACGGCGGCTCCCAGGCGGTCCTGGATTCCACCCGGATCGACTCCACCTATTTCCTGAGCAACGGCTTTGTGAGCGTAACCCAGGTGCTGGGCCTGGCGGCGGTGGTGGCGGCGCTGGTGTGCTTTACGGTCCGCTATCTGAAGACCGGCGGCTGGAAGCCCGGCGCGGCATCGCTGTGGGTGGTGAGCCTGCTGTTTTTGTGCGGTGCGTGCTATATGGAGTATTATGTTCAGCGTCACGGCAGCCAGGCGGCCTTTGGCTATACGGTTATGGCCATCTGCATGGGTCTGGTGCTGGTTCTCGGGACAATTCTCTGGTCAGTCACGCGGACTCGGGAGATTCCTCGGAGCAGACCAACGGTGTATGAGAGCTTGAATCAGGGAGATTTTGAATAACAGGGGGCCCTGCGGCAGGTTTTGCCGCAGGGCCTTTTGCGATGCCTTAAATCGTCCAGCTCCGGCTGCCGATTTGCAGCTTTACCATGTGGGTGTAGAGTCCGTTCCGGGCGTAAAGAGCGTCCAGGCTGGCGGTTGCCTCATCCAGCAGAATGATGGGGGCATCCTTCAGAAAGGCCCGGGCAATGGAAATTCGCTGCCGCTCACCGCCGGAGAGTGCACAGCCGTTTTCACCGATGGGCATATTCCACTTGTCCGGCAGCCTTTCCGCAAATTCATCGAGGCAGAGGTGGAAGCCTGAACCGAGATGCAGTAATTCCGTTCCCTGTTTTCCGCCTCTCCGTGATTTTTGAAGAGGCGGATTTTTTTGCGCAAATGGAGCCTTGTGGGTGTAAATTCGTCATTTACAATTATATGCCGATGTTGTATACTTAAATTGGTCATATTCACGGAAAAGGGGGATAACGATGAAGGTCAAATGCGATTTTTGCGGCACCATGATGAACGATACCGAGTCCGTCTGCCCAAGCTGCGGCGCACCAAATGCCAGTGTCCGACGGTCCAGCGGCGATCAGCCCCTGACCATTGAGGAACTGAAAAAGTGGTACGAAAGCAAGGGCCTTCCGCCGGAGAACGTGACCCGGTTTTACATCGGGAAAAACGTCAAAGAGCCGAAAGCCTTTGGCGTCTACTTTGAAGAGGAGTCCGGAAACTATATTGTCTATAAAAACAAAGCTTCCGGCGAACGGGCAGTGCGTTACCGGGGTACAGACCAGGCCTATGCGGTAAATGAACTGTTCCAGCGGCTCAAGCAGGAGATCACCCAGCAGAAAATGCGCAACGTCAAACAGGCCGCCGCCGGGGCAGGGGGGACCGGAAACCCGAAGCAAAGCCTGGCGCAGACCGGCAAAAGTGTAGGGAAGGGCTGCATCGGATGCCTGGTGGCCATGGTGGGTTCCGTGGCGGTCATGTTTGTTCTGATGATCGTCCTGGGCCTGTTCCTCATGCGCAACGACCCCTCCACAGGCTACTATACATATGACAATACCTGCTATTACTATAGTACCCGGAGCTATGGCGACCTCAACTGGTTCCGCTACGATGGGGATGCCTGGGAAGGACCCCTGGATTTGTCCCAGGTGCCGGACCCCCTGGAAACCAAAAAATCCAGCAAGCCCTATTTAACCAAAGGCACCTGGGATTCGGGGCTTCCCTGCTCGGACTTTAAAGAGAGCGTCTACGGCCAGGACATACAGGAGGATATGTATGTCTCCACCGGCTATTACCGGTGCGGAGACCTTTATTTCCATCAGAGCGGCGGCTACAGTGAAGAATGGTTCTTGTGGACAGACCAGTGGGAGAAGGTGGCGTTTTCAAAGCTTCCGGAGGAGTTGCAGCACCCCTCTCTTGCAAAGCACCATCTGGTTTCTGTGACCTATACCAGCTCTCTGGGGGCAGATGACTTTGGTCAGAGCCTGATCTACAGAGACAGCCAGGCCTCCAAGACCGCCTCCCGGGGCTACTACCGCATCCACGACCGGACCTATTATCACCAGGGCTACTTCTATGACGATGAATGGTACAGCTATGATGACCAGGACGGTTGGCAGCCCATAGAGCACAGTGCCATGCCGGAGGAGCTGCACCACCCCTCCATGGTTCAAGACTTCTACTACACGGATACCTGGGACCCGGCCACCCAGACCTCCGATTTTACCGATTCTGATTTCTACGAAGCCCCCACGAAAAACGACTCCGGCAGCAGCTCCGACAGCGATTTCAGCTGGGACTCCGGCGATTCCTGGGATTCCGGGGACACCGATTGGGACTCCGACTGGTAACAATATCAAGGCTCCAAATGATATGCTCCCCATAGAGTAGACACTCGAAAAAACAAAAATTCGAGACTACACTTTGGGGAGCATTATACTGTTGTTTGCGACGATGTGGAGCAGTGGCACCCGGAACACAAATTTGACCGGATGTATCAGGTCAGCGGGGTGAAGCGAGACTTGTTGGTGCATGAGCACTGCGGTGTACCCCATACGCATGATGGCTTGACCCATAGCCATACCCACGGGGAAGTACCGCATACCCATGCACCGGGAGAGGGGGCAACTCCGCTGAATGAGCTGTTGGCACTGATGAAATATCTGGTCAGCCACAACGATGCTCATGCGCAGGAGGTAGCAAACCTGGCGGGGGAACTGCTGACTGCCGGAAAAAATGTGGCATACGATGAAATCATGGATGCAGTTGCAGATTTTGATGCGGTGAATGCAAAGCTGGCGGCGATTCTGAACCAGTTGTCGTCGGACGACAATCTGTAGACGCTTATTTTTATAATTTCCAAAATTTAGAACCCCCCGGGGGGCTTCCGTGGGCCGGAATGCTATGGTACTATATAGCTACGGTTAATACACAACCTTCCCGAAAAGGCGCTGCACCATGGGAAGAGGTGCGGTGCCTTTTTGCGGAGGTGAGGGGGAAATAAAAATGAATCTGTTTACATCCTATGAGGAAGAAAATATCCACTATTGGACCCACCGAGCTTCCGGTTATTCCGGTGTCAACCAGGAGGAGCTGGCCACGGCGCAGAAGCACATCTGGGGTGCGGCCCTCTATGAGCGGATTGCCGCCCGTTTCCCGGGCAGAAAGCCCGGCTCCATCCGGGTGCTGGATGTGGGCACCGGTCCGGGTTTCTTCGCCATCATTCTGGCGGAGATGGGCTTCCGGGTGACTGCCGTGGATTACACTGCCTCCATGCTGGAGGAGGCCGGGCGCAATGCAGGCGCACTGGCGGACAAAATTGATTTTCGGCAGATGAATGCCGAGAAGCTGACCTTTGCGGACCACAGCTTCGATGTTTTGGTCACCCGGAATGTGACCTGGAATCTCCACGACCCGGAGGCAGCTTATGGCCATTGGACCCGGGTACTGGCCCCCGGCGGGCTGCTGCTGAACTTTGATGCCAACTGGTATCGGTATCTCTGGGATGAAGAAGCGGAGCAGGGCCACAGGCAGGATCGGGAAAATCTGGCTGACTCCGATGTGCGGGATGAGAACGCCGGAACGGATGTGGATGCCATGGAGGCCATTGCCCGGCAGACCCCGCTGTCCAGGCAGCACCGGCCCCAGTGGGACCTGAATGTACTGGGCAGCTACGGAATCCAGGCCAGTGCGGATGAAAACATCTGGCGGCGGGTTTGGACTAAGGAGGAGCGGATCAACAATGCCTCCACCCCCATGTTCCTGGTGGAGGGCCGGAAGCCCGGTCTGCTGGAAAATTAAAGGGGACGTTCTGTTTGAAAAAATATATTGGCAAACGCCTTTTGCAGCTGCTCCCCGTACTGCTGGGTGTCACCTTTTTGTCTTTTGCCATGATGCGGGCTGCGGGAAGCGACGCTATCATCGAGCTGTATGGCGACAAAGGGGCCGTTGCCCAGGAAATCATTGATGCCAAGCGGGCGGAGCTGGGGCTGGATCAGCCTTTTTTGGTGCAGTATGGCGTATGGCTGAGGGGACTGCTGACGGGAGACATGGGCGTGAGCTATGTTTCCGGAAAAAATGTGTTTGATACCTTTGCCTCCAAGCTTCCGGCTACGCTGCTGCTTACCGCGCTGTCCATTGTGGCCACGGTGGTGATTTCCATACCCCTGGGAATCTGGGCGGCGGTGCGTCAGGACCGGTTCGTGGATTATTTTTTACGCTTTTTCAGCTTTATCGGCAACAGCCTGCCCAATTTCTTTGTGGCGCTGCTGCTGATGCAGCTTTTTTCGATAAAATGGAAGCTGCTTCCTGTGATTTCCAACGGAACAACGATGCGCGGTGCCATTCTGCCGACGCTGACCCTGGCCATTGCCATGTCCGCCAAGTATCTGCGGCAGGTTCGTGCTACAGTTCTGGAGGAGTTGGGTAAGGACTATGTTTTGGGGGCTAAGGCCCGGGGCGTCCGGGAAAGCGTCACCCTGTGGAAAAGCGTTCTGAAATCCGCGATGCTGACCATTATCACTCTGCTGGCTCTGTCTATCGGCAGCCTGCTGGGAGGCACAGCCATTATTGAAAGCATTTTCATGTGGGACGGTGTGGGCAAGCTGGCGGTGGATTCTATTACCATGCGGGATTATCCCTTGATCCAGGCCTATGTGGTCTGGATGGCCATCATTTATGTGGTGGTGAATCTGATCACCGATATTCTCTACCATGTCCTTGACCCGAGAATCCGACTGGGGGTGCAGGAAGGATGAGCACATGCAAGCCGCAAAAGCATCCCAAAAACACGGTGAAGACCCGCTTGATCATTTTCAGCGTTCTGGCCATTGTGCTGGTGGTGTGCGCCTTCTTTTCCGAGTACCTCACACCCTATGATCCCTATTTGCAAAATCTGGATATTGCCAAGCAGGCGCCAAGCCGAGAGCACCTTCTGGGCACGGACCGGTATGGCCGGGATATGCTGTCCCGGGTTATTGCGGGCAGCCGTGCCAGTATTTTTTCAACGCTTCTGCTGGTCGCTGTGATCACAGCGATTGGCACGGCGGTGGGCGTTGCCTGCGGCTGGACCGGAGGCTGGGTGGATACGGTGCTGATGCGGCTCTCGGATGTGTTCCTGGCCTTTCCCGGGCTGGTGTTTGCACTGGCGGTTGCGGGAACCCTGGGCGGCGGCCTGCAAAACGCAATGATTGCCTTGGCGGCCATCTCCTGGCCCAAGTACGCCAGAATCGCCAGAAGCCAGACCTTGGCTCAGAAGGAGACGGCATGGATGAAAGCGGTCCGCCTTTCCGGCAGCAGCACAGGAAAGATCCTTTTGGGGCACATCCTGCCCAACATTATGGGCCCCATTCTGATCACATCTATGCTGGACATCGGCACCATGATGATGGAGCTGGCGGCCCTGAGCTTCTTAGGGCTGGGGGCCAAGCCTCCCATTCCCGAATGGGGCAGCATGATGAGTGACACCCGGACCCTGATGACCACGTCGCCCTGGATCCCTTTCAGCCCGGGGATTGCGATCTTCATCTCGGTTATGATTTTTAACCTGCTGGGCGACACCGTCCGGGACTATGCAGACCCCAAAAGCCGGAGGTAAGCAAATGGAAGCCATACTCAAATATGACCATGTGGAGCTTTCCTATTTGGGGCAGCCGGTGGTGCAGGATGTGAGCTTTTCTCTGAAACCTGGGGAGATTCTGGGTATTGTGGGGGAGAGCGGCAGCGGCAAAAGCACACTGATCAAGGCGGCCATGGGGCTTCTTGGCAGCGAGGGCTGCGTTACAAAGGGACAGATTTGCTACCGGGGCAGGAATCTGCTTGGTTTGCCATCCAAGGAACTCCGCAAGCTGAACGGTCCGGAGCTGGGCTACATTTTTCAGAACGCCGGAAGCGCCTTCTGCCCCATCCGCACGGTGGGGGCGCAGCTGTATGAGACCGTGCGCGCCCACGGCAAAATTTCCAGAGCGGAATTTGAAATCCAGGCGCTGGAAATGCTCGAAAAGCTGGGCTTTGAAAACGGGGAACGGATTTTGGCTGCCTATCCTTTTGAGCTCTCCGGCGGGATGCAGCAGCGCATCGGTATTGCAGCGGCCATGCTCTTACAGCCCAGCGTGCTTTTGGCGGATGAGCCCACCTCCGCGCTGGATGTGACCATTCAGAAGCAGGTGGTGGAGGAAATGGCGCTGGTTCGCAAAACCTTTGGCACAGCCATTGTTTTGGTTTCCCACAATCTGGGGGTCATCGGGGCTTTGGCAGACAACGTTCTGGTGCTGAAGGACGGGAAGTGCGTGGAATACGGCAGATGCGCCCAGGTCCTGTCGAACCCAGGAAGTGCGTATGCCAAAGCGCTGCTATCCGCCGTCCCCCGGCTTCGGAGGTAAAAGCAATGGAACCGATCTTGAAAGTAGAAGCGCTGACGAAGACCTTTTCCGGGCAGCGGGAAATTGCAGCGGTAAACGGAATCAGCTTTGAACTGTTCCCCGGGGAGTGCCTGGCCATCATCGGCGAGAGCGGCAGCGGAAAGACCACCGCCGTGAATATGATTTCCCGGCTGACCGACGTGACTGCCGGAAGCATTTTTTTGGAGGGGCAGGAAATTACCCATTGGAAGGGAAAGCAGCTTCGGGAAGTCTACAGACAGATGCAGATGGTTTTCCAGACACCAACGGATTCCTTCGACCCCCGCCGCACCCTGGGGGACGGCATCGGAGAAAGTCTGCGCAATGCAGGACTCACCCGAAAAGAGGCCCAAAAGAGGGTGGAGGCACTGCTGGAAAAATGCGGCCTCCCCGGAGAATTTGCAAATCGCTATCCCCATCAGGTCAGCGGCGGCCAGTGCCAACGGGCGGCCATTGCCCGGGCCTTGGCCATTGAGCCAAAGCTGCTGATCTGCGATGAGGCAACCTCTGCGCTGGATGTGACGGTGCAGAAGGAGATCATTTCTCTCTTGAACGAGCTGCGGAAGCAGCGGGGGAAAAATTTGTCGATTCTCTTCATCTGCCACGATATTTCCCTGGTCCAGCAGTTCTGCGACCGGGTGCTGGTTATGTACCGTGGGGAAATTGTGGAAGAAGGGACACCGGACGCGGTGATCCGCGCACCGAAAAACGACTATACGAAACGCCTGATTGACAGCATTTTGTAATATAATTTTGATGTGATGCCGTGACGTCCGGCAAAACATAAAACAACCATGAAAGGAACGAATAAAAGTGAATAAGTACATATCCCTTTTGCTGGTTGCCTGCCTGACGCTTCTTTTGCTGACGGGCTGCGGCAGCAACGCAGCGGATTCTTCCGCAAATGGCGGTAGTACGGAGCAGGCTTCTGCCCCGGCTGCGAAGAAAACCATGGTCATCGGCGACACCACCTTTAATTCCGAAAACTGGGAGGAGACTGTGGACCCCCACCGGACCTACAATGGCTGGGCCTGCATCCGCTATGGCATTGGCGAAACTCTGGTCCACTACACGGATTCCATGGAGCTGGAGCCCTGGCTGGCAACGGACTGGACCAATGACGGCGACTGCACCTGGACAATTACCCTCCGGGATGGCGTGAAGTTCTCCTCCGGCAGGGATATGAATGGCGAAGCCGTGAAGCAGTGCCTGGAGCACCTGCTGGAAAACCACGACCGCGCTCCCAGCGATACCAAAATTGTGGATGTGCAGGCAGAGGGTCAGACTCTGACCGTCACCACCAGCGAGCCCAATCCCGCCCTGATGAACTATTTGGGTGACCCCTACGGCTGCATCATCGATGTGGACGCATCCGACTTTGATTCCGGCATTGTGGCCGGTACTGGCCCCTATGCAGTAAAGGAGCTGGTCACAGATGACCACCTGACCCTTGCCCCCAACACCTACTACTGGGACGGCACCCCCAAGCTGGACAAGCTGACCGTCCGCACACTGTCCAACGGAGATACCCTGTCCGCTGCGCTCCAGGCCGGTGACATCGATGCCGCCTACGGCATGGCCTATGAGGCCTACCCCAATTTCGAAAACGGCGGCTATCAGTTTTCCGCCATTCAGACCTCCCGGGCCTTCTTTGCCAGCATGAATATGACAAGTCCCGTCATTCAGGACGCCGCCGTGCGGAAGGCCATTGCCATGGGCATCAACAAAGCGGGATTTGTGAAAACCCTGCTGGACGGTCATGGGGTTGCTGCCAACGGCGCTTTCCCGGATGGCTTCAGCAGCTTTGGCGGAGAGCACGTAAAGGCGGAAGAATATGACCCTGATGGGGCTAAGGCGCTTCTGGAGCAGGCCGGTTGGGTGGATACCGACGGTGACGGCATCCGGGAAAAGAACGGCGTAAAGCTGACGATTCGCTGGCTGACCTATCCCAGCCGCCAGGAGCTCCCGCTGCTGGCTGAAGCGGCCCAGGCTTCTCTGAAGGAGATCGGGATGCATGTGGATATCAACTGCACGGCTTCTCGCCGGGAGTTCCTGGCGGATATGGCCAGCTGGGATGTCTATGCTTCCGCCCTGGTCACGGCCCCTTCCGGGGATCCCCAGTATTTCTTCACAACCTCCTGTGTCCCCGGAATGAGCTACAACTTCGGCGCTTATGACAATCCCGAGGTGACGGCCCTCATCGAAGAACTGTCGAAGGAATTCGACACAACCAAGCGGGGTGAGATTGCGGTGCAGCTCCAGCAGATGATCCTGGATGACAATGCCTACGTCTTCTGCTCTTTCCTGCAAATGAATATGATCTCCAAGGAGAATGTGAAAAATTATACCGCGCACGCCTGCGATTATTATCAGGTGACGGTTGATTTGGATATCGAATAAAAAGACAGTCAGAAAATGGGCATAGCCAACGCAGCGGCTATGCCCATTTTGACACTTTGACGACGCAGGATGTGCTCCTGACTGCACATTTGTGCGGCTGAGACGGACGACAAAGATTGATTTTGCAGGACTGATGTGATAGAATACGAAAAAAATGAAAGCGAGTTGAATGACATGCTGTCAAAACAGATGCTTTATAATCTTGAAAATTCCTCTGCCATTCGAAAGATGTTTATTGAAGGGCAGGAGCTGGCGCAGAAGGTTGGCGCGGAGAATGTTTTTGATTTTTCCCTGGGCAACCCTGTGGCCCCGGTGCCCAAGGCCTTTAACGACGCGCTGATTGAAATCATTCAGAACGAGAACTCCCTGACCCTTCACGGCTATACCAATAATGCCGGGTATCCGGAGGTACGGAAGACTGTGGCGGACCATCTGAATCGGGAGTTTGGCCTGGGGCTTACCGAGGAGAATGTGGTCATGACCGTGGGGGCTGCCGGCGCCATTAACATTGTCTTCAAAGCAATTTTGGATATTGACGACAATGTGGTGGTGTTCCGGCCCTATTTTGGCGAATACCGCAGCTATGCAAGCAACTTTCATGCTCAGATTGTAGAGGTGGATCCGCAGCTGCCCAGCTTCCAGCCGGACCTGGAGGACTTTGCCCGGAAGGTGGACGCACGGACCAAGGCGGTCATCATCAACAACCCGGTCAATCCCTCCGGCGTTGTCTACAGCGAAGAGACCCTGCGCTGCATTGCAAAGATTCTGGAGGAGAAGCAGAAGCTCTACGGACACGAGATTTACCTGATTTCCGATGAGCCCTACCGGGAGATTGCCTATGACGGTGTGGAAATTCCCTATGTGACGAAGTTCTATGCCAATACCTTTGTGGCCTATTCCTTCTCCAAGACACTGTCCATTCCCGGCGAGCGGATCGGCTATTTGATCGTCTCTCCGGAGATGGAGCAGTGGCGGGAAATGGCAAACGCGGTGACGGTGGCAAACCGGGTCTGCGGCTTTGTCAATGCACCAAGCCTTCTGCAAAAGGCTGCGGCTCGCTGCCTGGAGGAGAAATGCGACATTGCATTCTATGATAACAATCGGAAGCTGCTTTGGGGCGGCCTGACGGAGTTTGGCTTTGAATGCGTCAAGCCTGAGGGAACCTTCTATCTGTTTGTGAAGTCTCCGGAAGATAACGAGCAGAATTTTGTTGCCCGGGCAAAAGCGCACAATCTGATTTTGGTGGCCGGTTCCACCTTTGCCATGCCGGGCTATGTCCGCATTGCCTATTGCGTGAGCCCG
>CAMFMO010000014.1:0-65571 GCA_945963595.1 uncultured Clostridia bacterium | reverse complement strand
AATAGATTTCTACCAGAGCCGTAAACAATTTTGCGCATAACTCTTGACACTACCTTTTGGAGATTATGGGAGTTCTTTTCTGTGCAGGAGCAATTCGGGATGCAATCGCCCTCAAATTATAAGAACCACCATGTCGGCCCATTACTCCGGCATGGTGGCTCTGTTTATCAAATTATTGTTTCAGCGCGGACATCAGCTCGTTGAAACTATCCAGTGCGGATTGCAGATTTTCGATGATATCCGCGGCCAGTTCGTCGGGATCGGGCAGGCTGTCCAGATCAGCCAGGGACTTGTCCTTGATCCAGAAGATGTCCAGACTGGCCTTGTCCCGTTTCAGGATATCCTCCGCGCTGAACCTCCGCCAGCGACCATCGGGGTTGGCTTCCGACCAGGTTTCCGTCCGTTCGTAGCGGTTTTCCGGGTGGTAGCAGCGGATGAAGTCATCCAAATCCGCATCGGTCATGGGATGCTGCTTCAATGTGAAATGGATGTTGGTGCGGAAATCGTAAATCCATATATCTTTCGTCTGCCGCTCCGGGCTGGCGGGGCGCTTTTCGAAGAAAAGCACATTTGCTTTGACGCCGGGCTTGTAGAAGATGCCGGTGGGCAGACGAAGGATCGTGTGCAGATCGGTGGTTTCCAAAAGCTTTCTGCGGATTGTCTCCCCCGCGCCGCCTTCAAAAAGCACGTTGTCCGGCACCACCACGGCGGCCCGGCCGGTGGCTTTCAGAATGGTGTTGATATGCTGCAGGAAGTTCAGCTGCTTGTTGGAGCTGGTGGTCCAGAAATCCTGCCGGTTGTACACCAGCTCCTCGTCCTCCTCTTCGCCCTCCTCGTTGGTGACGGAGATGGAAGACTTTTTGCCGAAGGGCGGGTTGGTCAGCACATAGTCCACCCGGTAGCCGGGGTCGGTGAGCAGGGCATCCCCCAGGGTGACGGGGACATTGCCGTAAATATCGCCGATGTTGTGCAGGTACAGATTCATCAGCGCCATTTTGAAGGTGTTGCGTACCAGCTCGTTGCCGTAGAAGGTTTCGTTTTTCAGAAACTGCTTTTCCTCACGGGTAAGCTGGTAGTTTTCCGGGTTTGTCAGGAATTCCTGTGCCGCCAGGAAGAAGCCGCCGCTGCCGCAGCAGGGGTCGGCGATGGTCTTCATGGGTTCCGGGCGCAGGCACTTTACCATGGCCCGGATCAGGGGGCGGGGCGTAAAATACTGGCCCGCGCCGCTTTTCACGTCTTCGGCGTTTTTCTGGAGCAGGCCCTCGTAGATCTCGCCCTTGACATCGGAGGACATGGAGACCCATTTTTCCTTGTCGATCATCTGCACCACCTTGTAGAGGATGGCGGCGTTGCTGATCTTGTTGGTGGCCTGCTTGAAGATCTGCCCCAGCAGGCCGGTCTGCTTTCCCAGAGTTTCCAGCGTGGCTTTGTATTTGTCTTCCAGCTCCGCACCCTTGAGGCCGTTCATATCCTGCCAGGTGAACCCTTCCGGGATGCCGGTCTCTTTCTTGTAGGGCGGTTTGGAATACTCATCTGACATTTTCAAGAAAATGAGATAAGTAAGCTGCTCCAGATAGTCTCCATAGGACACACCGTCATCCCGCAGGGGATTGCACAGGCTCCAGACCTTGGAGACGATGGAGGATGTTTCTTCTGGCATTGGTGTTCCTCACTTTAGCAAATTGTTTTCACACCTGTATATACAGGTGAATCTGTTTCAACTTCCGCAATTCCTACTGACTCACCATCGGTAAATGCAGTAAAAATCATACGCTGCTCATACGAGAATCCCCGCATATCATCATAGTAAAATGTCAGTGGATACTTTTTTGATAGGGAAACATCCTTTTTACAGCAGTCAAATTCAAAACAAATCTTTAGCTCCCCACCTGCTCTTACAGCATTGACGCAAAAAGGCTCAGCTATTGAGATTTGTTTTTTCTTATCTGCCCATGTATAGGTGATATTGGTTGCAGCACCATTTCCCACGTTGGCCAAGCGCATCGTTTCCGTGAAAACCCTGTCACATTTTTCGTGTTGAGAAAGAGGAAGCCATAGTCTGTAATCTATTTCTTTTTCATCGCATAGCTCAAATTGTAAAAAGGGCATGATTTCGATCCGAAGGCTCTCATCATGTTCCTTTTTTGATTCTTCCAATTGCTCTTTCGATGCTCTTGCAGTCTTAAAATTTGCCCAGCAGATAAAGATTGTCGCAAACACATATACCAATGTAATCCATACCATTGCCCAATCGGCGGTCATCATTACAATCTCCCCTCAAATGCCTGTTTCAAAATACTCTGCCGCATAGCTTCGGCTTGCTGTAAGGCGGTTTCGACTGTCTTTTCTATACTGTCACAGACAGATAGTTTTGCCTCTATTTCATCTACTATTTCTCGCTGACGTTGGAGAGATGGACATACGACAAGTGGCTCTGTCAGGGCTTTTATCCCAACATTTCCCTGACCGACATTCCCCGTCTCATAAGAAAAAAACTCGTTTCTATACTCAGATGAGGATAGGTAATACTGGTAAAATTCTGGCAATGCTATCGTTGTGTCAAACCGAAGTGCAGCCACTCTCTGATTTAGCAGGTAGTTATCCTGGTCTGCAACCATGGCAACATAACCATAATCTCTCTTACCTCGTGACCCGGTAAGCGTCAGAAGGCAGTCTCCCTTTTGCAGCAGGTATTTACGTAGAACAGCTGTATCCGTCTCATTTGTTCTTGTTAAATCTCGACTGAAATCAAACCGATGCAGTTTTACATTTCCAATCTTCACAACAATATATTTTCCATCTGTAGAATACAGCTTACTTTTGAATGCGAAACCACTAATGGCTTTTGATATTTGTTTCAAAGGCACTCTGAGGTAATCTCCCTCAAATGCCGTTGTTAATACTGCCTGCCGGTACACCGCCAACTGCTGTTTCGTTTTACGCAGGGTTTCCACACCGTTGTCCAGTGCGGAGAATAGTTCCTCAATGCGGGCAACAATGCGCTTTTGTTCGTCAACAGAAGGAACTGATAGTTTCTGCTTGAACAAAACTTGTTGGTCTAAATGAGGGGTACCAGTCCCTTTCTGTTTCGAATTTAGTAACGCATATTTCCCTTTTAGAAAATAGTAAAGATACTCTTTGGTCATGCCATCAGCCGAAATGACCGCCAAAGTCGAACCAACATAGCCATCAATGGCTCGCCCAACATAGCCAGAACGAGAACCGTCACATACAATAAGAATCTCCCCAGCCTTACAAAGCAAACACTTCTCTCCATCGGAATATGCTTTGATATTGCCCGTTTCAAAGGCCTCAATATCGACATAAGGCAAATAACCATCCTGCGCATGATCTATTTGCCGTAATGGTTTCTTCCCCTTTTTGATATGTGCAATTGTCCCAAATTCGATCAATTCCATTTATGCCACCAATTCAATATTCATCTCGTCCAAAAGCTTCTGATACTCTTCCCCGAACACCTCATAGAACCGGCCCAGGCCGCCCTTGTGGTCGAAGGGGCTCAGCTCCAAGTCCTCCGGCTCGATGCTCAGGGAAACGGCAATGTGATCCTTCACCAGCCGCAGCCACTCCATCTGCTCCTCCGTAAAGTGCACCGCGCCGGCGTTTCGGCGGAAAATCCACTGCTTGAAGTTGTAGTTCACCGTCTCCGCAAAGGGCTGCAAATTGTCGCCATAGCCCATCTCAAAGCGGATCATGGCAATCAAATCCGCCAGCTGGTGGATGGTGGAGCGGCCCCGAACCCTGTCCGGCTTCGCAATGGCATAGCAGTCCCACAGCCGGTCAATGGTGATGCCCTGGGCTTTCAGCTTTTCATAAAGCGCCTTCAGCCCGCTGATCACCATGGGGCGGTCACGGTACAGCTGGCTGTAGATGATCCGCAGAGCCAGAATTTCATCCCTGTTTTCCTCGATAAATGCCCGGAAGGTTTGAATCACCCGCTGGGCACCTTCCTCCTGCTGGGTGTCAAAGCCTGCGAACACCACGGAATCGATATTCACATTGTCAATGATTTGCTCATGACTCCGGCGCACATTCTCCACGAAGTCCCGGACCTCGGGATCGTGGAAGGGCTTCACCGCCTCGGCAATGGCCGCCTTCTGCACCTGGGCATACTGCTCCTGCCCAGGCGTTTCACACCCAAATTCCGCCTGGGCTTTCCGGGTGAGCACATCCTCGTCAAAGGCATTCAGCAGACGCTCTGCCACCTGTGCCGCGGAACTGCCCACGGTGTTGGTGAAGGCCTTCTGCTCCGCGGCAGTCATCTGGGCACTCAGCCGGATCATGCGGCTGGCAAGGGTGGTCAGCGTGTCCTCGTCCCGCGCCCCCAGCGCCACATTCATCATCAGCTCTTTCAGGCTCACACTGGGCTTGCGCTCCAGCGTCCGGGTCTCGGACTTCTTGGATTTCGTGACCCCCACCGCGTCCACGATGACAAAGTGATCCTTGTTCTCCGTGGCGGAGGGAGAGACCTTCTGCAAATCGTCCTTGCCCAGTGTCCGGGTGCCCCGGCCCTTCATCTGCTCAAAATAGTTCCGGCTGCGCACATCCCGCATGAAAATCAGGCACTCAATGGGCTTCACGTCCGTGCCTGTGGCGATCATGTCCACAGTAACCGCAATGCGGGGATTGTAGTCATTGCGGAAAGCACTCAGAGATTCCTCGGGATTTTGTGCCATATAGGTGATCTTTTTGCAGAAATCATTGCCCTCGCCAAATTCCTCCCGGACGATCTGGATAATATCGTCGGCGTGACTGTCGCTCTTGGCAAAAATCAGGGTCTTGGGCACTTCCCTCCGCCGGGGGAACAGGGTCG
Source organism: uncultured Clostridia bacterium (assembly GCA_945963595.1). GTDB lineage: Bacteria > Bacillota > Clostridia > Oscillospirales > Oscillospiraceae > Faecousia. The sequence continues at coordinate 60,737 of CAMFMO010000014.1, read as the reverse complement.
TATACAGGTTGTCCCGGAATGCCCGGATCACCGCGCGGATCTGGCTGGGATTTACAATGTCCCGGTCAAGCTGGGAGGGGCGGTAGTCCACGTCCTCATCCAGCTGCGCCCAGCGCTTCTCCCGGGACATGCGGTTGCGGTACTCCACCATCTGCTTCAGAATCGTGCCGCCCTGCTTGCCGACCTGGGTCTCAATCAGGAAAATATCCTCTCCGACATTCACGCCATCGATGATGGCCTGCTCCCGGGAATACTCACTGACAATGTTCTGGTCAAAGTACGCCAGCGTCCGCTTGTCCGGGGTTGCGGTCAGGCCAATCTGGAAAGCGTCGAAGTATTCCAGAACCTGCTTCCACACGTTATAGATGGAGCGGTGGCACTCGTCAATGATGATAACATCAAAGAATTCCGGCGGATATTTGGCGTTGTATACCACTTCCTTGGGCGATTGCCGGTCAACAGACGGATTCTCGTTTAAGGACTCCTGTTCAGCCGAGTCGTCCAGCTCCTCACCCCGCAAGATGGAGTACATCCGCTGGATGGTGCTGATACAGACCTGGGCATCCGAAGGGATAAACGAGGATTTCAGGCGGCGGACACCATACAATTCGAAGAAGGAACGGTTATCGTCGTTGGGCCGATAGGCAAGAAACTCCCGTTCCGCCTGCTCGCCCAAGCCCTTGGTGTCCACCAGAAACAGAACGCGGTTCACACCGGTAAATTTCAAAAGGCGATAGACAGCGGTAATGGCTGTGAAGGTCTTTCCCGCGCCGGTTGCCATCTGAATGAGCGCTTTGGGACGGTTGGCGGCAAAGGATTTTTCCAAATTCTCGATGGCAGTAATCTGACAGTTTCGGAAGCCCGTTGTGTCAAAAGCAGGGAAGTGCTTCATGCGGTTGCGCACCGTATCCTGCTGGCGCAGCAGTCGCCGCAGTTCCTCGGGGCGGTGGAAGGCAAACACGGTTCGGGAGCGGTATTTCTGGTCGGCATAGTCCGTGAAGCGGGTCAATTTCCCGGTAGCTTCGTAGGCAAAGCGAATCTGATATTCTACCGACACCCATTTCAGGGTACTGTGGGCATAGCGGCTGGACTGATCCTCCACAACCGTGATATTTTCACCGGCAGCATCCTTTTTTGCTTCCACAATACCGACAGGGATTCCCTCAACGAACAGCGCATAGTCCACGGGGCCGGTGCTGGTGGGAAATTCCCGCACCGCTACACCCAACCCGGCAAGCAGATTGAGCTGCTTCCTGTCCTGCACAATCCATCCGGATTGTGTTAATTTCTTATCAATTATCTCTCGGGCTTTCTGCTCCGGCGTCATAGGGAATTCCCTCCCAACAGCTCAAAATCTTGCTTATATTATAGGGAAACCAGGGAGAAATATCAACTGTTTTTGCAAATTTAGCGCCATGAAGCCCTATGTGAGCGGTTTCGTCAGCAGATTACAGTTCTGATTTACCTCTGTTTCCTGTAGTTTTCGGAACATTTTGGGAACACCAATTGGGGTCAAATTGGGGTCAAAACGGCTGATTTTAATTTTTACCTATAACTTTTCTGGTCAATAAACGCAAGAAAAAGTCCTGAAATCGTACGATTTCAGGACTTTTTATGGTTGCGGAGGCAGGACTCGAACCTACGACCTCCGGGTTATGAGCCCGACGAGCTTCCAACTGCTCTACTCCGCGATATTTGCGCATCTCTTGAATGCTGGACCATTATAGCATGGAAATACTGGATTGTCAAGAGCAAATTTAATTTTTTGTATACTCTGAAAAAACAGGGGACCCTGCTTGTCAGAGACCCCTGTATTCAGCGAACGGAAGCATATTCGTGCTGTTGTTTTTGCTTTTCAATTTTGTTTTCCCGGATTCCCCGAAAAATGGCTCGGAGTGCTTTGGAAGGGGAGATCGTCTCCCGGTACATCCCTCGCTTGCGGAGTATGTAGTACAGCGCGTAGAGAGAGGCGAGGCCAGGGCCGAGAATATATCGGGTGGTTGCACCGCGGTTTTCGAAAAAGGCTTCTGTAAAGCCGTGGAACCATGTTGAGGAGCTTTGGGCCACCGAGGCAATGGCCACAGGCGCATAATAGATTTTCAGTCCGGCCTTTTCACAGTCTGTCAGGAATTTCAGCTCTTCCTCTCCTCCGTTGCCGGTTCCGGCGCCCAGCAGCTCATCAAACCGGACACCGGCTGCCAGCAGGCGCTCCCGGCGGAAGGAGATCTGCCAGGAGCAGACCTTCAGCGTCTTGGGAAAATGCAAACGCATGATCTGGTCCGGAAAGGCCCGGGGCCAGTTTACCATTTTGAAAATTACCACATCGGCCTGGGGCAGGCCATTGTAGGCCTCCAGAATTTTTGCTGCATAATCATCCACGAATTCCTCGTCATCATCGCACAGGAGGCACACGTCCGCTGTCGATTTTTCGATGGCCAGATTGCGGCTTTTTGTCAGCCCGCGCTGCCGGACGGAGAACATCCTTGCCGTCCCATTTTCGGTGGGATACTCGGCGTAGCTGTCCGTATCGCATTGGTTAATTATGACCACATCCCCGGTCAGTTTGGAACTGTGCACCAGCGTATTATCTCTCTGATGCATACAGGACATCAATACTTCTAATTTCATATTATCTCAAAAACCAGAAGAAATATTTCTTCAATCCGTGGACGGCATATCCCATGAAATACCGGATGGATCGCAGCGGTCCGTAGCCCATGTACCGATATGTCAGAAAGGTCATTCTGGCAGATTGCAGCTTATTGCCGGATTTTCCGGTGCTGGAAATGCGGTATTTCAGAAGCGGCTCATTGACAGCGCAGCCCTTTTCATATTTTCGCAGGATCTCCAGCCACATCAGGTAATCCTCGTGGCTGTCATCATGGTGCATGGGGAACTCTCTGGCGACCTCTGTTTTTAACAGCACAGAGGAGCAGTTGATCTGGTTGCCCATTAGAATACTGCGGAAGGTATACTCTGTTTTGACGGGAATGACATAGCCGGTCAAGGTCCCGTCCGGGGTCATCAGCTCTCTTGCGGTGGAGCAGATGACTGTGCCTTTCTCCTGGATCAGGGCAAGCTGCTTTTTCAACTTGCCCTTTTCCCAGGCATCGTCCGCGTCCAAAAAGGCGATGTATGCCCCTGCGGCCATGGCAACGCCCCGGTTGCGCGTTTCTGCTACACCCAGATTCCGCTCGTTTCGGAAGTAGCGTACCTGGGGATACTGGCGATATTCTTTTATAACTTCTGGCAGATTGTCCTGCGAGCAGTCGTCAATGACCAGGATCTCCATAGGCACCTCTTGCGCGAGGGCGGAGTCCAGTGCCTGCCGAATGAAATGCGCGCTGTTATATGCAGGGACAATCACCGACACCAATATTTCTTCCATACGTTACCTTCTTGTCGCTGAAGCGAAGGGAATAGGGACCGTTCTAAAACTTGCTTTTCTTTGACCATAAAAACGGATATCCACATGTTCTACTAGTGTAACAAAAAATGCGCTGCATTTCAAGTGTTTTCGTCTGGTATAAGCACATTTTTCTTCCTGTTTGCCGCCGCCTCCTGGCAGCGGCGGTGTTCCGATTATTGCAGGGAAGCTTTATACTCTTCTCCCCAGGCCCACATGGAATCCAAAATGGGCTTCAGGCTCTTTCCAAGCTCCGTCAGGGAGTATTCCACCCTTGGCGGGACCTCGGCATAGACCTCCCTGTGGACCAGACCGCTTTCCTCCATGGCCCGCAGCTGGGCCGTCAGGACCTTCTGGGATACGTTTCCCACGGATTTCTTCAGCTCTCCAAATCGTTTGGTTCCGGGCATCAGGTCCCGGAGAATGAGGACCTTCCATTTGTCCCCAATGAGGCTCAGCGTGGTCTCCACCGGGCAGGCCGGGAGTTCTGCCCTTACCTTTGCATCTTCCATATTTCAAGTCCTCCCAAATACGTTTTTGTTTCTTTCCCGCAGGGGCCGGTTGCGGCCTGTCAGCCCCAAGTCCATTGGCATACACGATTTGTGCAGCAAAAGCGTTCAACCGTGCAGCCATCCAAATAGTTCCCTTTTGGTAACTACAGCACAATATTGTGCTTACTTTACGAATGGGCATTACGGCGCTATTATAATGCCAACGAAAGGAAAAAGCAATCCTTCGAAAACAAAATCCATTTGGAGGTACTTATTATGAACAAAGTCGTTGAATTTCTGAATGCAAATCCCGTGCAGTATCTGGCAACCGTGGGCCGCGATGGCAAGGCAAAGTGCCGCCCCTTCATGTTCGCAGGCGAGCTGGACGGCAAGCTGTGGTTCTGCACCAACAACCGGAAGGACGTCTACAAGGATATGCAGCAGAACCCCCAGGTTGAGATCTCCGTTTCCAGCCCCTCCTACGCTTGGATTCGGCTCCACGGCAAGGCCGTCTTCGAGAACAACATGGCTGCCAAGGAAATGTGCATCCAGAATCCCATCGTGAAGGGCCAGTATCAGACCGCTGCCAACCCCATCTTTGAGGTGTTCTACCTGGACAACCCCCACGGCGTGATCACCGACTTCTCCGGCAATCCTCCCTACGAGTTCTAAAAACGGCAGCTGATCTACCAAAATGCCCCCTGTGCTGATCTGTCTCCCTTCGGGGAAAGATTCGAAACATCGGCAAGGAAAAGCTGGAGGAGATCTTTGAAAAAAACACCTATATTGCTATCTTTTTTATCAGCCTGTTTATACTCCTGTTCGGTATCATTAAGCTGAAAATGGATTCCGGCGTCATGATGCTGATTACCGCACTCATCACGGGAATCCTGCTGGGCATGCCTGCAAAAGAGAGCTTCCCTGGTAGCACCGCTGCTGCAAACAACCGCTGCCAACCCCATTATTGTGGGGCTGGCCGTGTGCCTCGGCGGCCTGGGCATCTGCCTGCCTACAGACGGTGCCTTCTGGGAAGTTAAGGAATTCAACGGTCTGTCCATGAAAGAAACCTTCATCGCCCACACCGGCGGCAATTTGATTGCCTGCGTCGTTGGCTTTATAATTCTGTGCGTTCTGGCAATGCTGAAATTCCTGCCGGGTCTTGCGTAAACAAGTAATTTGGGGCTGTTAAAAACAGAGTCATTGCGAGCCGGTATCGGATGTTGCCGGTTCGCAATGTCAGAATGTAATTGAACGGCCCTGTTTTGTCAGAAAGGAAGACACATATGTCTCAATGGGAGCAGCTGCGCTCGGATGCGCACACCATTATTCAAGAGGCCATTCAGGCCGTTCAGCCTGACGCGGCCGTCCGCAGAGCACTGCTCAGCGCGCACCTGACAGAAAAGCTTTATCTGGTTGCTGCCGGGAAGGCCGCGTGGCAGATGAGCAAATCCGCACAGGAGGTTCTGGGTTCCCAAGTCATCGGCGGTCATGTCATAACAAAATACGGCCACAGCAGAGGCCCTATTCCGGGCCTGAAAATCTGGGAGGCAGGGCACCCTATTCCGGATGAAAACGGAGTGCAGGCAACCCGAGCTGTTCTGGAGGGAATCCGGTCCCTGCCGACGCAAACACACATTCTGTTCCTGCTCTCTGGCGGAGGCAGTGCCCTGTTTGAATTGCCGCTGATTCCTCTGGAGGAATTGCAGGATATCAATCGGCAGCTTTTGGCTTCCGGCGCAGATATTACCCAGATGAATGTCATCCGCAAGAGACTTTCTGCAGTGAAGGGCGGAAGATTTGCCGAGGCCTGTGAGGGCAGAGCCATTTTCTCCATAATTCTCAGCGATATTTTGGGGGACCCGCTGGATCGGATTGCATCCGGCCCGGCCTGTGCAGATCCTTCCACCTGCGCGCAAGCATGGGAAATCGTCAGGCAATACGGTTTGCAGCTTTCTCGGCCGGCCCAGGACTGCCTGTCCCGGGAGACACCCAAGGAAGTACACAATGTAACCAGCTGCATAACCGGCAGCGTGCGGGAGCTCTGCGCCGCGGCCGAAAAAAGCTGCCGCAGATTGGGCTATGATACCCTGTTCCTGACGGATTGCCTGAGCTGCCAAGCCCGGGAGGCGGGTGCGTTTCTGGGCGCTATAGGTCGGACTCATGCAGGACGCGGGAAGCTCGCCTATTTGGCAGGCGGAGAGACTGTGGTTCGGCTGTTCGGCGATGGAAAAGGCGGACGCAATCAGGAATTGGCTCTGGCGGCAGCTCCACTTCTAGCCGGAACATGCTGTGCACTGTTCAGTTTGGGCAGCGACGGAACAGATGGCCCAACCGATGCAGCAGGCGGCTATGTGGATGGTGAAAGCCTCGCCCATTTAACCGCTGCTGGGTTGAAGGTAGAGGAGGTTCTAAATCGGAATGACGCCTACCACGCCCTCGAGGCCATTGGCGGCCTGATCCGCACCGGCCCAACAGGAACAAACGTAAACGACATCTCTGTCCTGCTGATTCTGCCCGACGGCCCTTCGGATTTTTCCGAACAGAACAAGTTCATCAAGTAGGAGGTCAGTTCCCTGACGGGAGATCCTTGAGGATATGCGCTTGCCGGGCACACATAGCAAGGGAGGCGATGCGCTGGCATCGCCTCCTCTTTCTGTTATAGCAGCCCATACTCCATGCCGTAGGGCCAGCCGTTGAGGCCGCCCAGGTCGTAGAGATGGGGATAGCCCAGGTCAAACAGCTGGGCAGCCGCCAAAGCCGACCGGCGGCCGGTGCGGCAATAGATCAGAATTCTTGCCTGCTTGTCCGGCAGAATCTCCGACAGGTCCGTGTCCTCAATGTCATCCAGCGGCAGCAGCTTTGCCCCCGCCGCGTGCTCCAGAGCGTATTCATCCTCTGTCCGCACATCCAGCAGCACACTGCCGGGATAAGTATCCAAAATATGCTTTCCCTCCTGGAAAGAAATTGCCTGAATCATGGTTTCCGCTCCGTCTCCAATGTTTTCCGCTATCATACCACAGCAGACCCCAAAATGCAAGAAACCGGGAAAGCAAATCCGCTTTCCCGGTTTCCCGCCTTCGCGTATGCAATTTTGTCGGATAACGCAGCCGTTACCGCTTCAAAACTGCCGCGAGGGCTTTTTTACTGCATGCCGCTCTCGTAGGCCTCGATCATCTTCTTGACCATCTGTCCGCCCACAGAGCCGGCCTCGCGGGAGGTGAGGTCGCCGTTGTAGCCCTGTTTCAGGTTGACGCCCATCTCCTGGGCTGCCTGCATCTTGAACTTGTCCATGGCCTCCCGGGCCTGGGGAACGTTGATCTGGTTGCTGTTCTTGCTTGCCATCGTAAATCTCTCCTTTTCCGTTTCTTTTGCGGCTTTTGTCCGCAGTCATAGGTTGCGCCGAAACGGGCGGGAAATGTGTGGATTTTTGAGGGAAAGGTGGGGGAGAATGGAAAAACAGCAGACTTTTTTGAGATAGCTTCGGGAAAAAATTTTGTAAAAAGAAACCGCCCTTGGCCTTTTCATTTCCTGCCAATTGGGCATTTCGGCATGTCTCAGCCCGGGTCTGCCCGCTGGAAGCGGACGGTGACACGGGTCTGGCCGCCGGGGGTGCAGGTGAACAGGGTCAGGTCCCACTGGCCGGTGGTCATGGCTTCTTCGTCGTCCGGTTCCAGGGTCTCCCGCTCTACCATTTGAAAGGTGACCACCTGGTCGTCCATATCCGTAAAGAGCAGAGTATCCCCGGGTTGGAGGGTTTTGAGCCTGCCGAAATGGGAAGCGTAGTTGTGGGCGCAGATGATGAGATCATTCTGGTATAAAGAGCCGGAATAGCGGCAGGGGGCCACTTTGAGATTGGGGTAGCTCCACCGGCTCAGCACCGGCAATTCCAAATCCAGAGACGGAATGCTCAGCACCCCAATATAATCCCGGCCGCCCACGGTTTTTTCCGGCATCTCCCGCTGGTCATCCAGCAGGTATTCCGGCAGCTTTACCGCCGGGGCATCTTCCTGTTCCGGGGCAGCCCCCCCTTCCGTTGCCGCCTTCTGGGTCAGGGACTGGGTCAGTTCCGTGATGACCTGCTGGGCAGCGTCTCCGGCCCTGCGGGATTCCTGGCCGTTGTAGGCCCAGAGAAACAGGGCCGCTGTCAGCAGCAGCAGCCCCGTATTGATCCAAATTCTTCCTGGGTCAGTCTTCATCCCCGGCCCTCCGCTTCCAAATCAGACCCACCACGATGCAGCCCAGCCCGCCGCAGGCCAGCACCGGCACCGGCCACCACAGCTGGCCGGTCTGGGGCAGCTTCCCGCCGGAGGAGGCGGCGGGTTTTGTGGTGGGGCTGGTGGTGGGCTTGGTGGTCACGTCCCGTTCCAGGTCGGTTTTGGGCTGACTGGCCACGTCATACTGGTATTCCCCCTCCTCAAGGTAGGGAAGGCTTACCAGAAATGGTTCGGTTTTGCCGTACCCGGCCGGGGCGGTTTTCTGCACCACCAGATACAGGCCAAAGGGCAGCTCCAGAAAGGTCACTTTGCCATTCTCCCCCACCTTTTGGGGGAGAGGGGTCACCGGGGTCAGCTTGTCTTCCAGTTTAGAAAGCTTCCCCGCCAGTTCCGGGGACTGGATGTCTCCAAACTGGGCGAAGTCCTCCCGGATGGCTGCCACGGGGACAAAGGAATAGTTGCCGTCTTCTTCCTCCACGTCCCCCACCTTGTAAAGGGCCAGGGTGCCCCCCGGGAGGGCTTTTTCCTGATAGGTCATGGTCACGGTAATGCTGCAATGGCCGTCTTTTCGTTCATCGGGCACCGGGTGGGCGGCGGCAGACAGGGGCAGGCTGAGCAGGAGCAGCAGTGCAAGCAGACTTCTCAGACGTTTTCTCATAACAAACCTCCTATTTCTTTCTGCGCCGGGGCAGCAGCAGCAACAAAAGCAGCACAAGCAAGATGGGAATGGCCGCCATGGGGGCCACCAGCATGGGCTCTATCTGGACGGCATCGGCAGTGACCCGCACCGTTTTTACTTCTTCCAGATTGTCAATGCGGTGCCCCCGGACCAGCAGCCGGTGGGTATTGATACCGTAAGGGGTGCAGGTAACGAGCGTACAGTAATCTTTCCCTTCTTCAATCTGAAGGGCACCCGTCTCTTGGGGTTCCACAATCAGGATTTGATCGACCTCATAGGTCAGCACGTTGTCCAGGACCCGGAGCATAAAGATGTCTCCCGTTTGCAGCTTGTCCAGGTTGGTGAATAGCTTGGCGCTGGGCAGTCCCCGGTGGCCGGAGAGAACGCAGTGGGTGCTCTCCCCGCCCACGGGCAGGCTGGTCCAGTCCAGATGTCCCACGGCGACCTGCAAAACCGATTCCTCGGTGCCGTGGTAGATGGGCAGGCTCACGTCGATTTCTGGAATCTCGATGTAGCCCATGACCCCAAGGCCAGACACATCCAGCAGGCTCTCGTATTGCGCCTTCTGTTCCTCGGACAGATAATAGGGGTTGCTTCGGAAGCGCAGGGCCTCGTTATAGGCTCTGGCGTCCTCCCAGAGCTGGTCGTACTGATTGTTGTCCAGCTTCGCCACGTTTTCGGCGTAGGTGGCGATGGCCCGGGTCTGGTGGAAGGAGTTCCAGTAGTCACTGACGGTGGGATACAGCAACAGGGACAGCCCGATAAGCAATAGAAAAACCAGAATCACCGTTGACAAATGTTTTCGCATACAGGGTTCTCCTTGCGGCTGCGCCCGGGGAGGAATGCTCCCCGGCACGGGTTTTGAGGGAATAGAAGAAACGGATCAGCGGCAGCGCACCCGGCTTAGCCCTCGTTCCGGCTCATGCGCTTCTTGGTAACCAGCAGCACCCCGGCCCCCACGACCAGGACAGCGCCCAGTACATAGAAGACGGTCGTACCCATACCACCGGTGGAGGGCAGGAGCGTACCGGCCTGGTTGACCACGTTGGTAGACAGAGTCGTGGAAGGTTCTCCATTGCCAATCGTAACCGTGGGATTGCCAGCACTCAATGCACTTCCGTCAGTGTTATACTCCGCCGCGATTCTGAAGGAAACCGGTTCGCTCAGCAGGTTGTAGCCTGCAGGCGATTTCGTCTCATAGAGGTAGTAGTTCACACTATCGTCCAGGCCTTTGATGACGGGATTTCCGGCTTCGATGGCATAGACGATGTCCGTATCATCCGCCAATGCAATGCGGTATACACCTTCGCCGGTCTTCACCAGACCAATCAAATCTGCGGTAACGGTCGGTACACCGTTATCATCGCACGCAAGATCCGTAACCTTGATTATGCCAGACTTGGACAGTACGAACTTTGCGCCGGTCAGAGCGTTGCCGTCCTTTTCCACCTTATTGATGCCCATCTTAAAGGTCCAGTCGTAGACCTTTTTGTCCGGGGACTTGCCTTTGCCATCGTTGTTGGGATTGTTGCTGTACTCCAAATGGGCAGCGTTGTCCTGTTTGCCCTCGTCATAGACCTTGGCATTCTCATTCAACACACCAGTGTAGTAAGCATACAGCTTATCGTTTTTCGCAATCACGTTATCCGCCACAGCTTTCCGGATATCAACATCAATGGTGAAGGTGTTGCCGGTGGCGGTCACATTGTAGTAATTAGTATTTAGCACTTTGTCCCCGTTGTCATTGACCTTGATGGTCACGTCAGCAGCACTCTTAACGTTGGAGGTCAGGCCTTCGGACATGGTATCGCAAATCCGGTAGGTATACGTTTCATAGCCGGTGGTATCAGGCACGGTGGAGATGGTACGGAACTCCACGGTATCTCCGATCTGGTTATCGCCCACAACACTCCAAGAGCCATCGTCGTTGTGCTTAATCTGCTTGTCGAGAGTCGGCTTATCGCCCTTCGGTGCGGCACTCACGTCGCCGACCACCTGCATGATATAGGCGGTGTAGAAATCGTCCTGATCGCTCAGTGTGTTATCCTTGTCCTTGACCAGATAGTAGCCGGCGGAAAGTCTGGAGATGGTGTAGTTGCCGGTTCCCGCAGTGCTCTCGGTCGGGTTCTGCAAATACTGAGCAACTGCCTTCGCAAAAGCCTTGGCATCCGTCTCGGTCTTCAGGCTCACCGCCTTATCGGCCGCATCGCCTAATGCGGTTTTGCCCGCTTCTGTCACGCCACTGCCCCAGACGATGTTGGACAGGATTTTGTCTCCATTCTCCTTTACGGTCAGATCGCCGGTAAAAATCTGATACGCCTCATAGGTGTGGCCGGTTTGCGCATTTGTTATGGTGATGGTGTAAGTCGTGTCGGCAGCAAAGGCTGTAGTGGCCAGGGCAAAGACCATGACCAGCACCAGCAGGAGGCTGGCAAGTTTTTTGATGTGCTTCATTGTTTTGTTTCCTTTCTGCTTTTGAATTTCTGGGTGGTATATGTGGTATATATTTTTGCGCTCAGGAGAATGTGGATTCCCCCTGCCTGCGCTTGCTATGGGTATACAACAAGATCGCCGCTGCGAGCATCAGTGTCAGTCCTCCGATGGTAAACATTCCGATCCCTCTGCCTCCGGTTTCGGGAAGCACAGGATAGGAAATGTTGTTGGTCACAGTCACATTGCTCTGTGCGGTACCAATTGTCACCATGGCACTATCCGAATAAGAGACCTTGAACTGATTTCCATTCACAGTTCCGACCTGTTCGTTCAGGATCGGTTTCCCGGCATCATCCAGCTCGAAGAGATAATAGGTTTCCCCCAGTACCAAATTGGTAAACTTTGCCGTTTTGGAACCGCTGTCACCATCTGCAAAGGAAATCGAGACGGTCTGCATGGGGTCTCCCACAGGATTGGGCGTATCATAGAGGCCAAAGCGGTAGGTTCCGCTTACCGGGGACGCTTCGCCCTCCAGTCCGGCAAAGCACTTTGTGACACTGGCCTCGCCCCGTCCGTTGCCCATGCGAAATTCGTATGTATCACTTTCGTACCACACATCCACACCGTCCGGGTATTCGGGGTAACTGCCGTCAGCATTCGCTTTGGCAACAAGGAAGTAATGGGGAACTGCGTCCAGCACATAGCCATCCGGTGCCTTCGTTTCGACAATTCGGTAGACTGTGTTGTACGCCATAAGCGGATCAGCTCCGAACGCAAGCACGCCATTGGCATCCGTTGTTCCGGTCCATGTTTTGCCCTCTGTTGGCGTAAAGGTGCCATTGTCCATGGTCCCCTCTGCCATTTCGAATTCTGCACCGGGCAGCCGGGTGGTGACCGAACCGCTGTCATACTTGATGATCTCCACAGCCGGTGTCGAGGAGCCAACGGCGGTTCCACCGGCAGCATAGGCGTAATCATCGTCAATTATGGTTCCGGACGAGGTGGAGGCATACCCCTCCCAGTGGGCATCATTGCGGATCGCTACTTTTACCCCCGGCTTTACCTGCACTCTTGCTTTGTAGCTTATGGTGATGGGGACGCCGTCAGGAATAGTGATACGAAGGGTGCTTCCCTCTACCGAAGCGGTATAGGGGACGGAGGCTCCGGTATTGGTATTCGTTACCGTAATGGATGTGGGGTCCAGCTGTAAGGTCTCACTAAGCGTATCCACCACTGTCAGATAGTCCGTACCCGCCAGCAGATCTTCCCCAAGGCTGTTTACCTGAATCGTGAACGGGAGTGTTCTGGCCCCTGTTTCCACCGTCTTTTTCAGCGTGGAGGTGGAAACATTAACAGACTGAGAATCAATGTCCCGCTGGCGGCCGTCCTCCCCGTAAAGGATAACCTGATTGTTAAACTGCTTTTCCTCGCCGCCCAGCAGGACAGCGGGGTCTGTGACACGGCAGACGATCTGGAAAGTAACCGCACAGTTATTTACAACCCTTCCCGCCACCAGATTGTCCACATCCCATACAAGGGAGTTTCCATTGGTGTAGTAGTACGCTGTAACGGAATTGGCCGTTGTCATATGTTCGGTGTAATCCGCACCGAGATCGGTGAGCCGGGGAACAGTTGTATTCTGAGCCTGCCCGCCACGTGACAGAACCCGAAGATAAGCAAGCTCCATACCGTCGGGTATGGTATCTTCCAACCGGTACCTGCCGGACAGATCACCGGCATAGTTGACCGTGATGTCCCAGGAGACATACAGCCCGGGTTCTCCCAGTGCGCTGGTGACAATGGTGCTTACACTGCCGCTTACCGTCTCCTGAATGCTCTCGCCGTTGTATCTGAATACCGCGCCGACTTTTTTCCAGAGATTGGTGCCTTGGTAGAGACTTTTTGTTGCTTTTCCACGGTCTTCCCAATTGCCCCCATCGCTGCGTGTTTTTAAATAGTTTGTATAGCCAATTTCGTCTGTCCAATACCAAAACGGCGGCAACATGGAAGGAACCGTTTTCACAACGATATACATAGACTGGTTTTCCAGTGGCAAGGTGCGTTCCATCTTTATAATTAAAGCGGTTTGCCGATTACCATCAACAGTCTGATCTGTTCTGCTAAACGAAAAGTAATCGTCATCAACTTCGGATAACCTTCCGCTATTAAGAGCAGATGAGAGATCGCTAAAACCTACTAATTCGTCCTCCGTCAATGAACTTGTATAAATGCCAATAAGCGGATCCTCGGGAAGATATGTATGTTCGCTTCCTCTGGCGCAATAGTCCTGAATTTCGGTCCCAACCGGTACCTTATCTCCGTCAATCTTGATAAACCAGTAGAGCGTACCCTTGCTGTAGTCCCCTACGCTGCTTGTGGGGCCTTCGTAATACCAAGAATACTTTTTGGCTTTAATGTAGTCACCGCCTTTCAGAACAACATCCTTCGTGACCGTAACTCCAGTCAGCGTAAATGGATCGCCCGTGCCGGGGATGATGGTGCCAGAGAGCGTGAAGCTGTTTTTGACGACCACCGCCGACGTGCCCTCAATTGTCTTCGGCTCGGCATAGTAACTCAAACGGTAAGCATATTGATTGCCGGTCAGTCCCAACTGAGCCATGGTGAAGTTAAAATCTGTCTTGCCGTCCACCTTGACCCACAGAGTGTTCACAACCGCGTTCCCGTTTTCGGTATCCAGCGCTTCCACCTTTACATAGCCGACAAACTGCATATAGGTGCCGTCGAGTTTGTCTGTCATGCTGGCGGAGGTCACGTTCCAGTCGCCCAGTTCGTTGACCAGAACCGTATACAGGTAGCTTCCGGCAGGGGCGGTGAAGTTTTCCGGCGGATTGATTTCCTCAACGGGCTCTGTTCCGGTGGCGTCAAAAACCCGGCCACTGATGGAAATATCAATGTCCTCTGTCAGCGCTTCCCCCACAAGTTTTTTTGCCCAATGGGAATACTGCAGGAATTTGGATTGCTGACTGGTTGCGAGATAGTCAAAGTCATCCTTCTTCGCGTTGTCGGAAAAAGCTTTGACGCTGTTATTGATGTACAGCTCCTTACCACCCGCCGCCGTCAGCGCTTCCAGCCCGACATGGACCTGATACTGGATGGTGAGGGCTTCTCCGGGAGCAAGATCGCCAAGAACCGCCGAGAACCCTTTGCCGTCCTCGTGCATAGTGGGCGTAAGGGCGGTGCCTGTCCCGCTGGCACTGGTTCCAATAAAGTACAGGAAAGAGCCATCCACATAATTCATGTAGGGTAGATACGCCTCGTTCGTCGGTTTTTCCGGGTCATTCAGGCAGTCATCAACCCGTACATTTTTCAGCGTAAACAGATTGCCCTTATTCGCCTGAGCCACCACCGTATAGGCGATGGTGTAACTTCCGTCCTCATTGGGGACCGGGCTTTTGGCAGTCTTTTTCAGATTCAGTCCGGCCTTGGGCTCCAGATTCGCCGTAGAATTTTCTTTGGGGTACTGGGCGGCATAAGCCTGAGCTTCGTTGGAGATCAGTTTCTCTTCGCTGTTCTGAAGATAGGTGTAGTTTTCTCCCAGCTTTACCCGGTAGCGGAGTGTACGGGTCTCGTTGGCAGTCATATCTCCGATTTCCCAGACAAGGTCTCCGGAAGCATCGATGCAGACGGTGCCGTGAGCCTTTCCTACCGCAATGGTTTCCCCGGGACTTCCGGTGCTTGTCAGGGTTTCCGCCTCGCTGCCGACCCCAAGGTAACTGACGAAGTCACTGTTTGCGGTAAAGTGATCGACCACCCGAACCTGCGGGCAGCCTTCCTTGCCAGCGGTCACGGTCAGTGTGTACTCCGCATAGTTTCCGTCCTCAGACTCCACAATTTTCGGCGAAACCGATTTTGTGAGGGCGACCGTGCCGTTTTTTGCCGCGATGTCTTCCTCAAATTGGGCAATGATGGTTACATCACCAAGCACCAGTTTCCCCTTGCTTTTATCGTCCAGCGCGGCGGGATCAACCCGGCTGGATACATTGAAGGATCCGCTGATAACCGTGACATTGTTTGCGTTCTGCACTTGCAGCCATTCATCATCGAAGTCAATTGTCAGGATGCCGTTCTCTACGGAAACCGTGCCAATTATTTCGCCATTTTCATCTGTCATATCGCCGTCCTTCGCGGGGTCGAGAAGAAGCTGCGGTAGTTTAAATTGGAGAACGCCTCCATTGGCAAGCAAATCCGAAAGAGGCACATTGGCAAAGTTCGCAGTCAGTTTTAATTTCGCGTCTCCGGGGATAACCACACCGTCAGTGACCGTTATCCATTCTTCACCGGCTGCTTCCCGATAAAAGAGGGTTGCTCCGGTTATGTAGTTGGAAACATCGACAGGTTCTGCAGAATTGCCGGAATTTTCCGCCATCGGCATAATGCTGTCATCCGCTGCCACGGCATCCGTGTCAGCGGAGAGCTCGTCGGTATGCTCTGCCAGCAGACCGTAGCCGATAATTTCCGCGGCATCCGCACGGAAGGATATTTGCGCGACAGCATCGTTATAATCTCCTTCAATAACGGTGAGCGTTCCGGTGTCGGAAACTGCCGATACAAAGCCGGCGAGTTCTGCGCAGCCGTCATAATCCTGATCCAGAAATACAATGTCTCCGCGGAGCGGTGAACAGCTGCCTGCGGCTCTATACAGACCACAATCTGACAGCGCGGAGATCCAATCCTGACAGTATTCCCCGCGGGGTACCGCAGAAGCAGGAATTTGCGCATAGTTCAGGCAGAAAGAAGCGAACATCCCGCTCCAGTCTCCATAGGGATCACCATACCACTGGCCGTACCGGGTGATCCCCTTCACTTCACCATCTTCGGTGACGATATAGTTCTGGATGCTTTCCTCATACCCAAGCTGGGTCTGCGCGATGGAGACAATATCGTCTGCCCAAATACCAGTCAGTTCAACACCCGAAACACTGCGTTCCCATAGGCCAGCGGACTCCAAATCGGCTTCCGGATTGGAATAGCAAGCCAGGGAGTGTTCATGTTCCTCCAGCTGGCAAATCAGAACTCTCTCATAACAGTCGTCTGTATGGACATGAGCCTCTTGCCCGGCAGATTCAGATGATTCGCCTTCCGGGATATCACAAATTAAAACCTGTTGCGTTTCAAAGCACTCGGGCCCATGGAGGTGTGCGCCTTCGCTTTCAGCCAGCCCACAAATGTACGATACAACAGTTTCATAGCAATCGGTTGTATGCTCATGTTCCTCAGAGCAGACGAGCCGTTGCTCTGTTTCAACGCAACTCTCGTCATGGACGTGGCCAGCAGACTCCTCCTGATTGCAAATAAGTACCTGCTCCTCGTTATAACAATCATCTGTATGTATATGGCCATCATTACTCAGCTCGTCATATCCGCAAACCAACTGCATTTCGTAACAGCTATCGCCATGCTGATGCTCTTCGATGCCACACCAGGCTGCCTGTTCCATGGTAATCGCAGGCAGAATTAACATATAGGTAGTAACAAAAACCACAACACACGCCAGGCTGCCAACGATTTTCTGCCACAGGCTCCGACGTTTTCGTTCTTTGGCATAGGCGTCAGCCTGCGGCAGGATTCTATTCTGCATATAATATCCCCCTCGGGTTATTCCACTGGGCCAAAGCAATTCAATGGCCAAACGCGGAATAGTATTTTTCCGACAATTTGCTCCTGGGCTACACAGCCCACCGCAGTACTGCGGGAGTCTACCGATGTGGAACGGTGATCTCCCATCACAAAGAATTTTCCGTCAGGTACTTGATATGGCAGTTCGATATTACAGTCTCCAAATGCCTTGCCAGCAAGGTACGGTTCGTTCAACGGCACGTTGTTTACAAAAACATTGCCGTCCTTGTCAATATCGACCCATTCGCCCGGACGGGCGATCACGCGCTTCACCAAAATCTTGTTGCCCAGGTAGAAGGCCACCAGGTCACCCGGCGCAAAATCCGAGCCCTTCACAGAGACCACAATGTCTCCCTCGTTGAGGGTCGGCGTCATGGAGGCCCCGTAAATTTGCAGGACGGGCATCCAGATGGTGGCCACCAGTACAGCCACCGCAGCCACAACGATCAGGGTGTAGATGGTGCTTCTCAGAACCCGGTTATATCGTCTCTTATAGTTTTCTCTTTCAAGCTCCGCTGTGAGCTGTTCCAAAGACGGAAGCTCTCGGGTAGGATTCGTTTTGCTCTTCATCTATCTGACCTTTCCAGCTGAATTGATCATTTCCCGCAGTGAGTTCTGATCTTCCAGTAGTTTGGCTGCTCTGGCGGCAACCTGTTTCCAATAGGCATCCGCCTCCGCGTGTACTTTTTGGCTGTATGCCTGCGCCTCCTGCCGGATCTGTTCGGTCTCTTTTTCTGCCTTTTCCTTCATAGAACGGCAGATTGCATCCTGCTGGCCGCTTATCCGCTGGATATTCTCCAGATACTGCTGGGCTGCGGCCTCTGCTGCCTGAAAGACTCCGTTGAGGGACAAAGCGGCTTCTGCCAGAGATCCGGCCTTATCAATCGCAATCCTGCGATCCCGGAGCTGCGCTTCCGCCTGCTCCAGCCTGATTTTCAGCCGGTCATTTTCCTCTGTCTGCGCAATCAGCATTTCCAGCAGCTCGCTCCGGCTCAAACGCCGCAATTCTTTATCCGTCATAGAGCACCTCCAAATCTGTGCCGCACAGCACAAAAACAAAAAGGGGCAGCGGTTATTTTCCGCCTGCCCCAAATCCTTACTTCACAGCACGGTCGAATCTTCCTTATTCTGCGCTGTGAAACACATACTTCCATGATGCTTCACCATGAATCATTAATCTGAAGCAACTATCAAAATCAACATTATTTCCATTATGTAGTGAAACGTTTCCAGCAGATTCCGCCAATAAATGCATATCCAAAATCTAAACAAAATAAGTATAAAGCAAGAACGCGAGAAAATCAATAGGAGGCGCAGGAAAAGTACGTAAAATAATGGAAAAATCGGAGCTATGAGAAGCGGTACAAAAACCAGGCAACACAAATTCACCCTCAAACTCAATTATTGAAAAACCGTGTGTGAGGGTGTGCTTTCGTGCGCTCAAAATAGAGGGCCGTTTTAGTTCAGCTGGAACTCAGTTGGAGCAGATATACAACATAATGGAAATTATGTACAGAGTGTCGAAAAAGTCCAGTTAATGCTGGGCTTTTACTATTATCCATGATATAATGGTCATGGGTGAAGAGAAATGCTAAAAAGTGGAAAAATGGAGCGAGGCGTGTTTGAAATAGTGGACACCGAAAGTCTGGTGCCTGCAAATCATATGCTGCGAAAAATAGACGCTGCTGTCGATTTCGGCAAGATCTACGATATGGTAGAGCCGTTGTACTGTGCTGACAATGGTCGCCCTAGCGTAGATCCAGTTGTGCTGTTCAAAATGGTTCTCATTCAGCATCTGTATGGACTGACTTCTTTGCGCCGCACTGCGGAAGAAGTTTCTCTGAATGTGGCATACCGCTGGTTCCTGGGCTACCGCCTACAGGAAGAAACTCCGCATTTCTCAACCATTAGTTATAACTTCCGTCACCGTTTTACAACCGAAACCGTAGACCGGATCTTCAGCTGGATTCTCATGGAAATGCGTGGCTTTTTGCTGGAAAGCCAATCACCATGTCCAACCCAGGCAGCTTCTGCATCAAAATTGACGCAGCTAAGAGCGCGGAAAACCAACAGCGCCCAAAGGAAACGCATTCCTTTGGACGCTGACATCGGTTGTGGGCCTGCTGCGGTCAGTCCTTGGCCGTCGGGTATTCGGTGCAGAGCAGCCGGTAAGGGGGCTCGTCCTCCTCAATGGCCGGGAAGCGGCCCATGGGGGGATTGAAGCGGTTGTCAATGCTGTCGTCATTGCACTGGCTGACCTCGCCCAGGAGCACATCGCCGGTGCCGGGCTCCACCTCAAAGTCGTGGTACAGCCCCTGGGTGATGTAGATGCTCTCGCCGGGGGTCAGGCGGATCTGGGTTCCGGCGGGGACTGTGTAGGCTCTGCCGTCCGTATGGACGGTGACGTCGGAAGTGTAGTCGATGGATTCATCCGGCAGAGAGTTGTATACCCGGATCAGCACATTTCCGCCGCCCCGGTTGATAATGTCCTCGGTTTTGTACCAGTGGAAATGATTGGGGGAGTACTGGCCCTCCTTCAGGAACAGCAATTTTTCGGCATAGACCTTGGGATATTTTTCCCGCATGGTCTGGCTGCCGTTGCGGATGGTGATGAGGGAGAAGCCAATTTTATCGAAATTGCCCTGGCCGTAGTCGGTGATGTCCCAGCCCAGGCAGCACTCCCGGACCTCGTCATACTCATGGCCTTTCGTTTCCCATTCCTCCGGAGTGAAATTGCAGAAGGGGGGCAGATAGCAGCGGTACTTTTCACACATGGCCTCCAGCTCCCGCAGAGCCTTGTTGATTTCGGAACGCTTCATAAAAGAAACTCTCCTTCCTTTATTTTATGCTGCTTGCGTATAGGTTCACTGTAGCATTCTGCCGAGGCTTTGTCAAGACCGAGAAAAGGGCTGTTTCCGGGTCTGCACGCTGCCGAAAAAACCGTGGACATTCCGAAGTGTCTGTGCTAAAATTCCCTGTAGAATCTTAGGGAGGCGGCACAATGAAGCGCGGTACGGCAACAAAACAGATCACGGAAGGGGTCATCTGGAAACAGATTCTGGCCTTTTTCTTTCCCATCCTGTTGGGGACCTTTTTCCAGCAGATGTATAATACGGTGGATACCATCATCGTTGGGCGCTTCGTCAGCACCCAGGCCCTGGCGGCGGTGGGAACCACGGGGCCGCTGGTAAATATCTTCAACGGCTTTTTCACGGGCCTGGGGTCTGGGGCCACGGTCATTCTGGCCCAGTTCTATGGAGCCGGAAACAAGCAGGGCGTCCGGGACACCCTGCACACGGGTGTCACTCTGTCGCTGCTGCTGGGCCTTCTGATCATGGTTCTGGGCATTGGCCTGGGGCCGGTGGCGCTGCAATGGATGCACACCCCTGCGGACTGCCTGGATATGGCCTCGCTGTATGTGCGCGTTTATTTCGCCGGAGCGCTGGCCTCCATGCTCTATAATATGGAGGCGGGCATTCTGCGGGCTATGGGCGACTCCCAGCGGCCGGTGATCTCTCTGATCGTAGCCTGCCTTGTGAATATTGTGATGGACCTGGTGCTGGTGGTTGGCCTGAAAATGGGGGTTGCCGGTGCGGCGCTGGCGACAGTCATCTCCCAGGTGGTCAGTGCGGTTATGCTGCTGGTGGTACTGCTGCGGGAGAAGGAGAATCCCCTGGAGCTGTCCAGGCTGGGCATTCAGCCCAAGCTCCTGAGGAGAATCCTGGCCATCGGCGTTCCGGCGGGGCTGCAGCTGGTGATGTTTGACCTGTCCAATACCCTGATTCAGTCCGGTATCAATTCCTTTGGCTCCACGGTTATGGCCTCCTGGACCGCCTATACGAAGACCGACGCTCTGACCTGGATGGTCTCCGGTGCCTTTGGCGTGGCCATCACCACCTTTGTGGGCCAGAACTACGGTGCCCACCGCTACGACCGGGTGCGCCAGAGCGTCCGGGTGTGCCTGGCTATGAGCATCGGCACGGTGGGTGTCATCAGCCTGCTGATGACTGTCTTCCGCCGGGTCATTCTGGGAGTTTACACCACGGATACCTCCGTCATTGAAACCGGCGCGTACATCATTTCTGTCATCGTGCCCTTTGCGGCCACGTTCATGCCAGTGGAGATCTTTGCGGGCACCATGCGGGGCATGGGGGACTCCATGCGTCCTACGGCCATTATCTGCCTCAGTGTTTGCGTGGTGCGGGTGCTGTGGATCATGACCGCGGTAAAAAAATATCACACGCTGCTCATGCTCTGCGTGTGCTATCCCATGACCTGGGTGTTGTGTGCAATCGTATTCATTGTGACTTATCTGCGGACATTCCGGCCTAGATTGGAGGCAGTATGAAAAAGCGTTTCCTGATCCTGCTCGCAGCCCTGCTGTTGGCGGGATGCACCCAAGCCGTTCCGGCCCTGGGAACGGAGGAGACAACACCCCAGACGGCTGTCCCGGAGACCACTGTGCCCCAGCCGTCTGCGGAAACAGAGCCGCCCCGGGATGTGCTCCGGGAGAAGCTCGACGCGATGACCCTGGAAGAAAAGGTGGGGCAGATGTTCCTGGGCCGCTGCCGGTGGGAGACCGGCGCTGAGGATATTGAGGCGTATCACCTGGGCGGCTTCCTCCTCTTCGGACGGGACTTTGATGATCAGACCCCGGAGAGCCTGCGGGCCAGACTGGACAGCTACCAGAATGCAGCCAACATCCCGATGCTTCTGGCTGTGGATGAGGAGGGCGGAACGGTGTGCCGGGTCAGCAGCCATACCGCCTTCCGGGAAGAAAAATTTCCATCTCCCCGGGAGGCCTATGCTTCCGGCGGCATGGAAATGGTACTGGCCATGGAATGGGAAAAGGGGTATCTGCTCCACAGCCTGGGGCTCAACGTGAATCTGGCCCCGGTGTGCGATATCTCCCAGACTCCCGGAGCCTTCCTCTATAATCGCTCTCTGGGCGCCGACCCGGTGACCACAGGCCAATTTGTGGCGGGAACCCTGGAACGCCTGGCGGAGAACGGGATAGGGGGCGTTATGAAGCATTTCCCGGGCTATGGGGACAACGGGGACACCCATGTGGCCTCCATTGTGGACAATCGCAGCCTGGAGGCGCTGGAGAGCAAGGACCTGGCGCCCTTCGCCGCCGGAATCCAAACCGGCCTGGGAGCAATCTTGGTCAGCCATAATATTGTGACGGCGCTTGATCCGGACCGCCCGGCTTCCCTGTCGCCGGCGGTTATGACCTATCTGAGAGAAACCATGGGCTTCGACCGGGTCATCCTGACGGACGACCTGTCCATGGGTGCGCTGGACGGCTATACCGCCCGGGAGGCCGCCGTTCTGGCGGTACAGGCCGGGGCCACCATGCTGTGCAGCACGGATTTTGATATCCAGATTCCCGCCGTTTTGGAGGCCGTCAACGCCGGAACCGTTCCCGAGGCAGCCATTGACGATGCAGTGATGCGAATTTTGCAGTGGAAGCAGGATTTGGGGCTGCTATAAAAACGTTGCTGAGAGGCTACGTGGTTGACAAAAAGAAAAATAAGGGGTATACTATAGATGCAAAGGGTGCTACCAGTAGGTCGGCTCCCCTAATAATGGTTAAGAGATAACCGTTACTTTGGAGAGTGGGCGGTTATCTCTTTTTGTTGTTATCCTGGCGAACCAGGGTAATGACAGCCATAATGACAAGGCAGAATTGAAAAATTCCTTCCCATGTAACATTCATAAACCGTCACCCCCTCTCTCGTTTGCGATTGGGGGCAAAAGAAATGTATCACCCCCGAAAACCGGGGGAACCGCCTACCGGGGTACTGGTAGCACCGCAAACAGCATATCACAGGATTCGTGGAATTGCAAGCAAAAAACAGGGCATATCATGCAGTAATGCATTCTATGCCCTGTCGCTTATTCCTTCGTAAACCGTGCCAGGAAGTCCCTGGTTTCCTGCTTCTGGGGATTCCCGAACAGCTCTGCGGGGCTGCCCTGCTCGCAGATGACGCCGTTTGCCATGTAGACCACGTGGTTGCTCACGTCCCTGGCAAAGGCCATCTCGTGGGTTACCACCAGCATGGTCATGCCCTCCTGGGCCAGAGACTTCATGACGGACAGCACCTCGCCCACCATTTCGGGGTCCAGGGCAGAGGTGGGTTCGTCGAAGAGCAGCACTTCGGGGTGCATGGCCAGAGCCCGGGCAATAGCCACCCGCTGCTTCTGGCCGCCGGAGATCTGCCGGGGCTTGGCATTGATATAGGGGGCCATGCCAACCTTGGTCAGGTAGGTCATGGCGGCCTCTCTGGCCTCAGCCTTGCCGCGCTTCAGCACCTTGATCTGGCCTACCATGCAGTTTTCCAGCACGGTCATATTGTTGAACAGGTTGAAGGACTGGAACACCATGCCCACGTGGCTGCGGTATTCCGGCTGGTTCACACCCCGGCCCACAACGTTCTTCCCGTGGTAGAGGATTTCTCCCGAGGAGGGGGTTTCCAGCAGGTTGATGCAGCGAAGCAGGGTGCTCTTGCCGGAGCCGGAAGCGCCGATGATGGAGGTGACGTCACCCTTTTTCACGGTGAAGTCAATATCCTTCAGCACCTCGTGGGTGCCGAAACTCTTGGACAGGTGGTTGACCTGCAAAATCAAATCGTCCATATCAGCGTTCTCCTCTGTTTCTTCCGTGTCTGACGTTTTGGTATTCCCGGTTCTGCTCATCAAAGGGGGTGCCTCTGTCCGGGTGGTTGTAGGTGCCGGCGGTCATGACCAGGGGGTCCACGGCCACCAGCTCATAGTCGCCCTTGCCGTCCATTCTCTTTTCCAGCCAGCGCAGCAGGAAGGAGGCAATCAGCGTCATGGTCAGATACCCAATCATCTCCACCGTGGCAGAGGGGAAGTACAGGTAGCTTGCGCCCACTGCGGCCCGGTGGGCAGAGAAGAAGTCCGGGAAGCCAATGATGAACATGACGGAGGTATCCTTCACATTGATAATGAAGTTGTTGCCGATCTGGGGCATGATGTTCCGCAGGGCCTGGGGCAGGATCACGTTCAGCATGGTCTGCACATGGGTCATGCCGATGGCCTTGGCACCCTCGGTCTGGCCCGGGTCAACGGAGATGATGCCGCCCCGGACGGACTCGGCCATATAAGCGCCGGTGTTGATGGAAACCACCAGAATGGCGGCGGCCCAGATGTTGTCAAACCGCTGGGCACCGTTTGTGAAATAGGGAAGACCGTAGTACAGGAACACCGCCTGCAGCACCATGGGGGTGCCCCGGAAGACCTCCACATAGATGCGGACAATGGCCCGAATCAGCTTCAGGAAAAACTTCTTCACCGGGGAATCGCCGGGGGCACAGGGAATGGTGTTCAGCACACCGCACAGAAAGCCGATGACGCAGCCAATGGCCGTTGCCGTCAGGGCAAGGATCAGAGTGTTGCGCATACCGGTCAAATAGGAAGCGCCATATTTGGCCCAGAGCTTGCCAATATCATTGACAAGCTGAATCAGAATTTCCATGAAAGCAATTTACTCCTTTTTCTTTCAAACGCAGGCATTGCGAACCGGTTTGGCGGTTCGCAATGCTAAATCTTTTCTTACTCGCTCAGGGGCTGGATGGCGATGGCCTGCTCCATGAGGGCGTTCATGTCGTCAGCAGTCATGGTGGACAGCACGGAATCGATCATGTTCTTCAGCTCGGTGTTGCCCTTCTTGACGGACACGCCGATGTTGACATTCTCGGCCCGGACCTCGTCGGAGAACTGGAAGTCGCCGTCAGTGCCGGAGAAGTCCAGAATGGTCATATCGGGATAGGCGGCCACAGCGCCCTGGGCGGTGGGCATGTCGGTGCAGATGAAGTCCACGCTGCCGGTCTCCAGGGCCATCAGCATGGCGGGAGCGGTCTCAGCGGCGGTCTGGACCAGAGCGCCGTCGATCTGGGGCAGGCACTGGTCGTACCAGATGGTTGCAATCTGGGCGGTGCACTTGCCGCCAGCCAGATCAGCAATGGAGGTGGCGGTGGCATAGGGGCTGTCCTTCTTGGTGACGCAGACGATGGAGGCGTAGAAGTAGGGGCCTGCAAAGTCCACCTGCTCGCTGCGCTCGGCGGTCATGGACTGGCCGGCGATGACGGCGTCGTAGATGCCGGTCTGGACGCCGGGCACCAGGGAATCCCAGTCGGCCTGGATGACCTCCAGCTCCCAGCCGTTGGCCTCGGCGATCTTCTTGCCGATCATTACGTCATAGCCGTTGGCATAGGAACCGGGGACGTTGGAGATGGGCACGGCACCGTTGGAGTCGTCGCCCTGCATCCAGTTGTAGGGGGCATAGGCGCACTCCATGGCGATGGTGAGAACGCCGTCTTCCACGCCGGTGGAAGCGGAGGCAGCGGCGGTTTCGGCTGCATCGGCAGCGGCGGTGGTGGAAGTGGTGGAGCCGGAGCCGCAGGCGGCCAGGGACAGGGCCAGCACCAGGCTGAGCACCAGGCAAGTGATTTTTCTCATTTTCTTTTACCTCTTTTTTGATTTTTTCCGAAAATTGTCGGATACAAAAAACTGGACCGCCTATGCAGGCGATCCAGGTAAAATACGACGAAACAAAGAAACTTGTCGGCCGGATCCTACGATAGCGCTCCACATAAACGTGACAGTCCGGCAGATGTTCTCTGACGGCCCAGCGGGAAAAGACCTTGCATTCTTTTCGGGCTTCGGCGGCGTTTCCTTTTGCTCTCTCCGGCTGCAAGACCTTGGAGAAAGGGACTCATAAGCACCGCGCCTCTACCATAAGCGATTCAATTTGTGACCTTATGGTACTCCTAAAAAAAACAAATGTCAATAGAAAATTCTTAAAATGATTGGATTGTGCGAAAGTCTGTGAAAACCCTCTTGCAATTCTTCCCCCCTCTGTGGTAAAATTGTGAAAAATGTCGGAAAGGACGCATCTTTATGGATAAGAAGATCACGACCGTTGTGTTTGATATGGGCCAGGTTTTGATTCACTGGACGCCTTTCAAAATCGTGGAGCATATGGGGCTGACGGAGGCAGATAAGGCGCTTTTGATGACGGAGCTCTTCCAGAGCGTGGAGTGGGTGCAGACGGATCACGGCACCATTGAACTGAGCCGTGTGGTGGAGCAGGTGAATGCAAGGCTTCCCAAGCATCTCCACGGCGCTGTGGAGGAAATCGTCATGGGCTGGTGGCACCGTCCGCTTCTGCCCATGGAGGGCATGGGAGAGCTGGTGAAGGAGCTGAAGGAGCAGGGGTACAAAATCTATCTGCTCAGCAATGCCAGCGTGGATCTGCGGAAGTATTTCCATCGGATTCCGGGGTCTGAATATTTTGACGGGCTGATGGTCTCCGCCGAGGAAAAGCGCATCAAGCCCCAGCACGAGATTTTCCGCACCCTCTACAGCCGGTTCCATCTGAACCCGGAGCAGTGCATTTTCATTGACGATTCCCCTGCCAACATCGAAGCCGCCCTCTGCACCGGCATGGACGGCATCATCTTCCGCGGCAGCGCCGAGAGACTGCGCCGGGAGCTGCGGGAAAAGGGAGTAAATGTTAAGGAGACAATAGAATGACCATTGATGAACTGCGAAAAAAGCTGGATGAGACCAGCTATGTATACGATCACAATATGCTTACCATCCTCTATGTGGCCCTGACCCTGGGGCGGCCTCTGCTTATTGAGGGCGCGGCGGGGGTTGGCAAGACCGAGGTGGCCAAGGTCATGGCCCAGGCTCTGGGCCGGGACCTGGTGCGGCTGCAGTGCTATGAGGGGCTGGACGAGAGCAAGGCCCTCTACGAGTGGAACTACCAGAAGCAGCTGCTTGCCATCCAGGTAGACCGGGGCCGGGAGGAGAAAGAGACACTGACCAGGAGCCTTTTCAGTGACGAATACCTGCTGGAGCGGCCCCTGCTGAAATCCATCCGGTCAGAGGCCCCCGTTGTACTGCTGATTGACGAGATCGATAAGGCCGATGAGGAATTCGAGGCCTTTTTGCTGGAGCTGCTGTCCGAGATGCAGGTGACGGTGCCGGAAATCGGAACGATCCGGGCCAAGACAACCCCCTTCGTGATCCTCACCTCCAACCGGGCCCGGCCCCTATCCGAGGCCCTGCGCCGCCGGTGCGCCTACCTGCACATCGACTATCCCGATACGGAGAAGGAACTGGCCATTTTGCGCAAGAAGCTGCCCCATGTGGACGACCGCCTGGCGGCCCAGGTGGCGCTGGCGGTGCAGAAGCTTCGTTCCACCGAGGCCATTCTGAAAAAGCCCTCCATTGCGGAAACCCTGGACTGGGCTGCGGCGCTGGATGCCCTGGGCATTGCCGAGCTGACCCCGGAAGCCATCCGGCAGACGGCGGGCTTTGTACTGAAAAACAACGAGGACCTTCTGACGCTGGAAGAGCAGGGACAGGAGCAGGCACATACCCATTGCGGCAGCTGCCAGGGGCACAGCCATGGCTGAGCCCACGGTTTACCTGGAAAAGCTCTCCGCCTTCGCCAGGATTCTGCGCATGGAGGGGCTGCCGGTGTCCCCCAGAGATACGGAGGATGGGGCGGCGATCCTGACGCAGCTTGGCTTTGCGGACCGGGAGACGGTGAAAACCGCCCTGATGACCATCTATGCCAAGTCCCGGGAGGAGCAGCTGAAATTTTCGGCTGCTTTCGACGGCTTTTTTCTCTCGGAGGAGGCCATTCGGGCTCAGGCCCGGGAGCGGGCGGAGCAGGAGCAGCAGCGGCAGGCCCAGCGGCAGCAGGCCCAGGAGGAGCTGGAACAGATTGGCGACCGGGTAAAGCTCAGCGACAAGGAGCGGCTGGACTACCGGGAGCTGCCTGAGGAGGCCCGGCAGAAGCTGAAGGACTTCCTGAACCGCTACAAGGGCAATGTGGACCGCAGCCCCCAGCTCTACAGCGAATTCATCCACTCCGTGTTTGCCAAGACCATGATGGAGCAGCAGATGCTTCTGGAAAATGCCGGGGTAGGGGCCGAAGAGCTTGACCCGGAGCTGGGGCTTCTGTGCCGGGACATCGGGGCCTTCCGGGATTCGGAAATTCCCAAGGCCATCTCGCTCATTCAAACCGTGGCCCGGCAGATCAATGGGGAGCTGTCCGCCAAGCGCCGGGGGCAGGCCCATTCCGGCAAGCTGGATTTTCGCCGGACCATCCGTGGCAGCCTCAGCACCGGCGGAAGCCTGCACCGTCTCTATTTCCGCAAGCCCCGAACCCGGAAGCGAAAGCTTGTGATCTTGTGCGACGTGTCCGGCTCCATGGTCCAGTTTTCGGAGTTTGCCCTGCGGTTTATCCAGTCCTTGAACCAGGTGGCGGAGAGCTCCAGGACCTTCCTGTTTTCGGAAATCGTTGTGGAGGCGGATGCCTTTCAATTGCAGAATATGGACCGCTTCCGGGATACGGTCCGCGCTTCCGGTATCTATGGCCGGGGCACGGACTTGGGTCTGGCTCTGAAGGAGCTCTGCGACAGCCGCCCTCCGATTCTGAACCAGAACACCACCCTTTTGATCCTCTCGGACACCAAGACAGTGGATACGGCCCGGGCACTGGCCTGGCTGCAGGAGGCTAAGCGCCAGGCGGGAAAGCTCCTGTGGCTGAATCCCATCCCGGAGCGGAACTGGAAGTACATCAAAAGCGCCGCTGCGGTCCAGAGCATGGTCCCCATGATCCCCTGCTCCACCCTTGGAGAACTGGCCGCCGCCTGCCGGAGGCTGTAAAAGGCTTCCCCTCCGGGCGGTGCCCCTTCCCCGATGGGGGAAGGTTAAGAATTACGACCAGCCCAGCCGGGAAACCGGCTGGGTAAATTTTTTGAAAAACCGTAAATACCTCTTGACAAATAATACTACGCAATGTATAGTATTACTCGAAGGGAGGTATTCCATGGACATTCAATTGAAACGCGGCCTGCTGGATGTGTGCGTTCTGGCGGCCATCAAGGATGAAGACAGCTATGGCTACCAGATCATCAAGGACATTCACCCCTATGTGGAAATTTCCGAATCCACATTGTACCCCATTCTGCGGCGCATGGAAAACGCCCAGCTTTTGACGGTACGTTCCGCCGAACACAACGGGCGGCTGCGGAAATACTACCATATCACCCCGGCCGGATTGGAGCGGCTGGAGGCCTTCCGGCAGGAATGGCAGGAAATGATGGCAATTTATAAATTTGTGACCCGGGAGGAAACGCATCATGAATGAGGGACTATATCGGAATTTCGAATTGCAGCAGCTGCTCCAAATGGAGTCGGATCTCCTTGAGAAAAAGAATTGGCAGGACCTTCTCCGGGAGGAGCAGCCCCGGAAAAAGAAAAAGGGCTTTGTAAGGAGGAACGGAAGATGAAAAAGCAGGAATTTCTGGATGCTCTGGGTGCCGGGCTTTCCGGCAGCAGCGATGCCGAAGAGGTGCTGGACTTCTACCGGGAGATGATCGAGGACCGGATGGAGGACGGCATGGAGGAAGAGGCTGCGGTGGAGCAGCTGGGGGCCGTAGAGGACATTCTTGCCCGCTGCGTCCAAGGGCTGACGGTTCCAAAAGCGGTTTGTGAGACGACTGCGGGCAGCGGCATTTCCCGGGTGGAGATCCGGGAAAAGGAATTTGATGTGACCGTCTGCGAGGGCACGGAGGATACCTACCGCCTGGAGGAAAGCAGCGAGGGCTATCACGATGTGACGCTGGAAAATGGGGTGCTGCGCATTGTCCGCAACAAGCGGCAGCCGGAGCGGCGGCTGTTCTTCTCCACTTCCGGGGAGCTGACGCTGTACCTGCCCAAGGGGCTGATACAGGCCCTGGATGTGACCACGTGCAGCGGCGATATGGAAGTACGGAAGGATTTTGAAACCGTTCATGTGTCCGGGGCCAGCAGCGATGTGACATTGTCCGGCAGCTATTCCGGCAAGGTCGCAATCCAGACAGCCAGCGGAGATGTGACGCTGGAGGGCATATTTGCCGGGCCCCTGGAGCTCCAGACGTCCAGCGGCAGCCAGGAGCTGAAGGGACGCTTCCATTCCGGAAAACTGCGCGCTGCCAGCGGCGATATCGAGATCGCCCAGGCCAGCGTCACAGAAGATCTGGCGGTGGAAACCGCCAGCGGCGATGTGGAGCTTACCAATGTGAAGGCCCGGGAGCTGCGGCTGTGCAGTGCCAGCGGCGATATACGGCTGGAGCGGATCTGTGCAGAGCTACTGGCAATCGAAAGCAGAAGCGGCGATCTGGAGCTGCAGCAGGTGCTTGCCAAGGAGGAGTTCCTGTGCAGGAGTACCAGCGGCGATATCTCTCTGACAGGGTGCGACGCCCCCAAGATGGGCTTTGTCACGGTTTCCGGCGACATCACCGGCAGTTTGCTGCACGGCAAGCGGTTTTCCAGCCGCACGGTCTCCGGCGATATCCACCTCCCCGGCGGGACGTCTGAGGGAGAGTGCACCATCTCCACCGTCTCCGGCGATGCAAATCTGCGGGTGGAGGAGTAAAAGAGGAAGCTTTTCCGCCTGTCGGCATTGTCCGGCAGGCGGTATTTTTGAATGAATTGTTAAATCATAAAATTCCTCTTGCAAATTCAAAAAAATTTGCTAGAATATTACGTAGCTTGCTACGTAAATCAAGGGGGTGATTGTGGCATGTTAACCTTTGGCCGCATCTTCCGCAGCCTGGACTGTGCGCTGGGGCAGCGGATGGATCAGGCCCTGTCCGGCATGGACCTTACCTTTTCCCAGGGCCACATCATGGGCTACCTCGCCCACCGGGATACACCGCCCTGCGCCAAGGACATTGAAGACCGGTTCCATCTGAGCCATCCCACTGTCTCCGGGCTTCTTTCCCGGCTGGAAAAGAAGGAGTTCATCCAATTGCGGGAAGATCCGGAGGATCGGCGGCGAAAGCTCGTCTACATTCTGCCCAAAGGACAGCAATGCAACGAAACCATGTACGCCGTCATCCAGAGCGGCGACAAGAAGCTCCTGGAGGGCTTCACGCCGGAGGAGGAGGCGCAGTTCCGAGAGTACCTGCTCCGGGCACTGCACAACGTGTCTCCGGATTTTGACATCGAGAAAGTGAAAAAGGAGGAATCTCGAAAATGATAAAACGTTTCGCCCAGTGCCTGCGCGAGTATAAATGGACGGCACTGGTAAGCCCCGTCTGCATGATCGGCGAGGTGGCCATGGAAGTGACCATCCCCCTGGTTATGGCAGACCTGTATGACTACGGCATTGCTGTGGGCAATATGACTGTGGTGTGGCAGAAGGCGCTGCAGCTGCTCATCTGCGCCATTGTGTCGCTGATGTTTGGCGTTATGTCCGCCAACTATGCTTCCAAGGCGGCCACGGGCTTTGCCCGGAATCTGCGCCACGATATGTACTACCGGGTGCAGGATTTCAGCTTCTCCAATATTGACAAATTCTCCTCGGCCTCCATCGTCACCCGGCTGACCTCGGATGTGGCCAACATCCAGATGGCCTTCCAGATGATGATCCGTATGGCCATTCGGTGCCCTATGATGCTGATCCTTGCCATGGTCTCCTCCATGCGCATCAGCCCCAAGCTCAGCACCGTGTATCTCATTGCCATTCCCATTCTGGCCGCCGTGCTGCTGGGCATTGTGCCCCTGGTCTTCAAGATTTTTGACCGGGTGTTTAAGACCTATGACCGGCTGAATACCGTGGTTCAGGAAAACGTCCATGGCATTCGCGTGGTCAAGAGCTTCGTCAGAGAGGACAAGGAGGTCAGCAAGTTCAAGACCATTTCTGGGTCTATCTACGATGATTTCTGCAAGGCAGAGCACATCCTGGCCCTCAATGCCCCGGCCATGCAGATCTGCGTCTATGCCTGCATTCTGACCATCTCCTGGGTGGGCGCCAAGATGGTGGTTGCCTCCGGCAACAATGCCGCCCTGGGCCTGACCACCGGCGAGCTCAGCTCCATGTTCACCTACACTACCCAGATTCTTTCCAGCCTGATGATGCTCTCCATGGTCTTCGTCATGGTCATCATGTCCCAGGCACCCATGCGCCGCTGCTATGAGATCTTGCGGGAGGAGCCCAACCTGACCTCTCCCGAGAACGCCGTGGAGGAGGTAAGCGATGGCTCCATCGACTTTGAGAACGTCTCCTTCCGCTACTCCCGGAAGGCCAAGCGGCCCGCGCTGCAGAATGTGAATCTGCATATTCCCAGCGGCGCTACCGTGGGCATCCTGGGCTCCACCGGCTCCTCCAAGAGTACCCTGGTGCAGCTGATTCCCAGACTGTACGATGTGACCGAGGGCAGCGTCAAGGTGGGCGGCATTGATGTCAAGGACTACGACCTGGAGGTGCTCCGGGACAATGTGGCCATGGTGCTGCAAAAGAACACTCTGTTCTCCGGCTCCATCAAGGAAAACCTGCGCTGGGGCAATGCCAACGCCACAGATGAGGAGCTGATCCACGCCTGTAAGCTGGCCTGTGCCGATGAGTTCATCACCTCCTTCCCGGACGGCTACGATACCCACATCGAGCAGGGCGGCAGCAACGTCTCCGGCGGCCAGAAGCAGCGGCTGTGCATTGCCCGTGCCCTGCTGAAAAAGCCCAAGATCCTGATTCTGGACGACTCCACCTCCGCTGTGGATACCCATACGGACGCTATGATCCGCAAGGCCTTCAAGGAAGAAATTCCCGGAACCACCAAACTGATCATCGCCCAGCGTATTTCCTCCATTCAGGATTCCAACATCATCATTGTCATGGAAAACGGCCAGGTTGCCTGTGTGGGTGACCACGAGACCCTGATGAAGAATTCCGACTTCTATCGGGGCATCTACGAATCTCAGCAGAAAGGAAGTGAAGACTGATGCCCGGTCCCGGACAAATGCGCGGCGATGGCCGCAAGGCGGCAAACCCCGGAAAAACCCTCCTGCGTTTGCTCAGCTATATGAAAAACTATACCCCGCTGCTGGTATTCGTCTTCCTCTGCATCATTGCCACCTCTGTGGCCCAGGCTCTGGGCAGCCGTGCCCTGGGACCTCTGGTTGACGAATATATCCTGCCCATGGTGGCCACCGGCTCTACGGATTTTGGCGCGTTGAAAGCCTACCTTGTGAAGCTTGCCTGCATCTTCGCCTTTGGCGTTGTGGGCACCTTCCTCTTCAACTACCTGATGGTCGGCGTGACCCAGGGTGTGCAGAAAACCATCCGTGACGACCTGTTTGCCAAGATGCAGCGCCTGCCTCTGCGCTACTTCGACAGCCATGCCGCCGGTGACATCATGTCCCGCTACACCAGCGATATCGATACCCTGCGGCAGGTGATCTCCCAGTCCATTCCCCAGTGCGTGTCCTCTGTGGTGACGCTGGTGGTGGTGCTGTGGAACCTGATCGATACCTCCTGGATTTTGACCATCGTCATGTGCTTCACCGTGGGCCTCATCATCTATGTGACCAAGGTGCTGGCAGGCAAGTCCGCAGGTTTCTTCATCGGCCAGCAGCGTGCTCTGGGCGCGGTCAACGGTTATATCGAGGAGATGATCTCCGGCCAGAAGGTGGTCAAGATCTTCAACCACGAGAAGGTCTGCAAGGAGGACTTCGACAAGCTCAATGAGGAGCTGCGGGTGAACGCCTACAGCGCCGGCAAATTCTCCAATATGCTGGGCCCCATCAACAATAACCTGGGCTATGTGCAGTATGCGGTGCTGGCGGTTGTAGGCGGACTGCTGTGCATCAAGTCCAACAACTCCCTGCTGACCCTGGGCAACCTGATGGCCTTCATGGTGCTCTCCCGGAGCTTCAATATGCCCATTTCCCAGATCTCCAACCAGATCAATGCCATTGTCATGGCTCTGGCCGGTGCCGAGCGCATCTTCGCCCTGATGGACGAAGAGCCCGAGCGGGACGAGGGCTATGTGACCCTGGTCAATGCCCATGTGGATGCGGACGGCACCGTCCACGAGTGCCCCGAGCACACCGGCCACTGGGCCTGGAAGCACCCCCACCAGGGGGACGGCTCCGTCACCTATACGGAGCTGAAGGGCGACATCACCATGGAGCACGTGGACTTTGGCTATGTGCCGGAGAAGACCGTGCTGCATGACGTGACCCTCTATGCCCATCCCGGCCAGAAGATTGCCTTCGTGGGCGCTACCGGCGCCGGCAAGACCACCATTACGAACCTCATTAACCGGTTCTATGACATTGCCGACGGCAAGATTCGCTACGACGGCATCAACGTCAATAAGATTGCCAAGCCCGATCTGCGGCACTCCCTGGGCATTGTGCTCCAGGAGACCAACCTGTTCACCGGCACCGTTATGGAGAACATCCGCTATGGCAAGCTGGATGCCACCGATGAGGAGTGCATCCGGGCGGCCAAGCTGGCCAACGCAGACGGCTTTATCACCCGTCTGCCCGATGGCTACGACACCATGCTCACCGCCAACGGCGGCAACCTGTCCCAGGGTCAGCGGCAGCTGATCGCCATTGCCCGGGCGGCTGTGGCCGATCCCCCCGTTATGATTCTGGATGAGGCCACCTCCTCTATTGATACCCATACGGAGGCCCTGGTGCAGGCCGGCATGGACGCTCTGATGAAGGGCCGCACGGTGTTCGTCATTGCCCACCGGCTGTCTACGGTCCGCAATTCCGACTGCATCATGGTCCTGGACCATGGCCGCATCATCGAGCGCGGTACCCACGACGATCTGATCGCCCAGAAGGGCACCTACTATCAGCTCTATACCGGCGCATTTGAGCTGGAATAAAGCCCAAATAACGGAAAACCCCCGCCTCGTGACTTGCGAAGCGGGGGTTTCACTATGTTGTGGGGGCTTAGAGAACGCCCGTATATCCGGCCAAAACCAGGATGGAATTGTGTACGCCGTCGATGTGGCTGCGCTCGTAGCCGTGGGAGGCGTAGACACCGGCGCCGATGAGGCCGTGGCGGATGTCGTAGCCCGCGCGCAGGGTGGCTTCCACATCGGAGCCGTAGTGGGGGTACACGTCTACGGCATAGTCGGCACCTGTCCGCTTGGCGGCATCGATGAGCTTGGAGACCACCTCGTAGCTGTAGGGGCCGCCGGAATCCTTGGCGCAGATGGAGACCTGCCGCTCGGTGCAGTCCAGACCTTCGCCCACGCAGCCCATGTCCACGGAGATGGCCTCGGTGACACCGGCGGGAACGCTGGCGCTGCCGCCATGGCCCACTTCCTCATAGACCGTGATGTGGGCATAGAGCTTCCGCTCCGGCTCCACGCCTGTGTCTTTCAGGTACTTGGCAAAGCCCAGCAGAATGCCCACAGACAGCTTGTCGTCCAGGAAGCGGCTCTTGAGGTAGCCGGAGGCGGTGCGGCGGGTGCGGGGGTCGAAGCACACAATGTCGCCAACGGAAATGCCCAGGGCCTTGGTCTCCTGGGCAGAGGAGACATTCTCGTCCAGGACGATTTCAATGGTATCATAGGTGCGCTTGGTGTCGGAATAGCTGCCGTTGACGTGGACGGAGGCGTCCACCAGCTGGCAGGTGCCCTCGTAAATTTTGCCGCTGCGGGTATAGACCTTTACGTTCTCCGCCTCGGCATTGTTGGGGCTCATGCCGCCCAGGGGGGTCAGCTTCAACCGGCCGTTGCCCTTGATCTGGCAGACCATGGCCCCCAGGGTGTCGGTGTGGGCCTCCAGCAGCAGGGCATTGTCCCCATCCTTGCCGCCCAGCTCTGCCAGAACGCCGCCCTTGGCGGTGATTCTGGCAGGGCAGCCCAGGGCCTCAAAGGCATTCTTCACCCACTGGGCTGCGTTGGCGGTAAAGCCGGAGGGAGAATCGGTCCTCAGCAGCGCGGCAGCCTGCTCCCAGGCAAAGTCCGCGTAAGATTTATCAATCACGATAGTTTCCTCCTAACAGAATATAGTGCCAAACTCCGGCCACCTCCCGCATGAAGTGGTTGATTTTCTGAGAAAGACGGGAGGTTTTTGCGGGAATACCCACGAATTCCACGCCGTTTTTTTGGGCAAACAGGCTGGCCCGGAACAGGTGATACTCGCTGGAGAGCACCCCTAAGCGGGTGGGGCGGGTGCCGGTGTTCTGCTCAATCAGGTCCAGGCTGTAGCGGATGTTTTCCCAGGTGGATTCCGCCCTGTCCTCGGTCCAGATGCGGTTTCCGTCAATGCCCAGGTTGGTCAGCTCCACATACATGCAGATGGCCTCGCTCATGGGCTCGTCCTTGCCCTTGCCGCCGGAGACCACGGCGACGGTGTTGGGATGGGTTTCCAGATAATCCCGGGCGGCGTAGATCCGGTCCCACAGGGAAACGGAGGGGCCGTCATCCCGGACCTTGGCCCCCAGCACCACCACATAGTCCACGTCCTGGTCGGGGCTTCCAAAGCTGGCCCTGATGATGATGGCTTCCGTCACGCCGCAGATGAGAAGACCCACAATGAGCACAGCAGTGACGCAGCGGGTAAGCAGCTTTGCCGCTTTCGGGAACCGCTGCCCCAGAAAGGGCATGGCCACATAGAATAGAATCAGCGCCGCCAGACACAGGCACACCAGGGCGGTGAAGCTGTAGCCCGGCAAAACGAATTTGCAGAAATAATAGACGGTGCCCAGGGGCAGCAGCAGCCACAGAGGCCACAGCCGGGGCTTTTTCTCTTGGGCCATTAAACGCTGATCTCCTCGATTTTTGCCAGCTCTTCGGTGGTGAAGCTTGTATTCTCCGCTGCTTTGATGTTGTCCAGAATCTGGCTGGGCTTGGAAGCGCCGATGAGCACGGAGGTGACGGCCTCGTGGTTCAATAGCCACGCCAGGGACATCTCCGCCAGGGTCTGGCCCCGCTGGGCAGCCAGCTCATTCAGCGCGCGGATTTTGGGCAGCTTTTCCTCCACGGCGGCTTCCTTCAGGAACCGGCCGTCGGTGCGGATGCGGCTGTCGGCGGGGATGCCGTTTAAGTACCGGTCCGTCAGCATACCCTGGGCCAGGGGGGAGAAGGTGATGAGGCCCTTGTGGAGCCGCTGGGTGGTTTCCAGCAGACCGTTGTGCTCAATGGTCCGGTCGAAAATGGAGTAGCGGTTCTGGTTGATGACGAAGGGCACATGGAGCTCATTCAGAATGGCCGTGGCCTTCTCCAGCGTCTCGCCGTTGTAATTGGACAGGCCCACATACAGGGCCTTGCCGCTGCGGACCGCCTGCTCCAGAGCGCCCATGGTCTCCTCCAGAGGGGTATCGGCATCCATGCGGTGGTGGTAGAAGATGTCCACATAGGGAAGTCCCATGCGCTTGAGGCTCTGGTCCAGGCTGGCCAGCAGATATTTCCGGCTGCCCCAGTCTCCATAGGGGCCGTCCCACATGGTGTAACCCGCTTTGGTGGAGATGATCAGCTCGTCCCGATAGGGGGCCAGATCGTCCCGGAAGATTTTGCCGAAGTTCTCCTCGGCCGCCCCGGGCTGGGGACCGTAGTTGTTGGCCAGGTCGAAGTGGGTAATGCCGTGGTCAAAGGCCGTGCGGCAGAGATCACGCATATTTTCGTAGGGAGCCGTGTCGCCGAAGTTGTGCCAGAGCCCCAGGGAGAAGGCTCCCAGCTTCAAGCCGGAAGCGCCGCAGCGCCGGTAGGGGATTGTCTCATAGCGGGAAGAAGCCGCCTGATACATGGAAATCACTCCTTCATTTTGATTTCCCTTATTATAGTATAATTTTCGGCGCATTGCAACAGAAAAGCTTTTCCCCTTAACTGCAATTTCACAAGGAAAACCCGCTTTTTTCACGTATCTTTATTGATTTTTCCTGGATTGACAGCAGGAAAAAATGGTGGTACTATTTGCGCCTGATAAAGCATTTTTGGGGAGGAAGACATATGCCGAAGGATCGGACAAGAGACATGACTGTGGGCGCGCCCATGCCCATACTGCTGTCGTTTATTCTGCCGCTGCTGCTGGGGCTGTTGTTTCAGCAGTTCTATGCCATGGTGGATACGGTGGTTGTGGGCAATTTCCTGGGGATGGAGGCCCTGGCGGGGGTTGGCTCCACGGGCTCCATCAATTTCCTGGTGCTGGGATTGTGCAACGGCGTCTGCGCCGGGTTTGCCATTCCCGTGGCTCAGAAATTCGGCGAGAAGGACTTCAACGGCCTGCGCAATTTCGTGGGCAATATGATCTGGCTGGGCGGCATCATTGCGCTGGTTGTCACGGCGGTCACCACCATCGGCTGCCGTGCGATCCTCACCGCCATGAATACCCCGGAGAGCACCTTCTCCTATGCCTATGACTATATTTTCCTGATCTTCCTGGGCATTCCCGCCACCATGCTCTACAATCTGCTCTCCGGCATTCTCCGCTCCCTGGGGGACAGCCGGACGCCGCTGATGTTTTTGGTGTTTTCCAGCCTGCTGAATGTGGCCCTGGACATTGTGTGCGTGGTGACCCTGCAAATGGGCGTGGCCGGTGCGGGCTGGGCAACGCTCATCAGCCAGCTGATCTCCGGGCTGCTGTGCCTGCTGTATATGGACAGGAAGTTCCCCATTCTACACCTGAAAAAGGAAAATCTTCTCTGGCGGGGCCACTGCGTCCGGCGGCTGCTGATCATGGGCCTGCCCATGGGGCTGCAATACTCCATTACCGCCATCGGCTCCATTCTGCTGCAAACGGCGGTCAACGGTCTGGGCGCCGTGTCCATGGCCGCCGTGGCGGCTTCCGGAAAGGTGACGAATCTGTTTGCCTCGCCCTATGACGCCATGGGCACCATGGCGGCCACCTACGCCGGGCAGAACCTGGGCGCCGGAAAGCTGGACCGGGTGCACCACGGGGTGAAGGACTGCTGCATTCTGGGCGTTGCCTATTCCCTGGCGGCCCTGGTCGTCATGTATTTCCTGGGTGCCCAGATGACGGAATTGTTCCTGGACTCCAAGGATGTGGCCTCCTCGGCCCAGATCCTGCCCCTGGCCCGGCAGCTGCTGGTGACCAATGCGGCGTTCTATATTCCCCTGCTGGGGGTGAACCTGTTCCGTTTCACCATCCAGGGCCTGGGCTATTCCAATCTGGCCGTCATTGCCGGTGTGTTCGAGATGATTGCCCGGGGCGCTGTGGCGGCCCTGGTGGCCGTCTTCGGCTTCACCGCCGTCTGCTACGCCAGCCCCGCCGCCTGGGTTCTGGCGGACTGCTTCCTGATCCCCGCCTATTTTGTCTGCATGAAGCGCCGCACAAAAGAAGCCGCGGCGGTGCGGGAATAAATGTAAGCAAAAGCGGGATATATCGTGCGGAAACGCAACGGTATATCCCGTTTTTATTACTCTGCGATATGCTCGCAGTAGATGCAGCGGTGGATGTGGGCGGCTTTGTCCGTCAGGCGGAAGATCTGGGGCAGCTCCTGCTCGGTGGCGGAGATGCACCGGGGGTTGCGGCAGACCAGGTCGTAGCGCAGCTCGCCCCGGATGGGCTCCCGGGCGGGATTTTCCTGGGCCTGCTTCAGGAGCTTGAGAATCAGGGCCATGCGCATGAACTTGCCGTTGAGAGCCTGGCGGAAGTAGGCGGCTCTGGGGTCGTCGTCCACGGCCACGCTGATCTCGTTGACCCGGGGCAGGGGATGCAGCACGCACATCTTTTCCTTGGCCAGCTTCATTTTTTCGGTGTCCAGGATGTAGCTGTCCTTCAGGCGCTCATAGGCGGCGGGATCGGAGAAACGCTCCCGCTGGATGCGGGTCATGTAGAGCACATCCAACTTGGGCATGACCTCTTCCAGAGAGGTAACCTCCTCGTAGGGGAAGCCGCTCTTTTCCAGCACATCGTACTTCACATAGCCGGGAAGCTTCAATTCCTCCGGGGAGATGAGCACGAACCGGATGTTTTCATAGCGGCACATGGCCTCAATGAGGGAATGGACGGTGCGGCCGTATTTCAGGTCGCCGCACAGGCCGACGGTCAAATCGTTCAGCCGTCCCATTTCCCGGGAAATGGTCAGAAGGTCTGCCAAGGTTTGGGTGGGGTGGTTGTGCATTCCGTCTCCGGCGTTGATGACGGGTACGGAGGCATTCCGGGAGGCCACAAAGGGCGCGCCGTCCTTGGGGTGGCGGATGGCCATGATGTCGGCGTAGCAGGAGATGATTTTCGCGGTGTCTGCCATGCTCTCGCCCTTGGCGGCGGAGGAGGAGTTGGCAGAGGAGAAGCCCAGCACGCTGCCGCCCAGCTCCAGCATGGCGGCCTCAAAGCTCAATCGGGTACGGGTGGAGGGCTCATAGAAAAGGGTTGCCAGCTTTTTGTATTTGCAGCTGTCCCGATATTTTTCCGGGTGGGCCGCAATGTCCTTGGCGGTGGCGATGAGCTCGTCCAGCTCCTCTACGGAAAGGTCCAGGATGCTGTTAAGACTCTTCATGCCCTGCCTCCGTTGACTGCCAGATAGGCCTTGATCCGGGCTACATTCTCAGCCATTTCCGGCTTTTCTTCCAGATATTCGATGATATCGTACACATCCACCACGGAGTAGACAGGGAAGCCGAATTCCTCTTCCACCTCTTCCATGGCCAGCTTTTCGCCCTTGCCCCGCTCCTTGCGGTCCACCATGATGAAGGTGGCGGCGACCTTCACGCCCTCCAGGTGGCTGAGAATGGCCATGCTCTCCCGGATGGCGGTACCGGCGGTGATCACATCCTCGGTGATGACCACTTCTTCCCCGGCCTGGGGCACATAGCCCACAAAAACGCCGCCTTCGCCATGGTCCTTGGCTTCCTTCCGGT
The DNA here is from genome assembly GCA_945963595.1 of uncultured Clostridia bacterium. Classification (GTDB taxonomy): domain Bacteria; phylum Bacillota; class Clostridia; order Oscillospirales; family Oscillospiraceae; genus Faecousia. Next base: position 20,217 of record CAMFMO010000014.1, on the reverse strand, counting down.
TGAAGAAGAAGGGCACATCCAGCCCCTGCTTGCTCAGGGCTACGGCGGCGGACACGGCGATGGAAATGCCCTTGTAGGCGGGGCCATAGAGGACGGCCTTCTTATCGCCCAGCTTTTCCCGGTAGGCCCGGGCATAGAATTCGCCCAGGGTGGCGATCTCCGCGCCGGTTTTGATCTCCCCGGCGTTGATGAAATAGGGGATCTTCCGGCCGGATTTGGCGGTGAAATCACCGAATTTCAGCACACCGGCCTTTTCCAGAAATTCAATAAATTCTCTTTTGTAGCTTTCCATATTTTGTCCTCCTGTTAGCCCACGAATTCAGCCACGCAGCGCTCGTAGGCGGCTACGGGGTCTGGGGCAGCGGTGATGGGGCGGCCTACCACGATGTAGTCGGAGCCGATGGCCTTGGCGGCGGCGGGGGTCATGACCCGCTTCTGGTCCCCCGCATCTCCGTCGGCAAACCGAACGCCGGGGGTGACGGTGATAAAATTCTTTCCACAGGTGCTGTGGACTTTTTCCGCCTCCAGGGGGGAGCAGACCACGCCGTCGAGCCCTGCATTCTTGGCGGTCTCGGCGTAGTGCATGACTACCCGGTCCATGGGCTCATGGATCATCAGGTCCCGCTCCATGGCCTCCTGATCGGTGGAGGTCAGCTGGGTCACGGCAATCAGCAATGGCCTGGTGCCGTCGGGCCGGGTCAGGCCCTCCAGAGCGGCTTGCATCATAGCGGTGGTACCGGCGGCGTGGAGGTTGGTAATGTCCACATCCAGGTTCCGCAGAACGGCCATGGCCTTCTTGACGGTGTTGGGAATGTCGTGGAGCTTCAAATCCAGAAAAATCTTATGCCCTCTGGCCTTGATCTGCCGGACGATTTCCGGGCCTTCGGCATAGTACAGCTCCATGCCGATCTTCACAAAGGGCTTTTTGCCGGTGAACTTGTCCAGGAATGCGAAAGTCTGCTCTGCGCTGGAAAAATCGCAGGCTACAATGACGTCTTTCCCCATATTACTGTGCGCCTCCTATAATGTCGCTTAAATTCTCAATTCTGTAATTTTCCATGACCCTTGGCAGGTCCTCGATGATCTTCTTGCAGGCCCAGGGGTCAACCAGGTTGGCAGCGCCAACCTCTACGGCGGTGGCCCCCGCCAGCATCATTTCCAGCACATCCTCGGCGCTCTGCACGCCGCCCATGCCGATGACCGGAATTTTGACCGCGTGGGCCACCTGGTAGACCATCCGCACCGCCACCGGGAAGATGCCGGGGCCGGAGTAGCCGCCCATGGTGTTGGCGATGACGGGCTTTCTGCGCCGCAAATCAATGCGCATACCAAGCAATGTATTGATCAGGCTGATGCCGTCGGCCCCCGCGTCCTCGCAGGCCTTGGCAATGGACACAATGTCCGTCACGTTGGGGGAGAGCTTGACGATGACGGGCTTGGCGGTGACGGCCTTGACGGCTTTTGTCACCTCTGCGGCGGCCTTGGGGTCTGTGCCGAAGCTCATGCCGCCGCCGTGGACATTGGGGCAGCTGACATTGACCTCCAGCCAGCCCACCTGGTCCTGAGCGTCCAGCTTTTCGCAGGTATAGGCATAGTCTGCCACGGAGAAGCCGGACACATTGGCCATGACCGGCTTGTGGAAAACCTGGGAAAGCTTCGGCAGCTCATTCTGGATTACAGCGTCTACCCCGGGATTTTGCAGGCCCACGGCGTTGATCAGGCCTGCGGGGCACTCGGCGATTCTGGGGGTGGGGTTTCCGAACCGGGCTTCCCTGGTGGTGCCCTTAAAGGAGAAGGTGCCCAGGATGTTAATATCGTAAAGTTCCGCAAATTCGTAGCCGAAGCCGAAGGTGCCGGAGGCGGGGATTACCGGGTTATCCAGTTGGGTTCCGCAGAGATTTACATCCAATCCCATAGAATTTCCTCCTTTTTCATGACGGGGCCGTCCTTGCAGATGCGCTTGTTGCCGGTGAGGGTCTTGCAGGAGCAGCCCATGCAGGCCCCGAAGCCGCAGCCCATGCGCTCTTCAAAGCTCATCGGGCCGGTGGTGGGGCTGGCCTTGTTCAATCCTTTCAACATGGGCTCCGGGCCGCAGGCGCAGAAGTGGGAATAGTGCAGATTCTTCATGGCGTCGGTGACGAAGCCGGGGATGCCGTAGGAGCCGTCCACCGTGGTCACGTACACGGTGCAGCCCAGGGCCTTAAATTCTTCCTCATAGAAGATTTCTTCCCTGGTGTTAAAACCCAGGATTACCTGGACGGGCTTCCCCAAGGCACGCAGGTGCTTGGCAAGACCAAACATGGGGGGCACGCCCACACCGCCGCCCACCAGCACCGGGTGTTCCCCGGTGAGGGTCAGGTCGTAGCCGTTGCCCAGGCCCGTGAGAATGTCCAAAGACTCCCCCGGGGTCATGGCAGCCATCTGGGCCGTGCCGTGGCCCACCACCTTATACACCAGGGTCAACTTCCCATCTTCCCAGTCGCAGACGGAGATGGGGCGGCGGAGGAACTTGCCCGCAAGGCGGATGTTCACAAACTGCCCCGGGGCGGTGATGGCAGAGGTGTCCCCGGAGAGCGTCATGCGATAGACGCTGGCGGTCAGAGCCTCATTGGTGAGAATTGTAAAAAAACACAGTTTCATCATATCAGGCATCAATGGTGGAGATGGTCAGGGTGGTCTCTTCCAGCACGTCCAGCAGCACCTTCACGGTGTCCAGGGCGGTGAAGAGGGTCACGTTGTATTCGGTGCAGATCTGGCGAATCTGAATGCCGTCGGAGGCGTTGGAGCCGGGGTCACGGGTGTTGATGACGTAGGCAATGTGGCCCTGGCGCAGGGCGTTGGGAATCTCCTCGCTGCCATCGCTGATCTTCTGCAGGGCGTGGGTGCGGATGCCGTGCTCCTTCAGGAACTTGGCAGTACCGGTGGTGGCCTCGATGTTGAAGCCCAGCTGGTAGAACCGGCGGATCAGGGGCAGGGCCTCCTCCTTATCCCGGTCAGCAATGGTGGCCAGGACCGTGCCGTAGTTTTGCAGGTGCATGCCGGAAGCCTGCAGAGCCTTGTAGAGGGCTCTTGTCAGGGTCTTGTCGTAGCCGATGGCCTCGCCGGTGGACTTCATCTCGGGGGACAGGTAGGCATCCAGGCCCCGAATCTTATTGAAGGAGAACACGGGGGCCTTGACGTACCAGCGGCTCTTCTCTGTGGGGTAGATGTCGAAAATGCCCAGCTCCTTCAGGCTCTTGCCCAGGATGACCTCCGTGGCAATGTCTGCCAGGGAGTAGCCCGTGGCCTTGCTCAGGAAGGGCACCGTCCGGGAGGACCGGGGGTTGACCTCGATGATATACACATGGTCTTCCTTGTCCACAATGAACTGGATGTTAAACAGGCCCTTGATGCCGATGCCCAGGCCCAGCTTCTTGGCGTATTGCAGAATAATGCCCTTGACCTTGTCGGAGATGGAGAAGGGAGGATAGACGGAAATGGAGTCACCGGAGTGGACGCCGGTGCGCTCTACCAGCTCCATAATACCGGGGACGAACACGTCCCGGCCGTCGCAGATGGCGTCGATCTCCACCTCCCGGCCCTGGATGTACTTGTCCACCAGCACGGGCTTGTCCTCGTCGATTTCCACGGCGGTGCGCAGGTATTGCCGCAGCTGCTCCTCGTTGGCCACGATCTGCATGGCCCGGCCGCCCAGGACAAAGCTGGGGCGCACCAGCACGGGGTAGCCGATCTCCTTGGCGGCCGCAATGCCGTCTTCAATGTTGGTCACGGCCTTGCCCTTGGCCCGGGGGATGTTCAGCTCGTTCAGGAGGTTTTCAAATTGGTTCCGGTCCTCGGCCCGGTCGATGGCGGCACAGTCCGTGCCGATGATGGTCACGCCCCGCTCCATCAGGGGGTCTGCCAGGTTGATGGCGGTCTGGCCGCCCAGGGAGGCAATGACGCCCTCGGGGTTCTCGAAGTGCAGGATGTTCATCACATCCTCGGGGGTCAGGGGCTCAAAGTACAGCTTGTCGGCGGTGGTGTAGTCCGTGGAGACGGTTTCGGGGTTGTTGTTGATGATGATGGCCTCGTAGCCCTCGCTGCGGATGGTGTTCACGGCATGGACGGTGGAGTAGTCGAATTCCACGCCCTGGCCGATGCGGATGGGGCCTGCACCCAGGACCACCACCTTCTTCTTCTCCGTCAGGCGGGAGTCGTTAGAGCCGGTGTAGGAGGAGTAGAAGTAGGGGATATAAGCGCCGGTGTGGCAGGTATCCACCATGCGGTATACGGGGAAGATGTCCTTCTCGCAGCGCAGGCGATAAACCTCCAGCTCCTTCATGCCCCAAAGCTGAGCAATGAACTTGTCGCCGAAGCCCATGGCCTTGGCCTGCTTCAGGGTTTCTGTGTCGCCGACGTTTGCTTTCAGCGCCATCTCCATGTTCACGATCTTCTCAATGGAGCGGATGAAGAAGGGGGTGATTTGGGTCACCTCATAAATTGCGTCCACGCTGACATTCCGGCGCAGCAGCTCGGCCACGGCGAAGATGGTGTCGTCCCGGAACTGCTTCAAATACTCCAGAATCTCGGCGGTATCCATGCGGTCGAATTTCGGCATATAGAAGTGGCATACGCCGATTTCCAGGGACCGGACGGATTTCAGCAGGCACTCCTCCAGATTGGAGCCAATGCCCATGACCTCGCCGGTGGCCTTCATCTGGGTGCCCAGGGTGTTGGCGGCGGAGGCGAACTTATCAAAGGGGAACCGGGGCAGCTTGGCCACCACGTAGTCTAGGCTAGGCTCAAAGGCTGCGGTGGTGTTGGCAATCTTGATATCCTCCAGGGCCATGCCCACGGCAATCTTGGCAGTGACCCGGGCGATGGGGTAGCCGGAGGCCTTGGAGGCCAGGGCGGAGGAACGGGAGACCCGGGGGTTGACCTCAATGAGGTAGTATTCGGAAGAGCTGGGGTTCAGAGCAAACTGGACGTTGCAGCCGCCCTCGATTTTCAGCTCCCGAATGATCTTGATGGCGGAGTCGTTGAGCATCTTGAGATCGTGATCGCTCAGGGTCATGATGGGGGCCACCACCAGGCTGTCGCCGGTGTGGACGCCCACGGGATCGATGTTCTCCATGCCGCAGATGGTGATGGCGTGGTCGTTGGAGTCCCGCATGACCTCAAACTCGATTTCCTTGTAGCCCTTGACGGACTTCTCAACGAGCACCTGGTGGACGGGGGAGAGCTTGAAGGCGTTCAGGCCGATCTCCTCCAGCTCGGCTTCATTGTAGGCAAAGCCGCCGCCGGTGCCGCCCAGGGTGAAGGCAGGACGCAATACCACGGGGTAGCCGATGTGCGCTGCGGCCTGCTTGGCCTCTTCCAGGGAGTAGGTGATTTCGGAGGGAATGACGGGCTCGCCGATGGACTGGCACAGCTCCTTAAAGAGCTCCCGGTCCTCGGCCCGTTCAATGGAGGTGGAGGAGGTGCCCAGCAGCTGCACATTGCACTCCCGCAGCACGCCCTTCTTCTCCAGCTGCATGGCCAGGTTCAGGCCGGTCTGGCCGCCGATGCCGGGGACGATGGCGTCGGGCCGCTCATAGCGGATGATCTTGGCAATGTATTCCAGGGTCAGAGGCTCCATATAGACCTTGTCCGCAATGGCGGTATCGGTCATGATGGTGGCGGGGTTACTGTTGCACAGGACCACCTCGTAGCCCTCTTCCTTCAATGCCAGGCAGGCCTGGGTGCCGGCGTAGTCGAATTCCGCCGCCTGCCCGATGACGATGGGGCCGGAGCCGATGATCAGAATCTTCTTAATGTCTGTTCTCTTTGCCATAATTCATTTCCTCCATGATGCTGTATTTAAATTTTTCTTACTTTGCCAGATAGACGGCCTGGCCGTCGTGGAAGGCTGCCATGCACTTCCCGTGGACGTTCCAGCCTGCAAAGGGCGTGGCCTTGCCCTGGGACAGAAAGTCAGCCGGGTCTATTGTGTACTGGGCATCCAGGTCCCATACGGAAAAGTCATTGCCCATAGGGATAGCAAAGCGCTTTCTGGGATTCCATACCAGCTTGTTTACCAGCGCTTCCGGGGTGAGAAGGCCTGTGCGGACCAGGTAGGTGTAGAGAATGGGAAAGGCCGTCTCCAGGCCTACCACGCCGAAGGCGCTCTTTTCCAGCCCCCTTGCCTTTTCCTCGGCGCTGTGGGGAGCGTGGTCCGTGGCAATCATGTCGACGGTGCCGTCGAGCAGTCCTTCCAGCAGGGCCTCCCGGTCCTCCGGGGAGCGCAGAGGGGGATTCATCTTGAAGCGCCCGTCCTCCTGCAAAAGGCTGTCGTCCATTACAAGGTAATGGGGGCCGGTCTCACAGGTCACGTCCACGCCGCTTTTCTTTGCCTGCCGGATGAGGTCCACACTCTCCCTGGTGGAGATGTGGCACACATGGTAGCCGCAGCCGGTTTTTGCCGCCAGCTCCAGGTCCCGGGCGATGGGGCCCCACTCGCTTTCGGAGCAGATGCCCCTGTGGCCGTGGGCCTTGGCGTAAGCGCCGTCGTGGATGTAGCCGCCGCGCAGAAGTGCGTTGTCCTCGCAGTGGGCAACGATGAGCTTGCCGAGGTCCTTGGCACGTTTCATGGCCTCCTCCATCATCTCGGGGCTCTGCACCCCCCGGCCGTCGTCGGAAAAGGCGATGACCTGCGGGGCCAGGGCCTCCATGTCGGAAAGAACCAAACCCTGCTCGCCCTTTGTAATGGCGGCGTAGGGGTAGACCGCGATGACGGCGGATTTGCGGATGGCCTCCAGCTGGGGCTCCAGGTTTTCCGGGCTGTCCGGCACCGGGTTCAGGTTCGGCATGGTGCACACGGCGGTGTAACCTCCCCGGGCCGCTGCCCGGGAGCCGGAGAAAATCGTCTCCTTATAAGAAAATCCCGGCTCTCTGAAATGCACATGCACATCACAAAAGCCGGGAAAAACGGAATATTGGGACGAATTGAGAAAAGAAAAATCCTCCTTTTTGAAAACAGCGGAAACGCCGTCCAAAAAAGAGGAAGGGAAAGAGCCATATGCGGTTGCCTTCAGCCGAGATTCCATGGTCAGTCTCCTTTCGCCTAAAAAAATATCCTGCCATACGGCAAGACAGCATTCACGGTTCGTCGCCGTATTTCAACTCATTTTAGCATAGAAAGCGGCTTTTGTCAATCGGAAAATTGATTTTGTGAAAAAAAGTATTTTTTTAAACAACGGGGCTTGCAAGCGGCCCCGTTTTGCGGTAACATATACCCGTAAATTTTTATCAATAGAAAGGACGTGTCCTGCAAATATGATTAAAGTTGACATTTCCCACGTCTGGGGTCAGATCGCGCTGCCCGATCTTCTGGCCATGGAGAAAGAGGTCGCCCAGGCCCATGCCACCCTGGTGGACGGCACCGGCGCCGGCAATGATTTCCTGGGCTGGCAGAATCTGCCTACCCGGGAGCCCACCGAGGAGATCCTGCGCATCCAGAGCGCTGCCCGGAAGATTCGCAATGACTCCGATGTGTTCGTGGTCATCGGCATCGGCGGCAGCTACCTTGGCCCCCGGGCAGCCATTGAGCTGCTGCAAGGCCCCAACCACAACATGGGCAAGGGCAAGGGTGACCCCCAGATCTATTTCGCCGGCAATGGCCTGAGCACCCGGCACTGGAATGAGCTGAGCCGCCTGCTGGAGGGCAAGGATTTCTCCATTGCCATTATCTCCAAGTCCGGCACCACCACCGAGCCCGCCATTGCCACCCGTGCTCTGCGGGCCAAGCTGGAGGAGAAGTACGGTGTGGAGGGGGCCAAGAGCCGCATCTATGCCATCACCGACCCCTGCAAGGGCGCACTGCGCCAGATGGCCAACGAAGAGGGCTGGGAGACCTTTGTGATCCCCGCCAACGTTGGCGGCCGGTTCTCCGTGCTGACCCCCGTGGGCCTGCTGCCCCTGGCTGTGGCCGGTGTGGACATCATGGAGCTGATGAACGGCGCTATGGACGCCAAGGAAAGCTACGACCTGCGCTCCTTCGATAACCCCGTGTGGCTCTATGCCGCCGTGCGGAACCTGCTGTACCGCAACGGCAAGTCCATGGAGATCTTCGAGAGCTTTGAGCCGGGCTTCAAGATGTTCGGCGGCTGGTGGCAGCAGCTCTTTGGCGAATCCGAGGGTAAGGACGGCAAGGGCATCTTCCCCGTGACCGCCGAGTTCACTGCCGACCTGCACTCCCTGGGCCAGATGATTCAGCAGGGCCAGCGGAACATCTTCGAGACTATGGTCCGCTTCGATGCCCCCGCGGAGAAGATGGTCATCGGCGGCGACGAGAAGAACCTGGACGGCCTGAACTACCTGGAGGGCCGCACCCTGGACTTCGTGGACGAGAAGGCCTTCCTCGGCACCCTGGCTGCCCATGTGGACGGCGGCGTGCCCGTCATCACCATGGACTGCGGCGAGCTGAACGACCGGAAGGTAGGCGAGATGTTCTACTTCCTGGAGCTGTGCTGCGGCGTTTCCGCCTACATCCTGGATGTGAACCCCTTCAACCAGCCCGGCGTGGAATTCTACAAGCGCAATATGTTCAAGCTCCTGGGCAAGCCCGGCTACGAGAGCAAGTAAAAAGCATTTGTCATTTTGTAAAATTCCCTATTGCAAAAAAGCGAGTTTGCTGGTAGAATGATACCAAGCCAGATTTATTTTGGTATAGCAAAGGAGGAAATTCCGATGATTCATGTAATTATGGGCCTGAAGGGCTCCGGTAAGACCAAGAAGCTGATCGATGCCATCAACGCCGCAGTGGCAGATGCCCACGGCGATGTGGTCTGCATCGAATACGGCAAGAAGCTGACCTATGATGTTACTTACAAGGTGCGTCTGGTGGACTCCCAGGAGTACGGCATCAGCTCTCCCGATATGCTCAAGGGCTTCCTGAGCGGCCTGCACGCAGGCAACTTTGATATTACCAACGTGTTCATCGACAACCTGTATAAGACCATCGGTCAGGATCAGGCTGCCAACGAGGCCTTTGTGGATTGGGTGGCAGACTTTGCCAAGGAGAACAACATGGAGATCACCATGACCATCTCCGCCGACCCCGAGACCGCTTCCGAGGGTATGAAGAAGTACCTGTAAGGAGACGAATCCTCCTGCACCGCCGTGCACGCAGCACGGCGGTGCTTTTTTGCGCCTGCGGCGGGGACGCTCCTGTGAGTATGCACCGAAATGGGGAATAAAGATCGGAAAAGTGTGTAAAAATGCAGAAAAACAGCGGAAATGAAAAAAATTCTTGCTTTCTATATATGCCTATTATATAATATACGGGTTTATGACTGATTGGATAGAATAGAGAGGAGTACGTTATGCAGAAAGAGACGTTGCAAGAGAACAAAATGGGCGTTATGCCGGTGGGAAAGCTGCTGGTAAATATGGCCCTGCCTATGATCATTTCCATGCTGGTCCAGGCGTTTTATAATATTGTGGACAGTGTGTATGTGTCCCAGGTGTCCGAGAGTGCGGTCACGGCGCTTTCACTGGCATTCCCGGTGCAGAATATGCAGATCGGCTTTGCCGTGGGTGTTGGCGTGGGCGTCAATGCGCTGCTGAGCCAGAGCCTGGGCCGGAAGGATCAGGAGAGCGTCAACTGGGCTGCGGGCCAGGGCGTATTTCTGGCGCTGGTAGCTACGGCGCTGTTTATGCTCTTCGGCTTCTTCGGTGTCCGGCCCTACTACACCATGCAGTCCACCGTGGCGGAGACCGTTGAGGGCGGCATTGCCTATACCAGCATCTGCTGCATCTTCACCGTTGGCATTTTTATCCAGGTCCTCTGCGAGCGGCTGCTCCAGGCCACCGGCCGGGCCATGCAGACCATGATTCTCCAGGGCACCGGCGCCATCATCAACATCATTCTCGACCCTGTGTTCATCCATGGCTGGTGGGGTATGCCCAAGATGGGCGTGGCCGGTGCGGCTGTGGCGACGGTTATCGGCCAGTGCACCGGCGCGGTGCTGGGCATCTACCTGAATTTGCGCCACAATCCCGAGGTGCAGCTCCATGTGAAGTTTATGAAGCCCAATTGGAAGGTCATCGCCCCCATTCTGGAGGTGGGCATTCCCTCTGTGGTTATGAACGGCATTGGCTCCGTTATGAACTTCGGCATGAACCAGATTCTCCAGGGCTTCAACGAGGTGGCTACCGGCGTGTTCGGCATTTACTACAAGCTGCAAAGCCTGTTCTTCATGCCCCTGTTCGGCATCAACAATGCCACCATTTCCATCCTTGCCTTTAACTATGGCGCCCGGAAGCCCAAGCGCATTGTCCACACATTGAAGCTGGCAACGGCCGTGGCCGTGTGCATTATGCTGGTGGGTCTGGCTGTATTCCAGCTGTTCCCCCAGGCGCTGCTTGGCATTTTCAACCCCACGGAGGAATTCCTGGCCATCGGCGTGAAAGCTCTGCGCATTCTGTGCCTGCCCTTCCCGGTGGCGGCCATCTGCATCGCCCTGGGCGCTTCCTTCCAGGCCCTGGGCAAGGGCTCCTATTCCACCATTGTCTCTCTGTGCCGCCAGCTGATCGTGCTGCTGCCGGTAGCCTACCTGCTGAGCCTGACCGGCAGCGTGGACAACGTCTGGTGGTCCTTCCCCATTGCGGAGGTCATGTCCGCCCTGGTGACGGGCCTGCTCTTTGGCAGACTCTACCGCCGGAAGGTGAAGCCCCTTTTCGAAGACGCTGCTGAATAAAGCCCTCCCGTTCGGCATATCCTGACAGGGGAAACCCCGGAAGGAGAGAAATGCCGTGAAAAAGGAAGAAAGACGGGAAGAAAAGCCCGAGCCAATCCCCTGGCAGGCTGTAGACCCCAAGCCCCCGGTGATCCGCTCCGGTCACCTGGAAAGCCAGATTCGCAATTAAAAAATGCGCCGCCGGTAAATAACCACCGGCGGCGCATTTCTGCGCGGGGGAGCCTTTGCCCCATGTGTTTCCCGTATCCGCGGAAGAGAAGAAAATCATTAAGAAAACCATAAGATTTTCCCCTTTCCCGGAAAAGAATGCCTTGTTCACAGTTTGTCTATTGTTGCTTTTCCGGGAATATGGTATACTGTATGTGGAGAATTACCCAGAAGGAGGGAACTTCTATGAAATGTCTGAGAGGATTCCGCGTGCTGCTTGGGGCGGCGCTGGCGCTGAGCCTGGTGCTTCCGGCAGGTGCGGAAGGAAATAGGGATTTTGTAAAGGAGGTCAACGGCCTGCCAAAGCTGGAAACCGTCAAGACCCTGTCTGCTGCGGAGCAGCAGGCGCTCTATGCCCATATCGATGGGCTGTGGGAGGATGGCTTTTACAGCCTGTCCAAGGAGGACCAGAAGAAGCTGGAGGCAACGCCCCAGTACACCGCGCTGGCCGGGCTCACCGAATATCTGAACAATGCCCAGATCAGCCAGCCCGTCTGGCTGGACAGCGGAGCGCTGTGCATCAGCGGCGAGGACCTGAAGGACGGCGAGGACTACTATTATGATGTGGACGCCAAGGAGCTGGTTATCACCGGAACCAAGCCTGTCACCGTTGCCATGGCGAAGGACGTGGAGACGTCTACCGATACCCTGCGCACCAAGGGCGAGGCCCAGGTGACGCTGGTGGACGTGACCGTTGCGGCCCCGGAGGGCAAGAATGCCCTGGAGGCGGACGGCGGCCTGGAACTGACCCTGGTGGGCAGCAATACGCTGACGGCAGTGGACCAGGCGGCCATCTACGGTCATGAGGGTGTCATTCTGTCCGGTACTGGCAGCCTGACGCTTCAAGGCGGCACCGAGTCCAACGGCATTGGGACAAACAGACTGACGGTTACCGGCGGCACGGTAACCGTCACCGGCGGCGACGGCGCCCCCGGTACAAAAGAGACGGCAGGCGGCAGAGGCAGCGATGCCGTGGGAGCCAATGTAATTACGGTCACCGGCGGCAGCTTGAAGCTCACTGGCGGCAAGGCAGGAACGGACGATGGCGGCGGCACCGGAGCGGACGGAGCAGCCACCATTGGCACCGCCATCACCGACGGAGAGAAGCCCCTGTACCAGACAGTCATCCAGCTGACGGATAAGGATAACAAGCCGGTGGCAGACACCGCCGTCGCAGCCCTGGCCCTGTCCCCGGACCAGACCTACGGCTTGCAGGGCGTTGTGACGGATGAAACGGGCAGCATCTATCTGTACCTGCCCCAGCAGACGAAGACCAACGCCGTCTCGGACGGCACCGAGACCTATACGGGAACGCCCATCGTCTCTGGCGAAAGCGGCATTATGACCCTGGCCCAGAACGGCGGCAGCGGTGACGCTGAAAATCCCGGAACCACTACCACCGCGGCCCCCACCACGGAAACCACAGCCCCCACTACCACCACAACGGCCCCGCCCACCACGGAGACCACGGCGCCGCCTACCACGGAAACGACCGCACCGACGCAGGCCCCCAAGGCTACCCAGGCGGCCCCCAAGCTGGAGGAGCCTGAGGCCAAAACCGGTAATTCCGTAACCCTGAAAGCCCCCACCGGCGGCGTGGGCACGGTGCTGTATGCCTACGGCCTGACGGACAGGAAGCCGGACACCAACTGGGTGGATACCCGGATTTTCCTGAATCTGGAGCCGGGGAAGACCTATTACTTCTTCGCCTACTACGCAGGCGACGACAAGACGGAGCCTTCCCCCGTCAGCGAGGCCCTGGCGGTGACGCTGCAAAGCGGCTTCCCGGCAAACACCGTTCAGGTCCAGGGCGGGGAGAAGACCTATGACGGCAAGGCCCTGAGCCTGTCCGTGACCATTCCCACCGGGGCTGCCATCCGCTACCGGGAGGGCACTTCCGGGGAGTACACCCAGATTTCCCTGCCAAACTATACCAATGCCGGTACTTATACCGTGGGCTACCAGGTGACCCAGGAGGGCTACGACACGGTAATCGGCACGGCCACCATCAAGATCAATCCCGCCGTGCCTACCATCACCCTGGCGGACCAGAGCGTCAAGCATGACGGCAACACCCACCCCATGAGCGGGGCCAAGGTGACGGGGGTCAACGGCGAGAGCTTCAAGGGCAGCGTGACCTATACCTACTATACGGACGGCCAGTGCACCCAGGGGGAGACCAAGACGCCTCCCTCTGCCGTGGGCACCTACTATGTCCGGGCCTCCATTGCAGCCGGTGGGAACTACACCGCCGCCGTCAGCAACACGGCCAAACTGACCATTGAAAAGAGCGCCTCCACAACCACCACCAAGCCTGCCGGAAACAGCAGCACTTCCACCACCGGCTTCACCGTCACCGCCTCTGCCGGGGCAGGCGGCAGCATCACCCAGTCCGGCAAGGTCAGCGTCCAGTCCGGCAAGAGCGCCAGCTTCACCATCGTGGCCAATAAGGATTACGAGGTGGAGGACGTAAAGGTGGATGGCAAGAGCATCGGCTCCGTGGGCGTGTACACCTTTACGAATGTGAAGGCCAACCACACCATTGAGGCCACCTTCCGCCGCACCGTGGCGGAGACCACCGCCCCCACCACGGAGCCCACCACGGCTCCCACGGAGGATACAACCCTGCCTGCTACGGAGGAGACGATTCCGGAGACCACTCAGCCGGAAGTGCAGCCTGCCAAGAAGCACAAGGTGCCCATCATTGTGCCCATTCTGCTGGTTGTCCTGGCAGGCGGCGCCATCGGCGGCGCGGTGTACATCTACAAGCGATACGATCGGGAGTAAACAATCAGGCCGCTGCGGCAATGAATGAACCGCAGCGGCCTTCCTTTATACTATACGCGCTTACAGCTTCTTAACCATCAGCGCCCGGATGGCGTTGAGGACGGCCAGGACCATGACGCCCACGTCGGCGAAGATGGCGGCCCACATGTTGGCCTTGCCGATGGCGACCAGCAGCAGGCAGGCCAGCTTGATGCCAATGGCGAAGACAATGTTCTCGTGGACAATCCGCAGGCACTTCCGGGAGATCTTCACGGCCTTGGAGATCTTCATGGGGTCGTCGTCCATGAGCACCACATCGGCGGCCTCAATGGCAGCATCGGAGCCCATGGCACCCATGGCAATGCCGATGTCCGCCCGGGAGAGCACAGGGGCATCGTTAATGCCGTCGCCTACGAAGGCCAGCTTGCCCTTGTGCTGTCCGGCCAGGAGCTCCTCTACCTTGGAGACCTTGTCTCCGGGGAGCAGCTCACTGTAGACGGTGTCAATGCCCAGCTCCCTGGCGGTGGCCTGAGCTACGGCATCGATGTCGCCGGTGAGCATGACGGTTTTGGTGATCCCGGCGGCGCGCAGGGCCTCCATGGCGGGCGTGGCGGTGGGCTTCAGCAGATCGGAGATGACGATGTGGCCGGCATAGCTGCCGTCAATGGCCACATGGACGATGGTGCCGGTGCTGTGGCAGTCCTGATAGGCAATGCCCAGGCGCTTCATGAGCTTCCGGTTGCCGGCGGCCACGCTGTGGCCGTCCACCTGGGCGGTGACGCCCTCGCCGCTGATCTCCTGAATATCCGTCACCCGGTCCCGGTCCAGGGGCTTGCCGTAGGCAGATTGCAGGCTCTTGGAGATGGGGTGAGAGGAGGCGCTTTCCGCCAGAGCGGTGTATTCCAGCAGCTTCTCTTCCTCATAGGGGCTGTGGTGAATGCCCGTGACCTCGAAAACGCCCCGGGTCAGGGTGCCGGTTTTGTCGAAGACGACGGTGGTCACATTGGACAGTGTCTCCAGATAGTTGGAGCCCTTGACCAGCACGCCCTCCCGGCTGGCCCCGCCGATCCCGGCGAAGAAGCTCAGGGGGATGGAGATCACCAGGGCACAGGGGCAGGAGGTGACCAGGAAGGTCAGTGCCCGGTAGACCCACTGGCCCCAGTTGGCATTGGTACCCATGGCCACACAGACGATGGGGGGCAGCAGTGCCAGGGCAATGGCGCTGTAGACCACGGCGGGGGTGTACACCCGGGCAAACTTGGCAATGAAGTCCTCGGATTTGGACTTCCGGGAGGAGGCGTTCTCCACCAGGTCCAGAATTTTCGATACGGTGGATTCGCCGAATTCCTTGGTGGTTTGAATTTTCAGCAGGCCGGACAGGTTGATGCAGCCGGAGATGACCTCCTGGCCCACGGTCACATCCCTGGGCACGCTTTCGCCGGTCAGGGCGGCGGTGTTCAGGGTGGAGCTGCCCACGGTGACGATGCCGTCGATGGGCACCTTCTCGCCGGGCTGGACCACGATGATGGAGCCGATCTCCACCTCGTCTGGGTCTACCTTTTCCAGGGCACCCTCCCGCTCCACGTTGGCATAGTCCGGGCGGATGTCCATGAGCTCGCTGATGTTCCGGCGGCTCTTGCCCACGGCGTAGCTCTGGAACAGCTCGCCGATCTGATAGAAGAGCATGACGGCAATGGCCTCGATATAGTCGCCGTTTTCGTAAATGGCCAGGGCCAGAGCGCCGATGGTGGCAATGGCCATGAGCAGGCATTCATCAAACATCTGCCTGTTGCGAATGCCCTTCCAGGCCTTTTTCAGAATATCGCCGCCGATGATCCAGTAGTCCACCAGATAAATGGCCAGCCGCACCCAGCGCCCGAAAGCGCCGAAGAGCCGGTCAAAGAACCCCGCCCCCAGCAGCTGCATCACGATCAGCAGCGCAGCACAGGCCAGGATCTGAGAAAGCGCTCTTTTTTGCTTCTTTGTCATATGCGATTTCCTTTCATCACAGGAAAATCTCGCAGTCGTCCTCTACTTTTTTGCAGTTGGCCAGGACATTCTGCATGGTGGCCTTCACATCGGCGCCTTCTTCGAATTCCACGATCATCTTCAGAGCCATGAAATTGACGGTGCAGCTCTTTACACCGGCGGTGGCCTTGGCGGCGTCTTCCATCTTGTTGGCGCAGTTGGCGCAGTCTACATCGATCTTATAGGTCTTTTTCATAGAGAGGGCTCCTTACTTGATTTGAATTTAACGATTAAGTAATTGTTGAATCGTTATGAGACCATAATAGCATATTTCCCAGAAAAGTCAAGCCCAATTTATGAAAGTTTTACACGCGGCGGCCCCGGTTTTTTTCTTGAAGAAAAAAGCGAAATGTGATATACTCTGTACGTAAAGCGTTTTAAGGAGAGATTTGTTTGATAAAATATTACACGGCCATTACAGCGCTGTGTGTTTTGTCCATGGCCTCCATGCTGCTGTGCGTGTCCTGCTCCAGAACGCTGTCCGGGACGGAAAAGCGATATTTCCGCTTTGAGTTTTCCGTTATTGCCCTGGCGGCACTGTGCGAGTGGCTGGGCGTTATGCTGAACGGTACAGGACCGCGGACGGTAATCTGGCATACGGCTGTAAAGGTCATTGAGTTTTCCGCAGCACCCTGCATCGGCATTTTTATGGCCCTGATCCTGGACGCGCCCCACAAGGAGGCGGCCATGGTCATCCTGCTGCTGCACACATTGCTGCAGGTGGTGCTGAGCTTTTCCGGGGCCATCATTCAGGTGGACGCCGAGAGCAGCTATACCCATGGGCCGCTGTACGAAATCTATACGGTGGTGTATGTGGCTGCGCTGTTTTATGCCATGTTTGCCGTGCTGCGCAGCGGCCGCAAATACCAGTTCGGCGGCGTGGGCTTTCTGGTATCGGTGCTGGTATTCGTGCTTTCGGGTATGGTCATGCAGATGGTGGACAGCACCCTGCGGGTGGACTATGTCACCACCGCTATCTCTGCCATTATGCTCTATGTGTTCACCTTGGACATGATCCAGCAGACCGACGGCCTCACCGGGCTCATCAACCGCCGGGGCTTTGAAAACACCCTGGCCCATCTGCGGGAGCCCTGTATCATCCTGTTTTTTGATGTGGACTGCTTTAAGAGCATTAACGATACCTATGGCCACGCCATGGGAGACCGGTGCCTGCGGCTGACGGGCAGAGCCCTCTGGGAGGTCTATTCCCGCTGCGGCCATTGCTTCCGCATCGGTGGCGACGAGTTCTGCGTGATTTTGATGAAGCATATGCAGTCTGTGGAAAGCCTGTGGGACGAGCTGGTGGCCGCCATGGCAAAGGCAAGGCAGGAAGAGCCTGTCCTGCCCGGGCTCTCCATGGGCTACGCCATCTTCGACCCCGATCACCTCACCCCCCAGGAGGCCGTTGAAGAGGCCGATCAGATGATGTACCGGGTCAAGCAGTCCCGCAAGAAAGCGGAACGGGCAAAATAAAAAACGGGACATACCACTGCATTCCCGCGTGGTATGTCCCGTTCCTTTTATTGTGTTACTTCACCAGCTTGCACACCAGATCGGTGTAGGCGTAGGGGTCGTCGATGGGCAGCTGGGCCATGAGCTGGGCCTGGCAGCACAGCAGCTGGGCCAGATCCTTGGCCATCACGGGGTCAGAGGTCATGACCTCCTGCAGGTGCTTGACGGTGTCGTTGTCCGGGTTCAGTTCCAGAATCCGGGCGGAGGGGAAGCTGAATTCCGGGTTCACCCGCTTCATGTACTTCTCCATCTCAAAGCTCATGCCGGCGTCGGGCACCATGGCCACGGGGTAGGCACCCAGATTCTTGTTCAGCCGGACCTCCTTGACTTGATCGCCCAGGCTGTCCTTCACAAAGGTCAGGAAGCCCTTCTTCTCCTCGGCTTCTGCCTCAGCGGCCTTCTTCTCGTCCTCGGACTGGAGGCCCAGGTCTTCCGTGGAGACGTTGCAGAAGCTCTTCTCCTGGTAGGTCATCAGGGTCTGGGGCACGAACTCATCCACATCCTCGGTAAAGAGCAGGGTGTCGTAGCCCTTGCCGTCAAGCAATGTCACCTGGGGCAGCTTGGCAAGCAGCTCCTTGTTTTCGCCGGGGGCAAAGTAGATCTTCTCCTGGCCCTCAGGCATGGCATCCACATATTCTTTCAGGCTGATCAGCTTGCCCTGCTTGTGGCTGTAAAACAGCAGCAGATCCTGGCAGCTTTCCTTGTGGGCACCGTAGTCGGATACCGCGCCGTATTTCAGCTGGCGGCCAAAGGCGGCGTAGAACTCCTCGTACTTCTCCCGGTCGCTGTCCAGCATGGCCTTCAGCTCGGACTTGATCTTCTTCTCAATGTTCCGGGCGATGATGGTCAGCTGGCGGTTATGCTGGAGCATTTCACGGCTGATGTTCAGGGACAGATCCTGGCTGTCCACAATGCCCCGGACGAAGCGGAAGTGCTCGGGCAGCAGATCCTCGCAGTTCTCCATGATCATCACGCCGCTGGAATACAGCTGCAAGCCACGCTTGAAATCCTTGGTGTAGAAATCATAGGGGGCCTTGGAGGGAATATACAGCAGGGCCTTGAAGGACACCTGACCCTCGGCGCTGAAATGGACTACCCGCAGGGGCTTATTGTAGTCGTAGAACTTGCTCTGATAGAACTGGTTGTACTCCTCCTCGGTGACGTCCTTCTTGTTCTTCTGCCAGATGGGCACCATGGAGTTCAGGGTGACGACTTCCTTGTAGCTCTCGTACTCGGGCTTGTCCTCGGGGGAGTCCTCCTTCTTCCGGGACTTCTCCACCTCCATGCGGATGGGGTAGTGGATATAGTCGGAATACTTGGTGACGAGATTCCGGATCTCGTATTCCTCCAGGTACTGGTTGTAGGTGTCCTCCTCGGTGTCGGGCTTCAGGACCATGATGACATCCGTACCGGCGTTTTCCCGCTCCGCTTCCTCGATGGTGTAGCCGTCGGTGCCGTTGGAGACCCACTTGTAGGCCTTGTCGGAGCCGTACTTCTTGGAGATGACGGTGACTTCGCTTGCCACCATGAAGGCGGAATAGAAGCCCACGCCGAACTGGCCGATGATATCGATGTCTTCCTTCTTCTCCATGGCCTGCTTGAAGCCCAGGGAGCCGGACTTGGCGATGGTGCCCAGGTTCTCCTCCATCTCCTCCTTGCTCATGCCGATGCCGTTATCAGACACGGTGAGGGTGCGGTTTTCCTTGTCCCGGGTGATGGTGATGGCGAACTGGTCCCGGGCAACGCCCACCTTCTCATCGGTCAGGGCCGTATAGGCCAGCTTGTCAATGGCGTCGGAGGCGTTGGAGATGATTTCCCGCAGGAAGATCTCCCGGTGGGTATAAATAGAGTTGATCATCAAATCCAGCAGCCGCTGGGATTCGGCCTTAAACTGTTTCTTTTCCATGATACAATGACTTCCTTTCTTCGCGTGCAATTAGCACTCATTTCATCTGAGTGCTAATATTATAGCGCACTTTGCAAAAAAAGCAAGGGCCAGGAAAAAAGTTCTTTCTTTATTTACAATTTTGTGGTAAGATTAAACTGTATGAGTATGCGGTCAATAAAAATTGACAATTGACAATTGACAGTTGACAATTTGCGGCAGATGCGGTTTTTCCCCTCGAAAAATTCTAAAATCGTCCCGAAGGGACACCGCAATTGTCCATTGTCAATTGTTCATTGTCAATTCGATGTTCCGCAAGGCTCTGTTTTTATGAAACCATCATTATGATACAACGAACAAGGAGACAAGCAATGATCACAGTCAGCAATTTGGGTATGCAGTTCGGTGGGCAGTGGCTGTTCCAGCATGTGGATTTGCAGTTTTTGCCCGGCAACTGCTATGGCATTATCGGCGCCAACGGTGCGGGCAAGTCCACCTTCCTGCGCATCCTCACCGGGGAGCTGGATTCTACCACCGGCTCCATTGAGATCGACCCCACCAAGCGGGTCTCCGTTTTGAAGCAGAACCAGAACGCCTACGATGACTACACCGTCATGGACACCGTCATCATGGGCAACAAGCACCTGTACGACGTCATGAAGGAAAAGGACGCCATCTACGAAAAGCCGGACTTCACCGATGAGGACGGCCTGCGGGCGGCGGACCTGGAGGCGGAGTTTGCGGAATTGGGGGGCTGGGAAGCCGAGTCTGACGCTTCCCGTCTGCTGCAAGGTCTGGGCATCGGCACAGAGCTGCACTATGAGCAGATGGCCAGCGTTGACCCCCGGCTGAAGGTGAAGGTTCTGCTTGCTCAGGCCCTTTTTGGCAACCCGGACATCGTCATGCTGGACGAGCCTACCAACAACCTGGATATCGAGGCCATCAACTGGCTGGAGGACTTCCTGCTGGACTTCCCCGGCATGGTCATCGCCGTCAGCCACGACCGGCATTTCCTGAATACCGTGTGCACCCACACCGTGGATATTGACTACGGCAAGATCAAGATGTACGTGGGCAACTACGACTTCTGGTATGAGTCCT